>NZ_JBHYOP010000001.1:479740-1160933 GCF_042745235.1 Streptomyces sp. NPDC058796
GGGGGGGGGGGGGGTCTTTTTGTTCCCGGGGGGGCCCCCCCCCGCCCACGGGTCTTCGCCCCCCCCCAAACCCCCCGCGGGGGGGGGCGCGGGGCCCGCCCCCCGACGCGGACTGGCTGAGCACCGATCTGGCGCCGCCCGTCGCCTGCCTGTCCGCCATAGTGATCGCCCTCGGCTTCATCCTCCCGCACGCCGGCCAGTACCTGCACGAACGCCGGCTGGTCAGGCTCGCCCACCGCGAACTGCGGCCGCTGTACCAGTTGCTGCGGTCCGGGGAGAGCGCCGGCCTGCCGTTCGTCCTGCGCTCCACGCCGGAACTGCGCCTCGTCCGCCGCGAGACGTTCATCCGGGACGCGCTGCTCCCTCTGTCCCGGCACATCGACGAGGCGCGGCGCAGGCGGTCGTACGAGGCGGCCCTCGCTCTCGGCTTCGCTCCGGAGCGGGCCAAGGCGCTGGCCGCCGCGGTGGTGGTCCTGGACGCCGTGGAGCACGGACGGCGAGCGCCGGAACGCGAGGACGGCACCGGCGAGGTGGACAGCACGGACCTCCTCCGCGACATCGGGGCCATGTCCCGGGCGCTGCGCCGTCCCGACGAGATCGAGGCGGTACGCGCCCGTGCGGCCGCCCCCACAGAGAGCACCCGCACATGAGCCATCGCACCACCGGAGCCGTCGTCCTCGGCGGCTCGCTCACCGGCATGCTCGCCGCCCGCGCCCTGGCGCCGTACGCGGGCCGGGTCACCGTGGTCGAGCGCGACGCGCTGCCCGCGGGGCCCGGAGCACGCCGGGGACTGCCCCAGGCCCGGCACGCCCACCAGTTGTGGTCGGGCGGGATACGGGCGCTGGAGGAACTCGTACCGGGCGTCGCCGCCCGGCTCCGCCGGGCGGGGGCCCACCGGCTGCCCGTCACCACGGACATGGTGGCGCTCTCCCCCCGGGGCTGGTACCGGCGGTGGGACGAGTCCCACCACATGCTGCTGTGCACGCGCGACCTGCTGGACGCCACCGTGCGGGAGCTGGTGCGCGCCGACGAACGGATCGAGGTCGTCGAGGACGCCGAGGCGCTGGGGCTCGACGGCTCGGGCGGATCCGTGACGGGAGTGCGCGTACGGGTGGGGGGCGGCCCCGGGCGCACGCTCCCCGCCGGCCTGGTCGTCGACGCCACGGGGCGTGCGTCGCGCACCCCCCGGTGGCTGGCGGAACTCGGGCTGCCCGCGCCGAGGACACGGCGGGTCGACGCGGGGGTGCGGTACGCGAGCCGCCTGTACCGGGCACCTCGGGACGCCCGTGACGGCTTCCCGGTGGTCAACGTGCAGCCGGACCCGCGGTCCCCGGGGCCGGGCCGGGGCGGGGTGCTGCTGCCCGTCGAGGACGGACGGTGGCTGGTCACGCTGTTCGGCACCCGCGGCGGCGAACCGTCGGCCGACGCCGACGACTTCGAACGGTACGCCCGCGAGGAGCTGCGGCACCCCCTGATCGGCGAGCTGCTGGCGCGGGCGGAGCCGCTGGGCGGCGTGTCGGCCACGCGGACCACGGCCAACCGGCGCCACTACTACGAGCGCATGCCCGTGTGGCCGGACAACCTCGTCGTGCTCGGGGACGCGCTGGCCGCCCTCAACCCGGTCTACGGGCACGGCATGTCGGTGGCGGCGCAGAGCGCGCTGGCGCTCCGCTCGGTGCTCGGCCGGTCCGGCTGGGACGCGCCGGACCTGGCACGGTCGGCCCAGCGCGCGGTGGCCCGTCCGGCGGGCGCCGCGTGGGAACTCGCGGTCGGACAGGACGTGTTCTTCCCCGGCGCCGCGCAGGGCGGGCCGTCACTGCGGGAGCGGCTGTCGGCGGCCTACGTCGGGCGGCTCACGTACACCGCCACGGGCAACGGGCGCGTCGCCCGCCGGGTGACGGACGTGATGGCACTGGAGCGGGGCGCGCACGTACTGCTGGCGCCGCGGGTGCTCGTGGCCGCGGCGGCCGGCCCCCTCAAGCCGGAGCTGAGCGGACCACCGCTGACGAAGCGCGAGCGCGTGGCCGCCGGGTTGCTGTAGGCGTACGTGTGCGGCCCGCCCCCGGAGCGGCCGCACACGCCCCGAACCGGCGACCGCGCCCCCTCCTCAGCCCTCGAACGCCGGCTGCGCCACCCCCCGCCCCGCGCCCGGCACCACCAGCAGCGAACCCGCCAGGGGATGCGGGGCGGTGAGGCCGACGCGGGCCGTGGTGATGTACAGGTCCCTCAGTCCGGGGCCGCCGAACGCGCAGGCCGTGACCCGCGGCACCGGGAGGGGGATCACCCGGTCCAGGTCGCCGGCCGGCGTGTAGCGGCGCACCGCGCCGCCGTCCCACAGGGCGACCCACACGCACCCCTCTGCGTCGACGCACAGCCCGTCGGGGAAACCGGCGCCGTCCTCGACCGTGGCCAGCGGGCGGCGGCCCGTGACCCGGCCGTCGGGGGCGGCGACGTCGAAGACGTCGACGCGGCGGGTCGGTGTGTCGACGTAGTACATCAGCCGCCCGTCGGGGCTCCAGCCGGTGCCGTTGCTCACCGCCACGTCGTCCAGCACGGTCGTCACCGTGCCGTCCCCGGCGAACCGGGACAGCGTGCCGCCGCCGGGTGCCTCGTCGTAGCGCATGGTGCCGGCCCACAGCGTGCCGTCGGGGGCGACGGCGGCGTCGTTGGCGCGGCGGCCGGGGACGACCTCCCGGTGCAGCCAGCCGAAGGTGCCGTCGGGGTCGAGCAGGCCGACGCCGTCCCGCAGGTTGAGGACGAGCCCGCCGCCCGCGCGGGGCTTGACCGCGCCCACGTGCTGCTCGGTGCGGCGCACCGTGCGCCGGCCGGTCGCCGGGTCGTACGTGTGGACGCGGCAGTTCAGGATGTCGATCCACAGGAGGCGGCCGGTCGCCGGGTCCCAGGTGGGTCCCTCGCCGAGCGCCGCCTCCGCCCGGACGGCCACCTCGTACGCCGTGCCGGTGGCCGTCATGACGTACCCCGGTGGCCGAGGCGCTCGGACAGGTCGGCGGCGCCCTTGACGGCCAGTTCCTCCAGCTCGCCGAGGCGCTCCTCGCTCCAGCGGATCATGGGCACGGAGATGGACAGCGCGGCGACGACCCGGCCGGTGCGGTCGCGGACCGGCGCGGCGACGCAGGAGACGTCCGGGTTGGACTCGCGGTTCTCCACCGCGGTGCCGCGCTCGCGGATGCCGGCCAGGGCCTCGCGCAGCGCGGCCGGGTCGGTGATGCTGTTCGGCGTCATCGCGGCCAGTTCGGTGCCGTCCGGGAAGCGGGCGGCGAGTTCCGGCTCGGGGAGGGAGGCCAGCAGCATCTTGCCGACGGAGGTGCAGTGGGCGGGCAGCTTCCGCCCGGCCGCGGACACCATGCGCACCGCGTGCGTGGAGTCGACCTTGGCGATGTAGATGACGTCGGTGTCCTCGAGGATCGCCACGTGCACCGTCTCGTCGCAGGTCTCGGCGACGGACCGGGCGACCTGCTGGCCCTCGGCGGCGAGGTCGAGGTGCTCGGCGTAGCGGGCGCCGAGCTGGTACGGGCGCACACCGAGCCGGTACCGTCCGGGCTGCCCGGCCACGGGGACGATGTACTTGCGGGCGGCGAGCGTGGTGACCAGCTCGTGCACGGTGGTGCGCGGCAGCTGGAGCCGGCGCACGATGTCGGGGGCGGAGAGCGTGCCGTCCCCGTCGAGGAAGAGCTCGAGTATGTCGAGAGCCCGGGTCACGGCTGGTACGAGGCGTCCCATGTCCGGCCCCCTCCCTAAGTTGTTCGAGATTTCAACAGGCGATCGGAATAACGAACACAGGCTACTCACATCGCGTTTGCCGGGGCAATGGGCGTGCGCCCCGCGTGCTCCCCACCCCATGGGCCACGATGGACCCATGCCCACCGGAAAGCGGCCCTCCGGCCCGTTCACCCCGCGCGACTTCCAGCTCGTGCTGCTGCGCCGCATGGCCGACCACAATCCCGGCCCGGTGGAGGACGCCCGCCGGGAGCTGGGCGCCTCGATCGCTCAGATGCGGGAGGCCAACCGCCGCTGGCAGGCGATGCTCCGCTCCCCGCACTCCCGCTCGTCCGCCGCCCGCTACCGCTCGGTCCTGGGCGAACCCGAGTCGGAGGCGCCCCGCCGGATCGGCGACCTGGAGTGCGAGGCCCGGCAGTGGGCGCTCCCCCTCTGGCCCGACCTGCGCTTCGAGGTGCTCGTCGCCGACAAGGGCGTCGTCTGGAACGAGTGGCTGGTCCGCGCCCCGGGCGCCGAGGCGCCGCCGCTGCGCGCCCTGGACGACCTCACGCCCTGGTCCTGCACGGTCGACGAGGCGGCCCGCGCCTTCGCGCCCGCCCGCCCGCTCCAGGGCTCGGCCCCGACCCGCTGGGGGCTGGCCTTCACCGCCCCGGACGCGGACGGGCGGCGGCACGAGGTCGTCGCCGAGTTCACCTGGGGCCTGCTCCAGCGGACGGCGGTCGGCGACCGCTAGCGAGCCGCGTCCAGCACCGCCTCCACCACGCGCGGCAGGGACCGCTCGTGCAGCCACAGGAACAGGTTCGGCTCCACCAGCTCCAGCTCCATCACCCGCGGCCGCCCGTCGTCCCCGTCCACCAGGTCGACCCGGGCGTACAGCAGCTCGGGAGTGTCCGGTACGGCGGCCAGGGCGCCCTCGGCGACGGCGAGTTCGGCCGCGGTCGGCGTCCAGGGCTCCAGGCCCGGGTGCGCGACCTTGCGCTCGTCGTACGGCGTCCCGGGTGTGAGGACGGCACCCTTGCGGCTGGCGTGCAGCAGACGCCCGCCGAAGAACTGCAGCGCCCGCTCCCCGGTGGTGTCGATGCCGCGCACGTACGGCTGCACCATCGCCGTGAAGCCCTCGGCGTGCATCCGCTCCACCTGCCGCAGCGCGGTCGCGTGCTCGCCCGGGGTGTAGCGGGCGGCGAAGCGGGCCCCGGCGCCGGAGGTCGGTTTGACGACGTACTCGTGGCCGTCGGGCAGGTCGGGCGTCTCACCGGGCGCCGCGTAGCGGGTGGGGACGGTGGGCACGCCGGCCTCGGCGAGCTCGCCCAGGTAGCGCTTGTCGGTGTTCCAGCGCACGACGGGTGCCGGGTTCGCCAGCCGCGTCAGCTTCCCGCACTGTTCGGCCCAGGCCGTGAACTCGGCGGCCCGCCAGCTGTAGTCCCAGGTCGAGCGGATGACGGCGAGGTCGAAGGCGCCCCAGTCGACGCCGTCGTCGTCCCACACCTCGGCGGACGCCGTCGCCCCGGCGTCCGCCAGGGCCCGGACGAGTACGGGGAGGTCGTGGTCGGCACTGACCCGGGGGCCCGGCCGGCAGGTGACGAGGGCTATGCGGGGCAGGGGCAGGGGCGGTGGCAAGGACACGGCTCTATCGTTCCTCTCCCGGGTCCCAGTCCAGCAGGCGGACCTTGGCGACCGTACGGACGTGGCGGCGCATCGCGGCGGCGGCCTGCCCGGGGCGGCGTTCGGCGATCGCGTCGAGGATGGACTGGTGCTGGGCGAGCGAGCGGCCGGGGCGGCCGGGCTGGCGCAGGGACTCCGTGCGGCTCTCGGCGATCTGGTGGGCGATGGAGCGCATGAACTCCGCGAGCAGGCTGCTGTGCGCCGCCGCCGTCACCGCCGCGTGGAACAGGCGGTCGCCCTCGACGCCGTGACCGCCCTCCTCGACCTCCTCGGCCATGACCGCCAGCGCCGACCGCATCGCCGCCAGGTCGTCCTCCGTGCGGCGCTCGGCGGCCAGTTCGGCGAGCTTGGTCTCCAGCGCCTCGCGGGCCTCCAGGACGTCCGGGAGCCGCCGCCGGCGTTCGACCATGTCCTCGACGGGCTCGACGTCGAGGCTGTCGCGCACCAGGTACGTGCCGCCGCCGTGCCGCGCCTCCACCAGGCCCTGGACCTCCAGGACCACGATCGCCTGCTTCACCGAGGCCCGGCTGACGCCGAGGCGCCGGGCGAGGTCCCGTTCGGGCGGAAGACGGTCGCCGGCCCGCAGGCCGCCGTCGGTGACGTACTGGCGCAGCCGCTCCAGCACCTGCTCGTACAGGCGCTGCTTGGTCATGGGGCGCAAGGCGTCGGTCACGGTTCCCCCCTCTCGCCGGGAGCGTAACACCGGGCCGTCGATGGCCGAGTGGCTGAGCCAATTCGCGCGCGACCCCTTGACGCGGGCCGGGAGCGGGCCCACGCTGACCGACCAGTCGCACCGTCCAAGTGGCTCAGCCACTCTGCCAGTCAGGTCAGCCTCGGGAGCCCCCGCATGTCCCCCGAACTCGTCTCGATCCTCGTCCTCGTGGTGGTGTTCGTCATCGCCACCACCCGCTCCGTCAACATGGGCGCCCTCGCCTTCGCCGCCGCCTTCGGGGTGGGCACGCTCGTCGCGGACCTCGACGCGGACGGCATCTTCGCCGGTTTCCCCGGCGACCTGTTCGTCGTCCTCGTCGGTGTCACCTACCTGTTCGCCATCGCCCGCGCCAACGGCACCACCGACTGGCTGGTGCACGCCGCCGTCCGGCTGGTGCGGGGGCGGGTGGCACTGATCCCGTGGGTGATGTTCGCGCTGACCGGCGCGCTCACGGCGATCGGCGCGGTGAGCCCGGCCGCGGTGGCGATCGTCGCGCCGATCGCGCTGAGCTTCGCCACCCGGTACGCGATCAGTCCGCTGCTCATGGGCACGATGGTGGTGCACGGGGCGCAGGCCGGCGGCTTCTCGCCGATCAGCATCTACGGCTCCATCGTCAACGGCATCGTGGAGCGCGAGGGCCTCCCGGGCAGCGAGGTCACCCTCTTCCTGGCCTCGCTGATCGCCAACCTCCTGATCGCGGGTGTGCTGTTCGTGCTCTTCGGCGGGCGGAAGCTGTGGGCGCGGGGGTCGGTGACGCCCGAGGACGGCGGCACGGTGGGCAAGGGCACGGAGCCCACCGGGACCGGCACCGGGTCCGGACCGGCGGGCACCGCCCCCACCGCTGTAGCCGTCCGCCCCGGCCAGGACACCGACGGCACCGACGGCGCCACCCGCCTCGCTCCCGCCCGGATCGCCACCCTCGTCGCCCTGGCCGCCCTGGTCGTGGCCGTCCTCGGCTTCGACCTGGACGCGGGACTGACCGCGGTCACCCTCGCCGTCGTGCTGAGCACCGCCTGGCCGGACGACAGCCGCCGCGCGGTCGGCGAGATCGCCTGGTCCACAGTGCTGCTGATCTGCGGTGTCCTCACGTACGTCGGTGTACTGGAGGAGATGGGCACGATCACCTGGGCCGGTGAGGGCGTCGGCGGGATCGGCGTTCCGCTGCTGGCCGCCGTGCTGCTCTGCTACATCGGCGCGATCGTGTCGGCCTTCGCCTCCTCCGTGGGCATCATGGGCGCGTTGATCCCGCTGGCGGTGCCGTTCCTCGCGCAGGGCGAGATCGGGGCGGTCGGCATGGTGGCGGCGCTCGCGGTGTCGGCGACGGTCGTGGACGTCAGCCCGTTCTCGACCAACGGCGCGCTGGTGCTGGCCGCGGCCCCGGACGTCGACCGCGAGCGGTTCTTCCGGCAGTTGATGATCTACGGAGGCATCGTGGTGGCGGCCGTCCCCGCGCTGGCGTGGCTCGTGCTGGTCGTGCCCGGCTTCGGGTAGGTCCAGGCAAGGAACCGGCGATCGCGAGCAGCAGCGAAACGACTAAGGAGTACGACGCGTGTCCTCTCTCTTCCCGGCCCTGACCCCGGCCCCGACCGGCGCTCCGGCCGACCGGCCCGCCCTGCGGTTCGGCGAGCGCTCCCTGACGTACGCGCAACTGGCCGCAGCGGCGGGCGGCACGGCCGGACGGATCCGGGGGGCCGGACGGGTCGCCGTCTGGGCGACCCCGGCGATGGAGACCGCCGTCGCCGTCGTGGCGGCGCTGCTGGCCGGGATCCCCGCCGTGCCGCTCAACCCGAAGTCCGGCGACAAGGAACTGGCGCACATCCTGTCCGACAGCGAGCCGTCGCTGGTCCTCACGCCCCCGGGCGCCGAACTCCCGCCCGCGCTGGACGCCCTGGAGCGGATCGACGTCGACGCGCGCGCCACCGGCCCCGTCCCCGAGGACCGCGCCGAGGACGGCGACCCCGCCCTCGTCGTCTACACCTCCGGCACCACCGGCCCGCCCAAGGGCGCGGTCATCCCGAGGCGCGCGCTGGCGACGACGCTGGACGCGCTCGCCGACGCCTGGCAGTGGACCGGCGACGACGTGCTGGTGCAGGGGCTGCCGCTGTTCCACGTGCACGGGCTGGTGCTGGGCATCCTGGGGCCGCTGCGGCGCGGCGGGTCCGTGCGGCACCTGGGCAGGTTCTCCACCGAGGGCGCGGCCCGCGAACTGAACGACGGCGCGACGATGCTGTTCGGCGTACCGACGATGTACCACCGGATCGCCGAGTCCCTGCCCGGCGACCCGGAGCTGGCGAAGGCGCTGGCCGGGGCCCGGCTGCTGGTCTCCGGGTCGGCCGCGCTGCCCGTGCACGACCACGAGCGGATCGCCGCCGCCACCGGACGGCGGGTCATCGAGCGGTACGGCATGACGGAGACGCTGATGAACACCAGTGTGCGGGCGGACGGTGAGCCGCGCGCCGGGACCGTGGGCGTGCCGCTGCCGGGTGTTGAGCTGCGGCTGGTGGAGGAGGACGGCACGCCGATCGCGGAGCCGGACGGGGAGAGCGTCGGCGAGATCCAGGTGCGCGGCCCGAACCTGTTCACCGAGTACCTGAACCGCCCCGACGCCACCGCCGCCGCCTTCACCCCCGACGGCTTCTTCCGCACCGGCGACATGGCGGTGCGCGACCCCGACGGCTATGTCCGCATCGTCGGCCGCAAGGCCACCGACCTGATCAAGAGCGGCGGATACAAGATCGGGGCCGGCGAGATCGAGAACGCGCTCCTCGAACACCCGGAGGTGCGGGAGGCCGCCGTCACCGGGGAGCCCGACCCGGACCTCGGGGAGCGGATCGTGGCGTGGATCGTGCCCGCCGATCCGGCCTCCCCGCCCGCCCTCCAGACGCTGGCCGACCACGTCGCCCGGCGCCTCGCCCCGCACAAGCGGCCCCGCGTCGTCCGGCACGTGGCCGCCCTGCCCCGCAACGACATGGGGAAGATCATGAAGCGGGCGCTGACCCATGGCTGACCGCCTGTCCGCGCGCGCGTTCGTCGCGCTGCTCACCGACGACTTCACCGAACTCCCCCGCCCGCCGGCCCGGCCGGAGCCGCCCGACGGCCCCCTCGGCTGGCACGGCTACGACGCCTCCCGTGCCCGCGCCGCCGAGCGCACCGGCGAGGAGGAGTCCGTGGTCTGCGGCACCGGGCGCGTCGAGGGCACCCCGGCCGTGCTGCTGGCCTTCGAGTTCGGCTTCCTCGGCGGCTCGCTGGGCCGGCACACCGGCGACCGGCTGGAGGCCGCGTACGCCTACGCCCGCGAACACCGCTTGCCGGTGGTGCCGTTGGTCGCGACCGGCGGCAGCCGGATGCAGGAGGGGATGCTCGCGCTGACCCAGCTCCAGCGGGTGGCCCGGCAGTCGGCGCTCACCCGGGAGGCCGGGCTGCCGCAGATCGCCGTGCTGCGCGACCCGGCCACCGGCGGCGGCTGGGCGACGCTGGGCGCCGGCGCCGACGTGGTCCTCGCGCTGCCCGGCGCCCAGGTCGGCTTCGCCGGGTCCCGGGTCCGGCCGCCGGACGCCGACCCGGCGGCGTACACGGCCGAGGCACAGGTGGCGGCGGGCAGCGCGGACGCCGTGGTGCCGGCCGGGGAGCTGCGCGCGACGCTGGGGCGGTGGCTGCGGCTGCTGACGGCACCGTCGGCCGGACCGGCGCCCGTGCCCGAGCCGCTGGGAGCGCGGGACCTGCCGGTGAGCGGCTGGGACGCGGTCCGGCGGGCCCGGTCGCCCGGACGCCCGCGCGCCGGGGCGTACCTGGACGCCTACTTCACCCACCGCGTGGCCCTGTCCGGCGACCGCTGCGGCGGCACCGACCCGGACGGCATGCTCTGCGGCTTCGGCGAGCACGCGGGCCGGACGGTGGCGTACGCCGCCCAGACCGGGACGGCGACGCGTCCCGCCGGCTACCGCACCGCCGCCCGGCTGCTCCGGCTCGCGGACCGGCTCGGCGTCCCGGTGCTGACCCTGGTGGACACCCCGGGCGCGGCGGCCGACGCGGAGGCGGAGCGGCAGGGCGCGGGCCCGGCGATCGCCGACCTGTTCGCCGCGCTGGCGTCGGTGACCACGCCGGTGACGACGCTGCTGATCGGCGAGGGCGGCTCGGGCGGGGCGCTGGCGCTGGCCGCGCCCGGCCGCACCTGGGCCACGCCGGACAGCTACTTCTCCGTCATCGCGCCGGAGCTCGCGGCGGCGATCCTGAAGCGGCGGCCGGAGGAGACCGAGGCGACGTCCGGCCAACTGCGCCTGTGTCCCCAGGACTTGGCGGAGCTGGGAGTGATCCGAACAGGCGATCAGTTGTTCCCTGGAACAGGTGATCGTCGATCGGAATGACGCTTGTGACTGCAGCGACCAACGATACTTACGGTGTGCAAGCAACGTGCTGCAGACCGTAGTTGACGCACATGTCCCAAGTAGTCGTAGGTCCTAGCCAGTAGGTCCCACACAGCACAGCGCAAGGAGCTGCTCGATCATGAACCTTCTCACCGACATCCTCGCCGGCGTCGTCCACTTCGTCGGCTGGCTGGTCTGACGGTCCGAGAAACCAGGCGGCGCCGCCTCCCCGTCCCAGGGAGGCGGCGCCGTCCGGGTGTCAGCGCACGGCCACGGCCCGCACGAGCTCCTGCGTGACCGAGCCGCCCCGGTCGTCGCTCGCCGAGGCCCGCAGCGAGACGTGCTCCGCGTCACGGGGCACGCTCAGTGTCCCGTGCCAGGACGCCTCCCCGTCACCGCCGCGCAGCCGGACCTGCCGCCAGGTCTTCCCCTCGTCGTACGACACCTCCAGCTTTCCGCCGCCGATCGTCCCGGTGTCCGGGGCACCGGCGACGTACTCGGCGCCGATCCCGACCCGCAGCTTCTTCCCGCCGCGCACCTTCCCCGCGAGATCGGTGTCCACGTCGAAGGAGAGGTTGATCAGCGGCAGGCGGGTCCAGCGGTCCTCCGGCGTGGCGGCCGAGCGGAAGGTCCACTCCGCGCGGCCCTCGGTCGCCGGCGACCAGCGCCCGGCGTCGAGCGCGGTCTCGGTGACGAGCTTGTACGTGCGCTCGTCGGCCGGCGCGTCCCAGACGTAGGCGGCGGAACTCGGACCCTGGTCCACCAGCTCCCCGTCCAGGTACACGGACGTCGTCTGCGTCATCCCGCTGCCCTCGCTCCACACGTCGCCGAAGCCGGTGTGGTCGGGGCCGGAGTCGCCCCAGCCCGGCGCGTTCAGCCGGATGCTGTTGCCGGCCCGCTGCTGACCCCAGCCGAGACCGGTGCCGAGATAGGGGTGCCACACCGGCTTGAACCAGTCCAGGCCGGTGCGCGAGCCGCCCTCGTACCGGACCGTCCCCGACCGCTGCTCCAGCGCGCCGTCGGCGGTCGTCACGGACTCGTGCCACAGCTGGCCGGGCCCGGTCGACACGTACTCGGTGCGCTCGGCCGGGAAGTCGATCCGCTCCTTGAAGCCGAGGCCGATCGGGAAGGTGTCGGTGATGGAGTACCGGAACTCGCCGCCGCCCGCGGGCTCGGCCGCGTGGTAGCCGGCCCGCAGCGTGGCCAGGTCACGGCGGCCCGGCTCATAGGTGAGGTCCCGGTCGGGCACGGCACCGCGATGGCCCTCGGACAGGTCGTACGTGTACGGCGTGTTGCGCGTCCCGGTCATGTCGACGCGTCCGGCGCGCCGCAGCCGCTCGGCGTCGGCCGCGTTCACGGTGGCGATCTGCAGCGGCCGGTCGGCGTTGTCGTCCGTGCCCCACCAGGACATCAGCCGCCCGGGGGTGGCGTCGGTGACGAACAGCGCCTTCACGCCCGCGTCCTGCGCGGCCTGCGCCAGGGCCGTCGGCTCGGTGTCCCCGGCCAGCTCGGCGAGGACCGCCCCGCCCCGCACCCCCTCGGGGAAGGGCCCGTTCCCGACGTCGGTCAGCGGCAGCCGGGTGCGGCCCTCGATCAGGGTGCCGCCCGACTGGACGGCGGCGTCACCGACCCCCCGGACCTCCAGCAGCGGCTTGCCGAGCCGCCACACCGTCCGGTACTCGAAGTCGCCCTCGGTGACCTTGTCGCCGGTGGGCGCGGCGAAGACGCTGTCGTAGGTCAGGGGAACCTGCACCGCGCCGAACAGGTCGGAGCCGTTCGCGCTGCGGTCGTACTCCATGATCAGTTGCCGGGTCTCGGTGCGCTTGCGGACGTCGGCGCTGATCTCGCGCAGCTCACGGCCGTCGAGGGTGATCTCACGGTCCCGGTCGACGACGACCTCGGGGGCGGCCAGGAAGCCGAGCCCGAGCGAGTCGGCGCCGTGGCTGCCGCGCACGTCGAGGAAGGAGGTCAGGCTGTACGTCCCCGGCACGAGGCGCAGTTCGAGGGTGCCGGAGTCGCCGACGTGCGCGGGGACGGGGTCGACGCCCTCGGCGAGGCGCTGGACGGTCAGGTCGGCCGGGGCGGCGGCACCGTCGCGGTCCTTCACGTGGACGGTGAGCGTGTACCGCTCCTCCTCCTTCACCAGTCCGAACGCCGTGTGCGCGACGGGCGTGCCGTCCGCGCCGGCCGCCACGATCCGGCCGCTGGTCCGGCCGACCGGGGCCTTGGCGCCCTCGCCGGTGACGGTGGTCGCGGCGGTGCCGTGCGCGGGCACGGTGAGGGTGGTGTCGGCGAGGGTGGCGACGCCCTCGGGGGCTCCCCGCACGGACAGCTTCAACTCGACGTCGGTGTCCGAGGAGTTGGTGTAGGTGACGGTGCGGGTCACCGGCTCGTTGGCGTCGTGGGGCCAGGAGTGGAAGCCGAGGTCGGCGCTTCCGGTGGCGGTGACCTCGGCGCCGATCGCGTCCGGCACGCTGACCCGGCCCGCGCCCAGCCGGTAGGCGGAGGCGTCGAGTTGCTTCGAGGTGGACATCAGCGCGTCCTTGAGCCGGGCGCCGCTCCAGTCCGGGTGCTGCTCGGCGAGCAGGGCGGCGACGCCGGAGACGTGCGGCGTCGCCATCGACGTACCGTCCATGGACGTGTAGTCGCCGCTGCCCTCGGCGAGCCGGGAGCGGGCGGCGAGAATGCCGACGCCCGGGGCGGACAGGTCGGGCTTGAGGGCGTTGTCCCCGTACCGCGGACCGGCGCTGGTGAACCAGGCCGCCTGGTCGGCGGAGTCGACGGCGCCCACGGTCAGGGCGGCGTCGGCGGCCGCGGGCGAGCCGATGGAGGACGGGGCGCCGGTGTTGCCCGCCGCGATGACGAACAGGGCCCCGGTCTCGGCGGACAGCGTGTTCACGGCCTGCGCCATGGGGTCGGTGCCGTCGCTGGGCTCGGTGGAGCCGAGGCTCATGGAGACGATGTCGGCGTCCACGTCCCGGGCGGCCCACTCCATGCCGGCGATGATCTCGGACTCGCTGCCGAAGCCCTCGTCGGAGAGGACCTTGCCGACGGCCAGGGTGGCGCCGGGCGCGACGCCCTTCTCCTTCCCGTCGGAGGCCGCGCCGCTGCCGCCGACGGTGGAGGCGACGTGCGTACCGTGGCCGTGCCGGTCGGCAACCTCCTCGCCCGGTATGAAGCTGCGGCTCTCGGCGACGCGGCCCGCCAGGTCGGGGTGACCGGCGTCCACGCCGCTGTCCAGGACGGCGACGGTGACGCCCTTGCCGGTGAGCCCGGCCTCCCAGGCCTCGGGCGTGCCGATCTGGGCGTTGGACTCGGCCATGGCGGCGGTGACCCGCCCGTCGAGCCACACGCGGTCGACGGCACCGCCCCGACGGGTGAATTCCCGCCAGAATGTGCGCCCCTTGTCCGCCTCGACGGCGGCCCCGCGCACGCTGGGCAGCGACCGCGTCCGCTCGGCCCCCTTCAGGGCGGCGGCACGCGCGCCCTTCTCGTAGGTCACGATCAGCGGCAGCTCGCCGGTCTCGGTGTCGGCGAGCCCCTGCTCCAGCAGCGCCCCGACGTCGAAGAGCCGTTCGTCGAGGCTGCCGTCGCGCAGGTGGGGCAGCGCCTCGTCGGGCACGACCAGCGTCCGCCCGTCGCTGCTGCGGGTGTGCACCGCGCCGGTGGCGCCCTCGGGCCGCTCGACCGTGACGGTCTTCCGGCCACCGCCGAGGTCGCCGACGGTCACCCGGTCGCCGGTGACGAGGGTGACGGTGCGGGCGCCTTCACGGGCGTCGGCGCGGGCGTCGGCGGCCTGGGTGCGGCCGGCCGCCGCTCCGGGCGGCTCCTGCGCCGCCGCCGCTCCGGCCGGCAGCAGCGCGATCACGAGCCCCGCCGACAGGAGGGTCGCCCCGCGTCTGACTGGTCCTGTGCTCATCCACGTCTCTCTTCGTGTCGTCGTAGAGTGCTGTGACGAGTGCTGAGAGCAGTCTCAGGGGGCGTGCGGGGCTGGGGAGTTGACCAAGGGTGGCGGTTTGGCGCCCTGGCGGGTTTCCGCCAGCCCCGCGCGGCACCGGCGGCGGAGGGCGGGACACCGTCAAGTACCGTCCGTCACAATGAGGTTCCGCACGGGTACGCACGGCGAACGGGGAGCGAACGGCGTCATGGACCGGTTGGTCGAGTTCAGCACCGAGGACGGTGCGCTGGTGGTCGTCGAGGGCGTCGAGGACGAGGACGGCGCGCGGCTGGTCTCGCGCGGCGACGGACCGGCCCGGGCGGCCCGCACCTTCGAGGGGTCCCTGGAGGGCGTGCGGGCCGCCGCCGGGTCCGCGCTGCGGGTGTTCCGGGACGGCTCGCTCAGACCCGACTCGGTGGAGCTGGAGTTCGGGGTCAAGCTGACCGCGGAGACCGGCGCGGTCATCGCCAAGGGGGCTGCCGAGGGCCACCTGATCGTGAAGCTGAGCTGGTCGCCCCGGCCCGCGGAGGGTTCCGGGGCCCCCGGGGACTCCGAGGGTGCCGGGGGTCCGGACGCCGCCGGCCGGTCATGAGCGGTGCCGCGTGGCACGCCCGCGTCGAGTGCGGCCAGGAGGTCGGTGCCGGGTTCCTGGTCTCGGGGCGCCGGCTGCTCACCTGCGCCCATGTCGTCAGGTGGAGCGAGGACGCCGCGGTCACGGTGACCTTCCCCGGCCACCGGGAGCTGGGTGAGCTGTCCGCGACGGTCGCCGTGCACGGCGGCTGGCGGGGCGGCGCCGCCGACCGGGGCGACCTGGCCGTACTGGAGCTGGAGCGCGACGTGCCGCTCGCCCCGGCCGCCTTCGCCCGCCCCGGCGCGGAACGGACCGTGCCCGCCCCCGAGCTGGTCGCCTACGGCTTCCCGAAGGGGTACGACGAGGGCATGCTCGCCTCCTACCGGGCCCTGCCGGGCCCGCTCATCTCGGACGAGTGGGTCCAGCTGGAGGCGCTGACGGGGCACGGGCAGCCGCTGGCGGCCGGGTTCAGCGGGGCGGCGGTGACGCTGGCCGACGGGACGGTCGTCGGCATGGTCTCCGCGGTCGCGGGCGCCAGGGACGTGCGCGTCGGGCGGATGCTGCCGGTCGAGGTCATGGCGCGCTACTGGCCCGAGCTCGGCGAACTGGTCCCCACCCCGGGCCACCGGCCGGACGCGCGCCGGCGGCTGTACGCGCTGGTGCGCCGGGCCGAGGAGACGGGCCTTGCCTGCGATCCGAACCGGCTGTACGTCTCCGCCATGGACGCCTTCGCCCCACCGCCCCCGCAGGGCGGTTTCGCCTCCCTGCGGGAGGCCGCCGTCTACGTCCAGTGGGAGGTGACGGAGCCGGACGCCGTGGCGCGGTTCGCCGACCGGCTGGAGCGGCAGTTGGCGGAAGGGCAGCCCCCGCCGCGGCCCGCGACGTGGTCACCCATCGTCGTGGAGATCGACCACAGCGGGGCAGGCGCCGACCAGGTCACCGTCGAGGTGTCCGCCTACCGGGACGGGCAGCGCCGCCCGGTGGCCTCGCGCCGGATGGCCCGGAGCGCGGTGCGGGCCTTCGTGCAGGAGCGCATCGACGAGGCGTTCACCCAGCTCGACCCCGGCGCCGAGGAACTGCTCACCTTCGTCCTGCCGCGCGAGTGGCTGAACGAACCGGTCGCGCACTGGGCGTGCAGCGAGGACGACCCCACCCCGCTCGGCTGCGCCTACCCACTGGTCGTCACCGACCGGTACCGCCACCGCAGCGGACGCCTCCGCCACCAGTTGCGCAAGAGGTGGCGCAAGCTCGGCGTCAGCCCGGGCGGCACACTGCACCGCGTCGACTGCGGCACCCCGGAGCGGCCGGCCGGACTGCGCAGGCGGCTGCGGGACGACGCGGAACTGGCCGGTTTCGCCGCCCCGCCCACGGCGGCCCGGGAGCACTTCGAGGTCGGTCTCAACCTGCCCGTACCCGTACTGCTGTGGCCGCGCGCGGGCTGCCCCGGCGACGGGCACGACGGTGACTGCTCCGGCACCGCGTTCCTCGACGAACTCGCCGTGTCCGTGGCGGGGGTCCCGCCGTCCGAACTCCCCCGCCTGGTCATGGAGCTGCGCGAGACGGCGGACGCGGCCGACGACCCGGACGGGCACTGGGCGAGGGACCTCCAACTGCTGTGGGACGACCCCCGCTGCTTCGCCGAACCCGCCGCCCTGCTCCACTCACCCGTCGCCTGAAGCCGCCCGCCCGACGCCGCCGGAACCACGGGAACCGCCCGGACCACCCGAACCCCCGCCTCCCCGAACCACCGAACGCCCCAACCCCGAACCCCGAACCCACCGGAACCACCCCGCCGCACGATCGCTCGGAGAGAAGAACCATGCCCCTGTGGCCCGTCTACACCGGCGCGCCGGACCCGCACGACGGCATCACCAGGCTGCCCCCGCCCCCGCCCTGGCGCGCCTTCGACGGCCACCCCGTGCTCGACCCGCCGGACGACGACGGCGACGCCCCGGCCACCTCTCCCGACCGCGCCCACCGGGCCGCGACCTACCAGGCCACCGAGCACACGGTGCAGTTGGTCAACGCGGCCCTGTACCTGCGGCGCCCGCTGCTGGTCACCGGCCCGCCCGGCACCGGGAAGTCGTCCCTCGCCTACGCGGTGGCGCGCGAGCTGCGGCTCGGCCCGGTCCTCAGGTGGAACATCACCAGCCGCAGCACCCTCCACGACGGCCTCTACGCCTACGACCCGCTCTCCCGCCTGTACGCGGCGCGCCACGCCACCGGACGTACCGACGACCCGGCGGCCGGGACGGGCATCGAGAACCACCTGCGCCTCGGCCCGCTCGGCACCGCCCTCCTCCCCTACGCCCGTCCGCGCGCCCTGCTCATCGACGAGATCGACAAGAGCGACCTCGACCTGCCCAACGACCTGCTGCACGTCCTGGAGGAGGGCCAGTACGAGATCCCCGAACTCGTGCGCGCCTCGCGGGACACCCCCGGCGGACGCGCCGAGGTGCTGATCGACGGCACCGACCAGCGGGTACCGGTCGAGCGCGGCCGGGTCCGCTGCCGGGCCTTCCCGTTCGTCGTCCTCACCAGCAACGGCGAGCGCGAGTTCCCTCCCGCGTTCCTGCGCCGCTGCGTCTCGCTGCGCCTGCGGCAGCCCGACGACGCCCACCTCGCCGAGATCGTCCGCGCCCACCTGGGCGAGCCCGACGCATACGCCCAGCAGCTGATCGACCGTTTCCTGTCCCGCGTGGGCAGCGGCGAACTCGCCACCGACCAGCTCCTCAACGCCATCTACCTGGCCCGCTCCTCCGGTCTGGGCACCGACTCCCTGGACGAGCTGGCGGAGCGGCTGATGCCGTACCTGGGCCGGTCCCCGCAGCCCGACGCCTTCTGATGCCCGCCGACCGCCCCGGCCCGCCGGACCCCCTGCCCCGCCTCGCCGACATCCTCGGCCGGGCGTCCTCGGGCCCCCGCCCGACCCCGCTCGAGCTGGCTGAACTCCTGTGGCTGGCGGGGCACATGGAGTCCGCCGGACACGACGGCCCGGGCCAGTCGGCCGGTACGGAACCCCCGGCGCCCGAGCCGCCGCCCACGCCCGCTCCCGTACCGCCGGCAGCCGGCCGCCCCCGAGAGCCGCGGCGGCAGGACCGTCCGGCCGTCCCCCCTCCGGCACCCGAGCCGGCCGCCCCCCGCAGCCCCCTGCGCCTGCCGTCCCCGGCCCCCGCCCCGGGGACGGCCGCGACCGAACCGCACAGCGCCCTGCTGGCGCCCGCCCCGCCGATGCTGCGCCACCCCCTGGCGCTGCAGCGGTCACTGCGCCCGCTCAAGCGCCGTACCGACGCCCCGGTGGGCCAGGAGGTGGACGAGGCAGCGACCGCCGACCGCATCGCCCGGCTCGGCGCCGGCCCCGAGTGGTGGCTTCCGGTGCTGCGCCCCGTACGGGAGCGGTGGCTGCGGCTGAACCTGGTGCACGACGCGGGCCCCACGATGCCCGTCTGGCGGCCCCTGGTGCGTGAACTGCACGCCGCGCTGGCCCAGTCGGGCGTCTTCCGCACGGTCACCCTGCACCGCGCGGAGGCCGACGGCACGGTCCCCGGCGACGGCGCCCAGGCACCCGCCGACGGCCGTACGGTCACCCTGCTGATCAGCGACTGCATGGGACCGCAGTGGCGCGAGGGCCCGGCAGGCGCCCGGTGGTTCGCCACCCTGCGCCGCTGGGCCCACCGCACGCCCCTCGCCGTCCTCCAGCCGCTGCCCGAGCAGCTGTGGCGGGACACCGCGCTGCCGCCGGTGCCCGGCCTGCTGTCCGCCCCGCACCGGGCCGCGCCCAGCGCCGCGCTCGACTTCACCCCGTACGACGGCACCGCGCCCCCGGCCCCCCGGGGCTCCGTGCACGTGCCGGTGCTGGAGCCGGGCCCTCAGTGGCTGGCGAACTGGGCGTCGCTGGTCGCGAGTCCGGGCGGCGCCCGGTACCCGGGCGCGGCGGCCGTACTGCACCGCCCCCTGCCCGCCGACGCCGACGACCGCGCCGACGTCGCGCGGCTGTCCGCCGAGGAACTGGTCCTGCGCTTTCGCGCGGGCGCGTCCCCGCAGGCCTTCCGGCTGGCCGGCCACCTCGCGCTCGGGCGCCCGGACCTGCCGGTGATGCGGCTGGTGCAGGCCGCCGTCGAACCGGACCCGCTCCCGAGCCACCTGGCCGAGGTCATCCTCAGCGGCCTGCTCACCACCGTCCCGGGGCCGCCCGGCTCCTACGAGTTCCGCCCCGGCGTACGCGAGCTGCTCCTGCGGGGGCTGCCCCGCACCGCGCGCGCCCGCACCCACGACCTGCTGCTGCGGACCGGCGGTCTGATCGACGAGCGGGCCGGGCGCTCGCCCGGCGAGTTCCGTGCGCTGATCCCCTCGCGGGAGGGCACCGAACGGGCCGACGGGAGGGGATCGTTCGCGGCGATCAGCCAGGAGAGCGCACGGCAGCTGTCCACGCCGCCGCGTCCACCGGGCCCCTCGCCCTTCCCGCCCGGGCTGCGCGCCCGTTACCGGCCGGTGCGGCGGCTCGCACCGGCCGGGAGGATGTGGCTGGCCGAGGACACCGGGACCAACCGGACCGTGGCGGTCCGGCTGCACGATCCGCTCCCCGACGCCGCCTCGCGCCGGGCGTTCCTGAGGGACGCGCGCCGCCTGACGGAGTTCGCTCACCCGAACGTGGTGACCGTCCTCGACGGCGGCGTCGAGGACGGCGTCCCGTATGTCGTCATGGAGCACCTCGACGGCATCTCCCTGAACGCGCTCTTCCGGTCCAACGGCCGGCGGCTGCCGCCGCCGCTGACGGTGTCGGTCGGGGCCCAGCTCGCACGGGCCCTCACCGCCCTGCACGAGTCGGGCGTCACGCACGGCGGTCTGGAGGCGTCCCGGGTGGTCCTGCTCCCGGACGGCACGGCCCGGCTCAGCCTCTTCGAACCGGGACGCACCTCGGGCCCGGCCGGACGCTCCGAGGACCTGCGGGCCCTGTGCGACGTCGTGCTGCTGCTGACGTCGGGGACCTCGCGCCTGACCGTCCCGATCGAGTCCCGCCGCCTGGACCGGCTGCCTCCGGCCCTGCGCATCCACTACGCGCACGCCTTCGACCAGCTGATGTTCCCGTCGCTGGAGACCCAGGCCCGGGGCCGGGACCTGCTCACCCACCCGGAGCCGCCGGCCAGGGCCCGCGAGGCGTACGAGCCGCGCCGGTACACCGCCCTGGGCCCGCTGCGGGTCGACCTCCCGGACGGCTCCCCCACGCTGCCGCCCACCGTCCGCGCCCTGCTCGCCACGCTGCTGCTCAAGCACGGCCGCACGGTGACGCACGAGGAGCTGCGGTGGGGGCTGTGGGACCCGGGCGACGAGCCGCGCGACTCCCGGGCCGAGGTGACCAGGGCGGCCGGCGAGCTGGCCGCCCTGCTGGGTCCGGGCGTACTGGCGACGTCCGCCCACGGCTACGCCCTGCACACCAGCTGCGACCACGTGGACGTGGTGCACTGCGACGAGCTGGTGCGCCGGGCCGACGCGGCGCGGCTGGCGGGCGCGCTCGCCGAGGCCCGCGCGCACGTCACCGAGGCGCTGGCGCTGTGGCGCGGCACGGAACCCCTGGCGGACGTGCCCGGCCCCGGCGCCCGCACCGCCCGCACCCGCCTCACGCGGCTCCGCCTCGCCCTGCACACCAAGCGGGCCGAACTCGACCTGGCGCTGGGCGAGTACGACCGGGCCGCCGCCGACCTGGCCGGCCTGCTGCGCACGCACCCGCACCGGGAGGACTTCCGCCGCCTGTACCTGATCGCCCTGCGCCGCCAGGGCCGGGTCGAGGAGGCGCTGGAGGTGTACGGGGAGTACGAGCTGTCCGGAGGGAGGAGCCCGGCGCTGGTGGCGCTGGGCCGGGAACTGCGCGAGGAGCACGCCGGGCCGGCGGACGACGCCCCGTGGGACGAGTACGAGGGGACGGCGGACCCGGGCGGGCCGGAGACCGTCGTGTCCGCGCCGGACGAGCTCCCGGAGGGGCCCTTCCCCACGGAGGACGGTCTGTGGACGCCGCTGCTGGGCGAGGACGAGGAGGGCCGCCCCACCGAGCGGGAGGCGGAGGCGGCCGAGCAGACGGAGGCGGGTGCTTCCTCCCTCCCCGTGGACATGTGGGCGGTGCCGGAGGAGGACCGGACAGGGACCGCGTGGGGTTCCGGGGCGGCACGCACGGCGGACGACGCCGACGAGGCCGAAGGCGCCGGCGCCGGCGACGCCGACATCGACACCGACTTCCACGACTGCGCCCGCTACGCCTTCCCCGACGGCCCCGAGGGCGGCGAGGCCCGCGCGGCCCTGCACCGCGTCGTCACCGACCTGCTCGCGGACAGCGGGCTGCACGGTGACGCGTACCAGCTCCTGGACGACCGGGCGGGCGACCTGCTCGTGCTGCTGGCGCCGCGGGTGGATGCCTCCCCCCTGCTGCGGGCGACCGTCGAGGGCCTGCCCGGGCTGCTGGCGCACCTGGGCGGTCCGCGGCTGATCGCGGAGTTCTGGCAGGTGGAGTTCCGCCTCGACGGCGGCGAGGAACAGGTCTTCCGGGCCGACCCCCGGTCGGTCCGCGACGCCCTCGACACCTCCGGCGCCCAGGCGCTCGTCGCCCTCTCGGACTCCCTCTACTACGACGAGGTGTACGAGGAAGGGCAGGACGGCCCGGTCTTCCCCCCGGACACCTTCCGGCCGCTGGCCGACGACACCGGCTGGTACCGGCCGGTGGGGCGGGCCGCCGGGGGGCCCGGGGCGCCGCCCGCCCGCTGACCGCTCACCCCCCCGTTCGGCGGCCCCCCGCCCGGCCCCCTCCAAGGCGCGCCCGCTCGCCGTCCCGCGCACGATGCCAAGGAGGCCGGCCACCCGCCGACCCCGCACGGTCCGCGCTCTCGGGAGGATCCGCCATGACCGCCAGTACCGCCAGCCTGGAGGCGCTGCGCCGCTGCCACTTCGCCGTCGACCTGGGCGCGGCGCGGACCCGCGTGTACGTGAAGGGTGCCGGGCTCGTCGTCGACCAGCCGTCCGCCGCCGCGGTCAACACCCGCACCGGCGCGCTCATCGCGGTCGGTGAGTTTGCGGAGAAGATGACGGGCCGCACCCCCGGCTACATCCGCGTCGTACGGCCCGTGTCCGGCGGCACGATCGTCGACATCGAGATGGCCCAGCGGATGCTGCGGCACCTGCTCGGCGACAAGATCCGCCGCGCGCTGCGCCGCAAGCCCCGGCTGCGCGCCGCCGTGTGCACCCCGCACGACGCGGATCCCCTCTCCCAGCGGGCGGCGATCGAGACGCTGGTCGGGCTGGGCGCGCGCCGGGTGGAACTCGTCGACACGCTGATCGCCGCGGCGGTCGGCTGCGGGCTGCCGGTGGAACAGCCCGAGGCGACCATGATCATGGTCTGCGGGGCGCACGCCACGCAGGTCGCGGTGCTCTCCCTCGGCTCGATCGTGACCGCGGAGCGCATCCCGGTCGGCGGTGAGGCCGTCGACCACGCGATCGTGCAGCTCCTGCGCCACCAGCACGAACTGGTGCTGCCCAGCCAGTCCGTACGCCCGCTGCAGGTCGCCCTGTCCGGCAACGGGCTGTCCCCGCAGGGCCCGGCGTCCACCGAGATCCACGGCCGGGACGTGGCGACCGGGCTGGCGCGCAGTGTGCGGGTCGACACCGCCGCCGTCCGCAACGCCATCCAGACACCGCTGACGGGCGTGCTCGACGGGATCGGCAAGGTGCTGCGCGACTGCCCGCCGGACCTGGTCGCGGACCTCGCCGACCGCGGGATCATGATGGTCGGCGGCAGCGCGCTGCTCCCCGGCTTCGACCAGATGCTGCGTCAGGCGACCGGCATGCCGGTGCACATCGCCGAACGCCCCGACGTGTGCGCGGTCCAGGGCCTCGGCACGATGCTGGAGGGCCGCATCGAGCCGCTGGCGCTGAACCCGACGTCGGCGGACTGAAAGCGGCGCGGAAGAACGGAAGCCGGGGAAGCGAAGAGACCGACGAGGCCGCACGGCATGACCACTCAGCCCGCGCCCCGTCTGACCCGCCTGCTCGAAGCGGTCCTGGAGGTCGGCACCGACCTCGACCTGCGCAGCACGCTGCAGCACATCGTGGACGGCGCCGCCGAGCTGACCGGCGCCACCTCGGCGGCCCTGTCCACCGCCGACCCCGCCCGGGACGGCCTGACCGAGATCCGCAGCCCGGGCCGGCCCGGCGAGCGCGACCCGGTGCCCCGGCTCCGGATGCCGATCCACGTGCGCGACGAGGAGTTCGGCGAGCTGCGGCTGGCCGGGCGGCCCGGCGGGGAACCGTTCACGGCCGAGGACGAGCAGCTGCTGCGGGTCCTGGCCGCGCAGGCCGGCATCGCGAT
Source organism: Streptomyces sp. NPDC058796 (assembly GCF_042745235.1). Classification (NCBI taxonomy): domain Bacteria; kingdom Bacillati; phylum Actinomycetota; class Actinomycetes; order Kitasatosporales; family Streptomycetaceae; genus Streptomyces; species Streptomyces sp. NPDC058796. Next base: position 503,075 of record NZ_JBHYOP010000001.1, read on the forward strand.
CGGCAACGCCCGCCTGTACGAGGCGGCCCGGCAGCGCGAGCGCTGGATCGAGGGCGCGGCGGCCGTCACCAACGCGCTGCTCACCGAGGAGGGCGCGGACGACGCGCTGACGACGGTCGCCGAACGCGCCCGGCTGCTCGCCGGCGCCAGCGCCGGAGTGATCCTGCAGCCGACCGCCGAGGGCGGCATGGAGATCGTGACCGCCTCGACGCCCGAGGACCCGGACGGCATCGTCGGCGCGACGATCGCACCGGGCAGCCCCGTCCTGGAACAGCTCCTCGGCGGGCAGCCCGTCTTCATCGCCGACTCGGCGACCGACCCGCGCATGACGACGCACGTGCGGCACCGCTTCGGGCCGAGCATGATGCTGCCCCTGCGGGCGGACGGCCGGCTGATCGGCACCCTCGCCCTGCCCCGCCGCCGCGGCGACCGCCCCTACACCGCCGTCGAACGGCTGCTCGCGACGCAGTTCGCCTCGCAGGCCGCGCTCGCCCTGGTCCTCGCCGACGCCCGGCGCGGCCGGGAGCGTCTCGCCGTCTACGAGGACCGGGACCGCATCGCCCGGGACCTGCACGACCTGGTGGTGCAGCGGCTGTTCGCCACCGGTCTGATGCTGGAGTCCACGCAGCGACGGCCGGGCGCGGACGACGTCCGGGACGCCCTCGGCCGGGCGGTGGACGAGCTGCGGTCCACGGTCCAGGAGGTCCGTACGACGATCCTGGCGCTGCGGCAGCCCCCGGACGGCCCGCCCACGGGGCTGCGCGGCCGGGTGCTGCGGGAGACCGCGTCCGCCGCCGCCCGGCTCGGCTTCACCCCGTCCACGCACTTCACCGGCGCCGTCGACACCCGCGTACCGGACGCGGTCGGGGACCGTCTGCTCACCGCGCTGCGCCGGGCCCTGGCCGACGCGGCCGGCCGGCCGGACGTGACCCGCGTCGAGGTCGCCGTCGGAACGACCGCCGTTTCACCGGACGGCCGGGACGGCCCGGGCGGCGTACGGCTGACGGTCTCTGACGACGGCGGGGGAACGCCCGTCACCTGGTGGTCGCCGCTGTGAGCGCTCCGGGGACGGAACCGCGCGGCAGTGGACGGACGGCGCCTTTACCCACCCGTGGGCCGGTCATTCCCCGCACCCGGGTGTAGTCCCCCGCCCGGCGGGCAGGTGCACCGACGGGGACTGTGTGACGTTGCGAACGTCTGCCGGAGATCGACATGGACGGACAAGGCGGTGACATGACCTCAGCGGCACCACCACGTCTGGCGGGGAGTCCGGCCGCCCTGGTCATCGACGGCCAGGTGCACTCCGGCCGGGCCCTGCTCCTGCCACGGGGAGAACTCGTCCACGGGTGCGCGGACATCCTGGCCCAGGCGCTGGCCACGCTGCCCGACGGCATCAGCCGGGTGGACCTGGACATGCGGGACGTGGTGTTCATGGACACCGCAGGACTCCAGTTCCTGGACCTGCTCGGCGGCTACAGCAACCGGCAGGCCGTGCCGGCCACGGCGACCAACTGGCACGGGCAGCCGCTGCGCGCCCTGGAGCTGGCCGGACTGGACCCCGCCGACCCCCTGTGCACCACGGCCCACCGGCCCGAGCCCGCGACCGAGCCCGACGCGCCCCCCGCCGAACGGTTGCACGTCCTCCAGGAGGAGGTGGAGCAGCTGCGCCGGGCGATCGCCTCCCGCCCGGTCATCGACCAGGCCCGGGGCGTACTCATGGCGCTGCACGCCTGCACGTCGGACGAGGCGTGGCACATCCTGCGGGAGGCGTCGCAGCTCTCCAACACCAAGCTGCGCACCGTGGCCGCGGCGGTCACCGCCGGCGCCGAGAGCGACGGTCCGCCGCCGCCCGCGGAGGTGCGCGCGGCCCTGCGGACGGCGCTGGCCCGGCTGCGCCGCTGAAACCGCGTCCCGTGTGGTGCGGGCGGTGCGGGTGGGGTACTCGGGCCCGCGACCCCGTCCGGCAGGAGGAGGACCACGATGAGCGAGCCGACCCCGTCCCAGGCCGAGGGCGAACGCGACGACGAACGGGACGACGTCCCGGACGTGCCGCACACCACACCGTCCCAGGCGGAGGGTGAGCGGGACGACGAGGACGCCACGGAGACCGGGCCGGCCGGATAGGCCGGCGCGCCGCCACCGTCCGTCCAGAAAAGGTTTCCGCAGAGGTGACGCGGAGTGGGCGGGTGGGACTGGAACCCAATGCGGTGAGGCTTCTCACCCTTCCGCTGCACTTCCTCTGCGCCTCGCGCTCCGGCAGCGTCCGCGGCACCAGTGGGCCGCCTCTCGATATGGCCGAGTTCGATACGCTCCATCGGGGCCGACGTCGAGCCCCACCGTCGACAGTTGCCCAGTTTCGGCCAAATCCGAAGGGATCTCACCACGGCGAGTATCGAACACTTATCGTAGCTGCGGCATGCGGGTCTCGGTGCGCTCGACCGAGATCGGCCGAATCGCTCACGGGGGAGCAGTAGAAGGTATGTACAGACGGGGTCGCCGCCAAGGTCTTCACCACTACTTGCTCGCCATGCCGGCCTGAATACACCTCGCGCCCGGCGAGCGGGCATCACGGGGACTCCCGGACCCGCCCTGGCCACAAGGGCGATCTCCGCAGTCCGCAGCCCTGAGACTCGACGACGAGCCGCAGCGACGGAGACATCTCAGTCATCCCGCCGCGCCCTCGCACGTCCGCGTTCACAGGGGTGAGCCGGGCACGGACCTGTCCACCTTGAGCAGGCAGGCAATCCACATGCACCGTTCACCCGGAACCAAGGTCCACGTCGCCGAGACGTGCGACACCTGGATTTCCCAGCACGTCGACTGCCCAGTGAGCAACACTCGCGTGCCGGACGACGCCGCGAGCAGCCGCACAAGAGGGGGGAAACACACAATGCCCAGGGTAGGCCGCGCACAAACCCGGTGCCGGAGATCGGGTAGAGGGAACGCCGGTCGGCGGCAGCCCATAGGGATGGGATCCGCGGAATGAATTGGATCTCCCGTCGCAGCAATCCCACAGCAGGAATAGTCTCAAGATTCTACCGCCGTTTACGCACCGACCGACTGCATGTTCAGGCCAAACGGGAAAGTGAGCGCTTAATCGCCTCCATGCCGCTCCCGGACCCCTTCAACCTCGACCAGCTGGTCGGGAACATCGCGAAGGTCAGCGGCCGGCAGATCGTCATGAAGCCGATCCCGGACCACCTGAGTGGGCTCGACGGCATGTGTGGCCTCCTCGTCAAGCACGACACCCGTCCGGTCGACCTGATCCTCTACCCCAAGAGCTACTCGCCGCCCGACGAACTCGCCCTGAAGGTGCACCAGTTGGTGCACCTCTGGGCCGGGGACAATACCGGCACGGTCGGATCGCCCGGCCTCCTGCGGGCACTTGAGGTGACGCCGGACCGCGGACCCTCGGCCAACAGGCCCCCGGACCACGACGCGCTCATCGAACTGCGCGCCGACCACGCGGCTCGACTCATCAGCCAGAGGAGCACGCACCGGGCCGTCGGCGGGGACCGGCCACGCCGCGACGTCCCGCACCCTGGCGGAGCCCCGCCGCCCGGCCGTGACGCCGGCAGCCGTCGGCTGAACCGACTACGCCGAGCGCCCGCTCTCATCATCGGTCAGTATCTCTCGCATCGTCTCGCCGATGAAGTCGCGGAGATGGTCCCAGGATTCCTTGGGCATGTCCCGGTCCGCACCGCGCGCGACCATCACGGTGAACCTGTTGCGCACGGCACGGGTCGACAGGATCAGGGCGTCGACCTCCGGGTCGTCCTGGCGGAAGTAGACCGGCGGCACGTCGAAGGCGAGCGCCAAGGCGTCAAGGGCCTCGTCCTCCGGTTCCGCGACCTCGCCGGCCCGCAGGGCCCGCACCATCGCCTCGGTGAGCACCGTCGAGCCGCTCTTCCGGTTCCCCTCGGACGCGAGGTGCGCGTCCGAGGGCGCTTCCCCTCCGTAGACCTCGGTGCGCAGCGACTCCAACTTGCGGGCCACACGGGCACCGACGGCCGATGACTCCCCCGCCGGCTCTTCGGGCAGCCCGAAGGAACGCCGCTGCGCGGCGAGGAGTTCGGCGGGGGTCACGTTGTAGGCGGCGGCCAGCGCAGTCACCGCCCGGTCGGACAGCGGCCGCTTGCCCTGTTCGGCGGCTCGCACCGGCATGGGGGACGAGGTGTTGGTGTAGTGGGCCGTGTCCGCCTGGGTCATGCCGGCGTCGCACCGCAGATCGGCGAGATTCGGTGATCCGGTGCGCGGAAAGAGTTCATCCAGGTCGGCATCCAGGAATACGGCGATCGCCGGCAATCGCTCCGGCGGGGGGGCCGCCAAGCCGTTCTCCCAGCGATAGACCGCGTTCACCTTCACGTGAAGCCCCTGGGCGAGAGTGGCCTGCGACAGGCGTTTGATGACACGGCGGTCACGCAACTTACCGCCATCGAACACACGGTCGGGCATGAGCATGCTCCACAAGTAAGGGTTGCGTGGATTCTAGCGCCCCCACCAGGAGCGGACCTCGGCATCCGGGGCATAGACGTGAGCTCGCAATCATCGCGGAAGTCATACCCGCCCTCGAGAGCGTCACCCGCGCCACACCCTCCTTGCCACCGCTTGCCTGGATTCACTTGCCGTCGGCCCACCCCCGAGCGATCCAGGGACACTTGACTGAATCACTAGAAGTAGATAAATTCTTCTTCAGGTGATCGGGGGTCGGTCGCCACCTGGGACTACACCTGCACCTCGGCCATCGAGGAGGAGGTGCGGGCTCGGGGGACGACCCGCGTCGTCGAATTCCCGTGCGTCCGCATCCGGTGGAACACGGCGGTCCGAGTCCACTCGAACCCGGCGGGGCCGGCGAAATTCGCATGCCCTCTCCCATACCAGTTCCTCGAATGCACGCATTCGCGCTTTCACGCATTCCTTCCCAAGTCGTCACAGGAGGCGATCTGTCATGCCTACGATTTCCGTTGGTAACTCGCGTGTCCACTACACCGTGACCGGCGAAGGCCCGGCCCTGCTGTTGGTGCACGGCGTGGGCAAGGGCGGTCAGGTCACCTTCGGTCATCTCGTCGAGGAGTTCGCCCGCCGCAACACCGTCATCCTTCCCGAGCTGTCCGGCAGCGAGACCGCCGAGGACGACGGCACGCCGCTGACCGTCGAGCAGCTGGCCGGCGAGGTCGCCGCCGTGATCGAGCACGCCGGTCTCGGTCCCGTGGACCTGGTGGGCTTCTCGCTCGGAGGAGCCGTCGTCGCTGCCACCGCCGCACTGCACCCCGAGCTCGTGCGTCGCCTGATCCCGGTCGGCGGCCTGGTCAAGTCGGACCTCTACATCGAGAACCTGATCGGTCTGACCCTGAGCCAGAAGCACGACGCGAAGGCCTTCGGCCGGGTGCTCAGCACCACGGCCTTCAGCCCGCGCTTCATCCGCAGCCAGCCCAGCCTGAGCGACGTCGAGAACCTCGGCTCCGAGCTGAGCCCTTCCGAAGGCCGCCTCCGCCAGCTCGAACTGCTCGTCCAGGTGGACATCCGCGACCTGGTCGGGAAGGTCCGGGCCGAGACCCTCGTCCTGGCCCCGTACCCGGACGCCGCGGTGCCCGCCGAGCACTCCCGTGAGCTGGCCGCCGCCATTCCCGGCTCCTCCTACACCGAGATCGACAGCGGCCACATGGTGATCTTCGAGAAGCCGGTCGAGTTCGTGAAGCTGGTCCAGGACTTCATCCACAAGCTCTGAGGCCCTCCGAGCACGAGCGAACCCGCCGTTCGCCCACCATCCCGGGCGCGGCCCGCCGGACTCGGCGGCCGCGTGGCGACGCCCGACCACCCGCGGAGCACACTCCGCAGCGAATCCAGGAGGAACCATGGCCAAGATCCTGCTTGCCGTCAGCAGTCACGAGACCTTGGGGGACACCGGCAACCGGACGGGCTACAGCGTCTCCGAGGCGGCCCACCCCTACAACGTCTTCATCGGCGCCGGCCATGAGGTCGACTTCGTCTCCGTGCGCGGCGGCGAGCCTCCGGCCGTCGTTTTCGACGGCGAGGAGAACGACCCGGAGATCATCGGCTTCCTGGCCGACGAGACCGTCAAGGGCAAGCTCGCGGCGACTCGCCGGGCGGCCGACGTGGACCCCTCCGAGTACTCCGCGATCTTCTACGTCGGCGGCCACGGCGCCATGTGGGACTTTCCCGACTCCCCGGACCTGGCCCGCATCGCCATGGCCATCCACGGCAGCGGCGGGGTCGTCTCCGCCGTCTGCCACGGCCCCGCCGCCCTCGTCAACCTGCGCCTGCCGGACGGCACCCACCTCGTGCGCGGCAAGCGCGTCGCCTCGTTCAGCAACGAGGAGGAGAACTCGCTGGGTCTCACCGAGGTCATGCCCTTCCTCCTCGAGGACCGGCTGAAGGAGACCGGGGCGCTGCACACCAAGGCACCCATGTACGAGGCCCACACCGCAAGCGACGGCCGGGTCGTCACGGGGCAGAACCCCGCCTCCGCCGCCCCCGTGGCGCGGCTCGTCCTCGCCGAGCTCGACCGGGCCGCCGGCGACCGCTGAGGCGCCCCGGTTCCACCGCCGTCGTCACCGGCTCAATCCCCTTTGCAGATCGGCCGCGGCTCGCACCGCCGCGGCCCGAGGAGGCAGACATGTACGGCTTGATCCAGGTCGCGGGAATCATCGACCAGTCCGAGGCCGACCTCATTATCGAGGAGGGCGCCGACTGGCTCGGTTTCGCCCTGCGCCTTCCCGCCAAGAACGAGGACCTGTCCGAGGCCGAGGCCGCCGCCATCGTCAAGGCGATCCAGCCCGACAACAAGGGCGTCATCATCACCTACCTGACCGATGCCGACGAGATCGCCGCCTTCTGCGCCGAGATGGGCGTCGGCGCGATCCAGCTCCACGGCGACGTGACCCCCGCCGAACTGCGCCGGCTGCGCACCCTGGCCCCGGACCTCTACGTCCTCAAGAGCCTCGTGGTGAAGACGGACAACATCGACGAGCTCCGCGAGGTCGTCGCGACCTCCGCCGAGTGGGTCGACATGTTCATCACCGACAGCTTCAACCCGGCCACCGGAGCCAAGGGGGCGACCGGGCTGACCCACGACTGGGCCGTCAGCGCCGAACTCGTCCGGATCTCCCCCAAGCCCCTGATGCTGGCCGGCGGGCTCACCCCGGAGAACGTAGCGGCGGCCATCGAGGCCGTCCGCCCCGCCGCCGTGGACGCGCACACCGGCCTGGAGGACCCCGCCACCCGGCGCAAGGACCGCCAGAAGGTGCGCACGTTCGTGAAGGAGGCCCGCGCCGCCTTCGACCGGGTCTCCGCGGAGAACGGGCGGAGCCGGTCCTGATGACCACGCGAACCGAGCCGCTCCGCGGCGTGACCCACGTCCTGCCCCAGACCAACCGGCTGCGTGCCCTGCACTCGATCGTCCGGGACCACGAGGCCAGGCGGGAGGACTTCGTCCCCACCGCCAACCGGATCATCCGCGGGCTCCTCGACGCCGCGCTGGACCTGCTCCCCTACGAGCCCCGCGACGTCCGCACGCCGGTCGGCCGGACCTACCCCGGCCTCTCCCTGGCCTCCCAGGTCTTCGGCGTCTCCATCGCCCGGGCCGGCGACAGCATGGAGTCCGAGCTGCGCGTGATGGCGCCGGAGACCCGCCTGGGCAAGATCCTGATCCAGCGGGACAAGGTCACCAAACTCCCGCACCTGCACTACGCGGCGCTGCCCGCCGGCATCGACCGGGGCCACGTGCTGCTCCTCGACCCCATGCTCGCCACCGGCGGCACCGCGCTGGCCGCGATCGGCGTCCTGCTCGACCACGGCGTGCCCGAGGAGCACATCGTCTTCGTGAACCTGCTCTCCGCCCCCGAAGGGATCAAGGCCGTCCACGACCGTCACCCCGGGGTGCGGATCGTGACCTCCTCCGTCGAGGAGCGCCTCAACGAGCACGCGTTCATGCTTCCCGGCATCGGTGACTTCGGCGACCGCTACTTCGGGACCGACACCAAGGCTTGAGTCACTCCCCATCGGAGCGGGCGGGGCTCCGCACCCCCGGGTCCCGTCCCTCCCCCTGGCCTTCGGCCCTCCGGCCCTGTGCCTCTTCGCCCCCTCGACCACCGCACTAAGGAGCTCTCACCCGTGTCCACCGCCGACACAGCTTCGTCGACAACGAAGGTCTCGATCGTCTACTACTCGGGCACCGGCAACGTCCACAAGCTCGCCGTGGCCGCCGAGGAGGCCGCGGCGAAGTCCGGCGCCGAGGTCCGGCTGCGCCGGGTCCGCGAGTACGTCGAGGCCTCCCTGGCTCCGGAGTTCACCGAGTGGACCGCGGCGTGGCGCGAGAACGCCGAGGCCGTCGCGGGCATCCCCACCGCCACCGCGGACGACCTCGACTGGGCCGACGCGATTCTGCTCGGCGGCCCCGGCCGGTTCGGCATGATCGCTGCGCCGCTCAAGCACTTCATCGACCTCGCCTGGCCCCTCAACGCGCGCGGGGGCCTGTCGGGCAAGGTCATGTCGTCGTTCACCTCGACGGGCGCCCCGCACGGCGGGCAGGAGGCGACCATCCTGTCGCTGAACACCGTCTTCTACCACTGGGGCGGGATCATCGTGCCGCCCGGCAGCACCGACGCCATCATGGCCGCGCCCAGCAACGGCAACCCCTACGGCGTCAGCTCCGTCTCCGGTCGGCAGGCGATACCGGGCCGGCTGGCGGAGAACGTCACCGAGGACAACCTCGCCGCCATCGCCTACCAGACACGCCGCATGGTCGAGGTCGCCGACGCCCTGCGAAGGGGCCGGACCGCCGACGCAGACCGGTGACCACCGGCCCGCGTCCCGGCACGGCCACCTGACACTCGGCCGGCCCCCACATCGGCCGAGTCCTCGGCACGAGCAGGCAAGCACCGCCGACCCGCCCACCACACGGCACACACGCACACCCAGGGGGACTCACATGACCACCGACGCGTCTGACCGGACCCCGGCCACTCGCCTGTCGTTGCCCGAACTGCTCCTGCGTACGGCCGCGGAACGCCCCGACGAAACGGCGGTGATCAGCGGTGACGAACACGTGACCTTCGGCGCACTGGTGGGCCGAAGCAAAGGACTGGCCGGACACCTGCGGGACCTCGGCGTGACCGCCGACCAGTGCGTGGGGCTGTTCATCGAGCCCTCGTCCGACCTGATGATCGGGGTGTGGGGCATCCTGTTCGCGGGCGGAGCCTACCTGCCGCTGGCCCCGGAGTACCCCGAAGAGCGCCTGCGCTACATGATCGAGCACTCGGGTGCGAAGGTGATCGTCGCCCAGGGCCACCTCGTCGAGCGCCTGGCCGCGCTGACCCCCGCGGACACCGTGATCGTCCGGATCGAGGACGCCCGCAAGGAGGCCCCCGGCGCGGATGTCGGCATCGCCCCCGACTCGCTGGCCTACGTCATCTACACCTCGGGCAGCACCGGCCGCCCCAAGGGCGTCATGATCGAGCACCGGAGCATCGCCAGCCAGATGTCCTGGTTACGGACCGCCCACGGCATCGACCACACCCGGGTCGTCCTGCAGAAGACGCCGATCAGCTTCGACGCCGCCCAGTGGGAGGTCCTCGCCCCGGCCCTCGGTTCCGTCGTCGTGATCGGCGGCCCCGGCATCCACCGGGACGCCGAACGGCTGGTGCACGCGGTCAAGACCCACGGCGTGACCACGCTCCAGTGCGTACCGACCCTGCTTCAAGCGCTGCTGGACACGCAGGAGTTCGCATCGTGCCTCTCGCTGGAGCAGGTCTTCACCGGCGGCGAGGCCCTCTCCAAGCCCTTGGCCCGCGCCTTCCTGGAGACCCTCCCCGGGTGCCGGCTGATCAACCTCTACGGGCCGACCGAGTGCACGATCAACTCGTCGTCCTTCACCGTGGCCAAGGACGGCGTCGACGACGGCCCCAACTCGATCCCCATAGGCGCCCCGGTCGACTCCACCGAGTACCACATCCTCGGCCCCGGCCTCACCGAACTGGCGGTGGGCGAGATCGGCGAGCTGTACATCGGCGGCGTCCAGGTGGCGCGCGGCTACCTGCACCGGCCCGACCTGACCGAGCAGCGCTTCACCGACAACCCGTTCGGTCCCGGGCGGCTCTTCCGGACCGGCGACCTGGCCTACTGGAACGCCGACGGCACCGTCCAGTTCACCGGCCGCGCCGACAACCAGGTCAAGCTGCGCGGGTTCCGCGTCGAACTCGACGAGATCAGGCTCGCCATCGAGACCCACGACTGGATCCGGCACGCGGCCGTGCTCGTCAAGGACGATCCGAGGACGGGCTTCCAGAACCTGATCGCCTGCGTCGAACTCGACCCGAAGGAAGCCGCCCTGATGGACCAGGGGAGCCACGGCGCGCACCACCAGTCCAAGGAGAGCAAGCTCCAGGTCAAGGCCCAGCTGTCGAACCCGGGCATCCGGCCCGCGGCCGAGCTCGCCGGCCTCCCCGTCGTCGACCTGCCCGGCCGGACGCCCACGCCGGCCCAGCGCGGCCTCGCCTTCGCCCGCAAGACCTACCGCTTCTACGAGGGCGACGCCCCGGTGGTGGAGGCCGACCTGCTGAAGCTGCTGGCCCGCCGCCCCGCCGCCGTACCCGGACGGGAACTCGCGGAGCTGGACACCGACGGTCTCGGCGCGATCCTGCGCAACCTCGGGCAGCACCTGAGTCCGGAGCGGCTGCTCCCCAAGTACGCCTACGCCTCACCCGGTTCCCTCTACGCCACCCAGCTGTACCTGGAGATCACCGGCTTCCCGGGAATCCCTTCGGGCATCCACTACCACCACCCGATCACCCACCAGCTGGTGATGGTCTCCGAGATCCCCGAGACGCGGGGCGCGACCGCGGGCCCCCGGATCCGGGCGCACTTCCTGGGCCGGCGCGGTGCCATCGAGCCCGTCTACAAGAAGAACATCCGGGAGGTCCTGGAGATCGAGGCCGGGCACATGGTCGGACTCCTCGAAGAGGTCCTGCCGCAGTACGGGCTCGACGTCGAGGCCGCCCCGTTCGTCCCGGAGGCCAAGGCCGGCCTGCGGGTCGCCGACGAGGACCACTACCTCGGCGCCTTCGACTGGGTGCCCTACCGGGGCCCCCGCACGGACGAGGACATCGACCTGTACGTCCAGATCCACCCCGGCAAGGGGTCGGACCGGCCGGCCGGGCAGTACGTCTACGAGGGTGGCCGGATGCGCCTCGTCTCCCCCGACCTGATCCTGCGCAAGCACGTCATCGCGATCAACCAGGCGGTCTACGACCGGGCGGGCTTCGGTGTCTCGGTGATCAGCCGCAGCCCGCAGGAGTGGCGGCGCTACATCGACCTCGGCCGTACGCTGCAGCGCCTGTCGATGAACGACCTCGACATCGGGTTCATGTCCGCGGGTTACAGCTCGCAGGGCGGCGACGACCTGCCGTCCGCCCGGCGGATGGACGGCATCCTGCGCGGGCTCGGCCGGCCCGGCGGCGCCTCGTACTTCTTCGTCGGCGGCCGGGTGAGTCAGGAGCAGCGGCGGCACGAGGGCATGCGGGAGGACGTGGTCCACATGCGGGGGCCCGCGGAGCTGATCCGCGACGACCTCGTCAACTACCTGCCGGACTACATGATCCCGAACAAGGTCGTCGTCCTCGACGCGCTGCCGACCACCGCCAACGGCAAGATCGACCTCAAGGCCCTCGCCGCCTCCGACAAGGTGGACGTGGGCACGGCCGACCGCCCCTTCGTGGCCCCGCGGGACGAGACCGAACGCCGGGTGGCCGCGCTGTGGAAGCAGGCGATGAAGCGGCAGAGCGTCTCCGTGCAGGACGACTTCTTCGCCTGTGGCGGCAACTCGCTGCTCGCCGTCGCCCTGATCAACCGGATCAACCGGACCTTCGGGGCTGACCTGCCGCTGGAGGTCATCTTCACCTCGCCGACCGTGGAGGGGCTGGCCCGCCGGCTCGCCGGCGGGTCCACGAGCGGCACCTCGCGTCTCGTGCCCTTGCAGCAGAGGGGCACCGGACGCCCCGTCCACTGCTGGCCCGGTCTGGGCGGCTACCCCATGAACCTGCGGCTCCTGGGTGAGCGGCTGGGCACGGACCGGCCGTTCTTCGGGGTGCAGGCGCACGGGATCAACCCGGGCGAGACGCCGTACGGGACGATCAGGGAGATGGCGACCGAGGACGTCAAAGCCATCAGGGAGGTCCAGCCCGAGGGCCCGTACACGCTGTGGGGCTACTCCTTCGGAGCCCGGGTCGCCTTCGAGGCGGCGTACCAGCTGGAGGCGGCGGGCCACACCGTCGACCACGTCTTCCTGATCGCCCCCGGCTCGCCCAAGGTCCGCACGGACGGCACGACCGGCGAGGAGCGCGTCGCCACCTACGCGAACAGGGCCTACGTCGCGATCCTCCTGTCGGTCTTCACGGGCACGATCAGCAGTCCGCTGCTGGAGAAGTGCCTCGCCTCGGTCAAGGACGACGAGACGTTCGCCGGCTTCGTCAGCGAGAACCTCCCGAACCTCGACATCGACCTGGTGCGCCGGATCGTCCGGGTCGTCGCGACGACCTTCGAGTTCAGCTACACCTTCCGCGAACTGCGGGAGCGACGGATCTCGGCGCCCATCACCATCTTCAAGGCGCGGGGGGACGAGTACTCCTTCCTCGACGGCAGCAGCGGCTACTCCTCCGCCCCACCGACCGTCGTCGAGCTGGAGGCCGACCACTACTCCCTGCTCAGGGCACCGGACATCGACGAACTCGCGACAGCCATCCGCCGACGCCTTTACATCCGGAAGGAAACCGTCGTGCCGCACGTCAACATCAAGCACTTCCCGATCGCACTCAGCGACGAGCAGCAGTCCGAGCTGGTGTCGGCGGTGACCAAGGCGGTCACCGACGCCTTCGGCTGCGACGAGGGGGTGGTGTCGATCGCGGTCGAGTCGATCGACAGGGAGCTGTGGAACGAGGAGGTCTACATACCGGAGATCGTCAACCGCAGACACATCCTCGGCAAGGTCCCGAACTACGGCCCCGACACCCACTGAGGAGCCGGCTGTGACCGCCACGACCTCTCTCACCCACCAGGACATCCCGCTCGTCTTCAGTGCCGAGGTGGCCGACGCGCTCCACGCGGGCCGCCCGGTGGTGGCGCTGGAGTCCAACGTCATCACCCACGGCCTGCCCTACCCCGACAACGCCGCGACCGCCCGGAAGGTCGAGGAGGCCGTCCGGGCGGGCGGCTCGGTCCCGGCCACGATCGCCGTGGAGAGCGGCAAGGTCGTGGTCGGCATGACCGACGCCGACATCGACCGGTTCGCCTCGACACCGGGCATCCCCAAGGTCAGCAGCCGGGACATGCCCGTCGTCCTGGCCCAGGGCCGGATGGGCGCGCTGACGGTCGCCTCCTCCCTGGTGGCGGCCGAACTCGCGGGGATCCCGTTCTTCTCCTCGGCCGGCATCGGCGGGGTGCACCGGGGCGCGGACAAGACCATGGACGTGTCCTCCGACCTGATCCAGTTCACGCGCTCCAAGGTCGCGGTGGTGTGCGCCGGCGCGAAGAAGATCCTGGACCTCGGCCTGACGCTGGAGTACCTGGAGACCCAGTGCGTGCCGGTGGTCTCGTACCGCTCGGACGACTTCCCGGCCTTCTACTGCGAGTCCAGCGGTTTCCGCAGCCCGATGCGGCTGGACGACGACGAGGTGATCGCCCGGTCGGTCGAGAACCACTGGGCGCTGGGCAACAACAGCTCGTTCCTGATCACCACGCCGGTCCGACCGGAGGAGGCGATCGACAGCGACGAGGTCGATGCCGCGATCACCGAGGCCATGGCCGCCGCCGACCGGGACGGCATCCGGGGCCAGGCGATCACGAAGTACCTGATGCGGGCGGTGGACGCGGCCACGGAAGGCCGCTCGTCCAAGGCCAACATGGCCGTGCTCGTCAGCACGGCCGAGGTCGGCGGCCGGCTGGCCGCGGCCCACGCCCGGCTCCGGGCCGAGTCCCGGTCCGCCTGACAGCTCCGACCACCCAACCGACCGAACGCGTCCCCTCGCGCTCGACACACGAATGGATAGGACACCATGACGAAGCTCGTCCACCAGTCCACGTCCGAAGCCGAGTCCTACCGCCCGCTCGCCTCCCAGGAGCGGGTGGAGGAGATCAAGGAACTGCGCCAGACCATGACCTCGCTGGGCGGCGGCGAGGAGGGCGAACAGGTCCACCCGTTCCTGGGCCTGACCCTGCGGGTCCCCTCGCAGGTCATGACCCCCTGCCCCGTGTCCCCGATGCTCGGCGGCGCGGTCTTCGCCGAGGTCCGGCCGGGTGACCGTGTCCTCGACATGGGCACCGGAAGCGGTTCGCTGGCCCTGATCGCCGCCAAGAAGGGCGCCGACGTGGTGGCGGTGGACCTCAACCCGCACGCCGTGGCCGCCACCCGTGCCAACGCGGAGCTGAACGGGGTCGCCGACCGCGTCGAGTCGCGCGAGAGCGACGTCTTCGACTCGGTCGAGGGCCGCTTCGACCTGATCGTCTTCAACCCGCCGTTCCAGTGGTTCGCCGCCACCGACTACGCGGACGTCGCGGGCACCGACGCCGGCTACCAGGCACTGACCCGCTTCTTCCGCGAGGCCCGCGCCCACCTGACGGAGAAGGGGCGCATGGTCCTCTTCTTCAGCACCATGGGTGACGTGGAGTACTTCGAGAAGCTGGTGGCCGAGGAGGGCTTCGAGCACAAGGTGGTCTTCTCCACCACCCAGCCCGTCTTCGACGTTCCGGTCGAGTTCACCGTGCACCGCCTGTCCTGACCCGGACACCCACCGGGGCCTCCCCCACCGGGAGGCCCCGGCCCGCCGCAGGCCCCGCCGTGCCCCGTCCACGCCCGTCCGTACGACAGGAGCGCCACACCGTGTCCCAACGTCTGTTCACGTCCGAGTCGGTGACCGAGGGTCATCCCGACAAGATCGCCGACCGGATCAGCGACACCGTCCTCGATGCCCTGCTGGCCCAGGATCCGCGGTCCCGGGTGGCGGTGGAAGCCCTGATCACCACCGGCCAGGTGCATGTGGCCGGCGAGGTGACCACGTCCGCCTGGGCCGACATCCCCGCACTGGTGCGCGAGGCCGTCCTGGAGATCGGCTACGACTCGTCCGCGAAGGGCTTCGACGGCGCCTCCTGCGGCGTCTCGGTCTCCATCGGCGCCCAGTCCCCGGACATCGCGCAGGGCGTCGACACCGCCTACGAGACGCGCGTCGAGTCCTCCGCCGCGGGTGGCGGTGAGGACGAGCTGGACCGGCAGGGCGCCGGTGATCAGGGCCTGATGTTCGGTTACGCCTGCGACGAGGCCCCGAACCTGATGCCACTGCCGATCGAGGTGGCCCACCGGCTGTCGCGCCGCCTCACCGAGGTCCGCAAGGACGGGACGATCCCGTACCTGCGCCCGGACGGCAAGACCCAGGTCACCATCGAGTACGACGGCGACAAGGCGGTCCGCCTCGACACCGTGGTGGTCTCCACCCAGCATGCCGCGGACGTCGACCTGGAGGCGCTGCTCACCCCGGACGTGCGCGAGTCCGTCGTGGAGCAGGTGCTGAACCAGCTCCACGAGGACGGCATCAAGCTGGACACCGAGGGCTACCGCCTGCTGGTGAACCCGACCGGCCGCTTCGAGATCGGCGGCCCGATGGGCGACGCCGGCCTCACCGGCCGGAAGATCATCATCGACACCTACGGCGGCATGGCCCGCCACGGCGGCGGCGCCTTCTCCGGCAAGGACCCGTCCAAGGTCGACCGCTCGGCCGCGTACGCGATGCGCTGGGTCGCCAAGAACGTCGTCGCCGCGGGCCTGGCCTCCCGCTGCGAGGTCCAGGTCGCCTACGCCATCGGCAAGGCCGAGCCCGTCGGCCTGTTCGTGGAGACCTTCGGCACCCACACGATCGACACCGACAGGATCGAGACCGCGATCGGCGCGGTCTTCGACCTGCGCCCGGCCGCGATCATCCGCGACCTCGACCTGCTCCGCCCGATCTACGCCCGGACTGCGGCGTACGGCCACTTCGGCCGCGAACTCCCCGACTTCACCTGGGAGCGCACCGACCGCGTGGACGCCCTGCGCACGGCCGCCGGCCTGCACTGACCGCTGCCCTGCGTCACCTGCGTCGTCGTGACCGAGTTCAAGGAGAACCGTAGTGCGTATCGCTGTGACAGGCTCCATCGCGGTCGACCATCTCATGGTCTTCCCCGGCCGGTTCGCGGAACAGCTGATCACCGAGATGGTCGACCACGTGTCCCTGTCCTTCCTCGCCGACCGTCTCGAGGTCCGGGAGGGAGGCGTGGCAGCGAACATCTCCTTCGGCCTGGGCCGGCTCGGCCTGCGGCCGGTGCTCGTGGGGGCCGCGGGCATCGACTTCGCGGCGTACGGGGACCGGCTGCGCGAAGCCGGAGTGGACACCGGTTCCGTCCGGGTCAGCGAGACCCTGCACACGGCCCGCTTCGTGTGCACCACGGACGCCGACCAGAACCAGATCGCCACCTTCTACGCGGGCGCCATGGCCGAGGCCGGCCGGATCGACCTGGCCGAGACGCACCGGCGGACCGGCGGCCTCGACCTCGTCCTCGTCGGCGCCGACGACCCCGGGGCGATGCTCCGGCACACGGCCACCGCGCACCGGCTCGGCACCCCGGTCGCCGCCGACCCCTCCCAGCAGCTGGCGCGTCTCGACAGCGGGCAGACCCGGGAACTGGTCGACGGAGCCCGGCTGCTGTTCACCAACGAGTACGAGAGCGCGCTGCTGCGGGAGCGCACCGGCTGGAGCGAGCAGGACGTGCTGGAGCGCGTCGGCACCTGGCTCGTCACGCGGGGTGCCGGGGGTGTATCGATCATGACCGCCGGTGCTCCCCGCAAGGACGTCCCGGCGGTGCCGACGGAGATGGTGGTCGATCCGACCGGCGGGGGCGACGCCTTCCGGGCCGGATTCCTCGCGGGCCTGGCCGGGAACCTGCCGTACGAAGGCGCCGCCCGCCTGGGCTGCGCTCTGGCCACGGTGGTCCTCGAATCCGTCGGCACCCAGGAGTACAAGCTGCTTCCCTCGGACCTGTTGGCCCGCATCAGCCGGGCCTACGGCCAGGAGGCTGCGCGGGGTATCGGGCCGCTGCTGGGGGACGGCGCATGACCGGGGCGAGCCGCTTCGACGCGGGGAGGGGCCGGGCATGACCACGATCGCGCTGCGTGAGGCTCTCGGACGTCAGGAGCCGTCGTTCTCCTTCGAGTTCTTCCCGCCGAAGACCGATGCGGGGGCCCGTTCGCTGTGGCAGGCGATCCGCCGGGTCGAGCCGCTGGCCCCGACCTTCGTGTCCGTCACCTACGGGGCCGGTGGTTCCTCCAGGGACCGTACCGTCGAGGTGACCAAGCGGATCGCGACCGAGACGACGCTGCGGCCCGTCGCCCATCTGACCGCGGTGGGCCACTCGGTGGCCGAACTGCGCCACATCATCGGCCAGTACGCCGACGCCGGCGTCAGGGACGTCCTGGCCCTGCGCGGCGACCCCCCTGGCGACCCGAACGCGCCCTGGGTCCCGCACCCCGACGGCTTCACCCACGCTCACGAACTGGTGCGCCTGGTCAAGGAGTCGGGGGACTTCAGCGTCGGCGTGGCCGCCTTCCCCGAACGCCATCCCCGCTCACCGGAGTGGGAGAGCGACATCCGGCACTTCGTCGCCAAGTGCCGGGCCGGGGCCGACTACGCGGTCACTCAGATGTTCTTCCACGTCGAGGACTACCTGCGGCTCCGTGACCGGGTGGCCGCCGCGGGCTGTGACACCCCGATCATCCCGGAGATCATGCCCGCCACCGACGTACGCCAGATCGCCCGCTTCGCGCAGCTCAGCGGCGCGGCCTTCCCCGAGGACCTGGCCCACCGCCTGGACGCCGCGGCCGACAACCCCGCGGACGGGTTTCGCATCGGCGTCGAGTACGCCACCGCCATGGCGGAGCGGCTCCTCGCGGAGGGGGCGCCGGGGCTGCACTACATCACGCTCAACCGCTCGACGGCGACGCTGGAGATTCACCGCAACGTACGGGGCGCGAGGAGCACCCGGCACCCCCTCGGGGCCCGTCAGCCCCGCACGTCCTGCGGGTACCAGCGCAGCTCGACGGTGTTGCCGTCCGGGTCCTCGACGTAGATCGACTGCGCGTCGCCTCGGGCGCCGTAGCGGCCGACGGGGCCTTCCAGCACGGTGAACTCGCCCGAGGCGATGACCTCCTGCCAGTCCAGCGGCTCGACGCTCAGACAGAAGTGGTCGACATTCGACTCGGTGCGCGGGCGGTTGAACAGATCGATGATCAGGGTCGGACTGACCCGTGCCGACGGGAACGGGGCCTTACCGGCCCGCCATTCGTCCACGCGGACCGGTTCCAGGCCCAGTGACCCGCAGTAGAACTCCAGGGAACGCTCGACATCGCGCACATTGAGCACCAAGTGATCGAAGTCTTTTACTCGCACTCGCATGGAACATGCCTTCCAGTGATGACGGCCCCGTACGGCTCGGCAGCCCGCAGCCGTGTTCGCGGGATGATCCGATGTCCATGAAACCCTGGCCGGGAGGGGAAGAACAGACGGTCCCCGGACCGGGCCCGGCCGGTCACTCCTCCTTGATGCCCAGCAGCTCCAGGAAGGCGGCGGCCGCCGGGGTGCGGCTCTCCCGGCCCCAGATCACGTACTCGGCGCGGGCCGGTGCGTCCGTGACCTCGATCGTGGCCATACCGGCCAGGCCCGCGACGTACGCGGGCGGGAGCAGGGCCACGCCCAGGCCCGCGCCGACCAGACGGGCCAGGTAGTCCGCGTTGGTCACCTCGAAGGCGACCTCGCGGGTCAGGCCGGCGGCGGTGAAGGCCAGATCGGACTGGGCCCGGCCGGCGGTCTTCGCCGGGAGGTCCACGAACACCTCCGAGGACAGTCGGCGGAGGTCGACCGAGGCCTCGCCGGCGAGTGGGTGGTCCGGGGCGACCACGGCGACCAGCCGCTCCTGGGCCAGTTTCCGGGCCATGACGCCCCGGGGGCGTGCCGTGACCGGGATACCGAGAAAGGCCACCTCGATCTCGCCCTCCCTGACCTGCTCGACGAGCTCGTCACTCGCTCCCACGCTGAGGCTGATCCGGGCCTTCGGATGGCGCTGCTGGAAGTCCTTGAGGACGGCGGGAACGTCCACGGCGGCGACAGTGGGGATCAGCCCCACCGCGAGGCGTCCGCGCACCTCCCCGACGGCCGCCGCGACCTCGGCGGCGGCCCGCTCCGCCGCGGCCAGGCACTGGCGGGCGGCGGGCAGGAAGGCCGCGCCCGCCGGGGTCAGCCGGACCCGGCGGCTGGTGCGTTCGAAGAGCCTCGCACCCAGTTCCTTCTCCAGGCGCGCGATCTGGTGGCTGAGCGCGGACTGGACCACCAGACAGCGCTGGGCAGCCCGCGTGAAGCTGCTCGTCTCGGCCACGGCGATCACGTACCGCATCTGCTGAAGCTCCACGGATCCATCGTGATACGAGATCCATCGCGTGACAAGCATGTGTTGGACTCATCGACATCCCCGGCCCGACACTGGTGGCGACCACACACGGCAGGAACGTCCTCGGGCCGACCGCGCCGGGCGGGCCCCTGGTCGGGGTCCCTCCGGCCTGCTCGCAAGCCGCTCCGCCGCTGCCATCTCCCCTACTCACTCCCGGACCTGGGCGCACCACGCCGAGGCATGCCCGCGCGCGCCCTCACGCCGTGTGACACCGAAAGGACGAGCGACCGCCATGAGCACCACGCCACCGCGTTCCGAGACGACCGTCGCCGACATCTGGGTTGATCCCCGCTGCCCCTGGGCGTGGATCACCTCACGCTGGATGCTGGAGGTCGAGCAGGTCAGGCCGCTGGAAACCCGTTTCCACATCATGAGCCTGTCGGTCCTCAACGAGGGCCGCGAGGTCCCGGAGAAGTACCGCCAGGGCATGATCGACGGCTGGGCCTGCGTGCGGGTGTGCGTCGCGGCACAGCAGCGGCACGGCAACGAGGTGCTGCGCCCCCTCTACAACGCCATGGGCCGCCTGATCCACCACGAGAAGGCCGGGCTCGGCCACGACATGATCCGCGCCGCCCTCGAAGAGGCGGATCTGCCCGCCGACCTGATCGAGGCCGCGGAGGACACCTCCTGGGACGAGCCGCTGCGGGCCGAGCACCACGAGGGGATGGACCCGGTCGGTTCCGAGGTCGGCACCCCCGTGATCCACGTGCCCGGTCCGGACGGGAAGCCGCTGGCGTTCTTCGGCCCCGTGCTCACCCCCGCTCCCCGTGGCGAGGCAGCCGGAAGGCTCTGGGACGGCGTGCTGGCCGTGGCGGGCACGGACGGCTTCTTCGAGCTGAAGCGCGGCCGCGATCGCGACCCGATCTTCGACTGAGCCGGCCGGACGGACGTCGGGAGCCACGGTGATTCCCACGGGATGCGAGGCAAGATGAAGAACAGACAGAACGTACTCACGGCGGCCCTGACCGGCCTGGCTCCGGCGGTCTGGGGCAGCACCTACCTGGTGACCACCGAGCTGCTGCCTGCGGACCGGCCGCTCCTGGCGACCACCATGCGGGCTCTGCCCGGTGGCCTGGTGCTGCTGGCCCTCGGCCGCAAGCTCCCCGTCGGCATCTGGTGGTGGCGCGCGCTGGTCCTGGGCGTTCTGAACATCGGCGCCTTCAACTTCCTGCTCTTCGTCGCGGCCTACCGGCTGCCCGGTGGCATCGCCGCCATGATCATGTCGGCGCAGCCCATGTTCGTGGTCCTCCTCGCCGCCCTCTTCCTCAGCGAGCGGATCAGACTCGTCCACGCCCTGGCCTGCGTCATGGGCGCGGGGGGCGTGGCGTTGCTCGTCTTCAAGGGCACGGTCTCGCTCGACACCGTCGGTGTCCTCGCCGCGATCGGCGGAGCACTGTGCATGGCCTCGGGCATCACGCTGACCAAGCGGTGGGGCCGGCCGGAGGGCGTCGGCCTGCTCACGTTCACCGGGTGGCAACTCACGGCGGGCGGCCTGGTCCTGCTGCCGTTCTGGCTGTCGCTGGAAGACCTTCCAAACGGCCTCACCGGCTCCAACGTCATCGGGTTCGCCTACCTCATCACCCTGGGCGCTGTCCTGAGCTACATCGTCTGGTTCCGAGGCATCGAGCGGCTGCCGGCCGTCGCCGTCTCCTTCCTCGCGCTGGGCAGCCCGATCGTGGCGACCTTGCTGGGCTACCTCATCAAGGACCAGACGCTGTCCGCCCTCCAGATCGTCGGCATGGTCGTCATCCTCCTGGCGGTCGTGCTCGGCCAGCCCCGCCCGGCCAAACCGAAGCCCGAGCAGACTCCGTCGGCTCCTCCCCGCACCACCGCTTCACCCTCCCCCGACCAACCCGCTCTGGAACAGGAACGCAGCGGATAACGGCGGGCGCACCTTCCACGCCATGACCACATCCGGAGAGATGACATGACCATTCAGGATGAGACAAATTCCCCCGCCACACCACAGAAGCCGGTGAGCCCGACCCGGGGATGGCTGGGTGTGGCCGCCATCACCGCCAGTCTGTTCGTCTTCCTCACCACCGAGCTGATGCCGATCGGCCTGCTCACCCCGCTCAGCGAGAGCCTCGGGGTCTCCGTGGGCTCGGCCGGCCTCATGGTCACGGCACAGGGCGTCGCGGCCGGTCTGGGGGTGCCGTTCATCGTGGCGTGGACCCGGCGCGTCAACCGGCGCCGACTGCTGACCGCGCTGCTGGCCGTCCTGGCCGTCGGTAACCTGATCACCTCGATCGCCCCGAACTACCCGTTGATCCTGGGCACCCGCCTGATCATGGGCTTCGCCAGCGGCGTCTTCTGGGCCATCGGCGTCAGCATGGCCATGCGCATCGTCCCGGAGAAGCACGCCAACCGGGCCGCCGCCGTCGTGATGTCCGGCATCTCGATCGCCACCGTCGTCGGCATCCCGCTCGGCACCCTGCTGGAGGGCGCCAGCGACTGGCGCGCCACCTTCCTGATCTGGGCCGGCCTCAGCGCCCTGGTGCTCCTCGCGGTCGCCTTCACGATCCCGTCGCTGCCGTCGGCCAACGCGGTCTCGGTCCGCGAGGTCTTCGAACTGCCCGTCAAGAACGTGCCGCTGCGGGTGGTCCTGGTCATGGTCGTCTTCTTCGTCCTCGGCCACTTCGGTGCGTACACGTTCGTCCGGCCCTACCTCGAGGACAGCACCTCCGCCAGTGTCGGCTTCATCACCGTCGTCCTCATCGTCTTCGGCATCGGCGGCGCGATCGGCAACTTCATCGGCGGCCACACCGTCAACAAGAGCCTGCGGGGCAGCTTCATCGTGGGCGGCCTGGTCATGATCGCCTCACTCGCCATGCTGCTGGCCATCGGCACGAACGACGTCGGCGTGATCGCCGCGATGGTCCTGTGGGGCCTCGCCTTCGGTGTCGTCCAGCTCAGCCAGATCAACATGACGCTCTCGGCGGCCCCCGACACCTTCGAGGCCGCGATGTCGCTCAACACCATGGCCTACAACACCTGCATCGCCCTGGGCGCCCTCATCGGCGGCCTGTTCGCCGACCACGTGGGCGTCACGAGCGTCGTCTGGTTCGGCATCGTCCTGGTCGCCCTCGCCGTGATCCTCCGCGCCTCCTCCGGTCGCCGGACCGCGCCGGCGAGCTGACCCCCCTGACCACCGAAGCGCGGTCGCGGTCCCGCCCTCACACGGGGCGGGGCCCCGGGAGCGGACGTCGCGTCATCCCCCGCCGCGACGATCCGCACCGCCTCCGGTGCCGTGGGCGCGTGTTCCGACCGGCGACGGCGGAGCGCGCGTCCACTTGCGTTTGTCCGGCGGGTTCTCGCGTCCCGGACCATCCGCCCGGGCGATTACGCAGGCACAGGTATCGCGCAGACGTTCTACCGCTTGATCCCGGGGCGAGTGAAGCAGGTGGTCGAGCCGTGGACCGGTGAGGAGCTGGGCGCCTTCCTCGACGCGATCGGCGGCAACCGGCTCGGCGGCCCGTTCGAGGTCGGCGGGGTGAGGCGCTGGGTCCGCGCTGGGGCGACATCGACCTCGTCGGGCGCACGCTGACGGTGCGTCGGCAGGTGGCGCAGGAGTCCGGGCGGAAGAAGCGGAAGCAGGCGGCGGCGCCGTGCCCGTACTACGGGGCCGGGCACTGGGCGTGAGCTTCGGGGGCCCGAAGACGAAGACCAGCGAGGGCCGCGTGATCGAGCAGATCACGTCGAAGGTGTACGCACACCTTCTGCCCGGAGGCCCGCAAGGGCGCGGAGCGGGCCGCGGCGCTCATCGCCCGGACCCGGAAGACTCCGTCTGAGCGATCTTCCGGCGAGCGTGACCACTCTGCGACCACCCCGCGGGAAGAATCGGCCCCGGACGCGGGAGCCGAGCCCGACGCCGAACGCTCCGACGCAGGTCCGAACGATTTTGCCCGTGAAGGGCAGAGTGGGGCGGGTGGGACTCGAACCCACGGCCGACGGATTATGAGTCCGCTGCTCTAACCGGCTGAGCTACCGCCCCATAGCGGCGTGTCGCGTACATCTGTGCGCGCCGTCTGCCGCAGCATAGCCGCTCATACGATCTCCTGCCTCGGCTGGTCGGCTACCGCGGCGCCTTCATGACCTTGAGGACTCCGCAGCGTGCCGCGCGGTTCCCGGACACGGAGCAGGACATGAAAAAGGACCCCGGAGGGGTCCTCGTTCACCATGCTCCCCCGACTGGACTCGAACCAGTAACCTGCCGGTTAACAGCCGGCTGCTCTGCCAATTGAGCTACGGAGGACCGAGCTCCCCGGACTGGACTCGAACCAGTAACCTGCCGGTTAACAGCCGGCTGCTCTGCCAATTGAGCTACCGAGGAAGGTCTCGTATCGCATCGAACGCGTTGGCCTGGGTATTCGCCAGGGGGCGCGCGCTCGCTGCGACACATACATTAGCGCAAGCAGGGGGGTGCTCCGCCAATCGGTACTCCCCGGCACCTCGGAGCCAGAGCAAGGGAAGGGTGGCCGCCATGCGTTACCGGCTCACGTTCGTCGTCGGACTCGCCGTGGGTTACGTGCTGGGCACGAAGGCCGGGCGGGAACGTTACGAGCAGTTGCGGAAGTCCGCCCGGCAGGTCGCGCAGAACCCGGCCGTGCGCAACACCGCCGAGTCCGCGGCCCAGCAGGGCAGGCAGTTCGCCGACAAGGCGTACCACGTGGTGAGCGACCGGGTCGGGGACCGGATGCCCGACTCGGTGGCCCAGCGGGTCCGCTCCCTGCGCGAACGCAACGGCAACGGCAGCGGCGCGGACGACTGGGGCACCAGCAACACCTGACGCCCGTACCCCGTGGGGATCCGTGCCCCCGCCGGGTACGGACACCTCTCCCGGTACGGCAGAATTTCGGGCATGGGGATAGTCGCCGGGTT
Source organism: Streptomyces sp. NPDC058796 (assembly GCF_042745235.1). Classification (NCBI taxonomy): domain Bacteria; kingdom Bacillati; phylum Actinomycetota; class Actinomycetes; order Kitasatosporales; family Streptomycetaceae; genus Streptomyces; species Streptomyces sp. NPDC058796. The sequence continues at coordinate 527,492 of NZ_JBHYOP010000001.1, forward strand.
GGACAGTTCGCCCGATTTCACTCGTATCGTCGTCTGCGATTCGGACACCGGTGCCGTGCTGCGGCAGGGCTACGCGCCTCATCCGGTGGAGAGCCCCGAGGGCGGGGGCAGGCCCGCCGACGTCGATCCGCAGGCCTGGCTGCTGTCCCTGGGCGAGGCGGCCGGCGGCGGGCTGCTGGAGGGCGTGCAGGCCATCGGCGTGTCCGCGCAGGCGAACTCGGTCGTGCCCCTGGACGCACAGGGCAACACGGTGCGCCCGGCCATGGTGGGCGGTGACAAGCGCTCGCAGGTGGCGGCGGCCGACCTGATCGACGCCTTCGGCGGGCGCGAGGCCTGGGCGCAGGCCGTGGGCTGCGTCCCGCAGGCCGCGCAGGCGGTGACCAAGCTGCGCTGGCTGGCCCGGAACGAGCCGGAGGCCGCCGCGCGGACCGCCGTGCTGCTCCAGGCCCACGACTGGCTGGTGTGGCAGCTGCTCGGGCGGCCGGCGCGGCGGACCACCGACCGGGGCGGGGCATCCGGCACCGGGTACTGGTCGGCGGCGACCGGCGGGTACCGGCCCGATCTGGTCGAGCTGGCGCTCGGGCACCAGGCGGTGCTGCCGGAGGTGATCGGCCCCGCCGACGCGGCCGGTACGACGCCGGAGGGGCTGCTGATCTCCGCCGGGACCGGCGAGACCCAGGCCGCCGCCTTCGGGCTCGGCATCGGGCTGGGCGACGCGGTGGTGTCGCTGGGAGCCTCCGGGTCCGTGATGGCCGTGCACACCGAGCCGCTCGTCGACCAGTCCGGGATGATCACCGCCCTCGCGGACGCCACCGGCATGCACCTGCCCGTCGTCACCACCCTGAACGCCGTACGGACCCTGCGCGGCACCGCCGAACTGCTCGGCACGGCGGACCTGGAGAGCTTGTCGGAGCTGGCGATGAAGTCGACGCCGGGCGCGCACGGATTGGTGCTGCTGCCCTACCTGGAGGGCGAGCGCACACCGAACCTGCCGCACACCGCCGGGACGCTGGCCGGCCTCAGGCGCGAGTCGATGAAGCCCGAGCACCTGGCGCGGGCCGCGTTCGAAGGGATGCTGTGCGGTCTCGCCGACGCCCTGGACGTGCTGCGCGGCCGGGGCGTGGACGTGCGGCGGGTCTTCCTGCTGGGCGCGGCGGCCGAGCTGCCGGCGGTGCAGGCGGCGGCGCCCATGCTGTTCGGGACGCAGGTCGTCGTGCCGCAGCCCGCCGACTACGCCGCGATCGGCTCGGCCCGGCAGGCGGCCTGGGCGCTGGGCGTGTCCCAGGGCACGCTGGACCCGCGCACTCCCCCTCTCTGGCAGGGCGCGGTGGCCCAGGTGCTGGAGCCGGGCGAGGAGCTGGCGGTGGGGCAGGCGGTGCGGCAGCAGTTCGTGTCGGTGCGGGAGCAGACGCACCCGGGGGCGCTGCACGGGTGAACCGGAGGGCCCGGTACCGCTCGTAGGCCGGAATTTGCCGCGCTCTTGGGTTAATCGGTTGAGGTAACGCGGGTGGAGTGTTCGACGATAGGGGCCAGGGGCAACCAACCGGCCCCGTCGCCGACTCCGAGAGACCCAGCGTGCTCATACGACTCCTGCGGGCCTACCTCAGCCCTTACCGGAAACCCATCGCCCTGCTGGTGGCGCTGCAGTTCGTGCAGACCTGCGCCAGCCTCTACCTGCCGACGCTGAACGCGGACATCATCGACAACGGTGTCGTCAAGGGCGACACCGGCTACATCCTGGGCTACGGCGCCCTCATGATCGCCATCTCGCTGGTGCAGGTGGTGGGCAACGTCGGTGCCGTCTACTTCGGCGCCCGCACCGCCGCCGCGCTCGGCCGGGACGTGCGCGGTGCCGTCTTCGACCGGGTGCAGTCCTTCTCGGCCCGCGAGGTCGGCGGCTTCGGCGCGCCCTCGCTGATCACCCGGACCACCAACGACGTGCAGCAGGTCCAGATGCTGGCCCTGATGACGTTCACGCTGATGGTGTCGGCGCCGATCATGTGCGTGGGCGGCATCGTGATGGCCCTCGGCCTGGACGTGCCGCTGTCCGGGGTGCTGGTCGGAGTCGTGCCGGTGCTGGCGATCTGCGTCACGCTGATCGTGCGCAGGCTGCGCCCGCTGTTCCGGGCGATGCAGGAGCGGCTGGACACGGTGAACCGGGTGCTGCGCGAGCAGATCACCGGCAACCGCGTCATCCGGGCCTTCGTGCGCGACGAGTACGAGCAGCAGCGCTTCCGGAAGGCCAACGCCGACCTCACCGAGGTGTCCCTCGGCACGGGCAACCTGCTCGCGCTGATGTTCCCGGTGGTCATGACGGTGGTGAACCTGTCGTCGATCGCGGTGGTGTGGTTCGGCGCGCACCGGATCGACAGCGGCGGGATGCAGATCGGCGACCTGACCGCGTTCCTCGCCTACCTGATGCAGATCGTCATGTCCGTGATGATGGCCACCTTCATGTTCATGATGGTGCCGCGCGCGGAGGTGTGCGCCGAGCGCATCCAGGAGGTGCTGGGCACGGAGAGCAGCGTGGTGCCGCCGTCGGCGCCGGTCACCGAGCTGCGGCGGCACGGGCACCTGGAGGTCCGGGGGGCCGGTTTCCGCTTCCCGGGGGCCGAGGAGCCGGTGCTCAGGAACATCGACCTGGTGGCCCGGCCGGGCGAGACGACCGCCGTCATCGGCTCGACCGGCAGCGGCAAGTCCACCCTGCTGAGCCTGGTGCCCCGGCTGGTCGACGCGACCGAGGGCGAGGTGCTGGTCGACGGGGTGGACGTACGGACCCTCGATCCGAAGGTACTGGCCAGGGTGGTGGGGCTGGTGCCGCAGAAGCCGTACCTCTTCGCGGGGACGGTCGCGACCAACCTGCGGTACGGCAATCCGGACGCCACGGACGAGGAGTTGTGGCACGCGCTGGAGGTGGCGCAGGCCAAGGAGTTCGTCTCCGCGCTGGAGGGCGGGCTGGACGCGCCGGTCTCCCAGGGCGGCACCAACGTGTCGGGCGGTCAGCGGCAGCGGCTCGCCATCGCCCGGACCCTCGTGCAGCGCCCGGAGATCTACCTCTTCGACGACTCCTTCTCCGCCCTCGACTACGCGACCGACGCGGCGCTGCGGGCCGAGCTGGCCCGGGAGACGGCCGAGGCGACCGTGGTGATCGTGGCGCAGCGGGTGGCGACCATCCGGGAAGCGGACCGGATCATCGTGCTGGACGAGGGGCGGGTGGTCGGCGCGGGCCGGCACCACGAGCTGATGGCGGACAACGAGACCTACCGGGAGATCGTGCTCTCCCAGCTCACGGAAGCGGAGGCTGCCTGATGGCGGGTCCTGCGGGTCGCATGATGGCCGGGGGCGGCCCCGACCAGCGTTCGATGGACTTCAAGGGGTCGGTCAAGCGGCTGATGTCCCGGTTCCGGCCGGAGCGGACGACCCTGTTCACGCTGGTGGCGTGCGTGGTCGTCAGCGTCGGCCTCAGCGTGGTCGGACCGAAGATCCTCGGCCGGGCCACCGACCTGGTCTTCGCGGGCATCGTCGGGCGGGACATGCCGTCCGGTGCCACGAAGGAGCAGGTCCTGGAGTCGATGCGGGAGCGCGGGGACGGCAACGTCGCCGACATGCTCCGCTCCACGGACTTCACGCCGGGCCAGGGCATCGACTTCGGCGCGGTGGGCGAGGTGCTGCTGCTGGCGCTGGCGGTGTTCGGCGCGGCCGGGCTGCTGATGGCGGTGGCGACGCGGCTGGTGAACCGGGCGGTGAACCGCACGATGTTCCGGCTGCGCGAGGACGTGCAGACGAAGCTGTCGCGGCTGCCGCTGTCGTACTTCGACCAGCGGCAGCGCGGTGAGGTGCTGAGCCGGGCCACCAACGACATCGACAACATCCAGCAGACGCTGCAGCAGTCGATGGGACAGCTGATCAACTCGCTGCTGACGATCATCGGCGTGCTGGCGATGATGTTCTACGTCTCCTGGATCCTGGCCCTGGTGGCGCTGGTGACGGTGCCGCTGTCGTTCGTGGTGGCCACGCGGGTGGGCAAGCGGTCGCAGCCGCAGTTCGTGCAGCAGTGGCGCTCGACGGGCGCGCTGAACGCGCACATCGAGGAGATGTACACCGGGCACACGCTGGTGAAGGTGTTCGGGCGGCAGGAGGAGTCGGCGAAGCGGTTCGCCGAGCAGAACGAGGCGCTGTACGAGGCCGGGTTCAAGGCGCAGTTCAACAGCGGGATCATGCAGCCGCTGATGATGTTCGTGTCCAACCTGAACTACGTGCTGGTCGCGGTGGTGGGCGGCCTTCGGGTGGCCTCGGGTTCCCTCTCCATCGGTGACGTGCAGGCCTTCATCCAGTACTCCCGGCAGTTCTCGATGCCGCTGACGCAGGTCGCGTCGATGGCGAACCTGGTGCAGTCGGGCGTGGCGTCGGCGGAGCGGGTCTTCGAGCTGCTGGACGCCGAGGAGCAGTCGGCGGACCCGATCCCGGGCGTCCGGCCGGAGAACCTGCGCGGGCGGGTGGAACTGGAGCACGTGTCGTTCCGCTACGACCCTCAGAAGCCGCTGATCGAGGACCTGTCGCTGAAGGTGGAGCCGGGCCACACGGTCGCCATCGTCGGCCCCACGGGCGCGGGCAAGACCACCCTGGTCAACCTGCTGATGCGGTTCTACGAGGTCTCCGGCGGCCGGATCACCCTGGACGGCGTGGACATCGCCAAGATGTCCCGGGACGAACTGCGCTCCGGCATCGGCATGGTGCTCCAGGACACCTGGCTGTTCGGCGGCACCATCGCGGAGAACATCGCGTACGGGGCGTCCCGGAAGGTGACGCGCGGGGAGATCGAGGAGGCGGCGCGGGCCGCACACGCCGACCGGTTCGTGCGGACGCTGCCCGACGGCTACGACACGGTGATCGACGACGAGGGCACGGGGGTGAGCGCGGGCGAGAAGCAGCTGATCACGATCGCGCGGGCCTTCCTGTCCGACCCGGTGATCCTGGTCCTGGACGAGGCGACGAGTTCCGTGGACACCCGTACCGAGGTGCTGATCCAGAAGGCGATGGCCAAGCTGGCGCACGGGCGGACGTCGTTCGTCATCGCGCACCGGCTGTCGACGATCCGCGACGCCGACGTGATCTTGGTGATGGAGAATGGGTCCATCATCGAGCAGGGCACGCACGGCGAACTGCTGGCGGCCGGCGGCGGGTACGCGCGCCTGTACGCGGCGCAGTTCGCGCAGGCGGTCGCCGAGGTCGACTGAGGGCGGCCGGGCACAGGGGAGGCAGGACACCATGGCGAACGAAGACGGCGACCCGGAGGTCCGGGGCCAGGCGGGGCAGCCGGGGCGGAACGTGACGCCGGCCGGCGCCCACGACGGCACCCGCCGGCGCTCGGACACCGCACTGGGACTGTGGCTGCCCATCGGCGTCGCCCTGGGCGTCAGCCTCGGGCAGCTGAGCGGCAACCTGGGGCTGGGTGTCGCTCTCGGCATCGGGTGCGGCGTGGCGGTCGGCGCCGGTATCGACGCCAGGAAGCGGCGGGAGGCGGCGGACCCGGACGCCTGACCGGCCCGGCCCGGTCTCAGTCGAGGTACCCGCGCAGCTGGTCCGCGTAGGCGTGGTCCCGGAGCTTGTTGAGCGTCTTGGACTCGATCTGGCGGATCCGCTCGCGGGTGACCCCGAAGATGCTGCCTATCTCCTCCAGCGTGCGGGGCCGGCCGTCGACCAGGCCGTACCGGAGCTGGACGACCTTGCGCTCGCGTTCGCCGAGGGTGGAGAGCACCGCCTCCAGGTGCTGGCGCAGCAGCAGGAACGCGGCGGACTCGACGGGGCTGGTGGCGTCGCCGTCCTCGATGAGGTCGCCGAGGGCGACGTCGTCCTCCTCCCCCACCGGGGCGTGCAGCGAGACCGGCTCCTGGGCGAGGCGCAGCACCTCGCCGACCCGCTCGGGGGCCAGGTCCAGGTGGGCGGCGACCTCCTGCGGCGTCGGCTCGTAGCCGCGTTCCTGGAGCATGCGGCGCTGGACGCGGACCACCCGGTTGATCAGCTCCACGACGTGGACGGGGACGCGGATGGTGCGCGCCTGGTCGGCCAGCGCCCGCGACATGGCCTGGCGGATCCACCAGGTGGCGTAGGTGGAGAACTTGAAGCCGCGGGCGTAGTCGAACTTCTCCACGGCCCGGATCAGCCCCAGGTTCCCCTCCTGGACCAGGTCCAGCATGGTCAGTCCGCGTCCGACGTACCGCTTGGCCACCGACACCACGAGCCGGAGGTTCGCCTCGATCAGGCGGCGCTTGGCCAGGCGCCCCATGACGACGAGCCGGTCGAGGTCCAGGGCGAGCCGGCTGTCCAGGTCGGGGGTGAGCCGCAGCTTCTCCTCGGCGAACAGCCCGGCCTCCACCCGCCGGGCGAGCTCGACTTCCTCGGCGGCGCTGAGCAGCGGGATCCGGCCGATCTCCCGCAGGTACTGGCGGAACAGGTCGGAGGAGGGCCCGCCGCTCTCCGTGCGGGTGGGCGGCGGCGGTTCGACGGACACCACGGCGTCCGCGGACGCGTCGTCCTCGACGGGCTCCACGTGCTCGGCGGGCTCGGGCGCCCCGTCGGGCTCCGGGGTGCCGGCGGGCCGGTCGCCGGGGTGGTGCACGGCACGGGGCTGCTGCGGCATCGCGACGAGGACGCCGCCGGCCGCGTCCGGCTCCGCGCCGTCGGTACTGGTGTCGGTCTGGGTGAGGGTCTGGGTCTGCACGGGGGCGACCTCCAGGATGGACGCGGCCGGCGGGGGCCGGCGGCGGTACTTCGGGGACGGAGCCGGCTCGCACGCCGCTGTCCGCCCCGTACGCGTGGGACGGAACCGCGGGGATCGGGGGACCCGGCCGCGCTCCGAGGACTCAGGCACCGCACCCAGTGTGGGGTACGACACATCGCCGCCACGAGGGGCGTGCGGTGACTTTTTGCGTCCGGGGCGTGACCGGACGGTTACCCGGGGGCGTTCAGAGCGCGGCGGCGCCGTGTTCGCGCAGGGTCTGGTCGTACTGCTGGAGGACCCAGAGCTCGTTCTGCACGGCGGCCAGTTCGGCGGGGTCGCCGTGGCCGGTGAGGCGGGTGAGGCGGCCCGTGATGTCACGGATGCGGCGTTCTACGGCGCGGCGGCGGACGGTGACCAGCTGGGCGCCCGCGTAGACCTCGTCGACGTCCTTGACGCCCCGGTGCAGCATGATCGCCTCGACGGCCAGCTCGGTGACCGTCGCGCGGACGGTGTCGTCCGGGGCGGCGTCGCGGACGCGGACCAGGTAGTCCTGCGGGTCCTGGACGCCGAACTCGGCGCCGCCCGCCTCCAGGATGGCCTGGCGTACGGCGGCGTACGGCGGGGCGGTGAACTCGTCCACGCCGTACGCGTCGAAGGCCGGGGAGACCAGCTCGGGGCGCTGGAGGGCGAGCTTGAGCAGTTCGCGTTCGGTGGCGAAGACGGGGTTGCGGAGGTTGAGGGCCGGGCCGCCGCCGCGGGGGCCCGGTGCGGCGGCGGACGCGTACGCCTGCGGCCCGCCGCCGTTGCCGTGCTGCTGCCGGTCGGGGCCGGGGCCCTTGCCGCCGCGGTCGCGGGCCCAGCGGGCGAGCTGGGCGATCCGCTTGACCACGAACTGGGTGTCGAGGATGCCGAGCATGCCGGCGAGCTGCACGGCGACCTCGTGCTGGGCGCCGCTGTTCTTGATGCGGGCGACGACCGGGGCGGCCTCGTCCAGTGCCGCGGCGCGGCCGCCCGGGGTGTCCAGGTCGTAGCGGCTCACGATCTGGCGCAGCGCGAACTCGAAGAGCGGGGTGCGCGGCTCCACCAGGTCGGCGACCGCCTCGTCGCCCTTGGCCAGGCGCAGGTCGCAGGGGTCCATGCCGTCGGGCGCGATGGCGATGTAGGTCTCGGCGGCGAACTTCTGGTCGTCCTCGAAGGCGCGCAGGGCCGCCTTCTGGCCGGCCGCGTCGCCGTCGAAGGTGAAGATCACGCGGGCCGAGCCGTTGTCCATCAGCAGCCGGCGCAGGATCTTGATGTGGTCGCCGCCGAATGCGGTGCCGCAGGTCGCGATGGCGGTCGTCACCCCGGCCAGGTGGCAGGCCATGACGTCGGTGTAGCCCTCGACGACGACCGCGCGGGACGCCTTCGCGATGTCCTTCTTCGCCAGGTCGATGCCGTACAGGACCTGGGACTTGCGGTAGATCGGGGTCTCGGGGGTGTTCAGGTACTTCGGGCCGTTGTCCGCCTCGTAGAGCTTGCGGGCGCCGAAGCCGACGACGTCGCCGCCGATGTCGCGGATGGGCCACATCAGCCGGCCGCGGAAGCGGTCGATGGGGCCCCGGCGGCCCTCCTGGGCGAGACCGGAGAGCAGCAGCTCCTTGTCGCTGAAGCCCTTGCCGCGCAGGAAGCGGGTGAGGTGGTCCCAGCCCTGGGGGCTGTAGCCGACGGAGAAGTGCTGGGCGGCGGCCTGGTCGAAGCCGCGCTCGGCGAGGAAGGCGCGGCCGGTGTCCGCCTCGGGGCCGGTCGCCAGCTGCTCCGCGTACCACTGGGCGGCGATCTTGTGGGCCTCGACCAGGCGGATGCGTTCGCCGCGCTGGTGGGTCGGGTTGTACCCGCCCTCCTCGTACCGCAGGGTGATGCCGGCCTGGCCGGCCAGGCGCTCGACCGCCTCCGAGAAGGTGAGGTGGTCGATCTTCATCACGAACGTGATGGTGTCGCCGCCCTCCTGGCAGCCGAAGCAGTGGAAGAGACCCTTGCTCGGGCTGACCTGGAAGGACGGGGACTTCTCGTCGTGGAACGGGCACAGGCCCTTCAGGTTGCCGCCGCCCGCGTTCCGCAGCTGGAGGTACTCCGAGACGACGGCGTCGATCGGGACCGCGTCCCGTACCGCCTTCACGTCCTCGTCGTTGATCCGTCCTGCCACGCCTGAAGTCTACGGCGGCGGTACGACAGCTATGCGACGAGGCTTTCGAGGCGGACGTGCGGGTCGGCCAGCGCCTCGGTGTCCACCTGGGCCTTCGAGCGGATCAGCTGCTGGATCGGCTCCGTGACGTCCCACACGTTGACGTTCATCCCGGCCAGCACCCGGCCCTCCTTCACCCAGAAGGCGATGAACTCGCGCCTGGCCGCGTCGCCGCGGATCACCACCTGGTCGTACGAGCCGTGCGGCGCCCAGCCGGAGTACTCCATGCCCAGGTCGTACTGGTCGGTGAAGAAGTAGGGCACACGGTCGTGGACCGGTCCCTTGCCGAGCATCGCGCGGGCGGCCGCCGGGCCGCCGTTGAGGGCGCCCGCCCAGTGCTCGACGCGCAGGCGGGTGTCGAAGAGGGCGTGGTGGAAGGAGGCGACGTCACCGGCGGCGTGGATGTCGGGGTCGGAGGTGCGCAGGTTCGCGTCGACGACGATGCCGCCGCCGGCCGCGCGGTCGGCGATCTCCAGGCCCGCCGCCTGGGCCAGCGCGGTGCGCGGGGCGGCGCCGATCGCGGCGAGCACGTCGTGCGCGGGGTGCTCCTCGCCGTCGTCGGTGCGGGCGGCCAGCACCATGCCGTCCTGGCCGATGATCTCGGTCAGCCTCACGCCGAAGCGGAAGCGGACGCCGTGCGCCTCGTGCAGCTCGGCGAAGACGGAGCCCAGCTCGGGGCCGAGGACGCCGTGCAGCGGGGTCGGTCCGGGCTCCACGACCGTCACCTCCGCCCCGTACTCGCGGGCCGCCGCCGCGACCTCCAGGCCGATCCAGCCGGCACCGGCGATCACGAGGTGGCCGTTGTCCCGGCCGAGGGAGGCGAGGACGCCCTTGAGGCGCTCGGCGTGGGCGAGGCGGCGCAGGTGGTGGACGCCCGCGAGGCCGGTGCCGGGGACGTCGAGGCGGCGGGGCTCGGCACCGGTCGCGATGAGCAGCTTGTCGTACCTGACGTGGGTGCCGTCGTCGCCGTAGTGGACGGTCCTGGCGGCGCGGTCGACGGCGACGACGGTCTGGCCGAGGTGCAGCTCGATGTCGTGCTGGGCGTACCAGGCGGGCTCGTGGACGAAGACGCTGTCGCGTTCCTCCTTGCCGAGGAGGAAGCCCTTGGACAGCGGCGGGCGCTCGTAGGGGTGGTCGCGTTCGTCGCAGATGAGGATCACCCGTCCGCTGAACCCCTCCGTGCGGAGTGTCTCGGCCGCCTTCGCGCCGGCCAGGCCGCCTCCGACGATGACGAATGTCTGATCCGCGTCGACCACTTGTCTGCCTCCTCGTCAGGGTGCCGCCACATGCGAGCGTCCCGCACGTGGCGTGGCGCGGGAAGAGGGAGTGACCCGATCAGGCCACGGAGGACGCTGTTTCCGGCGCCATCCGGTCTGTCGGGTCACTCCTGTCCCGTCAGTCTCACCGATGCCCCGTCAGGCGGGCGTGAAGCGAGCGGGCCGAGGCGTCGGTGAGCGAGGCGATCTGGTCGACGATCACCCGTTTGCGGGCACGGTCGTCGGCCGCCGTGTCGAACAGGGCGCGGAACTGGGGGTCGAGCCCGTCCGGGGCGCGGGCGGTGAGCGCCTCGGCCAGCTCGGCGACGACGACGCGCTGGTCGGCGCGGAGCCGCTCCTGCTCGGTGCGCTGCATGACGTACCGGAAGGCGACCGCCTTGAGCACGGCGCACTCCATGCGGGTCGGGCGGGGGACCACCAGTTCCGCCGTGTAGCGGGTGAGCCGCCCGCCGCCGTACGCCGCCCGGGTGGCGGTCTCGGCGGCGAGGCAGAAGCGGCCGATGAGCTGGCTGGTGGCGTCCTTCAGCCGGGCCTGGGCGACGGCCGAGCCGTCGTAGCCGTGCGGCCACCAGTCCTGGGCGAGGAGGCGGTCGAGGGCGGCGGCGAGTTCGGCGTGGTCGGTGCCGTCGGGGGCGTACCGCCCGACGGCCGCCTCGAAGACCGCCTCCCGCTCGACGTCGGCGAGCAGGCAGTTCGGGTCGATGTGTCCGGCGTGCAGGCCGTCCTCGACGTCGTGCACGGAGTACGCCACGTCGTCGGCCCAGTCCATGACCTGAGCCTCGAAGCAGGTGCGGGCGCCGGGGGCGTCCTCGCGCAGCCATGCGAAAACGGGCCGGTCGTCGTCGTACACGCCGAACTTGGGGGACGCCGGGTCGGTGGGATGAGCGCCCCGTGGCCACGGGTACTTGGTGGCGGCGTCGAGGGTGGCGCGGGTGAGGTTGAGGCCGACGGAGCCGGCCTCGGTGAACCGTTTGGGTTCGATGCGGGTGAGGAGCCGCAGCGACTGGGCGTTGCCCTCGAAGCCGCCGCAGTCCTCGGCGAAGTCGTTCAGCGCCTGTTCGCCGTTGTGGCCGAAGGGCGGGTGGCCCAGGTCGTGGGCGAGGCAGGCGGCCTCGACGAGGTCGGGGTCGCAGCCGAGGGCGGCGCCGAGTTCGCGGCCGACCTGGGCGCATTCGAGGGAGTGGGTGAGGCGGGTGCGGGGGCTGGCGTCCCACATGGGGTTGCCCTCCCCCGGCGCGACGACCTGGGTCTTTCCGGCGAGGCGGCGCAGGGCGGCGGAGTGCAGGATGCGGGCGCGGTCGCGCTGGAAGGCGGTGCGGCCGGGGCGTTTGTCGGGCTCGGGGGCGTAGCGGGCGGCTGACGCCGGGTCGTAGGGGGGTGCGGTGCGGGTGCCTTCCATGCCATGAACACTAAGCGGAAGGTGTGACAGTCGGGTCGCCTATACGTGTGCCGGGTGGGGTCGCCGGGCGAGTGCGGGCCCGATCGTGGCTGGTCGCGCGGTTCCCCGTGCCCCTTCGGCTGCGTGGTCGTCACCGTCTCCTTCGAGTGCCTGGTCGTAGCGGTGGAGGAGGAGGCGGGCCATGGCCGGGTGGGTGCCCAGGGGGGTCGACGCGATCCACGGGGCGGCTGTCGCGGACTGGGTCGCGAAGCGGCCCGGCGCCGTGAAGTACGAGGCGACTGCCACGTTGCGGTAGCCCCGGGAGGACAGCGCGCGTACGGCCTCCGGGACCGTCGGGGCGGCCGCCGAGGCGTACGCCGGGAGGACCGGGACGTCGAGGCGGGCGGACAGGAGTGATGCCGTGCGGTCCGTGTCGGTTCTGGAGTCCGGGTCGCGGGAGCCCGCCGCGGCGAGGACGACGGCGGCGTCCCGCGGGGCGTGGAGGGGCCAGCCGGCCTCCAGGAGGTTGTCGTGCAGGGCGTCCACGAGGAGGGGGTGCGGGCCGAGCGGGGCGGCGATCCGGGTGCGGGCCGGGCAGGCCGCGGCCGTCTCCGGGATGTCCCGCTTGACGTGGTGGCCCCGGCTGAGGAGAAGGGGGACGAGGACCGCGTCCCCGTCGCCGAGGGCGGTGAGCGTGTCGGGCAGCAGGGGCTCGTTCAGCTCGATGTGGCCGAGGCGCACCGGCAGGGTGGGGCGCAGGGTGCGGACCCGGTCGAGCAAGGCCCGCACCGTACTCAGGGCGCGCGGGTCGCGGCTGCCGTGGGCGACGACGACCAGGGCGGGGGTGCCGCCGGGGGTCGCCGTGCCGGTCGTCCTGCCCATCGGTGTCGTGGCCGTCATGTGTCGAGGGTGGCGGCCGGACGTTGCCTCCCCGTTGCGCGGATGTCACGGGTGTTTTCCGTCGGTTCACGCGGCGCCGGGCGGTGCGTGTGAGCGGCGGGTGAACCGGACCGCGCGCCCGGACGTCCCTGGAGTCGGGAGTGCCGACCGGGAGGGGACCGACACCGATGCGCCACTGGAGACCTCGCGGACCGCGCCTTCCGCGCACCCGGAAGGGGCGGCGGCGGCTGGTGCGGGCGGTGGTGGCCGGGTGCGTCCTGGCGCTGCTGCCGAGCGCGTGGCTGCACGTCGTGACGGACGACCGGCTGCGCTCCACCGCCGACGTGCCCCCTGCCGACGTCGCGGTCGTGTTCGGCGCGGGGCTGTGGGACGGGGAGCCGTCGCCGTACCTGGCGCACCGGCTGGACGCGGCGGCGGACCTGTATCGCGCGGGCCGGGTCGAGGTGGTGCTGGTCACCGGGGACAACAGCCGTGAGGAGTACGACGAGCCGGACGCCATGCGCGCCTACCTGGTCCGGCACGGGGTGCCCGGCGGGCGGATCGTCAGCGACTACGCGGGCTTCGACACCTGGGACTCGTGCGTCCGGGCCAAGAAGATCTTCGGTGTGGACCGGGCGGTGCTGATCAGCCAGGACTTCCACATCCGGCGGGCGGTGGCGCTGTGCCAGGAGGCGGGGGTGGCGTCGTACGGCGTCGGGGTCGGCGAGGTGCGCGACGTGACCTGGTACTACGGGGGCGCCCGGGAGGTCCTGGCGGCGGGGAAGGCGGCGCTCGACGCGGTGTTCGAGCCCGACCCCCGGTTCCTGGGACCCGAGGAGCCGGGGGTGTCACGGGCGTTGGGCACGCCCGGCTGAGGCCGCATGCCTGAGCGGACGAATCCGGGCGTTCTGCCCAGGCTGTTCGCGCTGCCGGCGGCGGCCGGGACCGCGTCGGCCGACCAGGCCCCACCGGCGATCACGCCCGACGAGTGCTGCCCCGGGCCGCCCGCCGGAGCCGGCATGGCACGCGTCTCCCTCACGGCCGCCCGGGGCCGACGGGGAGGTCACCGTCCCGGCGGCGTAACAAACGGCCGCCCGGACGCGTAACACGCACGTCGCACGCTGGCGGCATGCAGAACACCGCCGCGCCCACGCCCACCCACTGCCCGTACTGCGCGCTGCAGTGCGGGATGAACCTGACGCCCGCCGCCGACGGAACCGTCGAGGTGTCCGAGCGTCCGGACTTCCCGGTGAACCGGGGCGCGCTGTGCGGCAAGGGGCGGACGGCGCCGGCGGTGCTCTCGTCAGGCGTGCGGCTGACGTCGCCGCTGGTGCGGTCGGACGAGGGGACGCTCGTGCCGGCGGGCTGGGACGAGGCGCTGGGGCGGATCGCCGGGAACCTCACCCGGACGCGGGCGGAGTACGGCGCGGACGCGCTGGGGGTGTTCGGCGGGGGCGGGCTGACCAACGAGAAGGCGTACGCGCTGGGGAAGTTCGCGCGGGTGGTGCTGGGCACTTCGCAGATCGACTACAACGGGCGGTTCTGCATGTCGTCGGCGGCGGCGGCCGGCACGAAGGCGTTCGGACTGGACCGGGGACTGCCGTTCCCGCTGGAGGACATCCCGAGGACCGGGTGCGTGATCCTCGTCGGGTCCAATCCGGCGGAGACCATGCCGCCGTCCCTGCGCTACTTCACCGAGCTGCGCGAGAACGGCGGCACGCTGATCGTCGTCGACCCGCGGCGGACGAAGACCGCGGAACAGGCCGACCTGCACCTCGCGCCCCGGCCCGGTACGGACCTCGCGCTCGCGCTGGGCATGCTGCACCTGGTCGTCGCCGAGGGGCGGGTGGACGCGGAGTACGTCGAGGAGCGCACGGCGGGCTGGGAGGAGGCGCGGGCGGCGGCCATGGCGCACTGGCCGGAGTACGTGGAGCGGATCACGGGGGTGTCCGTTCCGGAACTGCGGGAGGCGGTGCGGCTGTTCTGCGGCCCGGACGCGGCGATGGTGCTGACCGCGCGCGGGCCCGAGCAGCAGGCCAAGGGAACGGACACGGTGGGCGCGTGGATCAACCTGTGCCTGGCGACCGGGCGGGCCGGGCGGCCGCTGTCGGGGTACGGCTGCCTGACCGGGCAGGGCAACGGGCAGGGCGGACGCGAGCACGGGCAGAAGGCCGACCAGCTGCCGGGCTACCGCAAGCTGACCGACCCGGCGGCGCGGCGGCACGTGGCCGGGGTGTGGGGCGTGGACCCGGACTCGCTGCCGGGTCCGGGGCGCAGCGCGTACGAGCTGCTGGACGCGCTGGGGACGGAGATCAGGTCGCTGCTGGTGATGGGGTCCAATCCGGTGGTGTCGGCGCCCCGCGCGGCGCACGTCGAGGGGCGGCTGCGGGAGCTGGACTTCCTGGCCGTGTGCGACGTGGTGCTCTCCGAGACGGCGGCGCTGGCGGACGTGGTCCTGCCGGTGACGCAGTGGGCGGAGGAGACGGGGACCACGACCAGCCTGGAGGGCCGGGTGCTGCTGCGGCGGCGGGCGATCACACCGCCGGACGGCGTCCGCAGCGACCTGGAGGTGCTGCACGGGCTGGCCGGCCGGCTCGGGGTGGAGAAGGGCTTCCCGACCGACCCCGAGGAGGTCTTCGAGGAACTGCGCCGGGCGAGCGCGGGCGGCCCCGCGGACTACTCCGGGATCGACTACCGGCGGCTGGCTCGGGAGGGCGGGGTGTTCTGGCCGTGCCCGGCGCCGGCGGGGGCGCACGACGGCGACAGGACCACCGGCACGGAGCGGACCACCACCGGAACCGACCGAACCACCTCAACCACCGGAACACCCGCCCCCCGCCCAGGCACCCCGCGCCTCTTCCTCGACCGCTTCGCCACCGACGACGGCCGGGCCCGGTTCGTCCCCGTCTCGCACCGGCCGAGTGCCGAGGAGGCGGACGACGAGTACCCGGTGCTGCTGACGACCGGCCGGGTCGTGGCGCAGTACCAGTCCGGGGCACAGACCCGGCGGGTGGGCGAGCTGAACGCCGCGGCGCCCGGCCCCTTCGTGGAGCTGCACCCGCGGCTGGCGGCGCGGCTCGGGGTCGCCCAGGGCGATCCGGTGGCCGTCGTGTCGCGGCGCGGCCGGGCGGTGGCTCCCGCCCGCATCACCTCCGCCATCCGGCCCGACACGGTGTTCATGCCCTTCCACTGGCCGGGCGAGGGCCGCGCCAACACCCTGACCAACCCGGCCCTCGACCCGACCTCGCGGATGCCGGAGTTCAAGGTGTGCGCGGTGCGGGTGGAGGCGGTGGCGGGGCCGTAGGGCCCGTCCGCCGGGGTCGCCGGTCCGTCGGCCGCCACTCGCCGCCCTCGATGGGCATGGCGCGGGCGCGCAGCCTGGCCGCGACGGCCGGGGCGGCGACGTAGACCCAGGCGCGGACGGGCGAGCCGTCGGCGGCCCGTACGACGCTCCTCGCGACCCGGTCGTAGAGGTTGCGCGGGTCGCCCGGCGCGTACTCCTCCAGCCGGTCGAGCGTGGCGAGCAGGTCGGCGTACGTCTCCGGCCGGGCGGTGACGAGGTCACCGGTCACCACGCCGCCCGGGGCCTCGACGGCGTAGGGATAGCCGGGGCCGGGGTACAGGACGGCGCCGTTGAGCCGGGCCGGTTCCTCGGCGCGGGTGCGGCCGCTGAGGAAACGGGCGTGGTTGGGGGCGCCGGGGCGGAGCGTCCCGTAGACGAAGAACGGCAGTCTCCCGGCATCCGTCACACCATCCGGCAGGGCATCCACGAGGGTCATTCTCTCCCCTCACGATCTCCACGTGCGCGCTATGGACATGACATGTCCGGGAGCCCTTGAATCCGAGTCAGCACTCCCCCACTCCCCCCAACCTCTGCGTCCCCACGCGCCTTCTCCAAGGAGACCGATGAGCCGAATACGGCCCGTCCGCGGTTCCCGCCTCACCACCGCCGCCGTCACCGCCACCGCCGCCTCCCTCCTGGTCGGCGCGCCCGCCCCCACCGCCGGCGCCGCCGACCGCCCGACCCCGGCCACCGCCCTCGGCAACGCGGCGGCGGTCCTCGTGGACCGCGCCCCGGCCCTGGGCCTGACCCCGGCCCAGGAGACGGAGGTCCGCGACGTCATCGTCGACGCCGACGGCACCCAGCACGTCCGCTACGACCGCACGTACCGCGGCCTGCCCGTCCTGGGCGGCGACTTCGTCGTCCACCTCGCCCCCGACGGCGGCTACCGGGGCGCCGACCGCGCGACGAGTGCGGCCGTCTCCCTGCCCACCGTCACCCCGGAACTGTCCGCGCCCAAGGCCGCCGACCTCGCCGCGACCGCGCTGCGCGCCGCCAACCCGGGCCAGTTGCTGAAGCGGCTCACCGCCGAGCCCGAGCTGGTCGTCGACGCGCTGCACGGCGCCCCGAAGCTGGCCTGGCAAACCAACGCGGTGGCGCTGGACTCCCTCGGCAACCCGGTCGCGCGCACGGTGCTGACCGACGCGGCCACGGGCGCCCGGATCGACGCCTGGGACGCCCTCGAATCGGCGGCCGAGGGCGACGGCAGGTCGCTGTACGGCGGGACGGTGCCGTTGCGGACCACTCCGTCCGGGTCGTCGTACCGGCTCAAGGACCCGACACGCGGCGGCACCCACACCGGCGACGCCGGGAACCAGACCGACCTGTGCCTCCTCAACGTCTGCCTCGTCCGGGCCCCCTCGGCGGTCTTCACCGACGCCGACAACCACTGGGGCACCGGGACGGCCGACGACCGCGCCTCGGCCGCCGTGGACGCGCAGTACGGCACGGACGTCACCTGGGACTACTACGAGGACGTCCACGGCCGCAGCGGCATCGCGGGCGACGGAAAGGGCTCGTACAACCGCGTGCACTACGGCACCCGGTACAACAACGCCTTCTGGGACGACGGCTGCTTCTGCATGACGTACGGCGACGGTGACGGGACGGCCTTCGGTCCGCTGGTCTCGCTGGACGTCGCCGCGCACGAGATGACGCACGGCGTGACCTCGTCGACGGCGGCGCTGACGTACTCGGGCGAGTCCGGCGGGCTGAACGAGGCGACCTCCGACATCTTCGGCGCGCTGGTGGAGTGGCACGCGGACAACGCCACCGACCCCGGGGACTATCTGATCGGCGAGAAGGTCGTCCGGGACGGTTTCGGCCGCGACGCGCTGCGCCGTATGGACCGGCCGAGCCGGGACGGCAGTTCGGCCGACTGCTGGAGCACGGCCGCGGGCGACCTCGACGTCCACTACTCCTCCGGGATCGCCAACCACTTCGCCTACCTGCTGGCCGAGGGCAGCGGCGCGAAGACCGTGGGCGGAGTGCACTACGACTCCCCCACCTGCGACGGCTCCACCGTCTCCGGGATCGGCCGGGAGAAGCTGGGCGACATCTGGTACCGGGCGCTGACCGTCTACATGACCTCGTCCACGGACTACGCGGGCGCCCGCACGGCCACCCTGAACGCGGCGAGGGACCTGTACGGCGCCGACAGCGCGGAGTACGCCGCGGTGGGCGCGGCGTGGAGCGCGGTGAACGTCGGCTGACGCGCGACGCGGGCCCGTTCGGCGGCACGGTCACCCGTTCACACGCGTGCCCCGCGCACCGGCACAACTTTCCCCGGGTGGGCCCCTCGTACGCCCGTGACCTGCCGGAACGGCGTCACGCACGGGGACGCCGGAAGCGCGGGCGACACCCGTTCATCCCATTCCCGGCTCGCTCTCGGGGAGCGGGCCGCGCCCGGTGCGACTTTCCTCGGTAGGGCAGGGGCCACCGAAGAGCTCGAAGGAGCACCGATGCGACGTACCGCCCGCCTGCTGACCGGCACCGCGCTCGCCGTCGCGGCCGTCGGCCTCGCCTCCCCGGCGCCCGCGTACGCCGGTCAGGCCCGAGTCACCGGTGGTCTGGAGGTGTATCCGTCCTCGGTCGTGCCGGGCGAACGGGCCACGGTGCGCACGGCGGCGTGCGGCGAGGACGGCGCGGCGGGGGACGCCAGCGCGGTGGGCGCCGGTGAGTTCCCGCTGGCGCCGGGCGCCGGGGAGGGCGCGACGACGGGCGGCTTCCAGGTGCCGCCGAGCGCCCAGCCGGGGACGTACGAGATCGTCGCGACCTGTGGCGGGAGCGGCAAGCGGGTGGCGGGTGACCTGGTGGTCACGCTGACCGCGGCCCGTGAGCAGGTGTACCCCAGAGGAAGCGTGAAGACGGGGGTCGGCGGCGCTCTTGGCCCCGATCCCGTGCAGACCGCGGCCGGTGTTGCGGCTCTGGCCGTCGCCGCCGCGGGCGGTACCTGGCTCCTGCATCGCCGGGCGAGAGGCGACGGGATCTGACGGGCACCCTCCGCTGCCCGTCCGCCGGTACCGCACTTCCCCACCCCCTCCGGGTCCGATGCCCCTCGCGGCCCGGAGGGGGCAGGGGATCCCCCGAGGGACCCGAGGGAGAGGGGCGCGTCATGCGCAGGATCGGCGACTGGGCGATAGCCGCGGTCACCGCGCTCGCCCTCTGTTCCGGGGCGTGGCTGCTGCTCGGCCGGACCGGCGCCGAGGCACCGCCGCAGCCGTCGGCCGCGCAGGCCGCCCGTACCGGCGCCGGGCAGGCGGGGCGGGCGCCCGCGGCACCGGCGCTGCCGCCCTCCCCTCCCGACCGCATCCGCATCCCGGCGATCGGCGTGGACGCCCCCATGACGGGCCTCGGGCTGACACCGTCCGGCAGTCTCGACGTACCGCCCGCCGAGGAGGAGAACCTGGCCGGCTGGTACGAGGCCGGCACCACCCCCGGCGAGACGGGCACCGCGATCGTCGCCGGGCACGTCGACAACGCCGAGGGCCCCGCCGTCTTCTACCGCCTCGGCGCCCTGGAGAAGGACTCGTTGATCGAGGTCGGCCGGCAGGACGGCGGCGTCGCGGTCTTCGCCGTGGACGCCGTCGAGGTGTACGAGGCCGAGGACTTCCCCGACGAGAAGGTGTACGGCGCGGCCGACCGGCCCGAGCTGCGCGTCATCACCTGCGGCGGCGACTACGCACGCGGTACCGGCTACCAGGGGAACGTGGTCGTCTTCGCGCACCTGACCGACAGCCGGTGAGACGGCCGCCGGTGAGACCCCGCCCTGAACCCTTCCTACGCGATCCACTGCTCGTACGCCAGGTTCGCCACCAGCGCGAACACCACCGTCAGCAGCACGATCCGCACGAATCCGCTGCCCCGCTTCAGCGCCGTGTGCGCGCCGAGGGTGCCGCCCGCCAGGTTGAACACCGCCATCAGGACAGCCAGCTGCCACAGCACCGCGCCCTGCCAGGCGAACATCGCGAGGGCGCCCGCGTTGGTGCAGCAGTTCACGATCTTCGCGGTGGCGGAGGCGGTCACCAGGTCCAGGTGGAGGACGGCGGTGAGGGCCAGCACCAGGAAGGTTCCGGTGCCGGGGCCGATGAGGCCGTCGTAGAAGCCGATGCCGAGGCCCGCGAGGCCGATCGCGGCGAGCGTCTGGCGGCGGGTGGCGGGGCCGGTGGCGGGGGCGGTGCCGAAGGCGGGTCGAAGGATCACGAAGGCCGCGACGGCCAGCAGCACCACCATGATGACGGGCTTGAGGACCTCGGTGCTCATCCCGGCCGCGAAGAAGGCCCCGCCCGACGATCCGGCCAGGGCCGCGAGGCCGATCCGTACGGCGGTGCCGACGTCCACGGGCGCCTTGCGGGCGTACGTCACCGCCGCGCCCGTGGTGCCGACGATGGCGACCGCCTTGTTGGTGCCCAGCGCGTGCGCGGCCGGTGTCCCGGCGGGCAGGCCGAGCAGCAGCGCGGGCAGCAGCAGGAGCCCGCCACCGCCGACCACGGCGTCGATCCAGCCGGCCGCGAGGGCGGCGAGGCAGAGCAGGACGACCGTGGTCAGCGATATGTCGGGCATGATCGTGACCCTATGGACGGAATGGATGTGCCGTCCATCGAGATGAGGGTCTTCTGAGGTTACGGACGCCTCCAGCGTCCCTCACACCCGGTGCCCGGCCCCGCTGAGGGCAGCGTTCCCCCTGGGAAACAGTCGCGATGCCACCGGGTAACACCCGCACCGCACGCTCGGTGCCATGACCTCGAATACGCGTGTGGTGGTGATCGGCGCCGGACTCGCGGGCGTCACCCTCGCCCGGCGGCTCGGTGAGCTCGGCACGCCCGCGCTGGTCGTCGGCGACGAGGAGCACCGCCCCTACAACCGGGTGCTGCTCGCCGAGGTGCTGGCCGGACGGTACGGCCCCGAGGTGGTCGCGCTGCCCGCGCCGGCCGGACTGCTGCGCGGCCGGGTCACCGGCATCGACCGGGCCCGGCGCGCCGTCCACTGCGCCGACGGCTCCGTGATCGCCTACGGCACGCTGGTCCTCGCCACCGGCTCCAACGCCGTACTGCCGCCGCTGCGCGGCCTGTTCACCCCGGACCGGGAGCTGCCCGAGGGCGTGCACGCGTTCCGGACGATGGACGACTGCCTGGGACTGTCCAAGGCACTGCGGCCGGGGGCGCGGGCGGTCGTCGTCGGGGGCGGGCTGCTCGGCGTGTCCGCCGCCCGCGCGCTGGCCGTGCGCGGCGCCCAGGTCGTCCTCGCCCAGCAGTCCGAGCGGCTCATGGAACGCCAGCTCGACCCGGCCGCCTCCGCCCTCGTCCGGCGCCACCTGGAGGACCTCGGTGTCGAGGTGCACACCGAGTGCCGGGTGCGGGACGTGCGGAGCGTCGGCGGGGCGGTGCGGTCGGTGGAAATGGCCGACGGGTACGCGCTGGGCGCCGACGTCGTCGTCCTCGCGTGCGGGGTCCGGCCGCGCGTGGGGCTGGCGCGGGCAGCCGGGCTGGAGGTGGCGGCGGGCGTGGTCGTCGACGACGAGCTGCGCACCAGTGACCCGCACATCCGCGCGATCGGCGACTGCGCCCAGCACGCGGGGCGCGTGTACGGGCTGGCCGCGCCGGCCCTCGAACAGGCGGGCGCGCTCGCCGGACTGCTCGCCGGGGACGGCACCGCCGCCCGCTACACCGGCACCCGCTCTCTGACCCGGCTCACCCTCACCGGGACCGGCGGCCCCCTCGGGCCCGAGGGCTCCTTCGACCTCGCCGCGTTCGGCGAGACCGACCCCCGCCCCGGTGACGACGTCGTGCAGCTCGCCGACGCCACCCGGGGCACCTACCGCAAGGTCGTCGTCCGTGACGACCGGCTGGTCGGCGGGGTCCTGGTCGGCGAACTCGGCACCGTCGGCGCGCTCGCGCGCGCCTGGGAGGGAGCAGAGCCGCTCCCGTCCGACGGCGGCCCCCTGCTCCACCTGCTCACCCATGACGGAGGCTCCTGATGACCGCCACCCCGACCATCGTCCTCGTCGGCCACGGCATGGTCGGCCAGCGTTTCCTGGAGGCGCTCGCCGAGCGCGGCCTGACCGCCACGCACCGCGTGGTCGTGCTGTGCGAGGAGCCGCGCCCCGCCTACGACCGCGTCCAGCTCACCTCGTACTTCTCGGGGAAGACCCCCGAGGACCTGTCGATGACCGACGCGGCGTTCATCGAGGAGCACGGCGTCGAACTGCGCGTCGGCGATCCGGCGGAGAGCGTCGACCGCGAGGCGCGCACGGTGACCGCCCGCTCCGGGCTGGTCGTCGACTACGACGTACTGGTGCTGGCGACCGGCTCGTACCCGTTCGTGCCGCCCGTCCCCGGCAAGAACGCCGAGGGCTGCTTCGTCTACCGCACGATCGAGGACCTGCTCGCCATCGAGGCGTACGCGAAGACCGCGACGACCGGCGCGGTGGTCGGCGGCGGGCTGCTCGGGCTGGAGGCGGCCGGCGCCCTCAAGGGGCTCGGACTCACCTCGCACATCGTGGAGTTCGCGCCGCGTCTGATGCCGGTCCAGGTCGACGAGGGCGGCGGCGCGGCGCTGCTGCGCACCATCGAGGGGATGGGCCTGTCCGTGCACACGGGCGTCGGCACGCAGGAGATCCTGACCGGCGAGGACGGCGCCGTCACCGGCATGAGGCTCTCCGACGGTTCCGAACTCGCCACCGACCTGGTGGTCTTCAGCGCCGGTGTCCGCCCCCGCGACCAGCTGGCCCGCGACTGCGGACTGGCGGTCGGCGAGCGCGGCGGCATCAGCGTCGACGAGCGGTGCCGGACGGTCACCGACGAGCGGGTCTTCGCGATCGGCGAGTGCGCGCTCGCCGCCGACGGGCGGGTGTACGGGCTGGTGGCACCCGGGTACGAGCAGGCCGAGACGGCCGCCGCCACCATCGCGGCCCAGGAGGCCTCCTTCACCGGCGCCGACCTGTCCACCAAGCTGAAGCTGCTCGGTGTGGACGTGGCGTCCTTCGGCGACGCGCACGGCACCGCCGACGACTGCCTGGACGTCGTCTACTCCGACTCCCGGGCGGGCCTGTACAAGAAGCTGGTCGTGGGCCGCGACGGCACGCTGCTCGGCGGCATCCTGGTCGGCGACGCGGAGGCGTACGGCACGCTGCGCGCGTTCACCGGCTCGGTCCCGCCGGTCTCCCCCGAGTCCCTGGTGCTGCCCGCCGGTGCGGGCGCCCCCGCCCAGCTCGGCCCGGCCGCCCTGCCCGACGACGCGGTGATCTGCTCCTGCCACAACGTCACCAAGGGCACGGTCCGCGGCGCGGTGACCGAGCACTCCTGCACGACCGTGCCGGAGGTGAAGAAGTGCACCAAGGCCGGCACCGGCTGCGGCTCCTGCGTGAAGGTGCTCGGCCAGCTGGTCACCGCCGAGCTGGAGGCGAGCGGCGTCGAGGTCGACAAGGGCCTGTGCGGCTGCTTCGCCCAGACCCGCGAGGAGCTGTACGAGATCGTCCTCGCGCTGCGGATCACCTCCTACCGGGAGCTGCTGGACCGGCACGGCCGCGAGGACGCCCGGGGCGGCGAGGGCTGCGAGGTGTGCAAGCCCGCGATCGGCTCGATCATCGCCTCCCTCGCCCCGAGCATCGGCGCCAGCGGCTACGTCCTGGACGGCGAGCAGGCCGCCCTCCAGGACACCAACGACCACTTCCTGGCCAACCTCCAGAAGAACGGCTCGTACTCCGTCGTCCCGCGCATCCCCGGCGGTGAGATCGCGCCGGAGAAGCTGATCGTCATCGGCGAGATCGCCCGGGACTTCGGGCTCTACACGAAGATCACCGGCGGTCAGCGCATCGACATGTTCGGCGCCCGCGTCGAGCAGCTGCCGGTGATCTGGGCGCGGCTGGTGGACGCCGGCTTCGAGTCCGGGCACGCCTACGGCAAGTCGCTGCGCACGGTGAAGTCCTGCGTCGGCCAGACCTGGTGCCGCTACGGCGTCCAGGACTCGGTGCGCATGGCGATCGACCTGGAGCTGCGCTACCGGGGCCTGCGCTCCCCGCACAAGCTGAAGTCGGCGGTCTCCGGGTGCGCCCGCGAGTGCGCCGAGGCCCAGTCCAAGGACTTCGGCGTGATCGCCACCTCCAACGGCTGGAACCTCTACGTCGGCGGCAACGGCGGCGCCACCCCGCGCCACGCGGACCTGCTCGCACAGGACCTCTCCGACGCCGAACTGGTCCGCCTGATCGACCGGTTCCTGATGTTCTACATCCGCACCGCCGACAAGCTGGAGCGCACCTCCACCTGGCTGGAGCGCATCCCGGGCGGCCTGGACCACGTACGGGACGTCGTCGTGCACGACTCGCTCGGCATCTGCGACGAACTGGAGTCCCTGATGCGGGCCCACGTCTCGCACTACCGCGACGAGTGGGCCGAGACCATCAACGACCCCGAGAAGCTCGCCCGGTTCGTGTCCTTCGTGAACGCGCCCGACACCCCGGACCCGGTCGTGGGCTTCGTGCCCGAGCGCGACCAGATGAAGCCCGACCTGCCGCTGCTGGACATCGGCCTGCGGCGCCCCTCGGAAGACGACCTCCTGGAAGGAATGACCCGGCGATGACCCTGGCACCCGAGACGACCGACCTCAAGGTCCGGCTCCGGCTGACGGACGACTGGTTCACGGCCTGCGACCTCGGCGCCCTGCTGCCCGGCCGGGGCGTCGCGGCCCTGCTGCCGGACGGCGGCCAGGTGGCCCTGTTCCGCGACCGGTCGGGCGAGCTGTACGCCATCGGCAACCGCGACCCGTTCACCGGCGCGGCGGTCCTCTCCCGCGGCCTGACCGGCACCCACCAGGGCCGCCCCTTCGTCGCCTCCCCGCTGCTCAAGCAGCGCTTCGACCTGGCGACCGGGGTGTGCCTGGACGACGAGACGGTGCGGGTGGAGACGTACGAGGTGAAGGCGGCGTAGGACTGCGGCGGTCGCACCACGGCCCGGAACCGCGCCGACCCGCCCCGGCGTACGGTGCTCGGCGGTGGTGGTGGCGGTGGACCGCTGGGGGAGCGCGCCGTCCGGCCGTCACAGATTGTCCATGCACCGTCAACCGTGGCGCTCTAGGGTCCGTAGCCGCACACCCCCGCCGCCGACCGGCGGCGGGCCCCGGTCAGGACACCCGGAGGCAGCAGTGGAACGTCGTACCCTTCTGCGCACGGCCGTCGTCGGCGGCTCGGCCGTGCTCGGCGGAGCCCTGTGGCGCGGTGCCGCTCACGCCGCCCCCGCCCAGCCCGGCAGCGGCCCGTACGGGGCGCTCGGAGCGCCCGACGCCAACGGCATCCGGCTGCCCGCCGGCTTCACCAGCAGGGTGATCGCCCGCTCCGGACAGAAGGTCGCGGGCACCTCGTACACCTGGCACAACGCCCCGGACGGCGGCGCCTGCTACCCGGACGGCTCGGGCTGGATCTACGTCTCCAACTCGGAGATCAACCCCTCCGGCGGGGCGAGCGCGGTGAAGTTCTCGGCCACCGGGGCGGTCACCTCGGCGTACCGCGTCCTCTCCGGCACCCGGCAGAACTGCGCGGGCGGCCGGACACCGTGGAACACCTGGCTGTCCTGCGAGGAGGTGGACCGCGGATACGTCTACGAGACCGACCCGTGGGGCGTGAAGGCCGCGGTGCGGCGGGACGCCATGGGCCGCTTCAAGCACGAGGCGGCAGCCGCCGACCCGGTGCGCAGGGCCGTCTACCTGACGGAGGACGTCAGTGACGGCTGCTTCTACCGCTTCCGCCCCACGACCTGGGGCGACCTGTCCTCCGGCACGCTGGAGGTCCTGGTCGCGGGCTCGGCCACCAGCGGCCCGGTGTCCTGGGCGAGGGTCCCCGACCCGTCCGGCGCGACGGCCACCCGCCACCAGGTCTCCGGCGCCAAGCGGTTCAACGGCGGTGAGGGCTGCCACTACGCCGACGACACCTGCTGGTTCACCACCAAGGGCGACAACCGCGTCTGGCAGTACAACGCCGCCGCCCAGACCATCGAACTCGCCTACGACGACTCCCTGGTGACGTCCGGCACGGCCCCGCTGACCGGCGTGGACAACGTCACCGGCAGCTCCTCCGGCGACCTGTTCGTGGCCGAGGACGGCGGCACCATGGAGATCTGCGTGATCACACCGAGCGACGTGATCGCCCCCTTCCTGCGCATCGACGGCCAGTCCGGCTCGGAGATCACGGGCCCCGCCTTCTCGCCCGACGGCACCCGGCTGTACTTCTCCAGCCAGCGGGGCACGAGCGGGAGGTCCTCCGGCGGGATCACCTACGAGGTGCGCGGACCGTTCAGGGCGTAGCCCGCCACGGGCAGCCGAGGGACAGCGGAGAGCTACCGTCCGGTCACATCACGTTCCCGTCACGACTCCTTCATATCTCCACCACATCCCGCGCACCTCAATAGCTTCGTCATCTCACATCCGCTCCACCACACCATTCCCGGGACTCTTGATGAAGCTGCTCCGCAAGCCCGCCGCCGTCGCCCTGGCCGCGGTGGCCCTGGCCGCCCTGCCTGCCGCCGCCCAGGCGCACGACGGCAACCACCCGTTCGAGAACTGCACCGAGGCCTACGACGCCGGGTACCACAACATCCCGAAGGGCGACGAGCACTACGGCGACCACCTCGACCGCGACAAGGACGGCGTCGGCTGCGACAAGCCGCCCGCGGGCTTCGTGCCCGCCGACGACAAGGACTCCGGCGACAAGGACTCCGACGAAGCGGCCGGTTCCAAGGACTCCGGGAACGCGGAGAACTCCGGCGGCGGAGAGGAGGCCGCCGGGCAGCAGGGCACCGGCCTCGCCGAGACCGGCGGCGACGACACCACGCCGTACATCGCGGCGGGCGGCGCGGCCGTCGTGCTCGCCGGCGGCGGACTGCTGCTGGCCGCGCGTCGGCGCCGGGGCAACGGCGCCGGCTGACGCGCACGGAAGCACCGGCTGACGAGAAAGGCGGCACCCCCGCACAAGGGTGCCGCCTCTTCCCGTGGACCGGAGCCGCCGCCGATCGGTGAGGGTGGTCGGGTGACAGACGGCGGCTCCGGGGCCCTGTGCCCCTCTCGGGGGCTTACCGGTGGTCGCTGCCCTTCGACTGCGACGCCGCCCGGCCCGCCTCCAGCCGCGCCACCGGGATGCGGAACGGGGAGCAGGAGACGTAGTCCAGGCCCACCTCGTGGAAGAAGTGGACGGACTCGGGGTCGCCGCCGTGCTCGCCGCAGACGCCGAGCTTCAGGTCGGGGCGGGTCTCGCGGCCGGCCTTCGCGGCGGCGGCGACCAGGGAGCCGACGCCGTCCTTGTCGATGGTCTCGAACGGGGAGACGCCGAAGATGCCCTTCTCCAGGTAGGCCGTGAAGAAGCTGGCCTCCACGTCGTCGCGGCTGAAGCCCCACACGGTCTGGGTGAGGTCGTTGGTGCCGAAGGAGAAGAACTCGGCGGCCTCGGCGATCTGACCGGCGGTCAGCGCGGCGCGCGGCAGCTCGATCATCGTGCCGATGGACAGCTTGAGCTTGGCGCCGGTGGCGGCCTCGACCTCGGCGATGACCTGGTCGGCCTCGTCGCGGACGAGTTCCAGCTCCTGGACGGTGCCGACGAGCGGGATCATGATCTCGGCGCGCGGGTCGCCCTTGGCGGCCTTGCGCTCGGCCGCCGCCTCGGCGATCGCCCGCACCTGCATGGTGAACAGGCCGGGGATGACCAGGCCGAGACGGACACCGCGCAGGCCCAGCATCGGGTTCTGCTCGTGCAGGCGGTGCACCGCCTGGAGGAGGCGCAGCTCGTTCTCGTGCGGCTCCTGGCGGGACTCGGCGAGCGCGACGCGCACCGACAGCTCGGTGATGTCGGGCAGGAACTCGTGCAGCGGCGGGTCCAGCAGGCGGACCGTGACCGGCAGACCGTCCATCGACTCGAAGAGCTGGACGAAGTCCTGCTTCTGCAGCGGGAGCAGCTCCTTCAGGGACTCCTCGCGCTCGGCCTCGGTGTCGGCCAGGATCAGCCGCTCCACCAGTTCGCGCCGGTCGCCGAGGAACATGTGCTCGGTGCGGCACAGGCCGATGCCCTGGGCGCCGAAGCGGCGGGCGCGCAGCGCGTCCTCGGCGTTGTCGGCGTTGGCGCGCACCCGCAGCCGGCGCTTGCGGTCGGCGAAGGCCATGATGCGGTGCACGGCCTCGACCAGCTCGTCGGCGTCCTCGGCACCGGCGTGCATGCGGCCCTCGAAGTACTCGACGACCGGCGACGGCACGACCGGGACCTCGCCCAGGTAGACCTTGCCGGAGGAGCCGTCGATGGAGATGACGTCGCCCTCCTCGACGACGTGCCCGCCGGGGACGGTCATCCGGCGGCGCTTGGTGTCGACCTCCAGCTCCTCGGCGCCGCAGACACAGGTCTTGCCCATGCCGCGCGCGACGACGGCCGCGTGGGAGGTCTTGCCGCCGCGCGAGGTCAGGATGCCCTCGGCGGCGATCATGCCGTCCAGGTCGTCGGGGTTGGTCTCGCGGCGCACCAGGATGACCTTCTCGCCCGAGCGGGACCACTTGACGGCCGTGTACGAGTCGAAGACCGCCTTGCCGACCGCCGCGCCCGGCGAGGCCGCGATGCCCCGGCCGACCTTCTCGACCTTGGCGTCCTCGTCGAAGCGCGGGAACATCAGCTGCGCGAGCTGGGCGCCGTTGACGCGCTGGAGGGCCTCGGCCTCGTCGATCAGGCCCTGGTCGACGAGCTGGGTGGCGATGCGGAAGGCCGCCCCCGCCGTGCGCTTGCCGACGCGGGTCTGGAGCATCCACAGCTGGCCGCGCTCGATGGTGAACTCGATGTCGCAGAGGTCCAGGTAGTGGTTCTCCAGCGTCTCCATGATCTGCATCAGCTGGTCGTACGACTTCTTGTCGATCTGCTCCAGCTCCGCGAGCGGCACCGTGTTGCGGATGCCGGCGACGACGTCCTCGCCCTGGGCGTTCTGCAGGTAGTCGCCGTAGACGCCCTGGTGGCCGGAGGCGGGGTCGCGGGTGAAGGCGACGCCGGTGCCGGAGTCGGGGCCCAGGTTGCCGAAGACCATGGAGCAGACGTTGACGGCGGTGCCGAGGTCGTGCGGGATGCGCTCCTGGCGGCGGTAGAGCTTGGCGCGCTCGCCGTTCCAGGAGTCGAAGACGGCCTTGATGGCGAGGTCCATCTGCTCGCGCGGGTCCTGCGGGAAGTCCCGCCCGGCCTCGGTCTTGACGATCTTCTTGAACTTGGTGACGAGCTTCTTGAGGTCGGCGGCCTCCAGCTCGGTGTCGACCGTGACCTTCTTGGCCGCCTTCGCCGCCTCCAGCGCCTCCTCGAAGAGGTCGCCGTCCACGCCGAGGACGGTCTTGCCGAACATCTGGATCAGGCGGCGGTAGGAGTCCCAGGCGAAGCGGTCGTCGCCGGCCTGCTTGGCCAGGCCCTGCACCGACTTGTCGGAGAGGCCGATGTTGAGGACCGTGTCCATCATGCCGGGCATGGAGAACTTGGCTCCGGAGCGGACCGACACGAGGAGGGGGTTGTCGGCCTGGCCGAGCTTCTTGCCCATCTTCGCTTCGAGGGCGTCGAGGTGCGCACTCACCTCGTCACGCAGTGCCGTCGGCTCCTCGCCACTGTCGAGGTAGGTCTTGCACGCCTCGGTGGTGATGGTGAAGCCGGGAGGGACCGGAAGACCCAGGTTGGTCATCTCGGCGAGGTTGGCGCCCTTGCCGCCGAGGAGGTCCTTGAGGTCCTTGTTGCCCTCGGTGAAGTCGTAAACGAACTTCGGCGCGTTCGTTACCTGAGGTTCTTTGTTTTCCGACACGGGTCTCGACTCCTCGAGGACGCGGTGGCTGCCCTGACGGCGAGGAATGTACCCAGATCAAAGGCACCTGGGTACGTCCACTTGCGCGTCATGCGCCTGTAACCACTCGTCCGCCAGCGGATCGAAAGTCAAGGCTTGGCAAGCGACCGACGGCTTGTGTTTTCACTTCTTGAACGGATGAACTCTCGAATCCCGGACTAGGCGCTCACCTGAGCGCCAATCGCTACGTTTGAGTTCGATCGATGAACGATCATGACATGGCACTCAGTGCCACCCCTTGGAGAAGTGGAACCGCTCAAGATCCGCTCATCTGAGCGTCACCTCTATCAGAGGTGGCGAGAATCACGCTGCCACAGGCTGCCGGATTTCACCATGCGGACCGGTGAACGGACGGCTCGCGGCGCACGTACGTCAGGGTGCGGCGGACCCGGCCCCCTCGCCGGGTCCGCCGACCACCGGGTTTCGTACGGAAGGACCTCCGGGTGCCTGTCAGCACGCCTTTCCGCCGGCCGCCGCACGGCGCCGACACCCCCGCCGCATCCGGCACACCCGCTCCCGCCGCACCTTCGCCCCTGAAAGTTCTCCAGGCCCGCCTGGCCCACTGGCGCGCCTGGCGCACCCGGCACCCGCGCACCGCCCTCGTCGTCCGCCGCACCACGACCGTCCTCGCCGCCGCGCTCGTGCTCGGCGCCCTGCTGCTGCCGAACACCTTCGCCGCCCTCGAACCCAACCGGTTCGCGCGCATCCCGGCGGAAGCCGTCGTCGGCGCGGTCCTGCTGCTCTGCCTGCCCCGGCCCGCGCGGCTGGCGGCGTCGGCCCTCTTCGGCGCCGTCCTCGGGGCGCTGACGGTGCTGAACCTGCTCGACATGGGCTTCACCGAGTTCCTGGGGCGGGGCTTCAACGTCGTTCTGGACTGGGGGCTGCTGGACGACGCCCAGTCGTACGTGGCGGACTCGATGGGCGGGGCGGCGGCGGCCTGGGCCGCCGTGGGCGCGGCCGGGCTGGCCGTCTCGCTGCTGGTGGTGACGGCGCTGGCGGCGGTACGGCTCGGCGAGCTGCTCGCCGCGCACCGGGAGCGGGCGGCACGGGGGGCGCTGATGGCGGCCACCGTGTGGATCACCTGCGTGGCACTGGGCGTGCAGACCTTCGGGACACGGATCGCCACGACGAACGCCTCCGCCCTGCTCCAGGCGCAGGCGCACCGGGTGACGGACACGCTGCGGGACGAGGCGGCGTTCGCGAAGGAGGCGGAGTCGGACCGGTTCGGCGCGACGCCCGGCGACCAGCTCGTGCCGGACCTGCGCGGCAAGGACGTGATCTTCGCGTTCATCGAGAGCTACGGCCGCAGCGCCATCGAGGACCCGGTGACGGCGCCCGGCGTCGGCCGCACCCTCGGCACCGGTACGAAGGCGCTGGCGGAGGCGGGCTTCCGGGCGCGCAGCGGCTGGCTCACGTCCGCCACGTTCGGCGGCAGCAGCTGGCTCGGCCACTCCACTTTCATGTCGGGCCTGTGGGTGGACAACCAGCAGCGCTACCGCACCGTCACCGCGAGCGACCACCTCACCCTCACCAAGGCGTTCGGCAAGACCGGCCACTGGGACACGGTCGGTGTCATGCCGGGCGTGCAGAAGGCGTGGCCGGAGGCCGAGTGGTACGGGCTGGACAAGGTCTACGACGCGTTCGACGTCGGCTACCGGGGGCCGAAGTTCAGCTGGTCGACCATGCCGGACCAGTACGCGCTGGAGGCGTTCCAGCGCCTGGAGCACGGCAGGGAGCGGGAGAGGCCGCTGATGGCGGAGGTCATCCTGACCTCCAGCCACCAGCCCTGGGCGCCGCTGCCGAGGATGGTCGGCTGGGACGAGATCGGCGACGGCTCGGTCTACGAGGGCATCGAGGCGTCGGGCGTGGAGGCTGCCGACGTCATCGCCGACTCCACCCGGTCGAAGGAGGAGTACGGCAAGTCGGTCGAGTACTCGGTCACGAGCCTCACCCAGTGGCTGGAGCGCTACGGCACGGACGACACCGTCCTGGTCTTCCTCGGCGACCACCAGCCGCTCGCCCGGGTCAGCGGCGACAGGGCGAGCCGGGACGTCCCCGTCTCGATCGTCGCCAAGGACCCGGAGGTGCTGGACGCGATCGACGACTGGAACTGGACGGAAGGCCTCGAGCCCGCCGGGGACGCCCCGGTGTGGAAGATGGACTCCTTCCGCGACCGCTTCCTGACGGCATACGGCTCCACCCCGCACCCCACCGGGGCCGGAGACTGACCGGCCGCCGTCAGCCGCCGGAGGTGTCCAGCTCCGCGTCCTCGCCGACGCCCGCGCAGTCGTACGGGTCCTTCAGCCAGCCGTCCGGCAGGACCACCCGGTTGTTGCCGGAGGTGCGGCCGCGAGGACCGTCGGCACCGGTGGGCCAGGGCTGGTCGAGGTCCAGCTCGTCCAGCCCGGCACGCAGTGCCTCCAGGGAGGAGGTGACCGCGAGCCGCTTGCGCATCTCGGAGCCCACCGCGAAGCCCTTGAGGTACCAGGCGACGTGCTTGCGGAAGTCGATGACGCCGCGCGACTCGTCGCCGATCCACTCGCCGAGCAGGGTGGCGTGCCGCACCATCACGTCGGCGACCTCGCGCAGCGTCGGCCGTACGTAGTCCTCCGTGCGCCCCTCGAAGGCGGCGACGAGATCGGCGAAGAGCCACGGCCGCCCCAGGCAGCCGCGCCCCACCACGACACCGTCGCAGCCGGTCTCCCGCACCATCCGCAGCGCGTCCTCGGCGGACCAGATGTCGCCGTTGCCCAGCACGGGGATCTCCGGGACGTGCTCCTTGAGGCGGGCGATGGCGTCCCAGTCGGCGGTGCCGCCGTAGTGCTGGGCGGTGGTGCGGCCGTGCAGGGCGATGGAGGTGACGCCCTCCTCGACGGCGATCCGGCCGGCGTCGAGGTAGGTGAGGTGGTCGTCGTCGATGCCCTTGCGCATCTTCATGGTGACGGGCAGGTCGCCGGCGCCGGTCACGGCCTCGCGGACGATGGCCCGCAGCAGGTGCCGCTTGTACGGGAGGGCGGAGCCGCCGCCCTTGCGGGTCACCTTGGGCACCGGGCAGCCGAAGTTCAGGTCGATGTGGTCGGCGAGGTCCTCCTCCGCGATCATGCGGACGGCCTTGCCGACGGTCACCGGGTCGACGCCGTACAGCTGGATCGAGCGCGGCTTCTCGGTCGCGTCGAAGTGGATCAGCTGCATGGTCTTCTCGTTGCGCTCGACCAGCGCCCGGGTCGTGATCATCTCGCTCACGAACAGGCCCTTGCCGCCACTGAACTCCCTGCACAACGTGCGGAACGGCGCGTTGGTGATCCCTGCCATCGGCGCCAGCACGACGGGCGGCGCGACGGTGTGCGGGCCGACCTGCAACGGCCGGGCGGTGGTGCTGGGGGCGGGTGCGGTGGGCGTGGACATTCCTCCATTGTCACGCACGCGGGGTGGTGCTCGCGGTGCCTGTGGACAAAGATCATGTATGGGTCATTAGTTAACCGCACTATCGAAATGGGCGTACGATGGCAGCCATGCCCGAGCTCACCCACCGCCGACGCGTGCTCGTGCTCGCCATCTGCTGCATGAGCCTGCTGATCGTGAGCATCGACAACACGATCCTCAACGTCGCCCTGCCCGCCATGCAGCGCGATCTGCACGCGAGCACGTCGGGACTCCAGTGGGCGATCGACGCCTACACGCTGGTGCTGGCCGCGCTGCTGATGCTCTCCGGCTCCACGGCCGACCGGATCGGCCGCAAGCGGGTCTTCATGACGGGCCTCGTGGTCTTCACCCTCGGCTCGCTGCTGTGCTCGCTGGCCCCGGACCTGTCCTCTCTGGTCGTCTTCCGGATGATCCAGGCGGTGGGCGGCTCCATGCTCAACCCGGTCGCCATGTCGATCATCACCAACACCTTCACCGACCCGCGCGAGCGCGCCCGCGCGATCGGCGTGTGGGGCGCGGTGGTCGGCATATCCATGGCCGCCGGCCCGCTGGTCGGGGGCCTGCTCGTGGAGTCGGTCGGCTGGCGCTCGATCTTCTGGGTCAACCTGCCGGTGGGCCTGGCGGCCCTGCTCCTCACCCTCCGCTTCGTCCCCGAGTCCCGCGCGCCGAAGGCCCGCCGCCCCGACCCGCTGGGCCAGCTGATGGTGATCGTGCTGTTCGGCTCCCTGACGTACGCGATCATCGAGGCGCCGAACGCCGGGTTCACGACGGTGCTGCCGTTCGCCGCACTGGCACTGGCCGCCCTGCTCGGCCTCCTCCTCTACGAGCCCCGCCGCGCCGAACCCCTCATCGACCTGCGCTTCTTCCGCTCGGCGCCGTTCAGCGGGGCCACCGTCATCGCGGTCAGCGCGTTCGCCGCGCTGGGCGGCTTCCTGTTCCTGTCCACGCTCTACCTGCAGAACGTGCGCGGACTGAGCGCCCTGCACGCCGGGCTGTGGATGCTGCCGATGGCCGTGCCGACCTTCCTGTGCGCCCCGCTGGCCGGACGGCTCGTCGGCAGCCGGGGGCCGCGGCTGCCGCTGCTGGTCGCGGGCGGCGCGCTGGCGGTGAGCGGGGTGCTGTTCGCCGCCTTCGAGGCCGAGACCTCGAACGTCACCCTCTTCATCGGCTACGTCCTGTTCGGCGTCGGCTTCGGCTTCGTCAACGCCCCCATCACCAACACCGCCGTCTCCGGCATGCCCCGCGCCCAGGCCGGGGTGGCCGCCGCCGTCGCGTCCACCAGCCGCCAGCTGGGCCAGACGCTGGGCGTGGCGGTGGTCGGCGCGGTGCTGGCGGCGGGCGTGGGCGCCTCCTCGTACCGCGACACCTTCGTCTCCGCCGCCCGCCCCGGCTGGTGGATCCTGGCCGGGTGCGGCCTCGCGGTCCTGCTCCTCGGCGCCCTGACCACCGGCCACTGGGCCCGCCGCACGGCGGAACGGAACGCGGGACGGCTGGAGTCGACGGAGGCGCGGGAGGCGGCGGGCGTCCGGACCTGACCGCATCCCGCACGTCTCGGACGGGAGCCTGGTACTCCGGTGGCAGAAGACCTCGCCGACTGCTCCGCCCTCAGTAGGCACGGATCCTGCCGACGGCGGACGGGCACTCGGCCCCGCATCGGGCATATTGGCCGGTACACCCCGAATCCGGCCGCACGACAGGAGCACCGCATGCTGCTGATCGACGTGTTCGTACCCAAGAACGCCTTGAGCGACGAGGAACGGCAGACCCTGGCCCAACGGCTCATCGACACGCTCATGACCGAGGACGACAGCCACGCCGCCGAGGTCCTCGACGCCCAGCGCACGCTCACCCAGGTGCTCGTGCACGAACCGGCGACCTGGGTCCTCGGCCGACGCCCCAGCACCGACCCGGCGGACCCGCCCCGCTACGTGGTGCGGGTCACCGTCCCGGCGCCGTGGCGCAAGGAGATGAGTGGCGACACCGTGGAGATCGTCACCGGTGTCCTGGCCGAGACCGAACGGGCCGCCGGCCGCGACCCGGAGCGGGTACGGCGCGAACCCGACGCCGTGGTCCTGGTCGAGGGCGTCTCCGAGGGCGGCATCGGCATCCACGGCAGGGCCGTGAGCAGTCTGGACCTCATGGAACTCGTCTCCCGGCCCTACCGTGACGCCACCCCGTCCCGGGACACCGCCCCCGCCCGCCCGGCGCGCCGGCCCACCCGCGGCAGGCTCACCGACCCGGTGTGTGGCATGACCGTCGACCTCGCCGGCTCCCCGCCCACGCTGGTGTACGAGGGCGTCCTGTACGGCTTCTGCCACGGTCTGTGCCGCCGGTCCTTCGCCGACGAGCACGGAGTGCCGCTCGCGACGTAACCGCACGGCACCCCGGCACCGGTCAGGTGCCCGCACTCACCGCGCGAACTCCGGCAGCCGCTCCGACACCTTCGGCCAGTACCTCGCGACCGCCTCCTCCACCGCCGGCAGCGCCCGCTGTCCCGCCAGTGCCAGGACGATCGCCGCCGCCACGCCCGCCCACGCGAGGGGACCCAGCGGTGTGCAGCCGAAGAGCTGGCTGGCGCCCGGGGTCTGGACCAGGGCGACCAGCGCGGCGGCGGAGCCCAGCGAGGTGACCTGGACCAGGCGGCTGCCCCGGCGGTCGGCGAGGGTCTGGGCGAGCTGGGTGCCGACCACGGCGCACAGGGCCATCGTCGTCGAGCGCCGCCCCGTGCCCGGCGTGAAGCGGCCGAAGAGCCAGGCCGCGGTCGCGCCGAGAGCCGTGGTCATCGCCCGGTGCCGGATCTGGCGGATCAGGGGCGCGCCCAGCACCGCCGTACCGAGCGGAGACCCGGCGTCGTCCTCGGCCTGCTCGGGGTCGCCCGTCTCCGTCACCGCCACCGCCATCGCGGGGAACAGGTCCGTGAAGAGGTTGACCAGCAGCATCTGCCGGGTGGACAACGGGGCGGAACCGCCCAGCACCGTGCCGAGGATGCCGAAGCCGACCTCGCCCGCGTTGCCGCCGATCAGGATGGCGATGGCGTCGGCGACGCTGTGCCACAGGGCCCGGCCCTCCCGCACCGCCTCCACCAGGACCAGCAGGTCGTCGCCCGTGACGACCAGGTCCGCGGCGTTGCGGGCGGCGGCCGAGCCGCGGGCGCTGATGCCGACGCCGATGTCCGCGGCGCGGATGGCGGCGGCGTCGTTGGCCCCGTCGCCGACCATGCCGACGACCCGCCCGGCGTCCCGCAGCGACTCGACGACCTGGAGCTTCTGCTCGGGCGCCACCCGGGCGACGACGTCCGCGTCGCGCAGCATCCGGGAGCGCGCCGTGCGGTCGGCGGCGGCGATCTCGTCACCGGTGACCACGACCGCGTCCTCGGGCCAGCCCAGGTCCACGGCGATGGCGTGGGCGGTCTGCGGGTGGTCGCCGGTCAGCACCACGGGCCGTACGCCCGCCTCGCGCAGCCCGTGCACCAGGGCCGGGGACGTCTCGCGCGGGACGTCGGACAGTCCGAGCATCCCCGTGAACTCCAGCTTCTCCGGCTCCTGTTCGAGGACGTCGGCGGCCTTCTCCCCCTTGCGCAGGGGCCTGCTGGCCACCGCGATGATGCGCAGTCCGTCGCGGGCCAGCCCGTGTGCCACCTCGGTGGCGTGCGAGGGCAGGTCGGCGCAGGCGGGCAGCACGGTCTCCGGGGCACCCTTGACCACCAGTACCGGCGCCCCGTCGCCGTCCCGTCCGACGGCGGCGGCGTAACCGCGCGAGGTCTCGAAGGGCAGGCCCTCCTCCTGCGTCCACTCCGGGTCGGGACCGGCGGCGTCGAGCACGGCCTCGTCGGTGGCGTGGGTGGGGCGGGCGCCGTCGCCGTTGAGGCGGGGGCAGGCCCGTGCGGCGATCCGTACGGCGTCGGCGGCGTCCGGGTCGCCCACCTTGCGGACCGTGCCGTCGGGGCCCGCGACGCGGGTCAGCCGCAGCCTGTTCTCGGTGAGCGTACCGGTCTTGTCGAAGCAGATGGTGTCCATGCGGCCCAGCGCCTCCAGGGTGCGCGGGGTGCGTACGAGGACGCCGTGCCGGCTGAGCCTGCGGGCCGCCGCGAGCTGCGCCACCGTCGCCACCAGCGGCAGCCCCTCGGGCACGGCGGCCACCGCCACCGACACTCCGCCGGAGACCGCCTGGCGGATCGGCGTACCGCGCAGCAGGGACAGGCCCGTCACCGCGGCCCCGCCGGCGAGGGTCAGCGGGAGCGCCTTGCGGGTCAGCTCCTGGAGCCTGGCCTGCACACCGGCCGCCGACGGCGTGCGCGCGGCCAGCGAGACCGCCCGGGCGGCCTCGGTGTGCTCGCCGGTGTCCACGACGACGGCCTGGGCGCGTCCGGCGACCACGGTCGTGCCCTCGAAGACCATGCAGTGCCGCTCGGCGACGGGCGCGTTCGTCACCGGGTCCACGCACTTGTCCACCGGCAGGGACTCGCCGGTGAGCGCGGACTCGTCGACCTCCAGGCCGTCCTCCCACAGCAGCCGCGCGTCGGCCGGCACGACGTCGTCGGCCTTGAGGTCGACGATGTGGCCCGGGTGGAGCTTGGTCGCGTCCACGACCCGGGGCTCGGCCGACGGGTCGTGCGTCTCCTCCTCGGAGACCCGCGCCTTCTGCTTCTGCTGCGCGAGCAGCCCGGACAGCGCCCGCTCGGCCCGCAGCCGCTGGAAACCGCCGACCAGGGCGTTCAGGTCGAGCGCGCCGACGACGAGCAGCGCGTCCATGACGGAGCCGAGGATCGCCTCGGCCGCCGACCCGACCGCCAGCACCGGAGTGAGCGGGTCGTCCAGCTCGCCCCGCACGGCCTGCCCCAGCTGCCACGTCCACTTCACCGGCGCGAGGACGGGCACCCGGCCCGCCCGGTCGGCCGCCGCCTTCATCCGCGCCGTCAGCTGTTCGGCGAGGGACGGCTCCGGTTCCTTCTCCCGCGCCAGGCGTTCCCGTACGCCCGTGGGGTCCAGCGTGTGCCAGGCCACCCGTGCCCGGGGGTGCGGGGCACGGGCCATCGCCACGCCCAGCGCTGCTCGCGTGCCGGAGAACAGGGCCGCCGCCGCGCTCACGTCGACGGGCGCGTGCCGCAGCCCCGGCAACGAGGAGCCCCCTCCCCCCTTCTTGCCCTTGCCGCGCGCCTCACCGACCGCCACCAGCAGCCCGGAGAGCGCGGCCCCGGACCGGGCCAGCGTCTGCGACCGCCGCCCGACCCCGCGGGCCGCGGGCACCGCCCGCAGCAGCCGCCACACGTCGGTCAGGCCCTGCGGGGCGAGCACGTCCGCGCCCCAGGCCACCGGGGCGTCCCCGTCGGCCAGCGCGACGGCCACGTCCCCGCCGAGCAGCCCGGCCAGCACCGAACCGTCGTCGCCGGGCCGGGGCCGTACGACGGTGATGACGCCGCCCTCGGCACGCAGTTCGTCCACGACCTCCCGCAACGGCCGCTTTCCGCTGACCACTTGGTCCGCGAGGCCGGTGAAGTCGGCGAGCGCCGGGTCCTCCACCATCACGACGCGCAGGCCCGCGCGGCGCGCCGCGTCCAGCACGTCCTCGGTCCACGGGTCCGCCCCCGCCTCGGGCGCCCGCAGGGCGCTGGGATGCAGGACGACCGTGGCGGCCATTTCCAGCTGCCGCAGCCGCTCGGGGTCGCGCACGAGCACTCCGGTGCGGGACAGGGCGGCGCTCAGTACGGCGTGGAAGGCGGCGGGCCCGTAGCGCGCGGCCTTGGGCGACCCGGCGAGGACCGCCTCGGCGGCCTCCGCGACGTCGTGCTTGACCAGCAGCGTCGCCGCCGCGCCCGCCACACTGCCGGTGGAGGCGTGGGCGGCGTAGTCCTGGGCCGGGGTGCTTCGCAGCGGCGGGCGCAGGGCGGGGTCGGCGGGCAGGCTGCCGCGCTCCGGAACGCACAGCCCGTCGTGCACCACCTCGAAGGCCGCCGTCCGGGTCACCGCCTCCGTCAGCTGGCAGGTGCGCAGCGCCCCGTCGAGCCACAGCGAGGTCGGGCTCTGCCCGGCGCCGTGGACGGCCGCGTTGGCGGCGGCCAGCGCCACGTCCATGCCGTGGGCGCCGAGGCGCTCGCGCAGCCAGGCGCGGAAGGTCGGGTTCTCGCGCAGCAGCGTCGCCACGGCCGTCACCAGGCGCGGCGAGGGCGGCAGCCGCAGGCGGGCGCCGGTCATGGCGGCGGCGATGCCCAGCACGTCGGCGCCGAGGGCGGTCGCCGCGACGCGTACGGAGGCCGGGTCGCCGGGGTGGGCGAGCTCCTCCACCGGATCGTCCGGGGACTGCTCCGTCCGGGTCAGTCCGTGCCGTTCGGCGAGTTCGGTGGCGCGGTCCACCACCCGGTCGGTGAGCGCGTCCTCGGTGGCGGTCACCACCAGGCGGGCCAGGCCGGTGTCCCAGTAGGCGAGTGCCACGTCCGGGTGCTCGGCCAGTGCCGCCGCGACCCGCCGCGCGACGCGTTCGGTGCCGCCCGCGCGGCGCACCTCGTCCGTCGCGGCCGGCCGCAGCGCGAGGTGCGCGCGGTTCCCGGCCCGCCACTCCCGGGCGCTGCCGCCCCCGGGCAGCGCGGCACGGGCGACCCGCGCCGCCCGCGCCGCGAAGTCCGCGCCGCGCACACCGGCCCGCGCGGTGCCCGCCACGGCGCCGGCCGCGGCACCCACCGCGGGTGCGGTGCCGCGGGCCAGCAGCCGGGGCCCGGCCAGCACGAATCCGGTGACGGCGTCCTGCGACCGCGTCAGAAGTCCTGCACCGACCATCGTTGTCTCTCAGCCCGCCTTCCGCGTGGAGGTGGTCGACTTCCGGCTCCGGGCGCCCCCGGAACCGGCGGACGCCTTCGCCTTGGAAGCCCCGGCCGTCGTCTTCTTGGCCGCCTTCTTGGCGGGGCTGGTGGCGGAGGCGCTCTTCTTGGCGGGCCGGCGGCCGGCGGTGCTCTTGGCGGCCGACGTGCTCTTGCCGGCGGCGCTCTTCTTCGCGGTGGCGCTCTTCTTCGCCGCGCTCGTTCTCGCCGTGGTCTTCTTGGCGGTACCGGCCTTCGCGGCGCTCGTCCCGGCCGTACCCGACCCGGCGGCACCCGACTTCGCGGCCGGGCTCTTCCGGGCGGCGGCCTGCGTGCCGGCGGTCTTCCTGGCGGCACTCCGCCGAGCGGGGGTCTTCTCCTCCCCGGCCTCCCCGTCCTGGAGCACCCGGGCGGCGTCCGCCTCCGGCGACTCCTGCGGCCGCGGCCGGGTCAGCCACGCCACCGCGCCCGCGGTGAGCGCCACCGGCCACTCCACCAGTCCGGCGATGCCCAGCACCCCGGCCCCCGTGTACACGACCGCGCGCCTGCCGCGCGGCGACACCGCGCCGATCCTGTCGAGGGCGCCCTCGGCGGCCCTCCCGACCGTCCCGGCGCCCGGCACCTTCCGCAGCGCCGAGGCGGCCGCGTGCAACGGCCGCGGGAGCGTCTGCGCCGACTTCTGCTCAGCCATGACTGTTCGTCCTCGCCCTGTGCGTGCTGTCGAAACCCTGGAACATCACCTTCCGCACATCTCCGGGTTCCCGCACTTCGAGCGCTCATCCCGGCGAAGTCGCTCCGCGGGCCGATCGGCCCCGAGGCCGCGCCCGAGGCCCCTAGGGTTCCTGTCCGAGACCCACCACCGAGAGACCGAGAGATCCGGAGACGCCATGCCCCCGCGGATGAAGTTGGTCGCGATCACGCTCGACTGCCCCGACCCGCCGGCTCTGGCGGCGTTCTACGAGCAGGCCACCGGCCTGGCACGGCACCCCGACTCGAACCCCGACTTCGCGGGCCTGAACGGCGAACACGGCCTGCTCCTCGGTTTCCAGCGCGTCGACGGCTACCGCGCACCGAGCTGGCCGGGCCAGACCGTTCCCCAGCAACTGCACATCTGCTTCCGGGTCGAGGGAGACCTGGACGAAGTCGAGGCCCGGCTGCTGGAGTCCGGTGCGCACAAGCCCGACCACCAGCCCCACGGGGACAAGGCGCGGGTCCTCACCGATCCGGTCGGGCACCCCTTCTGCATCCTTCGCTGAGCACCGTTTCTGGTCCAGACCTCTTGACGAAAGGTCTGGACCAGATCACTGTCATGCCTACGACAGGAACCTCACCGTCCCCACCGGGAGGCCCCGCATGATCCGCCGCAAGATCCGCCTGCTCGCCACCGCCCTCGCGGCCGCCGTCCTCGTCCCGCTCGGCGCCACCACGGCGTCCGCCGCTCCCCCGGCCGCGCCCGCCCCCGCCGCCGACACCTGTGCCGTGAAGCCCAAGCCCACCGGGAAGGTCCTCCAGGGCTACTGGGAGAACTGGGACGGCGCCGCCAACGGCGTCCACCCGCCCTTCGGCTGGACCCCGATCACCGACTCACGCATCGGCGCGCACGGCTACAACGTGCTGAACGCGGCCTTCCCGGTGATCCTCCCCGACGGAACGGCCCTGTGGGAGGACGGCATGGACCGGGACGTGAAGGTGGCGACGCCCGCGGAGATGTGCGCGGCCAAGGCGTCCGGGCAGACCATCCTGCTCTCCATCGGCGGCGCGACGGCCGGCATCGACCTCAACTCGACCGCCGTCGCCGACCGCTTCGTCGAGACGATCGTCCCCATCCTGAAGAAGTACAACTTCGACGGCATCGACATCGACATCGAGACGGGTCTGACCGGCAGCGGAAACATCAGCCGACTGTCCGCCTCCCAGGCCAACCTGATCCGCATCATCGACGGCGTCCTGGCCCGCATGCCGTCGGACTTCGGCCTCACCATGGCACCGGAGACCGCGTACGTCACCGGCGGCAGCGTGGTCTACGGCTCGATCTGGGGCGCCTACCTGCCGATCATCAAGAAGTACGCCGACAACGGCCGCCTCTGGTGGCTGAACATGCAGTACTACAACGGCAGCATGTACGGCTGCGCCGGCGACTCCTACTCCGCCGGCACGGTGCGGGGCTTCACCGCCCAGACCGACTGCCTGGACAAGGGCCTGGTCGTCCAGGGCACCACGATCCGCGTCCCCTACGACAAGCAGGTCCCCGGCCTGCCCGCCCAACCCGGCGCGGGCGGCGGCCACATGACGCCGTCCCAGGTCGCCCAGGCCTGGAACCACTACGGCGGCGCCCTGAAGGGTCTGATGACCTGGTCGCTCAACTGGGACGGCTCGAAGAACTGGACCTTCGGCGACAACGTCAAGGCCCTCCAGGGCCGCTGACGCCGCTCACCGCGCTGTGAACGCCAGCTTCGCCCCCAGCGCCACGAACGACCCGGCGAAGCTCCGCCGCAGCCACGCCCTCACCCCCGGCCGGGAGATGACGTGGCTGCGCACGGACGCGGCCAGCACCCCGTACCCGGCGAACACGGCGAACGTCACCAGCATGAACACGCCGCCCAGCAGCAGCATCCGCAGCAGGGCGCCGGCCTCGGCCGGGTCCACGAACTGCGGCAGGAAGGCGAAGAAGAACAAGGTCAGCTTCGGGTTCAGGATGTTGATCAGCACACCGCGCAGGATCACCCGCCCCGCCGGAACGGGCCCGGCCGCCTCCTCGCCCGGCACCACGAGCGCCTCCTTGTCCCGGAGGGTGGCCCACGCCATGTAGAGCAGGTAGGCCACACCGGCGTACTTGAGGACCTGGAACGCGGTGGCACTGGCGTGCAGCACCGCCGCGACGCCGGTGACGGTGGCCAGCAGGTGCGGCACGATCCCGAGCGCGCACCCGAGGGCGGCGACGACGCTCGCCCGGCGCCCACGCGAGAGGGCGGCGGCGAGGGTGTAGACGACCCCGGTGCCGGGGGTCGCGGCGACCACGAGGGCGGTCAGCAGAAACGCGATGCTCATGGCTCACCACCCTGACGACACGACGGCCCCCGGCACAGGACCACTGCGGGTCCCGTATCGAGGGCCAATCACGGGCGGCCGACGACGAGGACCGCTCCCCTCCCCGACCGGGGCGCCCACCCCTCTCGGGTGGTGGGTGGGCGAAGGCCGGGTACCAGGGGGCGGAGCCCCCTGGTACGTCAGCCGAACCGGACGTTCAGCAGCCGACGAGCCTCGAAGCCAGGTACCCCTCGATCTGGTCCAGCGACACCCGCTCCTGCTTCATCGTGTCCCGCTCCCGCACGGTCACCGCGTTGTCGTCCAGCGTGTCGAAGTCCACCGTCACGCAGAACGGCGTGCCGATCTCGTCCTGGCGCCGGTACCGGCGCCCGATCGCCCCGGCGTCGTCGAACTCGATGTTCCAGTTCTGCCGCAGCGCCTGCGCGAGCCCCTTGGCCTTCGGCGACAGCTCCGGGTTGCGGGACAGCGGCAGCACCGCGACCTTCACCGGCGCCAGGCGCGGGTCGAGCCGCAGGACGGTCCGCTTCTCCAGCTTGCCCTTGGCGTTCGGCGCCTCGTCCTCGATGTACGCGTCGAGCAGGAAGGCGAGCATCGCGCGCCCGACACCGGCCGCCGGCTCGATGACGTACGGCGTCCAGCGCTCGCCGGCCTCCTGGTCGAAGTAGGAGAGGTCCTGGCCGGAGGCCTTGGCGTGCGAGGAGAGGTCGTAGTCGGTCCGGTTGGCGACACCCTCCAGCTCGCCCCACTCGCTGCCGCCGAACTGGAAGCGGTACTCGATGTCGGCGGTGCGCTTGGAGTAGTGGGAGAGCTTCTCGGCCGGGTGCTCGTACCAGCGCATGTTCTCCTCACGGAGACCAAGGCCCGTGTACCAGTTCCAGCGCTGCTCCATCCAGTACTCCTGCCACTTCTCGTCCTCGCCCGGCTTGACGAAGAACTCCATCTCCATCTGCTCGAACTCGCGGGTGCGGAAGATGAAGTTGCCGGGCGTGATCTCGTTGCGGAAGGACTTGCCCATCTGGGCGATGCCGAACGGCGGCTTGCGGCGCGAGGTGGTCTGCACCTGGGCGAAGTTGGTGAAGATGCCCTGCGCGGTCTCGGGCCGCAGGTAGGCGACGGAGCCGCTGTCCTGGGTCGGGCCGAGGTGGGTGGAGAGCAGACCGGAGAACTGCTTGGGCTCGGTGAAGGTGCCCTTGTTGCCGCAGTTGGGGCAGTTGAGGTCGGCGAGGCCGTTCTCCGGGGCCTTGCCCTTCTTCTCCTCGTAGGCCTCCTCCAGGTGGTCCGCGCGGAACCGCTTGTGGCAGGAGGTGCACTCGGTCAGCGGGTCCGTGAAGGTGGCGACGTGGCCGGAGGCCACCCAGACCTCGGGGGCCAGGATCACGGACGAGTCGAGACCGACGACGTCCTCGCGCGAGGTGACCATGTAGCGCCACCACTGGCGCTTGAGGTTCTCCTTGAGCTCGACACCCAGCGGACCGTAGTCCCAGGCGGCGCGCTGACCGCCGTAGATCTCACTGCAGGGGAATACGAAGCCACGGCGCTTGCTCAGGCTGACGATGGTGTCGATCTTGTCGGCGGCCACGGTGCTC
Organism: Streptomyces sp. NPDC058796; assembly: GCF_042745235.1. Classification (NCBI taxonomy): domain Bacteria; kingdom Bacillati; phylum Actinomycetota; class Actinomycetes; order Kitasatosporales; family Streptomycetaceae; genus Streptomyces; species Streptomyces sp. NPDC058796. The sequence goes on from NZ_JBHYOP010000001.1 coordinate 571,981, forward strand.
TCTTCATTACGACGACGGGCGACGAAGCGAGATGCTTCCAGAGAATGCTTCAGGTTACCGGCGTGGGCCGCCCCTCGACCAAATCGGGGGCTCTCCCCGACGTACCGGCCGTTAGTTGACAACGGTTTCCATATTTGTTGAAAATGAATGCCATGAACGTACGACGGCGCAACATATCCGGCATAGCAGTCACCGCGGCCGCCGCGGTCGGCCTCGGGACCCTCTCCGCCTGTTCCAGCGACAGCGCGGCGGCGGGCAACACGGACAAGTTCGACGTCGTCGCGTCGTTCTACCCGATGCAGTTCCTCGCCGAGCAGATCGGCGGGGACCACGTGAACGTCAGCACCCTCACCGAGCCCGGCCAGGAGCCGCACGACCTGGAGCTGAGCGCCAGGCAGACCGCCCAGATGGGCGAGGCGGACGCGGTGCTCTACCTGAAGTCCCTCCAGCCCGCCGTGGACGAGGCCGTCGCCCAGTCCGACGTGAAGACCAAGATCGACGCGGCCACGCTGACGAAGCTCGAGGACCACGGGAACGTCGAGCACGACCACGGCCACGACCACGGGCACGAGGGCGAGGAGCACGCGGCCGAGGAGCACTCCGAAGAGGCGCACTCCGAGGAGGAGCACGCCCGCGACCCCCACATCTGGCTGGACCCGGTGAAGTACGCCGAGGTCGCCGAGGGCGTCGCCAAGGCCTTCGAGAAGGCCGACCCGGACAACGCCGCCGACTACCGCAAGAACGCGGAGACGCTGACCAAGAAGCTGGCCGGCCTGAACACCTCGTTCAAGGACGGACTGGCCAACACCGACACCAAGGTCTTCTTCACCAACCACGCCGCCTTCGGCTACCTCGCCGAGCGCTACGGCCTGACCCAGGAGGCCATCAACGGCCTCGACCCGGAGAGCGAGCCCAGCCCCGCCCGGATCAAGGAACTCCAGGACGAGGCCAAGGCCGACGGCGTCACCACCGTCTTCTACGAGACACTGGTGTCCGGCAAGACCGCGAAGACCCTCGCCAAGGACGCCGGCCTGAAGACCGACGTGCTCGACCCGCTGGAGGGCATCACCGACAAGTCGAAGGGCGACGACTACTTCGAGGTCATGCAGTCCAACCTCAAGGCGCTCGAGGCCGCCCTCGGCGCCAAGTGAGCGTTTCGATCGTTACGGAGGGCATCGTGAGCGACGAGCCTGTCATCTCCCTGCGCGGCGTCCGCGCCGAGCTGGGCTCACGCCCCGTCCTGCGCGGCATCGACCTCACCGTGGGCCGCGGCGAGGTCGTGGCACTGCTCGGCGCCAACGGCTCGGGCAAGTCCACGGCCGTGCGCACGGTCATCGGCCAGGTGCCGGTCACGGCCGGCGAGGTCGAGCTGTTCGGCACCCCGCGGCGCCGCTTCCGCGACTGGGCGCGGGTGGGCTACGTCCCGCAGCGCACCACGGCCGCGGGCGGCGTACCCGCCACGGTGACCGAGGTGGTCTCCTCCGGCCGCCTCTCCCGCGCCCGCTTCGGCGTGCTGCGCAAGGCCGACCGCGAGGCCGTACGCCGCGCCCTCGGCCTGGTCGGCATGGCGGACCGCGCCAGGGACTCGGTGAACGCCCTCTCCGGCGGCCAGCACCAGCGGGTGCTGATCGCCCGCGCGCTCGCCGCGGAACCCGAGCTGCTGATCATGGACGAGCCGATGGCGGGAGTCGACCTGGCCAGCCAGGAGGTCCTGGCCGACACCCTGCGCGACCAGGTCGCCGCCGGCACCACCGTCCTCCTCGTCCTGCACGAGCTGGGTCCCCTGGAGCCCCTGATCGACCGGGCGGTCGTCCTCCGCGACGGCTGCGTCGTGCACGACGGCCCGCCCCCCAAGGCGGTGGGCCAGCACGCCCTGCCCGGACACGACCACGTACACCCGCACGCACCGGCGGGCGCCGAACCGATCCGCACGGGACTGCTGAGCTGATGGAAATCCTGAACTACGCCTTCATGCAGCGGGCGCTGCTGGCGGCCGTCCTGGTCGGCATCACCGCCCCCGCCGTCGGCATCTACCTGGTCCAGCGCCGCCAGGCCCTCATGGGCGACGGCATCGGCCACGTGGCGATGACCGGTGTCGGCCTGGGCTTCCTGCTCACCTGGTCCCCGGTGTGGATGGCGACCCTGGTCTCCGTCCTCGGCGCGGTCCTCATGGAGCTGATCCGCTGGTACGGCAAGACCCGCGGCGACATCGCCCTCGCCATGCTCTTCTACGGCGGCATGGCCGGCGGCGTGATGTTCATCAACCTCGCGCCGACGGGCTCCAACGCCAACCTCACCTCGTACCTCTTCGGCTCCCTGTCGACGGTGAGCGAGTCCGACGTGACCGCGATCTGCCTGCTGGCCGCCTTCGTGGTCCTGGTCACCCTCGGCCTGCGCCGCCAGTTGTTCGCGGTCAGCCAGGACGAGGAGTTCGCCCGGGTCACCGGTCTGCCGGTGCGCGCGCTGAACCTGCTCACCGCCGTCACCGCCGCCGTGACCGTGACGGTCGCGATGCGCGTCGTCGGACTGCTGCTGGTGTCGGCGCTGATGGTGGTCCCGGTGGCCGCCGCCCAGCAGCTCACCCGCTCCTTCGCCGCCACCTTCGCGGTCTCCGTCGCCGTCGGCGTCACCGTGACGATCAGCGGCACGGTCACGTCGTACTACCAGGACGTGCCGCCCGGCGCGACGATCGTGCTGCTCACCATCGGCGCGTTCGTCCTGCTGACCGCGCTGGCCGCGCCGCTGGCGAGGCGACGCGCGCGGGCCGCCACCGCGGCACAGCCCGCCGCGGATCCGGCGGAGTGCAAGATTCCGGGCACTCGGGGGGCCGGGGACGAGATCGGCGTCTGACTGCCGGCGGGCCGGGCTGGCACAATGGCCCGGCAAGCCGCAGACGTGAGGAGGAATCCGGTGACGACCGCTGGACCGCCCGTGAAGGGCCGTGCCACCCGGCAGCGGGCCGCCGTGTCGGCGGCGCTGCAGGAGGTCGAGGAGTTCCGCAGTGCGCAGGAGCTCCACGACATGCTCAAGCACAAGGGCGACTCGGTCGGGCTCACCACGGTCTACCGCACCCTGCAGTCCCTCGCCGACGCCGGCGAGGTCGACGTCCTGCGCACCGCCGAGGGCGAGTCCGTCTACCGCCGCTGCTCCACCGACGACCATCACCACCATCTGGTCTGCCGCACCTGCGGCAAGGCGGTCGAGGTCGAGGGGCCCGCGGTGGAGAAGTGGGCGGAGGCCATCGCCGCCGAGCACGGCTACGTCAACGTGGCGCACACGGTGGAGATCTTCGGCACCTGCGCGGAGTGCGCGGCCGGAGAGCGGAAGGCCTAGGGGGAGCCCGGCACCTTCCGCGGTGCCGCGAGGCTCCCCGCCGCGAGCAGCAGCACCACCGCGGCGATCACGAGCAGCGCCCGCCCGGTGCCCAGCGGCACCAGCAGCAGGGTGCCCAGCACGCCGCCCGCGAAGATCCCGGCCACGGTGGCCGTCCACCGGGCCCGAGCGAGCCGCTGCGGCCCGGACATGCCGCGCAGCACCGTTCGCGGCCGCCGCAGCACGTCGTTGACCAGCTGCGCGATCGCGGTCTGGCTCAGCAGCGTCGGCATTCCCGGCACGTGCACGCGCAGCGCGGTGGAGGCGCGCAGCCCCATGGCGAGCGCGACCGTCCCGACGACCACGAGGTCCGCCCCGCCGACCGCCGCGGGCCCGGTGCCGTGCCGCCCGAGGGCCACCGCACCTGCCAGGACCAGCAGCAGCCCCTCACCGGCCAGCCCGGCCGCGAACCAGGCCCGCCCGCGCCCCGCGAGCCACGCCAGCAGCACGGCTCCCAGCGCGGCACCCAGCACGAACGCGCCGATGGCCGTGGCGGGCCGCGCCACCGGCACGTCCCCCTCCCCCGCGAGCGCGAACGACAGGAAGAGCACGTTGCCGGTGGCGAGCGCGCAGAAGACCTTGCCCATGGTCAGGAAGCTCACGGCGTCCACGGCGCCCGCGAGCACCGTGAGCACGGTCATGACCGCCGTACGCCGGACGTCGGGCGGGGCGGCGGAGGGCTCGGGCATGGCGCCAGCATGAGCAGCACGCCCGGACGGCCACCGCACCCCGCGCGTGACACGCCCCCGAAGCACCCGGCCGCCGCACCGGACGGGCCCTAGGCCTGCTTGCCCTCCATGGCGAGCAGCTCCTCGTTCGGGATGGCTCCGCCGAACCGCCGGTCCCTGGAGGCGAACTCCAGGCAGGCCCGCCACAGGTCGCGCCGGTCGAAGTCGGGCCACAGCACGTCCTGGAAGACCATCTCGGCGTACGCGCTCTGCCAGAGCAGGTAGTTCGACGTCCGCTGCTCGCCGCTCGGCCGCAGGAACAGGTCCACGTCCGGCATGTCCGGGTAGTACAGGTACTTCGCGAGCGTCTTCTCGTTCACCTTCGACGGGTCGAGCCGCCCCGCCCGCACGTCCTCCGCCAGCGCCTGCGCCGCGTCGGCGATCTCGGCCCGCCCGCCGTAGTTCATGCAGAAGTACAGCGTGAGCCGGTCGTTGTCCTTGGTCTGCTCCTGCGCGACCTGCAGCTCCTTGGCCACCGACTTCCACAGCTTGGGCATCCGCCCCACCCAGCGCACACGGATGCCCAGCTCGTCGAGCTGGTCCCGGGTCTTGCGGATGAAGTCGCGGTTGAAGTTCATCAGGAAGCGCACCTCGTCGGGCGACCGCTTCCAGTTCTCGGTGGAGAAGGCGTACAGGGAGATGTTCCTCACGCCCATCTCGATGCCGCCCTGGAGGACGTCCAGCACCCGCTCGGCGCCGACCTTGTGCCCCTCGGTGCGCGGCAGCCCGCGCTCCTTGGCCCAGCGCCCGTTGCCGTCCATGACGATCGCCACGTGCTCGGGGACCAGCTCGCCGAGTTTCGGAGGCCGCGCGCCGGACGGGTGCGGCTCCGGCGTCCTGTACTCCCGGCGCTGCCGCCCCAGGATCCCGCGTACCGCCATCTCAGTTCTCTCCTACTTCTCGACGTACCGCAGGGAGCGCAGTCCCCGCTCCAGGTGCCAGTGCAGGTAGGCGGAGACCAGTCCGCTCCCCTCCCGGACGTACCGCGGCTCGGCCGCGTCCGCCGTGCCCCAGTCTCCCGCAAGCAGCGCGCCGAGCAGTTCCAGGGCTTGCGGCGAGGGTACGACGCTGCCGGGCACCCGGCAGTCGGCGCAGACGGAACCGCCCGATCCGACCGAGAAGAACCGGTTCGGACCGGGCAGACCGCACTTCGCGCAGTCCCCGAAGGTCGGCGCGTAACCGTTCACGGCCAGCGAGCGCAGCAGGAACGCGTCGAGCACCAGGTTCGGCGCGTGCTCGCCCCGGGCGAGGGTCCGCAGCCCGCCGACCAGCAGCAGGTACTGCTGCACCGCCGGCTCGCCCTCGTGGTCGGTGAACCGCTCAGCCGTCTCCAGCATGGCCGTCCCGGCGGTGTAGCGCGCGTAGTCGGTCACGATCCCGCCGCCGTACGGCGCGATGGTCTCGCTCTGCGTGCACAGCGGCAGCCCGCGCCCGACCAGCTCGCTGCCCTTCGAGAAGAACTGCACGTCCACGTGCGAGAACGGCTCCAGCCGCGCCCCGAACTTCGACTTCGTCCGCCGCACCCCGCGCGCCACGGCGCGTACGCGGCCGTGACCGCGCGTGAGCAACGTGATGATCCGGTCCGCCTCACCCAGCTTCTGGGTGCGCAGCACGATGCCGTCGTCGCGGAACAGACTCATGCGGACCATTCTCGCGCATGCGTCAGGGCACCTCGCCCCTGCTTCTGGCGTTCGTGTACGCCGTCGCCGCGCTGAGGCGCTCCGCCGGGGTGGCGTGGCGTACGTCACCCGGCTGGGCGTCCCACTCCCGCCCGCCGCCGTACGGTCGCATCTGCACGTACGGTCCCTCGTGGCCCATGACTAGGCCGACGCGTCCGGTGCGGGTGTCGATGGCGTAGGCCCCGACGGGCGGGTACGGGTGCGGATGCGGGTGGGTCATCGCAGCACCGCCGCGAGGCGCTGCGCGGTCTCGACGGAACACCGCCCCAATTCGACGAGCGGGCACGGTGCCTCCCGCGCAAGACTCACCGGGTCGAGCCCGAGGGAGGGAAGAGTAATTCCGGCCTCCGCGAGCGCCGCGCGCAATTCTTTCACCGTGTCCTCCGCTTCTTCGACGCAGGGCGCCGAGTGTGGTGCCTTCACCGTGTTCCCCTTGCCTTTACGGTTTCACTCTTCGTGTCCCCAGAATGCCCTGCCGTGACTACACTCGGTCGGAGTCTGCGCACTACAAGTGCGGGTCAGTGCCAGGGGGTTGGTTATGGCCAATGGTTCACGGCAAGCGGCGTGGGAGTTCTTCGGAACGGAACTGAAACGCCGGCGCGAGGACGCGGGAATCACGCAAGTGGAGCTTGGCGCGCGGGTTTTCGTGTCCGGGGGATACATCGGCCAGTTCGAACAGGCAATTCGCAAGCCTCAGCTGGATGTTGCGCAGCGGATTGACGAGGCGCTGCAAACCGACGGTATTTTCGAGCGGCTGTGCCAGAAGCTGATTGATGATCCGAGGTATGCGGACTACTTCGCGCAAGTGGTGGAGCTGGAGCGACTGGCCACACGGATTGGCGAGTTCGCGCCGACGGTCGTTCCCGGCCTGCTCCAGACCAGGGACTACGCACGCGCGGTCACGATCGCCGCGAACCCGTTCAAGCCGGACTCCTACGTCGACGAGATCGTCGCCGCCCGCCTGGAGCGGTCGCTGATCCTCGACGACGCTACACGGCCCGAGTATTGGGTGACGTTGCACGAGAACGTGCTGCGGATTCCGGTGGGCGGCCCGCAGTCGATGGCGGCGCAACTGGAGCACGTGGCACGACTGATGCGGGAGCGGGCGGCGATGGTGACGGTGCTGCCGTACGAGGCGGGGGCGCATGCGGCGATGGGCGGGATGCTGAAGCTCATGAGCTTCGAAGACGCGCCTCCGGTCGCCTATACAGAGACGGAGTATTCGGGGACTCTCATCGATGCTCCAGCCGTGGTGGTGCACACCCAGCGCACATACGATCTGCTCAGGGTCGCCGCGCTGTCGCCGGAGGCGTCCCTGGCTCTGATCGACTCGGCGGCGGAGGACTTCAGACGATGCGCGAGTACGACCTGAGCAACGCCCGCTGGACGAAGAGCAGCTACAGCAACGGCCAAGGCGGCGACTGTGTAGAGGTCGCCGACGGAGTCCCCGGCGTCGTGCCGGTCCGGGACAGCAAGGCGGCTGCCGGGCCGGTGGTCGTCGTGGGGTCGGCGGCCTGGACGGAGTTCGTACGCACCGTCGGGGCCGCCCGCTTCCTTGCCAGTGTCGTGCCTCCGCGACCCGAGTAAAGGGCGCTGCGCGTCGCCTTCGGCGATCGGCCTGCGGCCGACCCTTGACTCGGCTCGCTCCACCACGGGTCAGAAGCGATCGAGCGGCCCGGAAACACGGGTGGCCGAGCCGGGTTCACGATCAACCGCCCCCTGCGTACCCACCCGGCGACGGCGGAACGCACCTAGCGCCTCGCCAGCACGCCACCTCGGCTCAGCGGCTCACCCCCGGTGGGCAGTACCGGTCACATGCGCCGTCCCAGCGGCCAACCCGAGCGGGCACCACAGAACCCCCCCCGGACCACCCTCCAAAAACGGATGACACTTCGACCCAAAGTGTCATCCATTTCCTAGACCACCCCCAGCCCCCACCCGCCGTCACCCACCACCCATCACCCACTACTCCCCACCACCCACCCAGCGGTCGCCGCTAAACCCACGCGGCGTGCTGGCGAGACGCGGACGCGCCCCGCACGCCGGGCGCGTACGCAGCCGGCGGAAGGGACCGACGTACGCCGGCCACCCGCCTTTCTCCGGCCGCCCGCACGCTTCTCACCTGTGCTGGAGCGAGCCGAGTCAAGGGTGACCCGAAGGGGCATCGCCGAAGGCGACGCGACCGCAGGGAGCGCCCTTTACTCGGCTCGCGGAAGCACGACACTGACCAAGAAGCGGGCGGCCCCACGGCCACCCAACAACACCCTTGTGCGGAAGACTTGCCCCTCAGACCCGCAACGAGCAAAGGGGGCAACCCATGTCGTACCCGGAGCCGCGCTACCTCGGCGAGAAGGGCGAGATCAACGCCGTGTTCAGGGCGGCCGACACCCCGCCCGACATCGTGGCCCCCAACGGCACTACCACCCACTACCTCGCGAGCCACACCTCCACCGGCGGTGAGTTCGGGCTGTACAAGGTGGACATGGGCCCCAAGGCGCCCGGCGCCAGGACGCACTTCCACCGGAGCATCTCCGAGTCCTTCTACGTCCTCTCCGGCGAGGTGGAGCTCTACAACGGCGAGCGCTGGGTCACCGGACGGCAGGGAGACTTCCTGTACGTCCCGGTCGGCGGACTGCACGCCTTCAAGAACGACAGCGACGACCCCGTGTCCATGCTGATGCTCTTCTCTCCGGGCGCCCCGCGCGAGGAGTACTTCGAGCGCGTCGCCGAGTTCGCGCAGCGGGGCGGCGAGGAACTGCGGGAGTTCCAGGTGAAGCACGACAGCTTCTTCGTCTGACGGGTCAGGGTGGACCCCGACTCGGAGGACTGGGGTAATCCCCCCTGCCGTTCCGGGAGTTGTCCGGATGGGGAGGGCGCCGGACATCCGCGAGGCTCGTCGCATGACGCAACGCACGCGACTCCTCCGCAACGCCGCCGTCGCCGGCGTGTCCACCGCCCTCCTCGGCATCACCGCGCCCGCCGCCACCGCCACGACCGCAGCCCCGGCCGAGCCCCTCGCCTGGACGGACTGCGAGGGCGCCACCGTCGACCCCCGTCAGCAGTGCGCCACCCTCCAGGTCCCCATGGACTACGCCGATCCGGACGGCCCACGGATCGACATCGCCGTGTCCCGGATCCCCGCCGAGGATCCGGAGGCCCGGCGCGGGGCTCTGCTGCTCATCGCCGGCGGACCGGGCGGCTCCAGCCTCAACGATCCGTCGGGCAAGGGGCAGAAGCTGCCGCAGCAGGTCCGCGACACCCATGACCTCATCGGATTCGCGCCGCGCGGACTCGCCCCCTCCACCCCCGTCACCTGCGGGCTGGAGCACGGCGACCTCGCCACCTCCAAACTCCGTCCCTGGCCCGCCCCGGACGGCTCGGTGGACGGGAACATGGCCACCGCCCGCCGCATGGCCGACGCCTGCGCACGCAACGGCGGCGAGCTGATCAAGCACCTCAGCACCGCCAACGAGGCCCGCGACGTCGACCGCGTCCGGGCGGCGCTCGGCGAGCGGAAGATCTCCGCGTGGGGAGTGTCGTACGGGACGTACGTCGGCGCGGTCTACGCGCAGCTCTTCCCGCACCGCACCGACCGCATCGTGCTGGACAGCGTCGACAACCCCGACCCGAGCCGCGTCGCCCGCGCCTGGCTGGCCGGGCACGAGCAGGGCGTGGAGGACACCTTCCCGCACTTCGCCGCATGGGCCTCGCGACCCGGCAATCCGGACCGCCTGGCACGCCGAGCCGCCGATGTCCGGCCGATGTTCCTGCGGCTCGCCGAGCAGCTCGACCGTGAGCCGATCCCGTGGCCCGGCGCCAATCCGGAGGAGCTGAACGGCAACGTGCTGCGCCAGGCGTTGCTGGACGGCCTCTACCGGCCCAGCCGCTATCCGGCGCTCGCCGAGCTGGTACGGGCCGCGCGGCAGGGCACCGTGCCGCCCGCGCCGGCGGCGCCGCCCGAGGAGGTGCTGCAGAACGTCGCCGCCGTGGGTGCCGGGACACTGTGCAACGACGTGGCGTGGCCCAAGTCCCAGGCCGTGTACGAGAAGGGCGTCGCCGAGAGCCGCGCCAAGTACCCGCTCACCGCCGGCATGCCCCGCAACGCGATGCTCTGCGCCGCCTGGCCGTACCCGCCGCGTGAGGCACCGGTGCGGATCGCCGACGCGGGGCCGTCCAACATCCTGCTCGTGCAGAACGAGCGGGACGCCGCCACCCCGCTCGCCGGCGCGCGGAAGATGCGGGAGGCGCTCGGGCGCCGGGCGGTCATGGTCACCGTGGACTCCACGGGTCACGACGCCTACCTCGCCAACGGCAACGCCTGCGGCGACCGCGTCGTCTCCCGCTTCCTGGCGACCGGGGACCGGCCGGACTCGGACCTCTACTGCCGCTGACCGGTGCCGGGTGTCACTCGGGTGCCCGGTTTCCCTGTGATGCGAACCGGGCGGCCGGTCAGGCCCGGTCGACCATCCAGTTGCCGTCCTCCTCGGCGTCGACCCGTACCTCCAGCTCGCGCAGGCCCATGCCCGCGTCCCACAGTTCCCGGAAGCGTTTGAGCCGGTCCCGTACGTACTCCTGGCGGGCGGTGAGCCGGGTGCGGACGTTGACGTCGCGCAGGTCCTGCTCGATCTCGAAGGACACCTCCTCGTCGTAGAGGATGAAGTCGTTGGTGGTGCCGCGCTGGAGGTGCGGGGGCAGTTCGGGCAGGACGGCGGCGCGTACGTCGATGCGGCGCAGTTCCTGCTCCTCGCACAGGCGCAGCAGCCGGTCGTCGAGTTCCCGGGCGCTCTCCAGGAGGAACAGGCGGCGTACGGTCACGCCCTGCTCGTCGATCGCGGCCTGCTGGGCGTCGAGGTAGCGGCCGGCCGGTTCGCTGTTCCAGAACAACCGGTCGACGGAGGTGCTGGTGGCGCAGATCGAGTGCTCGGCGGCGCGGGTGAGAGTGAGCATCCAGTCGTGGTTCTCGCCGGGGCACTCGGCGCTGAGGTTGGTGAGGTCCGCCATGTGGCCGACGACCCGCGCCATCTCCAGGTGGACGAAGGTGTGCAGGATGGACGGTTCGGGCATCAGGACGTCGGCGAAGCCCTTGGCCAGGTCGGGCACGCTGTCGATGCGGACCGGGTCCAGGGGGCGGGATTCCGCGGGCGCCGGTCCGTGGTCGACCTGGGTGACGTGGGTCTCGACGAGTTGCTTCACGTCCTCGGTGTGCCGGGTCAGGCCGGTCTTCAGTTCGTCGTCGTAGCGGGTCAGGCCCTCCCGTACGGCGGCGGTGTTCTCGGCGAGGGCGCTCTCCACCCGTCGGGTGTGTTCCTCCAGCCGCGCGTGTCCGGGGCGCGGGGCCAGGCCGGTGACGTACTGGACGAGCAGTGCCGCGCCCGCGCAGAGCGCGGCGGCCGCGAACTGCCGCAGGGTGCCGTCGTCCGGGCTCAGCAGGGCCGTGACGCTCCAGACGAGACCGCCGACGACCAGGGCGGTCAGCAGCATGCGCGCCCAGGGGGACTCCCCCCTCAGACCGGGCGGCCGGTTCGTGTCGTCGGGTCGGGGTGACTGTGCCGTGCTCATCTCGCTTCTCCCCCCGTTGGGATACGCGTCGGATCGGGGTGGACCGGGTGGCCCGGGTGCGGGGATGTGCGTGGGAGGCGCCGGCGGCCGGTCAGGGGACCGCTTCCACCTCCCGATGGGGTGCGGGAATGGCGTGCAGGGTGAGCTGGTCGCGGATGCGCTGCACCAGCGTGCGCCACTGCCGGGTGAAGCCGGGGCGTTCCTCCAGCGGGTCCCACAGCGGGGCCAGTTCGGGGGTCACCCGGGCGCGGGGCATCCACAGGTGCAGCAGGTGGTCGACGGCCGGGCCCAGGCTGCGGACCACGGCGGCGGTGTCGCGGGCGGTGCCGCTGCCCAGGCGGACGCCGTCGAGCATGCGGACGACGGTGGTGAGCAGCCAGTCGTGCAGGGCGAGGTCCTCGCAGAGTGCGGCGAGGTCGGCGGCGGAGGTGTCCTGGGGGACGCGGAGGCGCACGGTGCGCAGTTCGTCCTCGGCGAGGGTGAAGTGTTCGAGGGCGGGGCCCTCGCCGGGGTGCGCGGGCAGGGCGGCCCAGCGCAGGCGGGTGGGGCGGGAGCGGAAGGGCGGGCTCTGGTCGAGCAGGGGGTGGCGCAACAGGCGGGTGAGCAGCCCGTCGGCGATCAGGCCGGCGTCGAGGTCGCCGTGGCGCGGCCCGTCGAGGACACCCTGCGCGACCGCCTCGTGGGGGAGCTTGCCGAGCGGTTCGACGACTGACGGGCGCACCAGGTACTCGCCCCAGGGGCGCCGCTGGTCGGGGCCGGTGCCGGGCAGTTGGAGGCGGGCGGAGGCCTGCAGGACGCGGCCCTCGGTGAGCGCGGCGCGGGCGGCGACGGTGCCGACGGCGCGGACGCGGGCGCCGTTGGCGCTGGGCAGCGGGCAGTCGACGCCGGTGAGGGTGTCGGGGGAACGCGCGTAGAGGCCGGGGCGTTCGGAGGTCAGGACGCGTTCGTCGGCGCGCAGGGCCAGGAGCTGGGCGGCGGCCCGGACGTCGAGGGCCTGCCGGGCGGGCAGCAGGCAGGTGCGGATCTCGCCGCAGGCGAGTACGGCGCGCGGGGTGCTCTGCCGCGGCGCCATGTCAGTGCCCCGGGTAGAAGACGTAGGAGACCCGGTCGGCGACCGAGTCGGGGACGGGCGTGCGTTCGCGGCCGGATCGTTCGGCGACCTGCTCCAGCGCCCCGGGGTCGACCTCGATCTGGTCGAGGATCACGCGGACGGCGTGCTCGACGGGGAGGAAGCGGGTGGGCAGGACGGAGCAGGTGCGGTAGGCGGCGAAGGGGTCGGCGCGGTCGTGGAGCTTCAGCAGGGTGGGCAGCTCGTCCCACGTGTCGGGGAAACCGGTGGTGGTGCGCGGCTGGGGAACGAGGACGGGCTCGCCGTCGTTGCGCAGCAGACCGAGGCGGGCGAGTTGCCAGACGGCGGCGAGGAAGGGGCAGGACCAGGTGCGGTGCCCTTCGGCGTCGTCGCTCCACAGTTCGACGTCGAGGAAGACGGAGTGGCGGCGGGCGGCGGTCTCGTGCGGCGGCTGCCAGGGGACGGCCCGTTTCATGGCCTGCGGGGCGCGGGCGACGGGGCTGCGCTCGCCGTTGGCCAGCCAGCCGGTCTGCGCGGCGGGCGGGCGCAGGCCGTGGCTGCCGGGCGGCGGCGACTCGACGATGCGGCCGGCGACGGCCTCGGCGACGGGCACCTTCCCGGTGACGGCGCACCCGGACTCGCGGGCCAGGTAGTCGACGCTCAGCCCGGCCCGCTCGGCCTCGGCGAGGAGCATGGGGACGACTTCGGCGGGGGTGGAGAAACGGGTGAAGTAGTCGTCGATGAGGAAGCAGGTGCTGATCCGGGCGCGTTTGCCGCCGGTGCGGGCGGTGGCGGCGGCGCGGGCCGCCTCCGCCCACGGGCGTACCTCGGCGAAGTGGCGGCGCAGGCGCTCCGGTCCGGCCTCGAAGTCCTCCATGTAGAGGTGGCCCAGCTCCAGGGAGAGGTGGGCCAGCGGCACCGACCGGTTGCGCGGCTCGGCGGCCGTCTCGCGGAAGACTGCGTCCGTCACGGCCGCCCCCAGTGCGCGTCGTCCGTCAGGCGCCGGGCGATCTCCTCCAGCGCCTCCAGGGTCTCCTTGTTGGCGATCTGGGTGGCGAGGACGTCCTCCTCGGTGATCAGCTGCTCGCGCCACTGGAGTATGGGTTCCAGGGGCACGATGCCGAGGACCACGCTGTCGCCGATGCGCTGTTCGGCGGCGAGCCGGCGCAGCGCCTCGTCGCAGGCCTGCATCCAGGCGGCCTGAGCGGGCGAGCCCTGGGACCACAGCGGCGACTCGGGGTCGGGTACGGCCGCCCGCACGAAGCGGATCGCGGCCTGCAGGGCCGCCTTGTCGTGGCCGCGTTCGACGCCGCCGCCGACGATGCCGTGCGGGGCGTGGACCAGGCCGGAGGCCGCGATGACGTGCTGCCGGGTCCAGCGGTGGAAGACGAGCCAGCGGAAGGGGACGTTGCGCATCCGGGGGTGGGCGGTGGCCGCGAGCACCATGTCGACGGCGTAGCTGCGGCCGGCGCTGAGGTCGACGACGGTGACGTCGAACTCGCCGTTGAGCCGCAGCAGCAGGTCGATGCACCGCTGAAGCGACTCCTCGCCGATGGCGAACTCGCCGCCGCCCGCGTCGCCGGGCAGCAGGACCAGGCGGCCGGACTGGTTGGGGCGGGCGCGCAGCAGGGGGTGCTCGGTCTGCCGCCAGACGTCGATCCGGGCCGGTTCGGCGACCTCGCCCTCCAGGTAGGAGTGCAGGCCGTGTTCCTCGGTGCCGCGCATCGCGCCGGGCACGTCGAAGACGGCGGCGGCGGTGGGCGAGCCGAAGTCGAAGTCGACGTAGGCCACGTCGTCGCCGGTGAGGGCGCGCTGGTAGGCCAGGTTGGCGCTGGTCACCGAGCGTCCGGTGCCTCCTTTGTCGGAGGCCGCGAAGACGAGCACGCTCACACCTCCTGTGCGGCGGCGCCCCGGGCCTGGGCCAGGGTGTCGAGTTCCTGGAGGACGGGCAGGGCGAGGGCGAAGGCGGTGGCGGGCCGGTCGTCGACGAGACCGCGGGCGCGGTCGAGGCGGTTCTCGATGCTGCGCATGGCCCGGGCTCTGCTGCCGTCGGCGGCGGCGGAGGCCTCCAGCTGCTCCTTGCCGAACAGGTGGGTGGCCTCACTGAGCAGTTCGCGGGCCAGCTCTGCGAGTTCGGGGCTGCGGATGGGCTGCTGTTCGTAGAGGTTGCGGGCGGCCACGAGGCATTCGGTGACGCGCTCGGTCATGCTCCACGACATGCGCAGCTCGGCGTGGTGCGCCTCGGGGTAGACGGCCTGGACGTCGTCCCAGAGCCCGGCGCCGTCCTCGTCGTCGATCCGCCGGGCCCACAGGTGCTCGAAGGCCTGCTCGGCGAGGCGCAGCAGCCGGTCCTGGGCGCCGATGTTCCGGGAGAGTTCGGCGAGCTGGATGATCCGCTTGAGGAGCTGGGCGGAGAAGTCCCGCATCCGCCACATCAGTTGTCCGCCGCTGCGCTCGGACCCGGCGAGCGGCATGGTGACGCCGGGGTTGTGCAGGGTGATGGTGGGGTCGTTCCTGGTCATCCGGCTGGTGACCCGGCCCCGGTCGGCGAGGCGTTCCATGACGGCGACGGTGCGGGTGAGGTCGTCGTCGGTGGCCTTCCGGCGGATCAGGTCGTGGACGAGGATGGCGGCGACGGTGAGGGAGAAGTACTCGGACTCCAGTCGCAGACCGGTGGTCTGCCAGGGCAGGTCCTCCAGGGGCCAGCGTTCGGTGCCGAAGCGGGCGATCGCGGACCAGTACTGCTGGCTGAGTTCCCAGCGCAGTCGGAGCATCTCCGCGAGCTTCTGCTGGTCCTCGTCGAGCAGTCCGAGGGTGAGGGTGCGGTCGGAGAACAGGTCCTGGATGCCGTCGAGGGCGACGACGGTGAAGTACACGTAGGGCAGCCGGTCGGCGATCCCGGCGGGCTGGCCGGGGACCGGTGCGGACAGGTGGGTGATCTCGGGGGCGTCCTGCACGACGCCCCAGGCCCAGCCGCACTCGAAGAGCTGGCTCTCGTCGCGGATGCCCTCGTCGACCTCGATGCCGCGCGAGAGGCTCTCGATGATGGTGGCGCGCAGGGGACGTAACCTGCGGGAGAACTGCTGGAGGACGGCCCGGTCGGACTGTCTGCCCTGGCCGACGACCTGGATGAGTCTCCTGCCCTGCTCGGACTCGGCGTCGAAGACGTTGACGGTGAAGGAGCGCAGCAGGCTGACCATGGCGGCGGTCAGCCGGGCGTTGGTGGCCTCGCGCAGCTCGGCGATCGACCGGTGCACCTCGGGGCGGGCGGTGGTGGTCTCGTAGACCTTGAGGAAACCGAGGGTGGCGAGGCAGAGCGTGACGGACATGGAGTAGGAGTCGACCACGCCCAGCTGGGCCTGTTCGTGCGTGATCCGGCCGTCGGGTTCGGCGGGGCGGAAGTAGTGCCCGCCGGAGAAGGTGGGGCTGTCGTCCGTGCCGGTGTGGGTGCGCATGAACTGGGTCAGCGCGGTGATCAGGTTGGGCGGGATCTCCAGGCGGCTGCCGACCCGGTCGAGGGCGCGCAGCACGTCACGTTCGGTGGTGTCCGGCTGGTCGAGCCGGAAGGCGGGGACCTCGGTGGCCGGGTAGAGCAGGCACAGCAGGCGTTCGGCGTCCGCGACGCTGCTCAGCCCGTCGGTGTCCCCCCAGACGAGCTTCCCGTCCTCGAACGAATGACGGGCCATGGCCTGCCAGATGTCCAGCAGATGCTGGCGTGGCTTGATCTGCATCCCCGCACCCCTCGTACAGATCCGCTTGCCCTGTGTTCAGCATGGTCCCCGTTCCTACGGGGCGGCAACCACCGCGTTGCGCCGCCCCAGGGCGAGGATCATTCCCTCGTGTCCCGGCCGCACCATGTGGTGCAGATCGTGGATCTCCAGCTCTTCCGTGAACGGCTCCAGGCTCTCCCTGACCTGGTCCTCGTTCACCCGGTAGGCCGGGTAGTCGTGGTCTCCCACGCGGTAGCCGACCGATTCCTTCATGAAGGCGGTGGCGAACGGCGCGCCGTCGCTCAGCGCGTTCATGAAGCAGCGCACGCCCCGGTGGAACTCGTCGGCGCACTCGGACATCGAGTCGGCGACGAAGAACATCGTGCCGAGGTCCCAGCGGCGGCTGCCGTCCTCCAGGTCGAAGAGGTTGCCGCGTTCCACCCGGACGATCTCGGCGAACCGGCTCCTGGGCTCGGTCGCGGCGTAGGCCGGGGCCTCGCGCAGCTCGTTCCAGAACGCGTCCCACGCCGTGTCGTAGCCGCCGGAGGAGCACTGCCGCTCCAGGTACTCGACGTTGGGGAGCGCGTACTCCAGCAGCAGCACCTTCTCGCACCAGGGGAGCATGGCGAGCGCGGGGTAGAGGTTGGCGCCGGCACCGACGTCGATGCCCCGGACGGCGCCGGGGGCGGCCGCGGATCCGCTTCCGGTCTCCGTGAGACAGCGGCTGAACCAGTCGCGCATCAGCCGGACGATGAGCAGGTCGACCTCGAGCGGCGTCCGGTAATTGTTGTCGACGTACACCTCTGGATCGAACTTCGACCACGGTGCGTCGGCGTTGCGATCCATAGTCACCCTGCCGCATTTCTTCCGATTCCGGACAAGCCCCAGTGCCGTGCAAGGTAAGCCACCAGGACATGCCGAAAAGCCTGAAACACGCCAGCCCTCTCCGCCGGGCGCACGTCGGGCGCATCGTCGCACACCCTAACTCGCCCTTGCACGGGGGAAGTTGGACGCTCACTGTAGCCAGAAGGAGTCTCCGGCCGCCATACGAAGGCGCGCACTCCAACGATTGAACAGCGCATCCGTCGAGTTGACCTCGCGCGTCCCGACTGGGGGGTTGCATGACCGCCGAACCGCTGGAACGTTCCCTCGACCACCACGACCGGCTCACGGACCCCAGTCCTCACCGTCCGGACGACCCGCCCCTGGTCCTGCGCACGGCCGACGAGGCAGACCTGCCGGAGCTGCGGCGGCTGGACGAGGAGGTCTTCCAGGAGTTCGCCTATCCCGGTTTCCTGCTGCGCCAGCTCTTCGACATGTACGAGGAGCACTTCCTGGTGCTGGACGACGGCACGGGCCGGCTGCGCGGTTACGTGCTGGCGGGCACCCGGGCGCTGGGCGCGGACAGCTGGATACTCGGGCTGTGCGTGACGCGGGACCGCCGGCGCCACGGGCTGGGCCGGGAGCTGATGAGGGAGGTGCTGGACCGGCTGCGCCGGGACGGCATACGGGTGGTGCGGCTGACCGTGGAGCCCGCCAACCTCGCGGCCATCTTCCTCTACCGGGGCCTCGGTTTCCGCCCGGAGGAGCCCGACGGCGGCCTGCGCCCGGACTACTTCGGGCCGGGGGCGCACCGCCAGATCATGCGGCTCGACCTCGACCCCGGTCCGCCGGAGCGGGTTCTCGCCTAGGAGGGCGTGCCCGCCGACTCCAGCAGGCGGGTCACGTCGTCGGAGCAGATGGTCAGGGCCGCGCCGACCGTCGCCAGGGCGTCGCGTTCGGCGGGGGTGTAGGGGCCGTCGGCGAGCGCGATGCGGGCGCCCTGGAGCAGGATCGACTCGCGGCCGACGGCGGCGAGGTGCGGGGCAAGCGGGTCCAGGGCCTCGTGCAGCTCTATGGCCAGACCGGGCACGCAGGGCTCGCCGCGGACCCGGCCGGTGTCCGCCTCCAGCGCCTCCACCAGCGCGTTCAGCTGGTCCTCGTCGCAATCCTCGAAGCCGGCCGCGCGCACCGCGACGGCGGCCGTCTCCAGCGAGGTGCGGGAGCAGGTGCCGCCCGCGGCGAGGACGGCGAGTGCGACGGTGTGCACGGCGTCGCGGAGCATGGCGGAGAAGCGGGTGGTGGTGGGGTGGTCGAGGACGTCGGTGCCGTAGTGACCGCGGCAGGCGGCGCACTCGACGGTCGGCGCGGACTCGCCGCGCGGCAGCACGGGGACGCCCAGGAGGGTGAAGCGGCGGCGGCCGGCCAGACGCTGGTAGTTGCGGTCGCCCCCGCAGCCGGGGCAGAAGAACTCGCCGTCGCCGACGGGCGTCCACGCGGTGCGGGTGCCCAGGATGCGTGGCAGCCGGGCAGCTCGGCCGTTTCGTCCCCGTCCAGGCAGCACGTCGCACCTCCGTAACCGCGCGACAGCATCGTCGCGCTGGCGTGATGTTAGCCACATCACCGTCGTGGAGTCAGTACCCGGGAAGAGACCTTTCCGTGACCTGCGCGGGGAGATGGCCGGTATACGACGGGGCCCCGCCCGCCGTTTTCCGGCGAGCGGGGCCTCGAACCACCGATTCGGCTGGTCAGCGGGTAGCGCGGTTGACGGCGGAGACGACCGCCTTCAGCGAGGCGCGCGTGGTGTTCGCGTCGATTCCGATGCCCCACAGCACCTTGTCGCCGATGGCGCACTCGATGTAGGAGGCGGCCTGCGCGGAGGCACCCTCGCTCATCGTGTGCTCCTGGTAGTCCAGCAGCCGTACGTCGATGCCGACGCCCTGCAGCGCGTGGAAGAACGCCGAGATCGGGCCGTTGCCGGTGCCGACCAGGGTGGTCTCCGCGCCGTCGACCGTGGCCTCGACGGTGAGGGTGTCGACGCCGTCGCGGTCGGTCGTGGTCTGGCCGTTGGCGACCTGGATGCGGCCCCAGGGGTTGTCGGGGTTGGGCAGGTACTCGTCCTGGAAGACGTCCCAGATGGCGGTGGGCGTGATCTCGCCGCCCTCGGCGTCCGTCTTGGCCTGGATGATCTTGGAGAACTCGATCTGCATCCGGCGGGGCAGGTCCAGCTTGTGGTCGTTCTTCAGGACGTAGGCGATGCCGCCCTTGCCGGACTGCGAGTTGACGCGGATGACCGCCTCGTAGGAGCGGCCGACGTCCTTCGGGTCGATCGGCAGGTAAGGGACGGCCCACTCGATGTCGTCGACGGTGACGCCCTTGGCCTTCGCGTCGGCCTCCATGGCGTCGAAGCCCTTCTTGATGGCGTCCTGGTGGGAGCCGGAGAAGGACGTGTAGACCAGGTCGCCCACGTACGGGTGGCGTGGGTGGACCTCCATCTGGTTGCAGTACTCCCACGTGCGGCGGATCTCGTCGATGTCGGAGAAGTCGATCTGCGGGTCGACGCCCTGGGAGAACAGGTTCATGCCCAGGGTGACCAGGTCGACGTTGCCGGTGCGCTCGCCCTGCCCGAACAGGCAGCCCTCGACGCGGTCGGCGCCGGCCATGACCGCCAGTTCGGCCGCCGCGACCGCCGTACCGCGGTCGTTGTGCGGGTGGACGGACAGGCAGACGTACTCGCGGCGGGACAGGTTGCGGCCCATCCACTCGAAGCGGTCGGCGTGCGTGGACGGCGTGGAACGCTCCACCGTGGCGGGCAGGTTGAGGATGATCTCGCGGCCGGGGCCGGGCTGGTAGGTGTCCATCACCGCTTCGCAGACCTCCAGGGCGAAGTCCAGCTCGGTGTCGGTGAAGATCTCGGGGCTGTACTGGTAGCCGAACTCCGTCTCCGGGCCCAGCAGCTTCTCGGCGTACTCCATGACCAGGCGGGTGCCGTCGACCGCGATCTGCTTGATGTCGTCGCGCGAGCCGCGGAAGACGACCCGGCGGAAGACCGGGGCGGTCGCGTTGTACAGGTGGACGGTGGCCCTCTTGGCGCCCTTCAGGGACTCCACCGTGCGCTCGATCAGGTCCTCGCGGGCCTGGGTCAGTACGGAGATGGTGACGTCGTCGGGGATGGCCCCCGGCTCCTCGATGACGGAGCGTACGAAGTCGTAGTCGGTCTGGCCGGAGGCGGGGAAGCCGACCTCGATCTCCTTGTAGCCCATCTTGACCAGCAGGTCGAACATCGCGCGCTTGCGGGCGGGCGACATGGGGTCGATCAGCGCCTGGTTGCCGTCGCGCAGGTCGGTGGAGAGCCAGCGGGGGGCGGTGGTGATCCGCTGGTCCGGCCAGGTGCGGTCGGCGATGTCGACCTGCTCGTAGCCTCGGTACTTGCCGGTCGGCATGGGGCTGGGCTGCTGACGGTTGGCCATGATGGCGTGGGCTCCTCGTGATGTCCGCGGTGTCCGCGTGTCCTGAAGGACGGCCGACGCGCACCACTCAGCACCGCGGGGAGGGAGTCGGCCTCTTACAGGCCCTCGCCGCGGCAGCTAAGGAGAAGCAGCCCGAAACGCATGGTGCCCAGCACCTTAGCCGAGTCACGCCGGTCACGCGGGTGCGTATCAGTATGCGGGACCGCGGGGACAACCGGGGCAAAAAGTGCCGTATACCACTCGCCGCCGGTCACGGGGCGTCCTGGTGCCGGATTTCACCAATCGCGGTTGCCAATGGTGACAGGGGAGTCACGCAGTGCAAGGGTGCCGGACATGACGACATACGGGGGCTTCGAGCCCGTCTTCTGCACCATCGTGCCGCCCCACGTCCTCGACAAGCTCGCCCAGCACGAGGACCCCGTGCTCGCCGGACCCGCCCGCCGGACCCTCCAGCGCGACGCCTTCGAGCGCACCCACCGCTCGCTGACCACGGTCATCGGCGCCCCCACCGTCGCCCCGCGCCCCGGCGCCGGTGCCGAGGCCGGGCAGCCGCAGCGCACGGTCTTCGACGCCCGGCACGGCACCGACCTGCCGGGCAGGAAGGTGCGCGGCGAGGGCGAGGAGCCCGGCAAGGACGCCACCGTGAACCGCGCCTACGCGGGCCTGGGCGCCACCTTCGAGCACTTCCTGAAGGTGTACGGACGCGACTCCATCGACGGCGCCGGACTGCCGCTGGACGCGACCGTGCACTACGACCGCGAGTACAACAACGCCTTCTGGAACGGCGAGCAGATGGTCTTCGGCGACGGGGACGGGGAGATCTTCCTCGACTTCACCATCCCCCTCGACGTCATCGGCCACGAGCTGACCCACGGCGTCACCCAGCACACCGCCAACCTGACCTACTACGGCCAGCCGGGCGCCCTCAACGAGTCGGTGTCCGACGTCTTCGGCGCCCTCATCAAGCAGTACTCCCTCGGGCAGACCGCCGCCGAGGCCGACTGGCTGATCGGCGCCGGGCTGCTCGCGCCGAGCGTGACGGGCGAGGCGCTGCGCTCCATGAAGGCGCCGGGCACGGCCTACGACGACGACGTACTGGGCAAGGACCCGCAGCCCGCGACGATGGACGACTTCGTGCGCACCGGCCGCGACAACGGCGGCGTGCACATCAACTCCGGCATCCCCAACCACGCCTTCTACCTCGTCGCCACCGCGCTCGGCGGGCACGCCTGGGAGCGGGCGGGACTGGTCTGGTACGACGTGCTGACCGGCGGCGAGCTGGCCCAGGACGCGCTGTTCGCGGACTTCGCGACGCTGACGGTGAAGGCGGCCCGGGAGCGGTACGGGGACGCGGCGGAGCTGGAGGCGGTGCGCAAGGCCTGGGAGCAGGTCGGGGTGCGGACGCTGTAGTTCCGTACTAGACACGGGTCCATGCGGATTCAGGTGAGGCGCACAGGAGGCTTCGCGGGCATCGAACGCCACGCGGAGGTCGAGACGGCGGGCCGCCCCGACGCGGCGGAGTGGCACGCCCTGGCCGAACGGGCGGTCGCCGACGGGCGGACCACACGGCCCGTCGGGGTGCCCGACGGCTTCAGCTACCAGATCACCGTGGACGGCGCGACGGTGTACGCCGCCGATCCCCGGCTGACCGAGGAGCAGCGGCGGCTGATCTCGCGGGTGCTGAAGGAGGGGGCTTAGGGGGACGGGACGCCGGTGCGGTGCACGGGCGTTGACTTCCCTCACCGGCGGTACGGATGATCCGCGCATGGCGACTGAGTCGGGCACGGACGCGATGCCGCGGTTCCCGGAGGGGTTCCTGTGGGGCGTGTCGACGTCCGCGCACCAGATCGAGGGCGCGGCCGGCCTGCGGGGGCCGTCCGTGTGGGACGCCTTCACGGCCGTACCCGGGCACGTGAAGGACGGCTCGACGGCGGCGGTGGCCTGCGACCACTACCACCGCTACCGCGAGGACGTCGCGCTCCTGGCGGACCTGGGCGTCGGCGCGTACCGCTTCTCGGTCTCCTGGCCGCGGGCGGACTCCCCCGGCGGCCTCGGCTTCTACGACCGCCTCGTGGACGAGCTGTGCGCGGCGGGCGTCCGCCCCGTGCCGACGCTCTTCCACTGGGACCTGCCGGCCGGGCTGGACTGGCGGGAGCGGGACACGGCGTCGCGGTTCGCCGAGTACGCGGCACGGGTCGCCGGCCGGCTCGGTGACCGCGTCGGCAAGTGGATCACCCTCAACGAGCCCGCCGAGCACACCCTGCTCGGCCACGCGCTCGGTGTGCACGCGCCGGGCGAGCGGCTGCTGTTCGGCGCCCTGCCCGTGGCCCACCACCAGCTCCTCGCGCACGGACTGGCGGTACGGGCCCTGCGCGCGTGCGGCGCCACCGACGTCGGGATCGCCAACTCGCACGGGCCCACGTGGCCCGCCTCCGGCGGGGCGGCCGACCGGGAGGCGGCGGAGTTCTACGACGTCCTGCTGAACCGGATGTTCGCCGACCCGGTGCTGACCGGCCGGTACCCGGAGGGCATCGGGGAGCTGATGCCGGGGGACGTGCGGGCGGACCTGGAGGTCATCGCCGAGCCGCTGGACTGGTACGGCGTGAACTACTACGCGCCGACGCGGGTGGCCGCCCCGCGGGGTGCCGAGATCGAGTTCGGGGGTGTGACGCTCCCCGCGGAGCTGCCCTTCTCGGTCGTCGCGGTCGAGGGCCGGCCGCTGACGGACTTCGGCTGGCCGGTCGTACCCGAGGGCCTGACGGAGCTGCTGACCGGCTTCCGCGACCGCTACGGCGACCGGCTCCCGCCGGTTGTGATCACCGAGAACGGCTGCTCCTACGAGGGCCTGGACGACCGGGACCGCGTCGCCTACCTCGACGGGCACGTGCGCGCCCTGCACCGGGCGCTGGAGGCCGGGGTGGACGTGCGCGGCTACTTCGTGTGGTCGCTGCTGGACAACTTCGAGTGGGCCGAGGGATACGCGCGCCGGTTCGGCCTGGTCCACGTGGACTTCACGACCCTGGAGCGCACGCCCAAGGCCTCCTACCGCTGGTACCGGGACCTGGTCCGCGGCCGGCGGTGAACGCCAGTCCGATAAAAGTCCTCGGTGCTGTCGGCGGGGAGTCGTACGCTGGAGACAGCAGACACACCCGTCACGCGGCGCACGCCGCAGAGGAGGACGAGCAGGCCTCGAGCGCCGGCCCATGACTCAGACACCCTCAGCTCACACCCCCGCGCAGGGGCAGGCGAGAGCACAGATCACCGTCCCCGCCCAGCACCCCATGGTGACCGTACTGGGATCCGGCGACTCCCTCCTGCGCGTGATCGAGAAGGCCTTCCCGGCGGCCGACATCCACGTCCGGGGAAACGAGATCAGCGCGGTCGGCGACGCCCACGAGGTGGGCCTCGTCCAGCGCGTGTTCGACGAGATGATGCTGGTGCTCCGCACCGGGCAGCCGATGACGGAGGACGCAGTGGAACGCTCGATCGCCATGCTCAAGGCGAGCGAGAACGGGGAGAGCGACGGCCAGGAGACCCCGGCCGAGGTGCTCACGCAGAACATCCTGTCCTCGCGCGGCCGCACGATCCGCCCCAAGACGCTGAACCAGAAGCGGTACGTCGACGCGATCGACAAGCACACCATCGTCTTCGGCATCGGCCCCGCGGGCACCGGCAAGACCTACCTGGCGATGGCCAAGGCGGTGCAGGCCCTGCAGTCCAAGCAGGTCAACCGCATCATCCTGACCCGCCCGGCGGTCGAGGCCGGCGAGCGGCTCGGCTTCCTGCCGGGCACGCTGTACGAGAAGATCGACCCGTACCTGCGCCCGCTGTACGACGCGCTGCACGACATGCTCGACCCGGACTCGATCCCGCGGCTGATGGCGGCCGGGACGATCGAGGTCGCGCCGCTGGCGTACATGCGCGGCCGGACGCTGAACGACGCGTTCATCATCCTGGACGAGGCGCAGAACACCAGCCCCGAGCAGATGAAGATGTTCCTCACCCGGCTCGGCTTCGACTCGAAGATCGTGATCACCGGTGACGTGACGCAGGTCGACCTGCCCGGCGGCACCAAGTCGGGTCTGCGGCAGGTGCAGGAGATTCTGGAGGGCGTCGAGGACGTCCACTTCTCCCGGCTGTCGTCCCAGGACGTCGTCCGGCACAAGCTGGTGGGCCGTATCGTCGACGCCTACGAGAAGTACGACAACGACCACGGCACCGAGAACGGCGCGCACAAGCCGCACGGCAGGGCGTCCGGTGCCAAGGGCACCAAGGGGAAGTAGACCAGCACCACCATGTCGATCGACGTCAACAACGAGTCCGGAACCGAGGTCGACGAGCAGGCGATCCTCGACATCGCCCGCTACGCGCTCGCGCGGATGCGCATCCACCCGCTCTCCGAGCTCTCGGTGATCGTCGTGGACGCCGACGCCATGGAGCAGCTCCACATCCAGTGGATGGACCTGCCGGGTCCGACGGACGTCATGTCCTTCCCGATGGACGAGCTGCGCCCGCCGGGCAAGGACGAGGACGAGCCGCCGCAGGGGCTGCTCGGCGACATCGTGCTCTGCCCGGAGGTCGCCGCCAAGCAGGGCGCGGAGGCCCAGACCCAGCACTCCATGGACGAGGAGCTCCAGCTCCTGACCGTCCACGGGGTGCTGCACCTGCTCGGCTACGACCACGAGGAGCCGGACGAGAAGGCCGAGATGTTCTCACTGCAGGCCGCCATCGTGGACGGCTGGCGTGCGGAGAAGGGTCTGACCGGCCCGTCCCCGGCCCCGACCGTCTCATGAGTCTCCCCCTGGTCGCCGGCGCGGTCGCCCTGGTGGTGATCGCCTGGCTCGCCGCGTGCGCGGAGGCGGGGCTCGCCCGGGTCTCCAGCTTCCGCGCCGAGGAGGCCGTGCGGTCCGGGCGGCGCGGCAGCGTCAGGCTCGCCAAGGTCGCCGCCGACCCGACGCGCTATCTGAACGTGGCGCTGCTGGTCCGCGTGGCCTGCGAGATGGCGGCCGCCGCGCTGGTCGCGTACGCCTGTCTCAAGGAGTTCGCCAACACCACCGAGGCCCTGCTGATCGCCATCGCGGTCATGGTGCTCGTCTCGTACGTCGCCGTCGGGGTGTCCCCGCGCACCATCGGACGCCAGCACCCGATGAACACGGCGACGGCGGCGGCGTACGTGCTGGTGCCGCTCGACCGGATCATGGGTCCGATCCCGTCGCTGCTCATCCTCATCGGCAACGCGCTCACGCCCGGCAAGGGCTTTCGCCGCGGCCCCTTCGCCTCCGAGGCGGAGCTGCGGGCACTGGTGGACTACGCCGAGAAGGAGTCGCTGATCGAGGCCGAGGAGCGCCGCATGGTGCACTCGGTGTTCGAGCTGGGCGACACCCTGGTGCGGGAGGTCATGGTCCCGCGGACCGACCTCGTCGTCATCGAGCGCTACAAGACCGTCCGCCAGGCGCTCACCCTGGCCCTGCGCTCCGGTTTCTCGCGCATTCCGGTCACCGGGGACAGCGAGGACGACGTCGTCGGCATCGTGTACCTGAAGGACCTGGCCCGCCGGACGCACGTCAGCCGGGAGGCGGAGAGCGACCTGGTCTCCACGGCGATGCGCCCGGCGTCCTTCGTGCCCGACACCAAGAACGCCGGTGACCTGCTGCGCGAGATGCAGAAGGACCGCAACCACGTCGCCGTCGTCATCGACGAGTACGGCGGCACGGCCGGCATCGTCACCATCGAGGACATCCTGGAGGAGATCGTCGGAGAGATCACCGACGAGTACGACCGGGAGCTCCCGCCCGTCGAGGAGCTGGGCGAGGGCCGCTTCCGGGTCACCGCCCGCCTCGACATCGGTGACGTGGGCGAGCTGTACGGCCTGGAGGAGTTCGACGACGAGGACGTGGAGACGGTGGGCGGCCTGCTCGCGAAGGCGCTGGGCCGGGTGCCGATCGCCGGCGCCTCCTCGATCGTGGAGCTGCCAGACGGGCGGGAGCTGCGGCTGACCGCGGAGGCCGCGGCGGGCCGCCGGAACAAGATCGTGACGGTGCTGGTGGAGCCGGTCAACGCGGCGAGGCCCGCGAAGGAGGCCGCGTCCGAATGACCCCCGGGGAGCTGCGCGACTTCTGCCTGTCCTTCAACGCCGCCGTGGAGGACTTCCCCTTCGGCCCGGAGATCTCGGTCTTCAAGGTGCTGGGAAAGATGTTCGCGCTGTCGTCCCTGGACGGGGACCCGCTCACCGCCAACCTGAAGTGCGACCCGGACGACGCGATCCGCCTGCGCGCCGACCACCCGGGGCTGGTCGTCCCGGGCTGGCACATGAACAAGCGGCACTGGAACACGGTCACCGTGGACGGCGGTCTCCCGGACCGTCTCGTCCGGGAGCTGGTCGAGGACTCGTACGACCTGGTGGTCGCCGGCCTGCCGCGCGCGGAGCGGCTCCGCCTCGACCGTCCCTGACCTCCGGGCGACCGGCGTGGCTACGTATGCTCACCCCATGACCGAGACTCCCGACCTCGACCCCGAGGACCGCAAGATCGTCACCCTGGCCCGCTCCGCCCGGGCCCGCAACGGCGTCCCCGAGGGCGCCGCCGTACGCGACGAGACCGGCCGCACGTACGTCGCCGGCACGGTGGCCCTCGATTCCCTGAAGCTCAGCGCCCTGCGCACGGCGGTGGCGATGGCGGTGGCGTCCGGCGCGAAGTCGCTGGAGGCGGCGGCGGTGGTGACGGAGGCGGAGTCGGCGTCGGAGGAGGACCGGGCGGCGGTACGGGACCTGGGGGGTGCGGGGACGCCGGTGCTGGTGGCTTCGCCGGACGGGACGGTGCGGGGCGCGGTCAGCGCGGGCTGACCGAGGCCGTATGCCTGTCTCTCGGGCCGTCGGCCTGGCCCGCTGTCCGGAGCGGGTCAGTCCGCGATGTCAGGATCGGCTCCGGGCACCGGGGTGACGAACCGTTGGTAGGCCAGGGCCCACACGCCGGTCTCGCGGCGTACTTTCCTCATCGTGGACAGCGGGTCATCGGCCCAGCCTTGGAGCAACGACTGGGCGGCCACCTGGCACGAGCGCTCGAAATCCACCGCCCCCTGCGCGCTGCCCACTCCGGCTTCCAGGAAGCCGGCCGTCTCCACGGCCCGTGCGGACATGTCCTCCTGTGACGCCTCCTCCCGCCCCGCGAAATGGGCGAGCGCCGTGGCGGCGAGGTCGCGGTGACCCCGGAGGAATTCCTCGGGAAGACCGAGCGCCCGGGACTGCTCCCCCAACGCACGATTCGCGTCCTCGGCCTCGGACACGACCCGGGGATGGATGTCGGAGCCGCGCAGGTGGCGCCAGACGGCTCGCATCCCGGCGTCCATCCGGTAGTACAGGGACCGGAGACGTTCGTCCGGACAGGCGGCGAAGACCGCGCCCCCTATCCGCAGGACCGCAGAGGCGTTGAAGGCCAGGGCAACGCCGCGGGCCGTGTCCTGCATGTACTTACTCCTTCTCGGACGGTCAGTACGGCTGTGGGGGGAGCGCCGGTGTGTGCGGAGTCAGACATGCTCGGCCGCATCTTCCTGCGGGTCCGGACTGCGCAGTCCTCGTGATTCGGCCACCCGAAGCGCGTCGGTGAGGGCCTCGGCCAGTCGGGAGGCGAGCCAGCGGTACGCGGTGACCGACAGAGCTCGCGGGTCGGGGGTCACGACCTCGCGGGCGTGTTCAGCAGTTCCTCGCCCATGCCGAGTTGGATGGCTTCGATACTGTCGGCGAGTGTGGACAGGTAGCCCCTGCCGTCGGTCCTGAGGTAGCAGGGGTACCCGTCCGCGGTGGTCCACGGGGGTAAGCGGGGGCCGGCCACGCCTGCCGCCGCGTCGTAAGGTTCCCGGCGCCGCATGCGGTCCGCGTCGCTCCTGGGTTTGGTCACCGTGCACCCCCAGCTGGGTCGCTGATAGGGACACGGTGACCGTAGGAGCTGTCTGGCCGTCACTCCGCATTTACGGGCCAGGGCATTTTGCGACACGGAGTGTGCGAAGTGCCGCGCTGCGTGGTAGCCGTCCGACGACGCCCAGGTAAGAGGCCATGTCGGCTTCCACTGGGAAGACCTCGACCTCGACGGCGGGACTGCCACCGTCCGGCGCTCCCTCCAACGCACCCGCCGGGCCGGACTCCGACGCATCCGCGTCCACGACCTCCGCCACTCAATCGCCACCCTGCTCCTGGAACAGGGGGTCGACCTCGTCGTGATCAGGAAACTCCTCGGCCACGCCCACATCGGCGTCACCGCCGGCGTCTACGCCCACGTCCGACTCCACCTCCAACGCCAAGCTATCGACACCCTCGGCAACGCCCTCAGCTCGACGGACAACGACTCCGACGGCCTGCCCTCCGCAGCCGTCGTGCGCTGACGTTGCCGTCAAGCATCCGAAGGAGCCCCATCAGCAACACTGGTGGGGCTCTTCGTCTTCATACCCCGAGCGATGTCTGGCCGTGCCAGACTTGCGACGGAAGAAGAATCGGTCCGACCACAGCGCGACCGCCTGCTGAGTAGGCAAGCCACCTCACGTCCTCGCACTGAAAAACCGGCTCAGAACGCGAGTAAAGCCAGATCTGTACGACGTTCCCTCCAGCTGCCGTCAAATCCCACCACAACCATTGACGCTTTCCCGGCTCGAAACTCCAAAGCCAGTCCTGGACTTCCCAGGGTTCCTCTCCGCGATGCTCGATGTATCGACGTCGCCCTTCGATTGATTCGGGCACCTCAGATGCACCCACTTCACCTTCCTCTGCAGATGAAAACCAGCTGGGGACATTTGCTTCGGACAGATCGTCGGACTCAAATTCTCCCCGAATGGCAAGCTGCACGCCCGCAGCCAAGGCGGACCTCACACGCCTTGCGTACGCACTGGGGTCCCCAGCCACCTCCACCACGAGCGATGCCAGCAGCGCCGGAGCGTCAGAAAGGTCGGCCCGCGCTTTCAAGCGCCGCACCTCATCATGGAACGACCATCGATCCACGTTTCACCCTCCCCCGGGGAGTACTCGACCAGAGCCAGGCACTATCTGGCCCAGCAACTCGTCAAACATCGAAGATGGTATCCCGAAGAGGTCCGTCTGCCGGCGGTCATCAATCTGGGGACGCCCAGAAGAGAATATATTCCAATTCCTTCTGCTCATACCAGGAGGTCGCCTCTGATCGATTGCGGAAGCCCGAATGGAGTCAACGTAGGACGTTGGCACATCAAACGCGACAATGTGCCCACTTGTTCCACGGTATGCCTGCGAATGACTGATGTCACCGCTCATGTTGAGATGAAGCATCCCGTCTCCATTGATCGAGACATTCCCACCGCCGTCAACCGAAAGGCGCATGCTTTCGGGATGCTCCTGGTACCGATAAACCGTCGTGTTGCAGTTGTGGACGAGTACCGGGGTCTGCCCCGCCAGCACATAGTACGTATGGACGTTGCCGACCGTGAGGTTGTGGACCGTCGCCCCGGGGCTCGTCCAGCGCTGTACCGCGGTGATCTGGACGTGTGTGCCCGCGCTGGTCTGGAGCCACTGGCCGGAGCGGAGGTCGGTTGCGTCGAGCCACTTGCCCAGTTCGGGGACCCAGAAGGGGTGGCCGTCGGTCGCGGTGACCTCGGCCGTCTTCGTGCCCGCCTTGCCGTCGGTGTCGATCGTGACCTTGACCAGGTGCTTCAGGCCCTCACCCTTGATCTCGGCGGTGACCGTCTCGATCCGGCGCTCGCCGGTCTCCGGGTCGGTGGCGATCACCTTGTCGCCGGCCTTGACCTGCTCGATCGGCTTGGTGGTGCCGTCGGCCATCAGGACGTGGGTGCCCGGCACGAAGCTGTTGTTGATCGGGCAGGAACCGCCGTCCGCCTTGCCGGAGCCGCCGCTTCCGCTGCTGCCGCCCTTGCTGCGGGAGGAGCCGCCGGAGTTGCCGCCGGGCTTGGAGGTCGCCTTCTTGCCGCCGCCCGAGGCCTTGCTGGCCGAGGACACCTTCGGGGCCGCCTTGGCCTGGGCCCGCTTCTGGACGGCGTTGCCGGTCTTCTTGGCCTGTGCCGCGGCCTTGTCGGCGGTTCTCTTCGCCTGTTCCGCCGCCTTCTTCTTGGCGCGTTGCGCGGCCTCCTTCTTGGCCTTCTCGATCGCCGCCTTCTTGGCCTTCAGCGCCGCTGCCTCGGCCGCCTTCGCGGCCTTCAGCACGGCCTCGGCCGCCTTCTTGGCCTTGCGGAAGGCCTGGATGGCGTCGATGGTGCGGTCGATGGCCTTGAGGACGCCGGGGATCTTGCCGGCCTTGAACCAGGGGATCGCCCCGAGGACCATCCCGGCACAGGACCACATGTCACCGCCGAAGCAGGCCATGGCGTCGCTGATCCCGATGAAGTCCTTCAGCGTGCTCCAGGCCGCGCCGAGAATCACCGAGGTCAGGGATTTGCCCATGGTGGCCTGCGCCTGCGAGACCTGCGCCGCCGACAGCCCGGCTCCCGCGAGGGCCGCGGCCCGCTCGGAGGCGGTCAGGGAGATGGCCAGACCCGTCGGGTCGGACATCGTCACCGGGTTGTTGTGCGCGTAGGAATAGCCGTTGGACTGGAGCAGGTCGTTCAGGTCCAGCACCGGGTCGGCGGACAGGAAGCGCCCGACCACCGGGTCGTAGAGCCGGGCGCCCAGCGGCTGGTAGCCGGAGGAGTCGTCGCGGGTGGCGCCCAGGAACCCGGAGTGGGTCTGCAGGTCGTGGCCGACCGTGTCGGTGCCGCGCTGGTTGCCGAACGGGTCCTGCTTGCGGATGCGTACCGCCATGTCGCCGTAGAGGGCGACCTCCGCGTAGGTGCTGCCCTGGTGGTCGCCGGCCAGGGCGACCAGGGCCTCGGTGCCGTTGCCGTTGGCGTAGCGCATGACCGCGCCGCCGGGGGCCGAGTAGGTGCGCTGGGTGTGGACGAGGGTGCCGCCCGGACGGACGGTGACCTCGGCCTCACCCAGGTACAGGGTGGCCTGCTTGTCCTTGATCCGCAGCAGCTGGGAGCCGTCGGGACCGTAGATGTAGCGGGTGTCGTTCTGCGCGGCCCACTGCTGCTCGGCCTTGGTCGCGCCGCAGGCGGCGAGCACGATCGGCGTCGAGTCCGCCGAGTTCGCGTCCTTGACCGTGAGGCACAGGCCCGACGCGACGTGGGTCAGCTGACCGGAGGCGTTGCGCTTCAGTTCCTGCGCGGCCGAGCCGTCGCACTTCTGGAGCTGGACGGCCGCGCCGGCCGTGTTGCCCGCGGGCTGCGCGCACCAGTCGTCGTGGATGACCATGGCGCCCCGGTCGGGGTCGGTCTGGGCCGCGGTGGGGGCGAAGCGCCAGCTCTGCGCCACCGAGGCGTTGCAGGAGTACAGCTGGACGGGCTGCCCCGCCGCCGCCGTGCCGCTCCTCAGGTCGAGGCACTTCTCGGCCAGACCCACGTACGGGGTCTTGCCGCCGGTGCCCTGGCCCTTGATGCGGTCGATCTTGCCGTCGTAGGTCCAGGTCAGTTCCTGCTTGTCGCCGTTCTCGACGGAGGTGACCGACTTTGTCTCGCCGGTCAGCTCGTACAGGCGCTCCGCCTCGGCCTTGACCTGGGCGCCCTGCGGCGTGGTGTAGGTCTTGGACACCTTGGTCAGCGTGTGCGGCTGGGTGCCGTCGGCCTTGCCGTAGGAGTAGGTGGTCGTGGCGTCCTTGGCGGTGGCCCCGGTGAGGTCCTTCTCGGTCAGCTTGGTGCGGTTGCCGACGAGGTCGTACTCGTACTCCTGCCAGTAGCCGGAACCGTCCTTGCCGGCGGCCACGTCGAGGGTGCCGTCGCTCTTCTTCGGGCCGGCGCAGGCGGTCTGGTCCTTGGCGGTCCAGGCCGTCTTCAGCTGGCCGAGCGGGTCGTAGGCGAAGCACTGGCGCTCGGCGATGCCGTCGGAGTGCTCGCGGATCGAGGTGACGTTGCCGGAGGGGTCGTAGGTGTAGGAGCGGTTGGAGACGAGGTGGCCGGTGACCACGCTCTGGTCGCCGGTCCCCTCGCGGTAGACCGACTGGTCCTTCAGCTCACCGGTGGACTCGTCGTACGTGCTCTGCGTCCACACCCGGTAGGGCTGGGAGCCCAGCGTGGAACGCAGCACCTGGCCGTAGGAGTCGTAGATCGTCTCGGCGCCGTACCAGTCCTTGCCGGAGACCGAGAGGGGCTTGCCGTACTTGTTGTAGCGGACGACGAGCTTCTCGGCGTCGAAGCGGCCGACGGCCGGGAGCGTGGCCTCCTTGACGGCGCCGGTGTCGTTGTAGGTGTAGCCGTAGGTGTAGGTGGTCTTCAGGCCCCAGGTGTCGGCCAGCGACTGCGGCAGACTCAGCGTCGTCGAGGTCGGGTCGTAGTCCTCGGTGTAGCCGTTGATCCGCTGGGTGTAGGCCTCGCCGTCGGTGTAGCGGGTGGCGGTGGCCGGCATGCCCTTGCCGCCGGGGGCCGAGTCGTAGCCCAGGTCGGCGAGCAGCTTGCCGGTGGCGCTGCCCAGGCGCTGCTGGGTCGGGCGGGACAGGACGTCGTAGCCGTTCCAGACGGTGACGCCGCGGGCGTTGGTGGTGGTCAGCGTCCGGTCACGGTGGTCGTAGGTGGTGCGTGTGGTGCCCGTGTCCGGATCGGTGGCGCTGGTCTGCCGGCCGCGGTGGTCGTAGGTCCACGTGTACGGGTGCGTGGGGTCGGCGGAGTTGGTCGCCTTCACGAGGTGGCCGCGGTTGTCGTACGCGTACCGCATCGACGTGAAGCCGCTGGGGGCCGAGTTGAAGGTGTCCACGCGGGAGGTGCGGCCGAGGGCGTCGGTGTAGACGCGGTACGAGGAGGTACCGGCCGGATTGATCACCTTGGACCAGTCCTGGCCGTACTCGTAGCGGGTCGCCTTGGCCGGCACCGGCTGGGAGGTGGCCTCCTTGGTCTCCGGGTCCATGACCTTGAGGACCGGTGTCTCCTCGAGCACCCGGCCGAGGCCGTCGTAGGTGTAGCGGGTGATGTTGGGGACGGCGGTGTCGGCGAGCGGGGTGAACAGCTCGCCGGGCTTGGCCTCGTGGGTGAGGTAGGCGTTGTTGGTCTGCCAGATCTCGCCCGAGCTGTTGTAGAGGGTGTCGGTGATCAGGTGGCCGCCGCCGTCCGCCTCCTCCTGCGTCTGCCGCTCGCGGCCGAGGCCGTCGTAGAGGGTGACGGAGGCCTCCACGCGGTCGTTGTGGCCGCGGGTGTAGCTGGTGACGAAGGGGGGCTTGCGGTCAGGGTTGTCCGGGTCGTACTTGGGGACGGTGTAGACGGCCCTGAAGTCCGGGACGGACGAGCTGGACGGGGTGCGGCCAGGGCCCCAGGCCTCCAGGAGGCGGC
Source organism: Streptomyces sp. NPDC058796 (assembly GCF_042745235.1). Lineage (NCBI taxonomy): Bacteria > Bacillati > Actinomycetota > Actinomycetes > Kitasatosporales > Streptomycetaceae > Streptomyces > Streptomyces sp. NPDC058796. Next base: position 605,710 of record NZ_JBHYOP010000001.1, read on the forward strand.
CCAGCGGGTCGTACTTGGCCTCGCTGACGTGTCCGTTGGCGTCGGTGGTCTTGAGGGTCGTGGAGCGGCCCGGCTCCAGCACCCGCTTCTGGGTGTGGCCGGCGGCGTTGGTCTCGGTGACCTCGAAGACCTGCCCGGTGGCCGGGGTGTAGGTGATCGTGCCGGACTTGCCGTCCGGGTCGGTCTGCCTGACGACCCGGCCGACGGCGTCGAACTGGCTGGTGCCGTTGGTCTGGAAGCCGGTGCCGGCGCCGTTCAGCGACCAGGTCTCGGTGGCCAGGCCACGGGTGCCGGCGGCGAGCGCGGTGCCGTAGCCCGTGCCGTCGTAGGCGGTGCGGGTGGCGCCGCTGAGCGTGGACAGGTCGGAGAAGTCGGCGTTCGCGCAGGTGGTGGGCGAGACCAGGACCTGCTTGGTGAGGCCGATGAGGTTCTTGCCGGGGTGGTGGAGGTACTCGGACCGGGTGCAGGACTCGTCGCCCGCCTTGCCGGTGTCGCCGAGCGACTCGACCTGGGTGGGCAGGCCGTACGTCGAGTCGTACTCCGTCTTGGTCTCGACGACCCGCTCGGTGCGGTCGTCGTCACCGGTGCCGGAGGACTTGGTGTACGCGACCTCCCTGGGCTCCGTGACGCGCCAGGCGCGCAGCGGGCTCAGTCCGTCGTCGCGGTCGCGCCGGCCCAGTTCGGTGGCGGCGGGGACGGTGACGCTGCGCGAGAGCCAGTCGGTGTCGGCGTCGGAGGCGCTGGTGTAGGTCAGTTCCTCGGCGATGCGGCCGGCGAAGGGCTCGCGGTCCTTGGCTATCTCGGCGCCGGTGATGTCCTTCACCGGGACGGTGTCGCCCATGCCGCGGAAGTAGCGGGTGACGGCCTTGGACTTCTTGCTGCCGATGGCCGGCTCGTCCGTGCCCGTGATCACCGTGGTCTGCTCGAACCCTGCGAAGTGGGAGTAGGTGCGGGTGGACTTCTTGGTGAACTCCGACTCGGCCAGCTTCCAGCCGGCGTTCTTGTACGCGTAGGCCGTGCGGGTTCCGAAGGAGCCGTCGACGTTCGGCAGTTCCTCGATGGAGTCGACGACGTACTTGTGGAACCAGTCGATCTCCTCGTCCTCGGGATCGGGGCTCCAGAACTGCGGGTAGCACAGCCGCGTGTTGGACTTCAGCGCGGCGGTGTCCGACTTGCCGGGCAGTCCGGTGCCGGTGGCGCAGTCGCCCGTGGCCGGCTTGTAGGTGACGACGGTCTCGCCGCCGTACTCGTTGATGACGCGCGCGACGCGCAGGCGGGAGAAGCCGGGGCGCGGGTCGTTGGGGCGCATGACCCGGTTGGGCATGTCGTCCGCGTTGGACTCGAAGCGCACCGCGTTGAGTTCGACACTGTCGTCGGTGGAGCCGTTGCGGGCGAAGCCGGTGCGCTGGATCGACTCCAGCCACAGGGCGGTGTTCGGGCCGGTCTTCAGGACCGGGAAGCTCTGCTTGAGCGTGTACCGGTCGACGACCTGGCGGGCGTCGGTGTCGGTGCGCCGCTGGGCGGAGGTCTGGATCTGGGTCAGGCGCTTGCGGGTCCAGAAGGACGGGCCCGCGTTCCAGCAGGTCTTGCCGGACGCGCACCGCAGGTCGGCCGGGGTGTCGTACCAGATGCGGTACTTGCCCGGGTCCTTGTCGGTGAAGTTCGCCTCGGAGCAGGTCAGCGAGCCCTCGGTGAAGCAGCGCTCGTCGACGGTGAAGTTGACGCGGGCCGGGGCGGGCGCCGAGAAGATGCTGTCCTTGCGCTGGCCGTAGTCGATGCGGGACAGGTATCCGCCGCGGTCGTAGACGACGGGGGCCTTGAAGTTGAAGTTGCGGGCGTAGTGGTTCTGCTCGGTCTTCCACCACAGGGACATGGCGTTGCCGTGGACGTCCTCGACGTAGTCGAGGTTCCAGCGCCAGGCCTGCGTGCACCAGGAACCGGCCCAGTCGCCGGCCTTGTAGCAGTCCTCGCCCGGGTGGTTGCCGTAGACGGGGACGGTCAGCACCGAGTCGGTGACCGCGCTGCCGTCGGTCCAGCCGGGGAGCCGGTGCTTGCCGAAGTGGTAGCGGGTGCCGTCGCGGGTGGTGACGACCCAGTACTCGCCGTTGCGGGCGCCGTTCTTGGTGTCGGGGTCCTCGATGCGTTCGACCTTGGCGCCGTCACCGTTGGCGGTGAACCACTTGCCCTGGTCCTTGTCCCACACCAGCTCGGTGGTCATGCCGCCGAGCGACAGGGTGGCGTTGTCGGAGCCCCAGCACAGGTCCGCGGTGCGGTGGGTGGCGTTGTTCGACCCGGCCTTCTTGGAGTCCTGGCGGCAGTTGGCGTAGGTGCGGGTGATGGAGCCCGGGTTGTAGTCCCAGCCGTCGCCGATCCAGGAGGCCTGGTTGTTGGTGGCGGAGGTGCGCCCGTCCACGGTCTGCGAGGAGTAGCCCAGCGCGATCTTCGGCATCAGGCCGCCGGCGGTCTCGGGGACCTGGACCTGGTAGCCGTAGGTGAAGGCGCCGGAGGAGGCTCCGGCGGACCAGGAACCCGAGGTCAGCAGCGGCGTCGCGGTGAAGTCGCCGGCCGCCGAGGCTCCGGTGTCCATGGCGCCGATCACCTGCGGGCCGGAGGCGTCGACGGCCTGGAGGGCGCCGGTGCGGGCGGACGCGGTGCGGGCGGAGGCCCCGGACGGCTCCGGGGCGGACTCGGGGGCCTGCTCCGTGCCGGTCTCCGGGACCTGCCGGGCGGCCGCGTCGCCGCCGAGCAGGTCGGCGACCGGTACGGATCCGGTCAGGACCTTGTGGGTGGCGGCGTTGCGCGGGCTCTTCGCCTTGGTGGGGGCTTCCTTCGCCGGTACCACCTCGACCGTGCTGGGCAGCCGCTCGGCCTTGTCGCCGGCCTTGCCCGACATGGTCTGCGCGCCGCCCTCGGCGGCGCAGTCACCGCTGTCGGGGGAGGTCAGCACACACTCGGGCAGCAGCACCAGACCGAAGCGGTCGGCGGCCTGCGGGCCGTAGAGGTCCGCGAAGGAGGTGGTGTCGACGGCGAGCGCGACCTGTGCCGCCGGGTCCGCGGTGGCGGGCGGGGTGACCTGCATGATCAGGCCGGAGACGCCGGCTTCCTGGGACGCGGACGGCGCGGCCAGGTCGACCTTCCACTCACCCGCGACGGCGGCGGCGTCGGTTCCCTCCGGCACACCGACCGCGACGGGCAGGCCGCCCGAGACCGGGACCGTGGTGCCGGCGGCGGTGTCCGCGGACAGGGTGGCGGTGCCGCTGCTCTCCGTCCAGGGCGTCACGGCGGTCGGCGCGTACGGGTCGACCGGGACGACGGGGGCGGTCGTGAGGTTCTTCTCCGCCTCCTCGTCCCCGTCGAGGGAGGTGCTCTCGGGCAGGTCGGGGAGGTCGATCGCCCCTTCGCGGCTCATGCCGGGGCCCGGTACCGCCCATGCCTCCGCGCTGAGGGTCGTGACCATCATCGTCGAGGACAAAAGGAGGACGGTCGCCACGCGGCCGTGCCGCCGACGCCGTCGTTGTGACTCCGTCAGGGCCGGGCGTCTACGCCCCAGCCAGGACAGCGGACTCTGAGCACGCATGCGCGTCGACTCCCACCCAGGCAAACGAATGTGCCCGCACCTTCTGTCATGAGCGCCGCAGGCTTCAAGATCGACAAATCGACTCCAGACCCAATTCCTGTGATCCGTGCCACGCCTGATGTCGCATCAGAACGTCACTTTCCGTGACTGGCGAGAAGTATGGCGAAAAACCGACGCCATCGCCGCACAACAGGTGACCAAAAGCCGTACATGCGACACCCGGACTCCGATCACAGGCGGTCACAGGACGGGCATCACAAATTCATAAAATCTTCATACGTGGACGGCCCGTGCGGATCGTGTGATCGTGTGCGCGCCCATGCCCCGCGACCCGCCGTCCGGGGCTGTCTGTGCTGCCCCCATCCGCCTGGTCCACACGGGAGTGACCACCGCCGTGTCCGCGCCGCCCCGTTTCCTCAGCCCCCTCGTGCGCACGCGCACCAGGCTGGCCCTCACCCTCGGCCTCGTCCTGGCCGCCCTGACCGCCACCCTCCTGCCGTGGTGGCTGCCCGACGACTCGCCGGCCCCACGGGCGAACCGGCCCGCGGACGCCAAGCCGGCGGCGACCGGCCCCCGCGACGAGGCCGCCGCGGCGTCCGAGGCGCGGCGCACCCGCAAGCAGGTGCCCGTCGACACGGCGACCACCGCCACCTCGCGGACCTGGGCGCTGCCCGACGGCAAGATGCGCACCGAGATGACCGCGCTGCCCCAGCGGGCGAAGAACGCCGAGGGGGCGTGGGCGCCGATCGACAACCGGCTGCGGCGGACCGGGAAGGCCGGCGACACCCTCAGTGTCCGCCCGGTCAACCCCGCGATGCCGGTGCGGTTCGCCAGCGGTACCCCCGGCGCGAAGGACCGCGCCGACCGCTCCTACGCGCGGCTGCCGCTGGCCGACGGACCCGCGGCGCGGGAGACCGTGCTGGCGGAGCTGGACATCGACGGCCACACCGTCGCCTACACCTGGCCGGGCGAGCTGCCCGAGCCGGTGCTGGACGGTCCCCGGGCCCTGTACCCGGAGGTCCTGCCCGGTGTCGACCTGCTTCTGGTGGCGCGCGAGGAGGGCGGATTCGCCCAGCTGCTCATCGTCAAGGACCGCGAGGCCGCGCGCAGCGAGGCGCTGACGAAGGTCTCCTACGGGCTGCGCTCCCGCACGGCCGTCTTCCAGTACGCCGCGGACGGCAGCCGGGTGCTGGTGCTCGACGCGGACGGCAAGGAGATCGGCTCCGTCCCGACACCGTTCGCCTGGGACTCCAGCGGCCGGGACCCCGAGTCGCCCGAAGGCGCGACCCGTACCTCCGTGGCCACGTCCGCCGACGTACTGAAGCTGTCCGGGCTGAGCGGTATCGAGCCCGGGGCACGGCAGACGCAGCTGCCGGTGCGGCTGACGGGCGACCGGACGAAGTCGGCCCGGATGGACCTCGGCCTGGGCGCGGTGGACCTGCTCACCGACGCGGACACCCGCTTCCCGGTGTTCGTCGACCCGACCCTCAACGGTCCCTGGCAGGCGTGGACGGTGGCGTACAAGCCGTACCCGAACAGCAGCTTCTGGAACGGGACCAACTTCAGCTCCGGCACCTCGGACGCCCGGGTCGGCCACGAGGACGACACCAACGGCACGGCACGGTCGTTCTGGCGCATGAGGTTCAGCAGCTCCCTGAAGGGGGCGACGGTCACCGACGCGAAGTTCAAGGTGCTGAACAACCACTCCTGGTCCTGCACCAAGCGCGAGTTCCAGTTCTGGCTGACCGGGTCGATCTCGTCCGGCACCACCTGGAACAAGCAGCCGGGCTGGAGCAAGTCGCTCGACAAGAACTCCTTCGCGCACGGCTGGTCCTCCAGCTCCTGCCCCGACGAGTACGAGTCGTTCGAGGTGGACGCGGCGGCCCAGCAGGGCGCCAACAGCGGCTGGTCGAACATCACCTTCGGCATGCGGGCCACCAGCGAGTCCGACACCCAGACCTGGCGGAAGTTCCGGGCGACCTCGGCGACGCTGACGGTGGTCTACAACCGCAAGCCGAGCGAGCCGACCGGCGGCAAGTCGTCCCCGGGCGGAACCTGCTCCCCGGGTCCGGGCGCGGGCGTGACCATCGGCAAGACCAACATCACCCTGTCGGCGAACGCCAAGGACCCGGACGGCAACCTGGAGTCGCTGCAGTTCCGCTTCTGGAAGACCGGTGGGACTCCGGTCACCTACACCGCGAAGCCGGACTCCGCCGGCACCGCCCGGGTGGTCATTCCCGCCACCCTGCCGCTGACCGACAAGACCACCTACTCGTGGGACGTGCGCTCCCTGGACACCTCGGACGCGGTCTCCACGTACTTCCCGCCGGGCACCGAGCCCTGCCGGCTCACCGTCGACGCCACCGCTCCGCCGCAGCCCGAGATCGAGAGTGTGGACTTTCCGCAGGCCACGTCCAACGGCCAGACCTGGGCGAACGTCAAGTTCGGCGCGACCGGCTCGGTGACCTTCACCTCCGCGGGCGCGGCCAAGTTCCAGTACGCCATCGACGGACAGAACTGGACGTACGTGACGGCCAACTCCGCCGGCGTCGCCACCGTCACGGCCCTCAAGCCGGCCCACGCCGGGCCCAACTGGCTGGGCGTCTACGCCTACGACGCGCACGGCAACAAGAGCGTCCGCTCCGACTACAACTTCTACGTCCCGCCGCGCGACACGGCCGACGGCCCCGGTGACACGGGTGGCGACGGCCTCCCCGACCTGCTGATCGTCAACGAGAGCGGCAACCTGTTCAACTGCGTCGGGGCCCCCGAGGGCGAGCTGTACAGCTGCCTCGGAGCGGCGTACACCCCGGACAAGAAGCTGCACCCGGCCAACCACTGGTACGACCCGAGCACCGGCAAGGCCGCGCTGATCACCCACTACCAGGACGCCTACCCCGGCGACGGTGCCACCGACCTGTTCGCGGTCACCCCGGACGGCCGCTTCTGGCTCTACCCCGGTGACGGCTACGGCAGCTTCGACGTCGGCGAGCGACTGGAGGTCCGGCTGCCGTCGGGCACCCCGGCGCCGTCCACCTGGACGCAGATCAAGGCCGTCGGAGACATCACCGGTGACAAGCACCCCGACCTGGTCCTGCGGGCCGGAGCCGAGTTCTGGACCCTGTCCGGCTACAGCGGCGCCTCCTTCCGCGAGGCCACGCTGATGAACGACGACGCCTGGGCCCGCCGCGACATCGTCAACGTCGCCGACATCAACGGCGACAGCACGCCCGACCTGCTGTGGCGCAACCTGGACAACGGCAACATGTACGTCCGGCACGGCAAGCCCGGTCCGGTCAGGGGCAGCGTCGACCTGGTCTCGCTCAAGCTGGCCGCCGGCTCGCTGAACGGCGACGTGTCCTACGGCACGTCCTGGACCGAGGCCAACGTGTCCACGGCCCTCGGCATCCCCGACGTCAGCGGCGACGGCATCCCCGACATCTGGGCCCGCTACGGCGGCGACGGCCAGATGCGGATCTACCACCCGTCCAGGACGAACACGAACCCCGCCGTGAAGAACGTCCTGTCGGCGGACTGGAGCAAGGTGAAGGCCCTCGGCTGACATCCCGGCCCCGGTGACTCCCCCGGCCCCGGTCTTACCCGCACGCGGGGGAGGCCGGGGCCCGGTCGTTCCGCCGGCGGTGCGGCGGGTGGTACGGCGGGGCTCCGGGGATCAGGGACAATGGGCGCCATGAGCGTTCGTACCCAGTCATCCGAAGAACCGGCCGAGGCTGTTCACCGGGCCGGCTTCGCCTGCTTCGTGGGCCGTCCCAACGCGGGCAAGTCCACCCTCACGAACGCTCTGGTCGGGCAGAAGGTGGCGATCACCTCGAACCGCCCGCAGACCACCCGGCACACCGTCCGGGGCATCGTGCACCGCGAGGACGCCCAGCTGATCCTCGTGGACACCCCGGGGCTGCACAAGCCGCGCACGCTGCTCGGCGAGCGGCTCAACGACGTGGTGCGCACCACGTGGGCCGAGGTGGACGTCATCGGCTTCTGCCTGCCGGCCAACGAGAAGCTGGGGCCCGGCGACCGCTTCATCGCCAAGGAGCTGGCCGGGATCAAGAAGACCCCGAAGGTCGCGATCGTCACCAAGACGGACCTGGTGGACGGCAAGACACTGGCCGAGCAGCTGATCGCCATCGACCAGCTCGGCCAGGAGCTGGGCATCACCTGGGCGGAGATCGTCCCGGTGTCGGCCACCGGGAACAAGCAGGTGGACCTGCTCGCCGACCTGCTGACCCCGCTGCTGCCCGAGGGGCCCGCGCTCTACCCCGAGGGCGACCTGACCGACGAGCCCGAGCAGGTCATGGTCGCCGAGCTGATCCGGGAGGCCGCGCTGGAGGGGGTACGGGACGAGCTGCCGCACTCCATCGCGGTGGTCGTCGAGGAGATGCTCCCGCGCGAGGACCGCCCCGCCGACAAGCCGCTCCTGGACATCCACGCCAACGTCTTCATCGAGCGCCCCAGCCAGAAGGGCATCATCATCGGCCCCAAGGGCAAGCGCCTGAAGGACGTCGGCATCAAGTCCCGCAAGCAGATCGAGGCGCTGCTCGGTACGCCGGTCTTCCTGGACCTGCACGTGAAGGTCGCCAAGGACTGGCAGCGCGACCCGAAGCAGCTGCGGCGGCTCGGGTTCTGAGGCCCGGGGGTCCGGTGGGCGGTCAGGGCGCCGGGGGGCGGAAGCCGATGGTCGGGACCGCGCGGCGCAGGGGCCAGGGAGCCACCAGGTCGTCCGGGACCAGGCCGGCCAGGAAGGCGTAGCGGCTGAGGGCCGCCGGGTCCTGGTCCTCCAGCGACTGGACCTTGCGCCACCAGGTGGCGATCTCGCACCAGCCCGGCGCCGACAGCGAGCCGCCGAACTCCTGGACGGAGAGGGCGGCGGTCAGCCCGGCGAAGGCCAGGCGGTCGGCGAGCGGCCAGCCGGCCAGAGTCCCGGTGACGAACCCGGCGACGAACACGTCCCCGGCGCCGGTCGGGTCCAGGGCCTCGACCTCGATCGCCGGGACCTCGGCGCTCTCCCCCGTGCGCCGGTCCACCGCGTAGGCGCCGTCCGCGCCGAGGGTGACCACGGCGAGCGGCACGTGCTCGGTCAGGGCGTGCGCGGCGGCGCGGGGGCAGTCGGCGCCCGTGTAGCGCATGGCCTCCTCCGCGTTCGGCAGGAAGGCCTCGCAGTGCGCGAGGTCGGGCAGCGCGGCCAGGTCCCAGGCGCCGGTGTCGTCCCAGCCGACGTCGGCGAAGACCCGGGTGCCGCGGGCGGCGGCCCTGGCGATCCAGGGGGCGCTGACGCCGGGCGTGAGGGAGGCGACGGCGGCGCGCGCGCCGGGCGGGCAGTCGGGGGACGGCTCCTCGGGCGGCGGCTCGTGCCCGTGGGAGACCATCGTGCGCTCGCCCTCGTAGGCCATGGAGACCGTCACCGGCGAGTGCCAGCCGGGCACGGTGCGCGAGGGGCCCAGGTCGATGCCCTCGCCCTGGGCCAGGGCGTCCCAGCAGTAGTCGCCGTAGTGGTCGTCGCCGAAGGCTGCGGCCAGCGAGGTGCGCAGGCCGAGGCGGGCCAGCGCGGTCGCCATGTTGGCGATGCCGCCCGGGCTCGACCCCATCCCCCGGGCCCAGGACTCGGTCCCGCGCACCGGGGCGGAGTCGAGCCCGGTGAACACGACGTCGAGGAAGACGGTGCCGGTCAGGTACACGTCCCAGGGCGGGTCCTGGGGGGTGCGCAGGCCGGCGAGCGGATCGACCTGGGGCCGGTGGTGCGATCCCTCGGACGGGGCGTGGCGGTGCGTCCTCTCGTCGGCCGGCATGACGGGCATGGCGGGCACGTCGGACGCGGTGGACACGGTGGACGCTGTCACGGTGCGCTCCCTGGCATGGTGCGGACCCCGCCAGTGTGCACCACGCCGCCGACAGCGGGGCGGTGTCCGGCCCCGGCGTCACACCCCGGTGGGGCCGGCCCCCGGTCACCAGCGCGGCACGGAGGGCGTGACCCACTCGGGGTCGGCCGCCCGCATGGCGGCCGCGTCGTCGCGGTCGCGCAGACGGCCGTCGTCGTCGAGCCAGCGCCGGTGCAGGAAGGCCAGCCTGTCGCGGTCGACCTCGACGCCGAGGCCGGGGACGTCGGGGACGGCGACCCGGCCGCCGTCGAAGGCGAGCCGTTCGGTGAGCACGTCCTCGGACTGCCAGGGGTAGTGGGAGTCGCAGGCGTGGTGGAGGTCCGGGACGGTGGCCGCCACGTGGGTCATGGCGGCGAGGCTGATGCCCAGGTGGGTGTTGGAGTGCATGGAGACGCCGACGCCGAAGGTGCGGCAGACGGCGGCCAGTTGCAGGGTGCTGCGCAGCCCGCCCCAGTAGTGGTGGTCGCAGAGCACGACCTGCACGGCGCCCTTGGTGAACGCCTCCGGGATCTCGGCGAACGTCGTCACACACATGTTGGTGGCGAGCGGCACGTCGGTCTTCGCGGCGACCTCGGCCATGGCCGGGGTGCCGAGCGCGGGGTCCTCCAGGTACTCCAGGACGTCCCCGAGTTCCGCCGCGACCCGCAGGGAGGTCTCCACGGACCAGGCGCCGTTGGGGTCCAGGCGCAGGGGCTGGCCGGGGAAGGCCCCGGCGAGGGCCCGGACGGCGGCGATCTCCTCCTCGGGCGGGAAGACGCCGCCCTTGAGCTTGAAGGAGGTGAACCCGTACCGCTCGGTGAAGCGGCGGGCCTGCTCGACCACGCCGGCCGGATCGAGGGCGGCGCCCCAGTCGTCCTGTTCGCCGGCCACGCCCTCCGGGTGGCGGGCCCGCTTGTAGAACAGGTACGCGCTGTACTCCACGGCGTCGCGGACCTTGCCGCCCAGCAGCGCGTGCACGGGCAGGCCGAGCGCCTTGCCGAGGGCGTCGAGGCAGGCGACCTCGAAGGCGGAGGCGACGGACAGGCGCAGCTTGTCGGCGGTCTGGACGCCGCGCAGCCCGCCGACGTCGACCCGACCGGAGACGCGGGAGGCGTCGACGGCGACCTTGTCCGCGATGGTGAACAGGCCGTTGAGGTCGGACACCCGGCGGCCCATCAGCCCGCGCGCGAAGGGGCGGGCCAGTTCCAGGTACTTCGTGTCACCGTAGGTCTCGCCGAGGCCGGTGACGCCGTCGGCGGTCTCCACCTCGACGATCAGTCGCGGGGTGTACGGCTGGTGCAGGCCCTGGGTGTTGAGCAGGGGCGGGTCGGCCACCAGGATCGGCGTCAGGCGGACGTCGGTGACGGTGAGGTTCACAGGGCTGCTCTCCTGTCTCCGGATGTCTCCGTATGCAGATCACACCCACATATGAGAATGCAGACTAAGCAGACGCCCTGAAGGCGTCAACGCCCCTCCCGCCCCCCTCACGGCCGCACACACCGAGCCGGGCGCCCGCTGCTACCCAGACCTGAAACCACCAAACTCATGTGTGATCCAGATCACACAGTCCCGCCTGTTTGCCGCCCGTCCGCGCTTGATACAAATTGCCCGCGCGCCCCTGTCCGTCGACGGTCGTCGCCCCCTCCCTTTCCCACCCTCCTTTCGCATGCCCTGGGAACGCCCGTGTTCGCCCCCCGCACCACTCCCTGGCCCCTCGTCGCCCTGTTCACGGCCGGGTACCTGCCTCCGTACCTGCTGCCCACCACCGTCGGCAGACTCGACACCAGCCTGCCGCTGACCACCACTCAGGCGGGCGCCGTCGGCAGTGCGCTGCTGCTGAGTTCGGCGACCGCGGGCTTCCTGCTGGCCTCCCGGGTGCAGCGGACCGGCGCCCGGACGCTGGCCCGCCTCGGTCTCGCCCTGGCCGTCCTCGGCTACGGCGCCGCCTCGCTCACCACCGCGGTCGCCGCCGTCGTCGCCGGCGCGATGCTCGGCGGCTTCGGGTCGGGCACGGCCACCACGGTCGCCGCCACCCGGATCGCCGCCGAGAAGGATCCCCACCGCGCCTCCACCGCGGGCCTGCTGACCGTGTCCGCACTGGCGGGCGCGGTGTACCTGACGGTGCCGCACCTCGGGCGGGCGCACGGGCTGCCGCTCGCCGCGATCGCGCTGACGGCACTCGCGGTGTGGCCGCTGACCGGACGACTGCCGGGCGGGACCGCCGCCTCGACGGCCGCGCACGAGACCGGCACCGGCACCGACGCCCCGCTCCCCCGGCGCCGCTCGGGACCGGTCCTGGCCGGCGCGGTGCTGTGCTGGTCCATGGCGCAGAACTCCCTGTGGGGCGTCAGCGGCCGGATCGGGCTGACGCAGGCCGGCCTGGGCGACGCCGCTCTGGGGGCCGTGTTCGCCGTCGCACTGGGCGCGGGGCTGGTGGGTGTGCTGGTGGCCGGGGCGCTCGGGCCGCGGCTGGGCCGGGCGATGCCCATCGGGGCGGGGACCCTGGTCATCGCCGCCTGCATCGCCCTGACCGCGTCGGCGACCTCCCCCGCCGCCTTCGCGACCGGGGAGATCGCCTGGAACACGCTGTACCCGGTCGTGCTGTCGTACCTGATCGGCCTCGCCGCCTCGCTCGACGCGCGCGGCCGGTGGGCGGTGCTCGTCGGCTCGGCGTCCTCGCTCGGGGCGGCGGCCGGGCCGCTGGCCGGCAGTGTGCTGTCGGCGCAGGCCGGTTACGCGGGCATGGGCCTGGTGCTGGCCGTCGGTCTGCTGCTGGTCGCCGTGCCGATGACCGCCGTCGCCCTGCACACCGGCGGGCGCCCGCTGCTGCCCGGCGCGATCCGCCGCCGCGGCGGCACCCCGGCCGCGCTGGTCGCCGCCGCCACGGGTACGCCGAGCGGTGCCGTCCCGGAGGTCGGCGCGGTGGAGCAGCCGGTCGTGGAGATCGACGTGGACGCCCCGGCGCCGGCCGTCCAGCGCGCCTACGACACGGCGGGACCCCGGCAGGCCGCGGCCACACCGGGGTCCGGGACGGGCTGAGTCCTACGCCGCCGGGAACTCGTACGCGTCCACCTCCGCGAGGCAGCGCGCCCGCAGTTCCTCGTCGTCCTCCAGGAAGGAGGCGAGGAAGGAGTTGCGGGCCAGCTCCCGCAGCCGGTCCTCGGTGAGGCCGAGGGCCCGGCGCACGGCGTCGAAGTTGTCGCCGGCGTAGCCGCCGAAGTAGGCCGGGTCGTCGGAGTTGACCGTGCACATCAGCCCGGCGTCCAGCATCGCCGGCAGCGGGTGGCCGGCGAGGGTGTCGACCGTGCGCAGGCGGACGTTGGACAGCGGGCACAGGGTCAGCGGGACCCGGTCGCGGACCAGCCGCTGGACCAGTGCCGGGTCCTCCACCGAGCGCAGGCCGTGGTCGATCCGCTCGACTCCGAGGACGTCCAGGGCCTCGACGACGTACGCGGGCGGCCCCTCCTCGCCGGCGTGGGCGACGCGCCGCAGCCCGAGGGCGGCGGCGGCCTCGTACACCTCGCGGAACTTCACCGGCGGGTGGCCGACCTCGGCGGAGTCCAGGCCGACGCCGGTGATGCGGTCGAGGTACGGCTTGGCCGCCTCCAGGGTCTCCATCGCCGATGCGGCGGACTCGTCGCGCAGGAAGCACATGATCAGGCGGGTCGAGACGCCGTGCTTCTCCCGGCTGGTGCTCAGCGCCCGCCACAGGCCCTCGACGACCGTGCCCATCCCCACGCCCCGGGCCAGGTGCGCCTGCGGATCGAAGAAGATCTCCGCGTGCCGCACGCCCTGTGCGGCGGCGCGGGCCAGGTAGGCGCCCGCGAGGTCCTCGAAGTCCCGCTCGGTGCGCAGGACGGCCATCAGCTCGTAGTACAGGTTCAGGAAGGACTGCAGATCCTCGAAGCGGTACGCCTCGCGCAGGGCGTCCTCGTCCGCGTACGGCAGGGACACGCCATTGCGGGCGGCCAGCTCGAAGGCCAGCTCCGGTTCCAGGGTGCCTTCGACATGGAGGTGCAGTTCAGCTTTGGGCAGGGGCATCAGAGCATCGTACGGCGGTCTCACCGACGTTTCGGAACGGGGACGCGAGTGAGGTCGCGGGCCACGGTCAGTTCGCCGTCGTAACCGACCGCCCTCGCCTGCCGCTCGAACTCCTCGGGGTCGGAGTAGCGCTGGCTGAAGTGGGTCAGGACCAGGTGGCGCACGCCCGCGTCCCGGGCGACGCGTGCGGCCTGGCCCGCGGTGAGGTGGCCGTGGTCGGTGGCCAGGGTTTCGTCCTCGTCGAGAAAGGTCGACTCGATGACCAGCAGGTCGCAGCCCTCGGCGAGCGCGTGCACGCCCTCGCACAGCCGGGTGTCCATGACGAACGCGAACCGCTGGCCGCGGCGGACCTCGCTGACCTCGTCCAGCGGTACGCCGTTCAGGGCGCCCGCACGCTGGATGCGGCCGACGTCGGGGCCCTTGATGCCGTGCGCGGCCAGGCGTTCCGGGAGCATGCGGCGGCCGTCGGGCTCGGTGAGGCGGTAGCCGTAGGACTCGACGGGGTGCGAGAGCCTGCGGGCGTCGAGGGTGTAGGCGGGGGTGACGGCCAGGGCGCCGTCGGTGTCGACCGGGGCCTCGGTGAGGGCGACCGTCTCGCGGTAGGCGGTGGCGTAGCGCAGACGGTCGAAGAAGCGCTGCCCGGAGCGCGGGTAGTGGGCCGTGACCTCGTGCGGGACCTGGTCGAGGTTGATGCGCTGGATGACGCCCGCGAGGCCGAGGCTGTGGTCGCCGTGGAAGTGGGTGACGCAGATCCGGTTCAGGTCGTGGGCGGCGACCCCGGCGCGCAGCATCTGGCGCTGCGTGCCCTCGCCGGGGTCGAACAGGATGCCCTCACCGTCCCAGCGGAGCAGGTAGCCGTTGTGGTTGCGGTGCCGGGTCGGGACCTGGCTGGCGGTGCCGAGGACGACGAGTTCACGTACGGACATCGTGGGTTATCCGGGTCGACGGGTTATCCGGGGGGCCATTCCAGGCCCCGGCCGCCGAGGACGTGGGCGTGGGTGTGCCAGACGGTCTGGCCCGCGCCGGTACCGGTGTTGAAGATGGTGCGGTAGCTGTCCAGCTTCTCCTCGTCGGCGACCGCCTGGGTCTCGCGCAGGACGTCCGCGGCGAGTTCCGGGGCGCCGGCCGCGAGGGCTGCGGCGTCCCGGTAGTGGGCCTTGGGGATCACCAGGACGTGGGTGGGGGCCTGGGGGTTTATGTCCCGGAACGCGACGGTCGTCTCCGTCTCGCGGACGATCGTCGCGGGGATCTGGCCTGCGACGATCTTGCAGAACAGACAGTCGTCCTGTGGCTCGCCCGTCATGGGGCCTCCTCACGCCGGTGATCTTGTCACGGGCATCGTATCCGGCTACGCGGCTACGGCAGGCTCGGCGGTGTCTTCGCCGGGGTCTCCTCCAGTGCCGCCAGCGCCAGCCGGACCGCTTCGTCCAGCTGGGGATCGCGGCCCGCCGCGTGGTCCTGCGGGCGCTGCGGGACCTCCACGTCCGGATCGACGCCGTGGTTCTCCACGCCCCAACCGTAACCCTCCAGCCAGAAGGCGTACTTGGGCTGGGTGATCAGCGTGCCGTCGACCAGCCGGTAGCGGCTGTCGATGCCGATAACGCCGCCCCAGGTGCGGGTGCCGACGACCGGACCGATGCCGAGCGCCTTGATCGCCGCGTTGACGATGTCGCCGTCGGACCCGGAGAACTCGTTGGCGACGGCGACGACCGGACCCCGGGGCGCGTCCTGCGGGTAGCTGGACGGCCGCATGCCGCGCGGCAGGTCCCAGCCGACGATGCGCCGGGCCAGCTTCTCCACCACCAGCTGGGAGGTGTGCCCGCCGCGGTTCTCGCGGACGTCGACGACCAGGCCCTCCCGGGCCACCTCGACCCGCAGGTCGCGGTGGAGCTGGGCCCAGCCGGAGCCGACCATGTCGGGGACGTGCAGGTAGCCGAGCCGTCCGCCGGACTTCTCGTGGACGTAGGCGCGGCGGTCGGCGACCCAGGCGTGGTAGCGCAGTGGCTCCTCGTCGGCGAGGGGGACGACGACGGCGTGCCGGGGCTCGCCGCCGCCGGACGGGGAGACGGTCAGCTCGACCGGCTTGCCCGCCGTGCCGACCAGCAGCGGGCCGGGCCCGGTGACCGGGTCCACGGGCTGACCGGCGACCGCGAGGATCGCGTCCCCGGCACGCACGGCGACACCGGGCGCGGCGAGCGGGGAACGTGCCTCTGGGTCGGAGGTCTCCGAGGGCAGGACGCGGTCGACGCGCCAGGTGCCGTCCTCGTGGCGGGAGAGGTCGGCCCCGAGCAGTCCCTGCCGGGCCCCGGAGCCGTGGCCGCCGCGCGGCGTGACGTAGGCGTGGGAGGTGCCGAGCTCGCCGTGCACCTCCCACAGGAGGTCGACGAGGTCGTCGTGGGTGGCGAGGCGGTCGAGCACGGGGCGGTAGCGGTCGAGTACGCCGTCCCAGTCGACGCCGTTCATGTCGGGCCGCCAGAAGTGGTCCCGCATGATGCGGCCGGTCTCGTCGAACATCTGGCGCCACTCGGCGGCCGGGTCGACGGTCTGCCGGACCCGGGCCAGGTCGACGGTGATGTTGGTGTCGCTGTCCTCGTCGCCGGAGGCCCGCCGGTCGCTGGGCACGACCTTGAGGCGTCCGTCGGTCCACAGCAGCACCCGCTTGCCGTCGCCGCTGACCTCGAAGTGGTCGGCGTCCGCGGCGAGGTGCTCGATCCGCTGCTGGGCGAGGTCGTAGCGCTCCAGTTCGGTGTGCGGGTCGGGGTCGTCCGGGGTGGCGCGGGAGGCACCGAGGACGCCGGTGACCGGGTGGCGCAGCCACAGCACGCCGTCCTTGGCGGCGCGCAGCCCGGAGTAGCGGGCGGCCTCCACCGGGAAGGGCACGATGCGGTCGGCGAGGCCCTCGATGTCGATCCGGGTGGTGGGGGTGCCCTCGCTGTCGGGGGTCTCCTCCCGGTCCGGGGTCTCGAACGGGCGGCCGTGGCGCTGCGGGCCGAAGGGCGACGGGGTGGTCGCCGCGAGCGTGATCAGGTACGGGCGGGCGCCCTCGACGAAGGCCAGGTCGAAGACGTGCTCGTCGTAGACCGGGTCGAAGGAGCGGGTGGAGAGGAAGGCGAGGTGCTTGCCGTCCAGGGTGAAGGCCGGCGCGTAGTCCTTGAAGCGCAGCGGCGTCGCCTCGCTCACCGACAGGTCGGTGGTGTTGGCGAGCTTGAGCTGCCGCAGCGGGTCGGGGCCGGGGTGGGACCAGGCGAGCCAGGCGGAGTCGGGCGAGAAGACCAGGCCGGAGGCGTCGCCGTTGTCGCTGCGGTCGACCTCGCGGACCTCGCCGGTCTCGCGCTCGACGAGCAGGACGCGTCCGTCGTGCGAGGCGACGGCGGCACGGCTGCCGTCGGGTGCCATGGCGAGGTTCAGCACCCGGCCGAGCTGCCCGGCGGCGATGCGGCGCGGGCTGCTGCCGGGGGCGAGTCCGGTGGCGGGCGCGAACTCCAGGGCGTCCTCGCCCTCGGCGTCCGTCACCCACACCACCCACTCCTCGCCGTCGGCGCGGAAGGTGCGCGGCAGCCGGGTGCGGACGCCGGGCGTCGCCGCGAGGGCGCGGGCCGGGCCGGAGCGGTGGGTGACCCAGTGAACGCCGCCGCGTACGGCGACGGCGCTGCCGCGCGCGGTGTGGTCGGGGGACGCCGAACCGAACCAGCGGGCGGCGTTGACCGGGTAGGCCTGGAGGTCGACGCGCGGGCCGCCGAGCCGGACGTCGAGGCGGCGCGGCTCGGCGCCGTCCAGGTCGTCCAGCGTCCACAGCTCACCGGCGGACGAGTAGACGACGCGGGTGCCGTCGGTCGCCGCGTGCCGGGCGTAGAAGCCGTCGAGCGGGGTGTGGCGGCGCAGGTCGGAGCCGTCGGCGAGGGAGGAGTAGAGGGCTCCGGTGCCCTCGTGGTCGGAGAGGAAGGCGATCCGGTCACCGACCCAGAAGGGGTACTCGATGTTGCCGTCGAGGCCGTCGTGCAGCCGTACGAACTCGCCGCCGCCCTCGCGGTCGATCCACAGCTTGCCCGCCGTACCGCCCCGGTAGCGCTTCCACCAGGCGGCCTCGCGGCCCATCGGGGCGGACAGCAGCACGGTGTGCGGGCCGGCCGCGACGTCGCCGACCGGCCCGTACGGCAGCGTCTCGGCCGGTCCTCCGTCGAGTGGCACGGCACGGGCCCAGCTGCGGCGCAGGCTGGCCTGCCTGTAGGTGCTCAGGGCGAGGACCCGTCCGTCGGCGGTCCAGCCGCGCACCTGGGTGCGGACGCTGCCCCAGTGGGTGAGGCGCTTGGCGGGACCGCCGTCGACGGGCGCCACGTGCACCTCGGGGGCGCCGTCGCGGGTGGAGGTCCAGGCGACGGTGGTGCCGTCGGGCGAGATCCGCGGGTGGTTGACCGGCACGTTGTCGGCACTGACCCGCCAGGCCCGGCCGCCGTCGAGCGGGGCGAGCCACACGTCGTCCTCGGCGGTGAAGGCGACCAACTCGCCGTGCGGGTGCGGAAAGCGGAGGTAGGCAGGCGCTGCGGGCTGTGTCACCCCCTCACCCTATGCAGGGGCGGCGCCCGCCGACAGAGGTTTGGATCACTTACCGGCCAACGGCACGCCGGGCTACTTGCCCTCCACCGGCCGGCAGTGCGGATCGTCCGGGCACCAGATGGTCCGCGTGACGGTCACGGTGGGTCCGGGCCGCTGCTGGGAAGGCCGGTTCGCGGGAGGGGCGCCGGCGGCGTCGCAGTCGCCCAGCCCGTCGACCCGGAACCATTGCTTGCCGGCCACCTTCGCGGTCAGGTCGCCCCGCACGCAGGCACCGTCGACCACGCGGGTCACCTTGCCGTCGACGGTGATGTCCTTGCCGTCGTCCGTCTTGCCGTCGCAGTCGACGGAGGCGACGGTGCTCTCGGTCGCCGAGGCGGAGCCGCCGCCCCGGTCGCCCTCGTCGCCGTAGGAGGCGGTACAGGTGATCCACCGGACCTCCGCCTTCCGCCGCTCCAGCTCACGCGTCACGGTCTGGTCGGTCGTGAACGCCACCGAGGCGGAGCTGAGTCCGCCCGGTTCGCACCCGACGACACCACCGACGGCGACCACCGAACCGACGACCACCGGAGCCACACGCCAAATCCGCCTCGACGCCCCCATGGAGGGCAGCCTGCCACCGGTGCGGGGGCGGCGGTAGGGCGCATACGGCCACTCCTCACTACCGTTGCGCTCATGCGCGACGGACGCCGGTTGAGACGGCTGGTGGTGGACGAGGCGGCCGCCTGCGTGTGGTCGGTGCGTCACCGGCACAGTGCCGCGGGGCCGTGCCAGGAGGTGCTCACCCTGTCCCGGGACGGGACGCGGACCCGTCTGCTGTTCCGGGGCGGCGAGGGACGGTACGTCCCCGACGGCTTCCTGCCCTCGGGCTGTGTGGCGCTGGGGGACGCCGCCCTCAACCTGCACGAACCGGGCGTCGTACGGTGCTTCGTCGACGAGGCGGCTCGGCGCGGGCTGCTGGACCGGTCCGCGGACCTGGACGGCTGGGAGCTGTTCCCGGCCGTGGTCGTCGCCGCCCGCGAGACGGCCGGCTGACGGGGCTTCAGGACCAGCGGCCGGTGCGGGCCAGCAGGACGGCGGTCGCCGCGGTGCCCGCCGTGGAGGTGCGCAGGACGCTGCGCCCCAGGCGGTAGGGCCGGGCGCCGGCCTCCGCGAAGAGCGCCAGCTCCTCCGGGGAGACGCCGCCTTCGGGGCCGACGACCAGCACGATGTCGCCGGAGGCGGGGAGTTCGGTGGCGGCCAGGGGTTCCTCGCCGCTCTCGTGGAGTACGGCGGCGAAGTCGGCGTCGGCCAGAAGTGAGGCAACCTGCTTGCTCGTCGCCGCGTCCGCGACCTCGGGGAAGCGGACCCGCCGGGACTGCTTGCCGGCCTCCCGGGCCGTGGCCCGCCACTTGCCGAGCGCCTTCACGCCTCGGTCGCCCTTCCACTGCGTGATGCAGCGGGACGCCGCCCACGGCACGACCGCGTCGACGCCTACCTCGGTCATCGTCTCGACGGCCAGCTCGCCACGGTCCCCCTTGGGCAGCGCCTGGACGACGGTGATGCGGGGCCGCTCCTCGGGCTCCTCGTGGACCGCCCCCAGGTCGGTGACGACGAGGCGGTCCTTGCCCTCGGCGGCCTTCACCACGCCCTCGGTCCAGCGCCCGCGCCCGTCGGTGAGGACGACGTCCTCGCCGGGCCGCAGCCGCTTCACGGAGACCGCGTGCCGTCCCTCGGGGCCGTCCAGGACGTACTCCCCGCCGGGCAGGCCGCCCGGCGTGAGGGAGTCGACCACGAACACCGGTGCCGTCATCGGCCCGTACCTCCCGTCGTGAAACCTGACAACGCTGTCCCGGCGGAGGCGAGTTCGGCCACCAGGACTTCCACCAGCTGACCGGCGGGCAGTTCCCGCGCCATCCGGTGCCCTTGTCCGGCCCACAGGGCCATGCCCTGCGCGTCGCCCGCCTTCGCCGCCGCCTTGCGCAGGGGCGCGGTGAGGTGGTGCACCTCGGGGTAGGCGGCCGGGGCGTAGGGGCCGTGTTCGCGCAGGAAGCGGTTGACCAGGCCGCGGGCCGGGCGGCCGGAGAAGGCGCGGGTCAGTTCGGTGCGCACGAACAGCGGGTTGGTCAGGGCCTGCTTGTGCAGGGCGTGGGCGCCGGACTCGGGGGTGGCGAGGAAGGCGGTGCCGAGCTGGGCCGCGCTCGCGCCGGCCGCGAGGACGGCGGCGATCTGGCCGCCGCGCATGATGCCGCCGGCGGCGACGACGGGCAGGCTGACCGCCTCGCGGATCTGGGCGACCAGGGACAGCAGCCCGGTGCCCGAGCCGCCGGTCTCCGGACTGTCCCGGTGCGTGCCCTGGTGTCCGCCGGCCTCGGCGCCCTGTGCGATCACCGCGTCGGCGCCACAGTGCTCGACGGCCCGGGCCTCGTCCGCGGTGGTCGCGGTGACCAGCGCGAAGGTGCCGACGCGGTGCAGGGAGTCGACGACCTCGCGGCTCGGGACGCCGAAGTGGAACGACACCACCGGCACCGGGTTGTCCAGCAGCACCGCGAGCTTGGTCTCGTAGCCGTCGTCCCGGCCGCACTCGGGGTCGCCGAGCTCCGTCTCGTACCAGGCGGCCTCGCCGGCCAGCTGATGGGCGTAGACGCCGACGGCGGCCGGGTCGGCCGTCTCGGGCTGCGGCATGAAGAGGTTGACGCCGAAGGGGCGGGCCGTCAGTCCCCGCAGCTGCTTGATCTCCTGGTACATGCCGTCCGCGGTCTTGTACCCGGCGGCGAGGAATCCCAGCCCTCCCGCATCGCAGACCGCGGCCGCGAGCTGCGGCACGGAGACGCCGCCCGCCATGGGCGCCTGCACGATCGGGTAGGGGAAGAGATCGGTCAGTGCGGAGGACATGAGCGCATGTTGTCACGTCCTCCGAACAAGTCCGAATCCGGGCTTCCGTTGGCATACGCCAGGAGCATCCGCATCGGAAGGCTCCTGGCGCCCTACCTCGCCACGTGCCCGTCAGCGCCCGTTGAAGGCGTCCTTCAGACGGGAGAAGAGGCCCTGCTGACCCGGTTGGAACTGCCCCTGCGGACGCTCCTCGCCGCGCATCTTGGCGAGCTCGCGCAGCACGCGTTCCTGTTCGGGGTCGAGCTTGGTCGGCGTGGTCACCTCGACGTGGACGATCAGGTCGCCCCGGCCGCCGCCGCGCAGGTGGGTGACGCCCCGGCCGTGCAGCGGGATCGACTGGCCGGACTGGGTGCCCGGGCGGATGTCGACCTCCTCCATGCCGTCCAGGGTCTCCAGCGGCACCTTCGTGCCGAGGGCCGCCGCCGTCATCGGGATGGTGACCGTGCAGTGCAGGTCGTCGCCGCGGCGCTGGAAGGTCGAGTGGGGCAGCTCGTGGATCTCGACGTACAGGTCGCCGGCGGGACCGCCGCCGGGGCCGACCTCCCCCTCGCCCGCGAGCTGGATGCGGGTGCCGTTGTCGACGCCGGCCGGGATCTTCACCGTCAGCGTGCGACGGGAGCGGATGCGGCCGTCGCCCGCGCACTCGGGGCACGGGGTCGGGACCACCGTGCCGAAGCCCTGGCACTGGGGGCAGGGCCGCGAGGTCATGACCTGGCCCAGGAAGGACCGGGTGACCTGCGAGACCTCGCCGCGGCCGCGGCACATGTCACACGTCTGCGCCGAGGTGCCCGGGGCGGCGCCCTCGCCGTTGCAGGTGTTGCAGACCACGGCCGTGTCGACCTGGATGTCCTTGGTCGTGCCGAAGGCCGCCTCGTCCAGCTCGACCTCGATGCGGATCATGGCGTCCTGGCCCCGGCGGGTGCGCGAGCGCGGTCCGCGCTGCGACGCCGTGCCGAAGAACGCGTCCATGATGTCCGAGAAGTTCCCGAAGCCGCCCGCGCCGAAGCCGCCGGCTCCGCCACCGCCCGCCTGGGACATCGGGTCTCCGCCGAGGTCGTAGACCTGCTTCTTCTGCGGGTCCGACAGCACCTCGTAGGCGGCGTTGATCTCCTTGAACCGCTCCTGGGTCTTCGGATCGGGATTGACGTCCGGGTGCAGCTCGCGGGCGAGCCTCCGGAACGCCTTCTTGATCTCGTCCTGGGACGCGTCGCGGCGCACGCCGAGTACGGCGTAGTAGTCCGTGGCCACCTACGACTCCGCCAGGATCTGTCCGACGTACCGTGCCACTGCGCGTACCGCTCCCATCGTTCCCGGGTAGTCCATGCGGGTCGGTCCGACCACGCCGAGCTTGGCAACCGCCTCGCCGCCCGAACCGTAGCCCACCGACACGACGGACGTGGAGTTGAGTCCTTCGTGGGCGTTCTCATGACCGATACGGACGGTCACGCCCGGATCCTTCGCCTCGCCGAGCAGCTTGAGGAGCACGACCTGCTCCTCCAGCGCCTCGAGCACCGGCCGGATCACCAAGGGGAAGTCGTGCCCGAAGCGGGTGAGATTGGCGGTGCCGCCGATCATCAGCCGCTCCTCGTTCTCCTCGACCAGCGTCTCCAGGAGAGTGGAGAGCACGGTGGAGACCGTACCCCGGTCCTCGGCCTCGAAGGCCTCCGGGAGGTCCTCCACCAGACCGGGCACGTCCGTGAACCGCCGCCCCGCCACCCGGCTGTTGAGCCGCGCCCGCAGATCGGCGAGGGACGCCTCGCCGAACGGCGCCGGGCAGTCGACCATGCGCTGCTCGACCCGCCCGGTGTCCGTGATCAGCACGAGCATCAGACGCGCGGGCGCGAGCGAGAGCAGCTCGACGTGGCGCACGGTCGAGCGGGTCAGCGACGGGTACTGCACGACGGCGACCTGCCGGGTGAGCTGCGCGAGCAGCCGCACCGTGCGGGCCACGACGTCGTCGAGGTCGACGGCGCCCTCCAGGAAGTTCTGGATGGCGCGGCGCTCGGGCGCGGTCATCGGCTTGACGCCGGCCAGCTTGTCGACGAAGAGCCGGTAGCCCTTGTCGGTCGGGATGCGTCCCGCGCTGGTGTGCGGCTGGGCGATGAACCCCTCGTCCTCCAGGGCCGCCATGTCGTTGCGCACGGTGGCCGGGGAGACGCCGAGGTTGTGCCGCTCGGTGAGGGCCTTGGAACCGACGGGCTCCTCGGTGCCGACGTAGTCCTGGACGATGGCGCGCAGCACCTTCAGCCTGCGTTCACTGAGCATCGCGCACACCTCCAGAAGTCGTCGGCCCGTTGTCCTGCCTGTCTGTCCTGGCACTCACGGTGCGCGAGTGCCAGACTTCCCCGGCCCAGTGTACGGCTGTGGGGTACACCCACGGCAAGGCCGGGCACCGGGCCGGTCACCGCCGGTACGGTGCCGCCGCGCCGGGGGCGCGTGCCCCGATAGCGTCGCCGTCATGAGCGTGACTTGGGAAGAGCTGGGGTGGGAGCGGCTGGCCCCGGGGGTGGGGCGGTGCCGCCTGCCGGGGTGGGACTGCACGGCGGGGCTGGTGGTCGGCGCGGGCGCCGCGCTGCTCGTGGACGCCGGGTCGAGCCTCTCCGAGGGCGCCCGGTTGCGCGCCGCGGCGCAGGCGCTCGCCGGTCACCGTGTGACGCATCTCGCGCTGACCCACCCGCACTTCGACCACGTCTTCGGCGCGGCGGCGTTCGCGGGCGCGGAGGTGTACGGGGCGGTGGGCACCGGCGCGGTGTTCGCTCGGGGCGGACACGGGCGGGAGGCGCTGTGCGCGGAGGCGGAGGCGGAGGGGCTGGAGGCGCGGTCCGCTCAGGAGGCGGCCGACGCGCTGGTCGGCGTCCGGCACGAGGTGTGCGGCGAGTGGACCCTCGACCTGGGCGGCGGCCGGCAGGTCCTGCTGGCCAACGTGGGCCCCGGGCACACCGGCCACGACCTGGCGGTGCTGGTGCCGGGCGAGGTGGAGGTCGTCTTCTGCGGCGACCTGGTCGAGGAGTCCGGCGAGCCGCAGGCGGGCTCCGACGCCGTACCGTCCCGGTGGCCGGCCGCGCTGGACCGGCTGCTGGAGCTGGGCGGCGAGGACGCCCTGTACGTGCCGGGGCACGGGGCGGTGGTGGACGCGGCGTTCGTGCGGGCCCAACGGGACGCGCTGGCGGCACGCTTCGGCGTGTCGCGCTGATCTTGGGGCCTGGGTTCCTCGTATCGTCGGCAGAATGCGCCAGTACTCCGCCGACCTGACCCCTCCGTGGAAGAAGCCGCAGCCGGTACCCGAGGTCCCGGCCGACCCCGGTCTGGTGGTCGAGGAGCCCGGCACCGGGTTCTGCGGCGCGGTGATCGGCTGCGAGGCCGGCACGGTGACCTTGGAGGACCGCTTCGGAAAGCACCGGGTCTTCCCGATGGAACCTCGCGGCTTCCTGCTGGAGGGGCGGGTGGTGACGCTGGTGCGGCCGTCGTCGTCCCCGGGTCCGGTGCGGCCCTCCCGTACGGCGTCGGGTTCGGTGGCGGTTCCGGGGGCCCGCGCGCGGGTGGCGCGCGCCGGGCGCATCTACGTCGAGGGGCGGCACGACGCCGAGCTGGTCGAGAAGGTCTGGGGCGACGACCTGCGCATCGAGGGCGTGGTGGTGGAGTACCTGGGAGGTGTCGACGACCTCCCCTCGATCGTCACCGAATTCGCTCCGGGCCCGGACGCGCGGCTCGGGGTCCTGGTGGACCACCTGGTGCCGGGTTCGAAGGAGTGGCGGATCGCGGAGTCCGTGACGAGCGAGCACGCGCTGGTCGTCGGCCATCCCTACATCGACATCTGGGAGGCGGTGAAGCCGTCGTCGCTGGGGATCGAGGGCTGGCCCCGGGTGCCGCGCGGCCAGGACTGGAAGACGGGGGTGTGCCGGGCGCTGGGGTGGCCGTCGGAGAACACCGGGGCGGTGTGGCAGGCGATCCTGGCGCGGGTGGGGTCGTACAAGGACCTGGAGCCGGCGCTGCTGGGGCGGGTGGAGGAACTGATCGACTTCGTCACGGGTAGCGGTGGGGCCTGACGCCGGTGAAGGTGCCGAACTCGCTGGTGTCAAGGTTGGTGCCGAGCATCTCCAGCGGCAAGGGATCACCGAACTTCACCGTCAGTTGCGCCTGGTAGTCCGCGTCCTCTCCGTCCCCGGCGGGCAGCGTGAACAGGACACAGTGCGCCATGATCGGGTCGACTACCAGGTAGGCCGGGACCTTGCCCGCAGCGTAGATCGACCGCTTGATGGTGTAGTCCCGGATCACGCTGGTCTTGGACACGACCTCGACCACCAGCGTCAGAAGTCCCGACGGCAGCAGTCGGCCCGACCCCGGCAGGGCGTCGCGTGCGAGGACCACGAGATCGGGCACCGGCTCGCTGGCTTCGTCGATGATGTCAACGTCCTGAGTCTGCAGCCTCGACCAACGTCTGCGCGGAATCTGGTCCAGTACGTCTTCCACGATCATGTTGTGGACCAGGTCAGGGGTGGCCATCATCACGATTTCCCCCCGGAGAAGCTCGACCCGCACACCCTCGGGAGGCTGGAGCTCCTCGAAGTACCTGGTCATCCCGCGCTCGTCCACAGCGGTCATCTCCGTGGCCCTCCACATCCGCCGCGTCCTTTTGGCGGCAGCCTACGAACTAGAGTAGGGACCGAACCCGCGTTCAGCAGGCATTCACTCACCCGAGTGATCAGTCCACCAGGTCCCGCACCACCGCGTCCGCCAGCAGCCGCCCGCGCAGAGTCAGCACGGCTCGGCCGTCCTCGTACGGTCCCGCCTGCAACAGCCCCTCCGACAGCGCCCGCCGGGCCGCCGCGAGCCCCGGCTCCCGCAGCAGGGACAGCGGGACGCCCTCCCGCAGGCGCAGCTCCAGCAGGACGCGCTCCACGCGCCGGTCCTCGTCCGACAGGACCTCACGCCCGGCCCCCGGCGACTTGCCTGCCGCCAGCGCCCCCGCGTACGCCCCCGGGTGCTTCACGTTCCACCAGCGCACCCCGCCCACGTGGGAGTGTGCGCCCGGCCCCGCGCCCCACCAGTCGGCGCCCCGCCAGTACAGCTCGTTGTGCAGGCAGCGCCCGGCGTCGGAGGTGGCCCAGTTGGACACCTCGTACCAGTCGAAGCCCGCCGCGGCGAGGGTCTCCTCGGCGATCAGGTAGCGGTCGGCGTGGACGTCGTCGTCGGTCATGGGGACCTCGCCGCGCCGGATGCGGCGGGCGAGCTGGGTGCCCTCCTCGACGATCAGGGCGTACGCGGAGACGTGGTCGGGTCCGGCACCGAGCGCGGCGTCCAGGGAGGCGCGCCAGTCGTCGTCGGTCTCGCCGGGGGTGCCGTAGATCAGGTCGAGGTTGACGTGGTCGAAGCCGGCCGCGCGGGCCTCGGCGACGCACGCCTCGGGGCGGCCGGGGGTGTGGGTGCGGTCCAGGATCTTCAGCACGTGCTGCTTGGCGCTCTGCATGCCGAAGGAGATCCGGTTGAAGCCGCCCTCGCGGAGGGTGGCGAGGTACGCCGGGTCGACGGACTCCGGGTTGGCCTCCGTCGTGATCTCCGCGTCCGGTGCGAGACCGAACTCGTCGCGGATCGCGTGCAGCATCCGCACCAGGTCACCGGCGGCCAGCAGGGTGGGCGTACCGCCGCCGACGAAGACCGTGCGGACCTCACGGGGGTCGTCGCCGAGCACCTTGCGGGCGAGGCGGATCTCGTCGGTCAACGTCTCGGCGTAGTTGTCGCGGGAGGCCAGGACGCCACCGGTGCCGCGCAGCTCGGTCGCGGTGTAGGTGTTGAAGTCGCAGTAGCCGCAGCGGGTCGCGCAGTACGGGACGTGCAGGTAGAAGCCGAGGGGGCGGTCGGCGGCGCCGGCGAGCGCGGACGCCGGGAGGGCGCCGTCGGCGGGGACGGGCTCGCCGTCGGGGAGTGCGGAGGGCATGCGTTCCATTGTCCCGTACGGCGGCTGCTGCTCGGTTGCCCGGCTACTCGGCCCGGAGCACCAGCAGCGCCAGGTCGTCCTCGGGAGGCCGGGCCCCGAACTCGTGCACCAGCCGCCTGATCCGCTCCGCGACCAGCCCGGCGTCCAGGCCCGCGCACCCGGCGAGGGCCGTGGCCAGCCCGTCCCCGTCGTCGAACTGGCGGGAGCCGCTGCGCCGCTCGGTGACCCCGTCCGTCACACACAGGAGGGTGTCGCCGGAGCACAGCTCGAAGGTCTCGCTCGTGTACGTGGCGTCCTCGACGACGCCGAGCAGGGTCTGCGGCTCGGCGACCGTGCGGACGGTGCCGTCGGGGCCGAGGAGGAGGGGCAGCGGGTGGCCGGCGGAGGCGAGGGTGCAGCGTACGCCGTCGTCGTGGGGGACCAGTTCGCCGTAGAGGAGGGACAGGAAGCGGGTCTGGGGTCCGTCGCCCGGGGCAACCGGTGGGCCGCCCGCGGCGACCAGGGCGCGGGCGGCGGCGTCGGCGGCCTCGGTGGCGTCGTCGAGGAGGAGCTGGTTGAGGCGGTCCAGGACGTCGGGGACGCCGTACTCCTCGCGGGCCAGCAGCCGCAGCCAGGGCCGGGCGAGCCCGATGACGACGGCGGCCTCGGGGCCCTTGCCCTGGACGTCGCCGAGGGCGAAGCACCAGCGGCCGTCGCCGGCCGGGAAGAGGTCGTAGAAGTCGCCGCTGGGGCCGCCCTTGTCGCACGGTTCGTGGACGAGGGCGCTGCGCACGCCGGGGATCTCGGCGACGGCGCCGGGCAGCAGGCCGCGCTGGAGGACGGCGCTGATGGTGGCCTGGCGGGCGTACTGACGGGCGGCGCCGATGGCGAGCGCGACACGGCGGCTGAGGTCCTCCACGAGGCCGGTGATCTCGTCGGGGAAGCCTGCGGGGCCGGTCCGTCCGATGACCAGGGTGCCCAGCGGCCGGCCCCCGGCGACCAGGCGGTAGGCGAGCGCGGCTCCGCGGGTGCCGTCCGGGCCGAGCGCCTCGCCGGGCCAGGGGTGGGCGACGGGGCCGGAGCGCCACGGGTCGCGCGGGCGGGGCGGGTCCTTCTCCAGGGCGCGGCGCAGTTCCTCGATGCGGCTCTCGCTGCCGTGCCAGACGCGGGCCAGCCGCGCGCCCACGACCGCGCCGGGGGTGTCGCTCCAGGCACCCCGGCCCAGGGACTCGTCCTCCAGCCACACCGCGCACCAGTCGGCGAGGCGCGGCACGATCAGCTGGCCGGTGAGGGAGGCGACCAGGTCCTCGTCGAGCTGCCCGGCCAGCAGGTCGGAGGCCTCGGCGAGGAAGGACAGGGCGCCGTGGCCCAGCCACTCGCGGTCACGGAGACCGCGCCGGGCGGTGCCGTCCCGGCCGTCCCGCCGGCCCGCCCACTGCTGGGGGTCGGAGCGGTCGGGGAACGCCGTGGGCCGTGAGTGCTCGGGTTCCGGGCGGTCGGGGCCGGGGGGTTCCGTGCGGTCCGGGGCCCGGTGGCCGCCGGGGACCGGGTCCGGGTCCGGCGCGAACGGCAGGTCACGCCCCTGCGCGTACGCCTCGACCCGCTCGGCCGATTCCGCCACCGCTTCCGCGCCCGCGGCCCGCAACCGCGCCCAGACCGTCTTGGTGCCCGGCCGGTAGGTGATGCCCCAGGCCTCCGCGAGCGCGGCGACGAGGCGCAGGCCCCGGCCGTACTCGGGGGTCTCGTGCGGCGTCTCCCGGTCGCCGCTCCTCGGCGCCCGGGACGGGTGGTGGTCCGTGGCCTCGACGACGAGGGTGCCCGTCTCCTCCAGCCGGCAGACCACCTCGACGTCGGTGCCCGCGTGCACGACGGCGTTGGTGACCAGTTCGCTGACGGCCACCAGAGCGTCGGCGGCCAGGTGCTCGGTCAGCTGCTCCGTGCCGGGCAGGCCGAGGGCGGACCAGTCGGCCAGCGCCGCCCGCACCATGGCCCGGGCCGCGCCCGGCGCGAGGGAGCTGCCGAGCAGGGTCACGTGTGCCCGCGCGCACTCCTGGACGGACACGCCGGCAGGGTGCGCGGGCGCCCCTGTGGTGCGGGACACGGTCTCCCGTTGCGTCGGAATGGCCCCCATGGACGGCTCCCCGGGCAGTGCGTGCGCATGCTTCGCGGTCAATGCCGACAGAGTGACAGACCGGTCCCGTCCACAAGCGCGGAGTTACCGAAGTGGGTCGCCATGGGTGAGATCCGTGGTAGGCGAATGCTCGAACACGGCCGGAAGCCGGTCAGTTCCGGGCATTCGCCGTACGGACCACGACGTTCGCCCGCGCTACGCCTCCCGCGAGCCCTCGTACATCTCCTCGATCAGGTGCTTGTACTCCCGCTCCACGACCGGCCGCTTCAGCTTCAGGCTGGGCGTGATCTCGCCGTGCTCGACGTCGAGGTCGCGGGGCAGCAGGCGGAACTTCTTGATGGTCTGCCAGCGCTGGAGACCCTCGTTGAGCTGCCTGACGTAGCCGTCGACCATCTCCACGGTGACGGGCGCCGCGACGATCTCCGCGTACGGCTTGCCCTCCAGGCCGTTCTCCTTGGCCCACTCGGTGATGGCGATCTCGTCGAGGGCGATGAGCGCGGTGCAGAAGTTCCGGTCGGCGCCGTGGACGAGGATGTTGGAGACGTAGGGGCAGACCGCCTTGAACTGGCCCTCTACCTCGGCGGGCGCGATGTACTTGCCGCCCGACGTCTTGATCAGGTCCTTCTTGCGGTCGGTGATGCGCAGGTAGCCGTCGGGCGAGAGTTCGCCGATGTCGCCGGTGTGGAACCAGCCGTCGGACTCCAGGACCTCGGCGGTCTTCTCGGGCAGCTTGTGGTAGCCCTCCATGATGCCGGGGCCGCGCAGCAGGATCTCGCCGTCGTCGGCGATGCGCACCTCGGTGCCGGGCAGCGGCTTGCCGACGGTGCCGGTGCGGTAGGCCTCGCCCGGGTTCACCAAGGACGCGGCGGAGGACTCGGTGAGGCCGT
The DNA here is from genome assembly GCF_042745235.1 of Streptomyces sp. NPDC058796. Lineage (NCBI taxonomy): Bacteria > Bacillati > Actinomycetota > Actinomycetes > Kitasatosporales > Streptomycetaceae > Streptomyces > Streptomyces sp. NPDC058796. The sequence continues at coordinate 635,558 of NZ_JBHYOP010000001.1, forward strand.
AGCCCTCCAGGATGTGGATGCCGGCGCCGGCGAAGAAGTAGCCGATCTCCGGGGCGAGGGCGGCCGAGCCCGAGACGCAGGCGCGCAGGTTGCCGCCGAAGGCCTCGCGGATCTTGGCGTACACCAGCTTGTCGGCGACGGCGTGCTTGGTGCGCAGGCCGGCGGGGGCGCTCGCGGTGCCGGTGCGCTTGAAGTTGTCCTGGGTGACCTTGGCGTACTCGCGGGCGACCCCGGCGGCCCACTGGAAGATCTTGTACTTGGCCCCGCCGCCCGCGCGGGCCTTGGCGGCGACCCCGTTGTAGACCTTCTCGAAGATGCGGGGCACGGCCGCCATGTAGGTCGGCTGGACCACCGGCAGATTCTCGATGATCTTGTCGACGCGGCCGTCGACGGCGGTCACGTGACCGGCCTCGATCTGGCCGGAGGTGAGCACCTTGCCGAAGACGTGCGCCAGCGGCAGCCACAGGTACTGCACGTCGCCCTCGGTGACCAGGCCGGTCGCCGCGATCGCCTTCGCCATGTACGACCAGTTGTCGTGCGGGAGGCGGACGCCCTTGGGCCGGCCGGTGGTGCCGGAGGTGTAGATGAGGGTGGCGAGCTGGTCCTTGGTGAGCGCGCCGACCCGCTTCCTGACCAGTTCCGGGTCCTGCTCCAGGCGGGCGGCGCCCCGGCGCTCCAGCTCGTCGAGGGTGAGGACCCAGTCCTCGGAGGTGTCGGCGCCGGCCGCGTCGACGACCACGACGTGGGTGAGCTCGGGCAGCTCGGCCCGCTTCTCCCTGGCCTTGGCCAGCTGGGCGGCGTCCTCCGCGATCAGCACCCGGCTCTCGGAGTCGGAGAGGATGTACGCCGACTCCTCCGCGTTGGTCTGCGGGTAGACGGTGGTCGTCGCGGCGCCGGCGCACATGATGCCGAGGTCGGCCAGGATCCACTCGATGCGGGTGGAGGAGGCCAGAGCCACGCGCTGCTCGGGCTGCACGCCCAGTTCGATGAGGCCGGCCGCGATCGCGTAGACGCGCTCGGCCGCCTGCGCCCAGGTCAGCGACTTCCAGTCGTCCGGGCCGTCACCCGACGCGGACGGCACCGGGTAGCGGTACGCCTCGGCGTCCGGCGTGGCCGCCACCCGCTCCAGGAAGAGCCCCGCCACGGAGGGCGGACGGTTCTCGATCAGTGTCTGTGTGTCGCTCACGACATCCTCCGTGGGCCCGCGACGGTGCGGCTTGCTCAGGTGCGGCTGGATTCACTCTCGGGCGGTGGTCGGGCAGGGGGTCGGACGGTTGCCCGATCACTTGTTTAACTCACGAGTAACTACGGGGCAGGCATCAGAGTAAAGGGCGAGTGGCCTCGGCGTAAGAGTCCGCGCCCTGTCACTTCCTACAGATGCGCGCCCGTGACATGCGAAGGGACCCGCCGCACTTTCGTACGACGGGCCCCTTCGCGTCCGTTTCGCCCGGACTCGGCGTGCGGCGCGTGCGGCCTGGCGGCTACTTCTTGCCCTTGCCCGACCCCGCGCTGTCGTCGCTCGACAGCACCGCGATGAAGGCCTCCTGCGGAACCTCCACGGAACCCACCATCTTCATCCGCTTCTTGCCTTCCTTCTGCTTCTCCAGCAGCTTCCGCTTGCGGGAGATGTCACCGCCGTAGCACTTGGCGAGGACGTCCTTGCGGATGGCGCGGATGGTCTCGCGGGCGATCACCCGGGAGCCGATGGCGGCCTGCACCGGCACCTCGAAGGCCTGCCTCGGGATCAGCTCCTTGAGCTTGGCGACGAGCCGGACGCCGTACGCGTACGCCTGGTCCTTGTGGGTGATCGCCGAGAAGGCGTCGACCTTGTCGCCGTGCAGCAGGATGTCGACCTTGACCAGGCTGGAGGTCTGCTCGCCGGTGGGCTCGTAGTCCAGGGAGGCGTAGCCGCGGGTCTTGGACTTCAGCTGGTCGAAGAAGTCGAAGACGATCTCCGCGAGCGGGAGGGTGTAGCGGATCTCCACCCGGTCCTCGGAGAGGTAGTCCATGCCGAGCAGGGTGCCGCGCCGGGTCTGGCACAGCTCCATGATGGCGCCGATGAACTCGGTCGGCGCCAGGATCGTGGCGCGCACGACCGGCTCGTAGACCTCGTTGATCTTGCCCTCGGGGAACTCGCTCGGGTTGGTGACCTCGACCTCGGTGCCGTCCTCCATGACCACGCGGTAGACCACGTTGGGCGCGGTGGCGATCAGGTCGAGGCCGAACTCGCGCTCCAGCCGCTCGCGGATCACGTCGAGGTGGAGCAGGCCGAGGAAGCCGACGCGGAAGCCGAAGCCGAGGGCGGCGGAGGTCTCCGGCTCGTAGACCAGCGCGGCGTCGTTGAGCTGGAGCTTGTCCAGGGCCTCGCGCAGCAGCGGGTAGTCGGAGCCGTCCAGCGGGTACAGGCCGGAGAAGACCATGGGCCTGGGGTCCTTGTAGCCGCCGAGCGCCTCCTCGGCGCCCTTGTGCTGGCTGGTGACGGTGTCACCGACCTTGGACTGGCGGACGTCCTTCACACCGGTGATCAGGTAGCCCACCTCACCGACGCCCAGACCGTCGGCGGAGAGCATCTCCGGCGAGTTGGTGCCGATCTCCAGCAGCTCGTGCGTGGCGCCGGTGGACATCATCCGGATGCGCTCGCGCTTGTTGAGCTGGCCGTCGATGACACGGACGTACGTCACGACACCGCGGTAGGAGTCGTAGACCGAGTCGAAGATCATCGCGCGGGCGGGAGCGTCCTTGACGCCGACCGGCGCGGGGACCTCGGCGACGACCTTGTCCAGCAGGGCGTCGACGCCGAGGCCGGTCTTGGCGGAGACCTTGAGCACGTCGTCGGGGTCGCAGCCGACCAGGTTGGCGAGCTCCTCGGAGAACTTCTCGGGCTGCGCGGCCGGCAGGTCGATCTTGTTCAGCACGGGGATGATCGTGAGGTCGTTCTCCATCGCCAGGTAGAGGTTGGCGAGGGTCTGGGCCTCGATGCCCTGGGCGGCGTCGACGAGGAGGATGGTGCCCTCGCAGGCGGCCAGCGACCGCGAGACCTCGTAGGTGAAGTCGACGTGCCCCGGGGTGTCGATCATGTTGAGGATGTGCGTGCTGCTCTTGTCGTGGGTGGGGGCCCACGGCAGTCGCACCGCCTGGGACTTGATCGTGATGCCGCGCTCGCGCTCGATGTCCATGCGGTCGAGGTACTGGGCGCGCATCTGCCGCTGTTCGACCACACCGGTCAGCTGGAGCATCCGGTCGGCGAGCGTGGACTTGCCGTGGTCGATGTGCGCGATGATGCAGAAATTGCGGATCAGAGCCGGGTCGGTACGGCTCGGCTCGGGCACATGGCTAGGGATCGCGGGCACGCAGGGTCCTGATTCTTGAGGCGTCCGCAGTGTCTGCGGTCTCGGGTCGGATCGATACGTAGCCTCCATCGTCCCACGGGTGGGGCGCCGGGATGGGTTTGGGAGGGGTTGAGGCCGGGTTTGGGCGGGCCGAGCGGCCGCTGGTAGTGTGGGTGGCTGTGTCTCATGCCCTCTCAGCGCGAGGCACTCCTTCAAGAAATTCACCGGCACGGGACCTTCGCGGCCTCGTGCCTGAACCTGCAAAGGCTCATTCGTGGCGAACATCAAGTCCCAGATCAAGCGGAACAAGACCAACGAGAAGGCCCGGCTGCGCAACAAGGCCGTCAAGTCCTCTCTGAAGACCGCGATCCGCAAGGCTCGTGAGGCCGCTGCCGCGGGCGACGTCGAGAAGGCCACCGAGTACCAGCGCGTTGCCTCGCGCCAGCTCGACAAGGCCGTCTCCAAGGGCGTCATCCACAAGAACCAGGCCGCCAACAAGAAGTCGGCCCTGGCCCAGAAGGTCGGCGCCCTCAAGGGCTGAACCCCTAATCTGGTCTGATCGCCGGAAGGACCCAGGGCGGGCCCTCTCTCATCCGCCCCCGTCCGGCACCCAGGATCCATGCGCGGCCTGCGTTCGCCACGCGGGCATGGATCCGCGAGCTTGATCCGAAGGCCCCGGTGGCCGTCCTTCCCCAGGACGCACGCCGGGGCCTTCGGTACGAGCGGCTGTCCGACCGGGTTACGCGCGTCCCCGTGAACGGGCCGCCCGCGCGATGGTCACCACGCACTTCTCCAGGGCGTACTCGGGGTCGTCCCCGCTGCCCTTCACACCCGCGTCCGCCTCGGCCACCGCGCGCAGGGCCACCGAGACGCCGTCCGGGGTCCAGCCGCGCATCTGCTGCCGGACTCGGTCGATCTTCCACGGCGGCATGCCCAGCTCGCGGGCGAGGTCGGCGGGGCGGCCGCCGCGGGCGGAGGAGAGCTTGCCGATGGCCCGCACGCCCTGCGCGAGCGCGCTGGTGATCAGCACCGGCGCCACTCCGGTCGCCAGGGACCAGCGCAGCGCCTCCAGGGCCTCCGCCGCCCGCCCCTCGACCGCGCGGTCGGCGACCGTGAAGCTGGAGGCCTCGGCCCGCCCGGTGTAGTACCGCCCGACGACGGCCTCGTCGATCGTGCCCTCGATGTCGGCGGTCAGCTGGGACACCGCCGAGGCCAGCTCCCTGAGGTCGCTGCCGATCGCGTCGACCAGCGCCTGGCACGCCTCCGGGGTGGCGGACCGTCCGGCGGTGCGGAACTCCGTCCGCACGAAGGCCAGCCGGTCCGCGGGCTTCGTCATCTTGGCGCACGCCACCTCGCGGGCGCCCGCCTTGCGCGCGGCGTCCAGCAGGCCCTTGCCCTTGGCGCCGCCCGCGTGCAGCAGTACGAGGGTGATCTCCTCGGCGGGCGTGCCGAGGTAGGCCTTGACGTCCTTGACCGTGTCGGCGGACAGGTCCTGCGCATTGCGTACGACGACGACCTTGCGCTCGGCGAAGAGCGAGGGGCTGGTGAGCTCGGCGAGCGTGCCGGGCTGCAGCTGGTCGGGGGTCAGGTCGCGTACGTCCGTGTCGGCGTCGGCGGCCCTCGCGGCGGCCACCACCTCCTGCACGGCACGGTCGAGCAGGAGGTCCTCCTGGCCCACGGCAAGGGTCACCGGGGCGAGAGGGTCGTCGTTCGCAGTCTTCCTGGCCATCGCGACAAGCATCGCATGCGCCACTGACAGCGGCGGCGTGTCCTACGGCTCCTCGCGCCAGCCCTCCCACTCCCCCGCGAACGCGTCCAGCTCGCCGGGGTCCAGGGCCTCGCTCTCGTCCCGCAGGACGACGAGCCACTGGGCGTCCTCGGCGTCGTCCTCGCCGGCCAGCGCGTCCCTCAGGATCCGCGGTTCCTCGTCGATCCCGAACCGCTCCCCGAGCTCCTGGACGAGCTCCTGGGCGGCATCGCGGTCGGGCAGCACCAGCACATGTCTCACATCACTCACGGGTGCCATTGTCGGTCAGCCCTTGGGCACGATCTGCACGTCGAGGTCGATGCGGATGCTGGGCCCGACGACGGCGATGCCGCGCGCCAGCATCGTCTGCCAGCTGACCGTGAAGTCGTCGCGGTGCAGCTCGGTGGTGGCGCGGCAGGCCGCCCGGGTCTCGCCCTCCATGCCGTTGCCGAGGCCGAGGTACTCGGCGTCCAGCGTGACCGTGCGCGTCACGCCGTGCAGCGACAGAGCGCCGGTCACGGCCCAGCGGTTGCCGCCCCGGTGCGTGAACTTCTCGCTGTAGAACTCCAGCGTCGGGTACCGCTGCACGTCCAGGAAGTCCGCGGACCTCAGGTGGTCGTCGCGCATCTTCACGTTGGTGTCGATGGACGCCGCGTCCATCACCACGTGCATCGCCGACTGCTCCATGTCCTCGGCGATCCGCACCGCGCCCGCGAACGCGTTGAAGCGGCCGTGGATGCGGGCCAGACCGATGTGCCGCGCGGTGAACGCGATCGAGGAGTGGGTCGGCTCGATCTCCCAGTCGCCCGGCGCGGGCAGCTCCGGGGGCTGGGCCACCTGCAGCGTCACGTCACCGAGCGACGCCAGCGCGTCCTCGGTGACCGTCGCGGACGCCCGGTAGGGCGTGTAGCCGTCGGCGGACACGGCGAGCCGGTACTCCCCCGCGGGCACCGTCGCCACGAACGACCCGAACGGGTCCGTCCCGCCGCCGACCACCTTGCGCCCCATGGTGTCGCTGACCGCGAACTCCGCGTTCGCCACCGGCTCGTTGACCGGGTCGAGGACCCGGCAGCTGAGCACTCCCGCGTTCGGCGGCGTTCGCACCGCGGCCAGGGGTCCCGTCCGTTGCATCCGCTTCGTACGGTTCCCCGGCAAGCGGCCGATCATCTGCGACACCCTCTGTGTGACGTGGAAAAGACTGGTTGACGAAGAAACATTCGATCACCATTGGGGCTTTCGAGGCAACACGGGGCCACATCGCGGGAAAGCGGCGATGTGCTGTGGGTACGTACGAGTAGCTCCCGTGTGCCCCGGTTTCAGGGCTCCCGACCGGGTTTCTCACGTGCGGGCACAGCGGGCACCCGGTCGAGGCGGACACCGAAGAGGTCCCGGTACACCCCCAGCACCTCCTCGTCCGTCGCCACCTCACGCACCTCCCGTCCCCCGCCGGCGGCGGTCGTCGTGAGCCTGCGCCCGCTGAGCGTGACCCGCCCTCCGTCCTCCGTGAGCCGCGAGCACACCGGGGACTGGAGGAAGTGCGACCGGGGCGAGGTGCTGTGCCACCACGCACCGGCCACGAAGTCGCCGAGCACCCTCGGGCGCGACTCCAGCCGGTACACGGGCTTCCCGTCGCACAGCACGTCCAGGTCGGCAGCGCGGGCCGCGTCGTGCCCGCCGCGCACCCCGGCCGCGTCCGGCCCCGCCGCCATCCGGAACGTCCCCCCGGGGTCCTCCTGCTCACCCCGCTGACCGAACTCCAGCGGACCGTGACTGTGCGCCCCGAACCCGACGTCCGCCAGCCAGTCGCCCGCGTCCGCCGTGCGCACCAGCAGCGCCAGGTGGTCGTACGGGATCCCGAGCACGCCCCCGTCCCCGTACACCCGCGCCGCGAGCAGCGTGACCTCGTACCCGAGCGCGGACAGCAACGTGCCGAAAAGCCCGTTGAGTTCGTAGCAGAACCCGCCCCGCCGCGCGCCCACGACCTTCTCCAGCAGCCGCGCCTCCTCCAGCACGATCTCCTCGCCCAGGTGGACGGACAGGTTCTCGAAGGGCACCGTCCGCAGATGGCGCAGATGCAGCTCGCGCAGGGCGTCGAGGGTGGGCCGGGCCGGAGCCCCGGCTCCGAGCCGGCGGAGGTAGGCGTCGACGTGTGATGTCTCCATGCCAGCAGTCTCCCGGAGTTGGCTCCTTGACGAGCAGGCCGAGCAGGCCGAGCTGACGGAACCGGCGATGCAGGACGAGGCGTCCATCGGTGCACAAGATCGCTGGTGGACATGGAGGAGCCTTCGATGACCGGCACAGCCAGCCGATACCTCTGTCTGGTCCGGCACGGCGAGGCGTCGTCGGGCGGGAGCGGGCTGACGGAGAACGGCCGCCGGCAAGCCGTGCTGCTCGGCCGACGCCTCCGGGACATCCCCTTCGCTGCCGTTCACCACGGCCCGCTGCCCCGGGCCGAACAGACCGCACGTCTCATCGGTGACCAGCTGGGGAACGTTCCTCTCCACGTCTCGGAAGTCGCCGGTGACTACGTTCCTCACGTGCCGGTCAGGGACGAGCTCCCGGTGGAGTCGGCGGACTTCTGCCTCCGCTTCCTCGCCGGTGCCACCAAGGAGGAGCGGAAGCACGGACCCGCGCTCGCCCGCCGGGCGCTGGACATGTTCACCGGGCCGGTGGACGGTGAACAGGACCGGCACGAACTGGTCGTCACCCACAACTTCCTGATCGCCTGGCTCGTACGGGACGCCATGCACGCGCCGCCGTGGCGCTGGCTCGGCCTCAACCACGGCAACGCCGCGCTCACGGTCATCCGGTACGCGCCCGGCCGGCCCGCCTCCGTCCTCACCACCAACGACATGCGCCACCTGCCCACCGAGCTGCGCTGGACCGGCTTTCCCCCCGAGGTGCACATCTGAGGGTGCTCATAGCGCGTGGTTCCGCCCGGCAGCCGCCCGTTCCCTCAGTCACCCGCCACCCGCAGCGCCTCCCCCGTGCCGGTGACCGCCAGCGCCCCGTCCCGGTCCGTGCGCAGCACCGTCGCGCCCCGCGAGCGCAGCGCGGCGACGGTGGCCGGCGCGGGGTGGCCGTAGGTGTTGTCCTCACCGCAGCTGATGAGCGCCAGCCGCGGGGCCACCCGCCGTATGAGGCCGGGGTCCTGGTGGGCGGAGCCGTGATGGGCGACCTTCAGCACGTCGACCTCCTCCAGGGCCGCGGCGGCCGGTGATCTCGCCAGGGCCTGCTGGGCCGGGGGCTCCAGGTCTCCGAGCAGCAGCAGACGCAGGCCCGCCGTCCGCACCAGGAGGGTGACGCTGGCGTCGTTGGGGCCTTCCGTGCTCGGTGGCGGGGGCGTGGGCGAACCCGGCGACGCGGCGGCCGGTGGTGTGCTCGGGGGCGGCCACACCACCTCCCAGGACAGCGGGCCGGTCCGCCGTCGTTCTCCGGCGGTGGCGTGCCGCAGGGGGATCTGTCGGGCCGCCGCCTGTCTGCGCACGGACTCCGCCTGGTCGGCGGGCTCTTCCAGGGCAGTCGTCTCGATCGCGCCCACCGAGCGTCCCCGCAGCACCCCGGGCAGTCCCGCCACGTGGTCGGCGTGGAAGTGGGTCAGCACCACGAGTGGGACGCGGGTGATGCCGAGTGAGCGCAGGCAGTGGTCGGCCAGCGCCGGGTCGGGTCCGGCGTCCACGACGACGGCCGTGTCGTCGCCCGCCGCGAGGACCAGGGCGTCGCCCTGTCCGACGTCGCACATCACCATCCGCCATCCTGGTGGGGGCCACCCGGCGATCACCCGGGTCAGCGGGAGCGGCTGCACCACCGCCAGTGCCAGCACCACCGCGCAGACACCGCACCACCATGGGTGCCTGAGCAGCCGTCGGCCGAGGAACAGCACCGCCACCGTGACGAGGGCGAGCAGCGCCGCGCCCGGCCAGCTGCCCGGCCAGTCCACTCCCGCGCCGGGCAGCGCGGCGCCGGTGCGGGCGATCCCCGCGATCCACTCGGCCGGCCAGCCGCCGCACCAGGCCAGCGCCTTGGCCAACGGCATCGCCGACGGTGCCGTCGCGAGGGCCGCGAAGCCCAGCACCGTGGCCGGCGCCACCGCGAACTCCGCGAGCAGGTTGCACGGCACCGCGACCAGACTCACCCGCGCCGACAGCACGGCGACGACCGGCGCGCACACGGCCTGCGCCGCGCCCGCGGCGGCCAGTGCCTCGGCGGGCCGGGGCGGGACACCGCGTCGGCGCAGTGCCGCGCTCCAGCGCGGGGCGAGGGTGAGCAGGGCGCCGGTGGCCAGCACGGAGAGCAGGAAACCGTAACTGCGGGCCAGCCACGGGTCGTACAGCACCAGCAGCAGGACCGCCGTCGCCAGCGCCGGGAGCAGGGATCTGCGGCGTCCGGTGGCCAGGGCGAGCAGGGCGACGGTTCCGCAGGCGGCGGCACGCAGCACGCTCGGGTCGGGGCGGCACACCACGACGAAGGCCAGTGCGAGGACCCCGCCGAGCAGCGCGGTCGTCCGCAGGGAGATGCCGAGGCGTGGCGCCAGTCCCCGGCGTTCGCTGCGCTGGGCCAGTCCGGGCGGTCCGAGCAGCAGCGCCAGCACGATCGTGAAGTTGGCCCCGGACACGGCCAGCGTGTGCGCGAGGTCGGTCTCCTTGAACGCCTCCTCCAGCTCGGGTGTGATGCGTGAGGTGTCCCCGACGACCAGCCCCGGCAGCAGGGCTCGCGCATCCGCCGGCAGACCGTCGGTGGCCTCCCGCAGACCCGCCCGCAGTCGTCCCGCGAGCCGTTGCGCGTCCGACGGACCGGCCACCACCTCGGGCGCCTTGCCCCCGCCGCGTACCCGCAGCACGGCGGCGATGCGGTCGCCGCGCGTCCTCGGCGGTGCCGTGCGGGCGGTGACGCGGAGCCGCGTGGTGGGCAGGAGCTCCAGCCACCGGGCGGCGCCGGCCCCTGCCTTGACCGACTCGTCGCTCCCGCCCACGTCGACGAGCATCAGCACCGGCGTCCGTGTCCGCACCTCCCTTCCGCCGCTCTCGGTCACCCGTACGTCGCCCTCGATCAGTACGGTGGGCGGCACGGCACGGTTCCCCCGGATCCTGGGCCGGGTGAGGCGGGGGTCGGCGGTGATCTCGACCTCCGCGGTGACGGTGGCGTACTGCCGGGCCAGTGCCGGTACCGGACCGCGCCGCAGGTCGGCGCCGTGCAGCGCGGCCGAGGCCGCGGAGGCGGCGACGCAGAGGAGGAGGGCGGCGACCGAGGCCCGGAACCGCCCCGGTCCGGGCCCGCGTGTCCGTGTCCTCAGCAGCAGGAGGGCGGCCGCCGACAGACCGGCCGTCACCGCGCCCACGGCCCACCCCGCCGGCGCGTCCAGCAGCAGCGCCGCCGTGGCCCAGGCGGCGAGCGCGGGCGGGACCAGCCGCAGGTCCGCGGGGCCCTCCTGCCGGGGGTGGGCAGCCCCGAGCCGGTGCCCGGAGGCGGCGTGCACGGGGGCGCGCGGAGGTGCCGAGCCGTTGGCAGAGGTCCGCTGCGGGTCCGGGCGGGCGGTGCCGGTGCCACCGGCGGCGCTCGCCTGTGCCTCGTCCGTCCCGGTGCTCATGGCCGCACGAGATTCCGCAGGTCGGCGAAGCGGTGGTCGCCGATACCGTTGACCTCGCGCAACTGGTCGACCGAGCGGAAACCGCCGTTCCGAGTGCGGTAGTCGATGATGTGCTGGGCCAGCACCGGGCCGACGCCCGGGAGGGTGTCGAGCTGGTCGGCGGTCGCCGTGTTGAGGGAAACCGGTGCCGTGGGAGCCGCCGGTCCGACCGCCGCGCCACTCGGGCCGGCCCCCGCGGACTGCGCCGGAGCGCCGACGATCACCTGCTCGCCGTCCACGAGGAAGCGGGCGCGGTTCAGGCCGTCGGTCTTCGTGCCGGGCCGTACTCCCCCGGCGGCGCGCAGGGCGTCCTCGACCCGTGAACCGGCCGGGAGGCGGTGGACCCCGGGCTCGCGCACCTTGCCGCCGACATCCACCACGATCTCGGCCCCGGCCGTCGCCGGCGCTGTGCCCGTCGGCGTGTCGGTGGCCGCCCGCCCGTCGGCCGCCTCGCTCTGCTCCCCGGCACCGTAAGCCGCCGCCTCCCGCACCACCTCGGGCGCGGAGACCGGCTGGGTGCGGCCGGTCCAGAAGTGCTGCACGGCGAAGACCGCGGCGACCACGAGCAGGACCGTGAGCGCGACCGCGCTGCGCCGCTCCATCCCGCACCGGGTCTGCAGCCACACCGGCACCCGCTCCCGCAGCGCCTGCCCGGCGCGCTCGCGCCAGGTGAGCGCGCCGGCGGCCGGGAGGGCGACCGGACCCGGTGCGGTTCCCGCCCTGCCCGGCTCCCTCTCCTGCTCCCCGCCCGGCGGTCCCTTCCCCGTCTCCCCCCGCACACCGGCGCCTTCGCCGAAGATCGCCTCCGCGCGGAGGCGGAGGTCCTCCGGCGGCGGACGGTGACGCCCGTGGCGCGGGCCGCCGGGTGGACCGGAACGGGAACGGAGTGCGCGGCGGTGGCGGGCACGGCCGTCCGAGGCCGGTCCGCGGCCGGGGCCGCTGGTCGCCTGCGGTGTACCTGTGCGTGATCGAAGAGCCATGCGACGAGGATGAGGGCACCTCGTCACGCTGCGGTGATCATGCTCGATTCCGGGGGACTACCAACGGGTTGTGGACAACTCCGGCCCTCACACGAGTGATACGAAGCGTCCCGGGTGACGCGCCGCGTCAACGCGACGAGACCACGACCCCCAACAGCCCCGGCCCCGTGTGCGCCCCGATCACCGCGCCGACCTCGCTCACATGCAGGTCGGTCAGTTCCGGCACCCGCTCCCGCAGGCGTTCCGCCAGGGCCGACGCCCGGTCGGGCGCGGCGAGATGGTGGACGGCGATGTCGACGGGCGCACTGCCCGCGCGCTCGGCGACGATCTCCTCCAGCCGGGCGATGGCCCTGGACGCCGTACGGACCTTCTCCAGGGGTTCGATGCGGCCGTCGGCCAGCTGCAGCAGGGGCTTCACCGCGAGCGCGGAGCCGAACAGGGCCTGGGCGGCTCCGATCCGGCCGCCCCGGCGGAGATAGTCCAGCGTGTCGACGTAGAAGTAGGCGGAGGTGCCCGCGGCCCGCTTCTCCGCTGCCGTGACCGCCTCGTCCACGGTGCCGCCCGCCTCCGCCGTCTCCGCCGCGGCGAGCGCGCAGAACCCGAGGGCCATCGCGATCATGCCGGTGTCCACGACCCGCACCGGCACCGGCGCTTCGCGCGCGGCGACGACGGCCGCGTCGTGGGTGCCGGAGAGCTCCGCGGAGAGGTGGAGGGAGACGATGGCGTCGGCACCGGATTCGGCGATGCGGCGGTAGGTCTCGGCGAAGAGCTCGGGCGCGGGGCGGGAGGTGGTGACCGGGCGCCGTTTCTGCAGGGCCTGGGCCAGCGAACGGGTCGAGATCTCGGTGCCCTCTTCCAGTGCCCTGTCGCCCAGGACGACGGTCAGGGGTACCGCGGTGATGCCGTGCCGCTCCATCGTCCGGGCCGGGAGGTAGGCCGTTGAATCGGTGACGATCGCGACATGGCGGGACATGAGCTGGAGGTTACCTGCCGTAGCGCCCACACGGCAGCCCGGCCCCGACGACCGGCGCTCGCAGGGCTGTGATCAGGTCGTGTTCTCCGGACGGGCCTTCTTCTGCCAGGGGTACACGGGGCTCGGGCCGGGTGGGGTGATGGCGGGCCGCGCGGGCTCCTCCGCCGGCTGCGGCCGCGGGTCCTTCGGCCAACTCTGCGCGGCGGGCGGGGCGTCGGCGGCCGGGGCCTCGGGCCAGGACGGCGGCGCCGCGGCGGGCTCCGTCTCGGTCCAGTGCCGCAGCGCACCGGCCTCGACGTCGATCTGGGCGCTGAGCGAGTCCAGGTCGTCGTCGGCGAAGCGGCGGGCCCGGTCGCGGGCCGCCCAGCGCAGGGACTCCGCCGACCGGGTGATGCGCTCGGTGCGTTCCCGCAGCTCGGGCAGGCGCTGGGCGAGCGTGGCACGGTCGGGCTCGGACTCCAGCCGCCTGAGCTCCCCGTCCAGTTCGAAACCGTGCGCGCTGAGCCGCTCGAAGAGGCCCAGGGACTCCTTGAGGGACTCGTCCTCGGCGACGCCCGCGTGCAGGGCGTCCTGCGTGGCCCGCATCGACGTGCGCAACGTCAGCCGCAGCTGGGCGAGCTCGGCGGCCGGGCCGACCTGGACCAAGGACTTGGCGCGCAGGGTGTGGTCCTCGACCGTGCGGCGGGCCTGGGTGATGCCGCGGTCCACGCTGCGCTTGGCGGCGCCGACGGCCTTCACCGTGGCGTAGACGCCGAGCACGACGGCGAGCAGGAAGAGCAGGGCGAAGACTGTGATGGCTGCTTCCACGAAGCTCCTCCTCCGAGTGTCCGGCCCGCCGGCCGGCAGGCCGGCAGACCACGGCACTCTCCGCGCCGTTCTTCCACGGTAAACGCAGCGGGCAGGCCCCAGGTTCCGACGGAACCCCGAACCTGCCCGCACACATCCCTGAAACGGCCCGTAGGGGGCCGCCCTACTCGGACGCCCGCCTCACGCCGGAACGATGTTCACCAGCTTCGGCGCCCGCACGATCACCTTCCGGATCCCGGCGCCGCCCAGCGCGGCCACGACCTTCTCGTCGGCCAGCGCCGCCTTCTCCAGGTCCTCGTCGGAGACGGACGGGGAGACCTCCAGGCGCGCCTTGACCTTGCCCTTGATCTGGACGACGCAGGTCACGGTCTCGTCGACCACGTACGCCGGGTCGGCCACCGGGAAGTCCTGGTGGACGACCGAGTCGGTGTGGCCCAGCTTGCGCCACAGTTCCTCGGCGACGTGCGGGGCCAGCGGCGCGACCAGCAGCACCAGGCGCTCGGCGACGGTGCGCGGGACCGGGCCGCCCACCTTCGTCAGGTGGTTGTTCAGCTCGGTGACCTTGGCGATCGCGGTGTTGAACCGCATGCCCTCCAGGTCCTGCCGCACGCCGTCGATGGCCTTGTGCAGGGCGCGCAGGGTGTCCTCGTCGGCCTCGGTGTCGACGACGGTGACCTCGCCCGTCGACTCGTCGACGATGTTGCGCCACAGCCGCTGCAGCAGCCGGAACTGGCCGACCACCGCGCGGGTGTCCCAGGGGCGGGACACGTCCAGCGGGCCCATGGCCATCTCGTACAGGCGCAGGGTGTCCGCACCGTACTCGGCGCAGATCTCGTCCGGGGTGACCGCGTTCTTCAGGGACTTGCCCATCTTGCCCAGCAGCCGGGAGACCTTCTCGCCCTGGTAGAAGTACGCCCCGTCGCGCTCCTCGACCTCGGCGGCGGGCACGGCGATGCCGCGCGCGTCGCGGTAGACGTACGCCTGGATCATGCCCTGGTTGAACAGCTTGTGGAACGGTTCGGCCGAGGAGACGTGCCCCAGGTCGAACAGGACCTTGGACCAGAAGCGGGCGTACAGCAGGTGCAGCACCGCGTGCTCGGCGCCGCCGACGTACAGGTCGACGCCGCCGTGCGGCAGGCCCTCGCGCGGGCCCATCCAGTACTGCTCGATCTCGGGGTCGACCAGCTTCTCGCCGTTGTGCGGGTCCAGGTAGCGCAGCTCGTACCAGCAGGAGCCGGCCCAGTTGGGCATGGTGTTGGTCTCGCGCCGGTACTTCTTCGGCCCGTCGCCCAGGTCCAGGGTGACGTTGACCCAGTCCTCGTTGCGGGACAGCGGCGTCTCGGGCCGGGTGTCGGCGTCGTCGGGGTCGAAGGTGCGCGGGGAGTAGTCCTCGACCTCCGGCAGCTCCAGGGGCAGCATCGACTCGGGCAGGGCGTGGGCGATGCCGTCCTCGTCGTAGACGATCGGGAAGGGCTCGCCCCAGTAGCGCTGGCGGCTGAACAGCCAGTCGCGCAGGCGGAAGTTGACGGTGCCGCGGCCGGTACCGGAACGCTCCAGCCACTCGGTGACGCGGGCCTTGGCCTCGACGACACCCAGGCCGTCCAGGGAGACGTCCGCACCGGAGGAGTTCACGATCCTGGCGTCGTACGATGCGAACGCCTCGTCCCAGGTCGACGTGTCCGTGCCCCGGCCGTCCGTCGGCTCGACGACGCAGCGGATCGGCAGCTCGAAGGCGCGCGCGAACTCGAAGTCACGGGCGTCGTGCGCCGGGACCGCCATGATCGCGCCGGTGCCGTACCCCATCAGCACGTAGTCGGCGATGAAGACCGGAACCTGCTCGCCGTTGACCGGGTTGGTCGCGTACGCGCCGACGAAGACGCCGGTCTTGTCCTTGGCCTCGGCCTGCCGCTCGACGTCGGACTTGGACGCGGCCTGCGCGCGGTAGGCGGCGACGGCCTCGGTCGGGGTGGCGTGGCCGCCGGTCCACGCGTCGTGGGTGCCCTCGGGCCAGGCGGCCGGGGTGAACTTCTCGACCAGCGGGTGCTCGGGCGCCAGCACCATGTAGGTGGCGCCGAACAGGGTGTCGGGGCGGGTGGTGAAGACGGTGATGTTCTCGCCGTCGATCGGGAAGTCGACGCGGGCGCCCTCGGAGCGGCCGATCCAGTTGCGCTGCTGCAGCTTGATGGCCTCGGGCCAGTCCAGCTCGTCCAGGTCGTCCAGCAGCCGGTCGGCGTAGGCGGTGATGCGCATGTTCCACTGGCGCAGCTTGGACTTGAAGACGGGGAAGTTGCCGCGCTCGGAGCGGCCGTCGGCGGTGACCTCCTCGTTGGCCAGCACGGTGCCCAGGCCGGGGCACCAGTTGACGGGCGCGTCGGAGGCGTAGGCCAGGCGGTACTCGCCCAGGACGTCGGCGCGCTCGCCGTCGGTCAGCTCGTCCCAGGAACGGTCGCCGGGAACGGCGCGCTCACCGGACTCGAACTGGGCGACCAGCTCGGAGATCGGGCGGGCCTTTTTCGCCTCGTCGTCGTACCAGGAGTTGAAGATCTGCAGGAAGATCCACTGGGTCCACTTGTAGTACTCCGGGTCGATCGTGGCGAACGACCGGCGGTTGTCGTGGCCCAGGCCCAGCCGGCGCAGCTGGCTCTGCATGTTCTTGATGTTGGCCTCGGTGGACACGCGCGGGTGCGTGCCGGTCTGCACGGCGTACTGCTCGGCGGGCAGGCCGAAGGCGTCGAAGCCCAGGGTGTGCAGGACGTTGTGGCCGGTCATCCGCTGGAAGCGGGCGAAGACGTCGGTGGCGATGTAGCCCAGGGGGTGGCCGACGTGCAGGCCCGCGCCCGAGGGGTACGGGAACATGTCCATGATGAACTTCTTGGGCCGGGCGACCACCTCCGGGTCGCCCGCCAGGTCACCCTTGGGGTTCGGCGCGGCGTACGTCCCCTCGGCGTCCCAGAAGTCCTGCCAGCGTGCCTCGATCTCGGCGGCCATGGCCGCCGTGTAGCGGTGCGGCGCGGCGTCCGCCGTCACGGGGGCGGTCGCCGCGGGGTTCGTCTCGCTCATGATCCTCAAAGCTCCATCGATCGTCTCTGCCAGCGGCTGCGACCTTCAAGACCAGCGGCTGCGATTGCCGGGAAATGAAAAATCCCCTCGCACAGGAGGGGACGCCGCGCCGATTCCGACCGCCGGAACGGGACCGGGGTCGGGACTGATCAGCGCGGCTCGCTAAGCAGAAGGCGTACGGCACGCATGGCGTCAGGGTACCGCAGTCGCCGCGCGGGCCGCGACGGGCTTCCGGCAACCTGAACCAAGGTCAAAGGTTACTTCGCGTAACGACCACTAAGGGGACAACACCACGAGCGCATTGTCGTTTGATAACAACGCAATAACTCAAACCTCGTACTCACGGGTATGGCGCCACTTAGAGTGCGGCAGCGGGACCGCTTTCCCGAACCGCTCGGAGTCGCCCCCATGAACCCTCCTCCCCTGATCCACCCGGGCAGTGACAGCTCGCCCCCTCCCCGGATCCCCCCGACGCGGGGTGGTCTGCCGTGGTGACGAACGACAGCACGGTGGACGACACCTTCGCCGAGTTCCTCAACTTCGGCGCGGGCGTCCTCTCCCTCGTCCTCCTCAGCTGCTCCGTGATCTGGGGGCTGGTCGCCCAGGACCGGGTCGTCCTGGATGCCCGCCGGCGCATCCTGGCCCAGGCGGTGCACCGGACCACCGCCGTCGCCTCGCTGGTGTTCCTGCTGGTGCACATCGGGGTCAAGCTGGCGCTGGACCACACCACCTGGGTCGCCGCGGTGATCCCCTTCGGGCTGCTGGCCACGGACGACGAGGCGTTCGGGGGCCGGTCCGTGCTCATCGGCTTCGGCACCCTGGCCAGCATGCTCATGATCTTCGTGGGTGTCACCGGCGCCCTGCGCAACCGCTTCGCCGCCCCGGCGCAGGTGGCCTCGCGCTGGCGGGCCATGCACATGCTGGCCTACCCGGCGTGGTGCCTGGCCCTGCTGCACGGGCTCTACGCGGGTCGCGCGGCGAAACCGCTGTTCACGGTCCTGTACGCGCTGTCCGTACTCGGCGTCATGGCGGCCCTGGCGCTGCGCGCGGCGCCCCGCCCGGTCAAGCGCGGGGTCGCCGCCCGGATCGCCGCCCTCCTGGGCACCGAGGAGCGGGTGGCCCGCGAGGAACTGGAGGAGAGCCGGCTTCGGGCCACGGCCGCCGCGCTGCCCGGCTACGGGAGCCGCGCGGCGTCCCGGCCGCGCGGAACCTCCTCCTCCGCACCTCCGTACGAGTCCTCCGCACCGCTGTACGAGCCCGCGGAGCGGCTCACGGCACCGGAACCGGCGGGCGGCTTCGCGGCGGCCTACCGCGCGGTGTCCAACCCGTCGGGCGGACGCCGCCGGCCGCTGACGGCCGACACGGCCGCGTCCGACCGGCTGCCGCCGGACCTGCGGCCCACCGAGGCGATGCCCCTCGTGGACGGCGTCGGCAGCACGTCGGGAAGCTGGCCGGTGCCCTCGCCGCCCCCGGTCGGGGAGGCGCCACCGTCGGCGTACGACCCGCTCAACGACACCGGACACACCATCCCGGTCTACGGCGCCCCGGACCCCGCCGGCCACTCGTCGGGCTACGGCTCGAGTGACGTGTACGACACCGGTGAGACGAACGCCGTGTACGACACGTACTACCCGAACGACACGTACAACAGCGGTCCCGCAACCGAACCAAGCCCCGGTGCGCCCTCGTCGTCCCACGACTTCGAGGCACCGGGTTCGGGCGAACCTTGGAACACGCCCTCCGGAGGCTTTAAGTGAACGAGGCCCTGCCCGACGTCCCCGAAGTCCGCGTGGTCGGTCTTCCCCAGCTCACGTCGGGCTTCGACCTTGTCGAGCGCCTGGATCTGCCCATGCACCTCAAGGTGCACGGGCCGCTCGAACCGATGGGCGGGGAGCAGCTCGCGCAGCTCTCCGAACGCATCAACCTGAAGGGCCGCGGCGGCGCGGGCTTCCCCTTCCACAAGAAGCTGCGCTCGGTCGCCGAGTCCGCCATCAAGCGCGGCGTGCGGCCGGTCGTGGTCGTCAACGGCAGTGAGGACGAGCCGGCCTGCCGCAAGGACACGGTGCTGATCAACCGTGCCCCGCACCTGATCCTGGACGGCGCGCTGCTGTGCGCCGAGGCGATGGGCGCCCGCACCCTCGTCATCGGCGTCACCCGCGAGTCCACCCAGCGCTCCATGGAGGCGGCCCTCGCCGAACGCGGCCTGAGCAACGGACGCCGGTCCGCCCTGCGCGCGCGCGTGCAGCGCAACCCGGTGCGCATGGTCACCGGCGCGGCGGCCTCGCTGATCCGCTCCATCGACGGCGGCCCGGCGATCCCGCCCGGCCGCAAGGTCAGCGCCTCGAAGAGCGGCGTGGGCGGCGCGCCGACCCTGCTGTCCAACGCCGAGACCTTCGCGCAGCTCGCGATCGCCGCCCGCATCGGCCCGGAGCGCTACGGCAACACCGGCCTGTACGACGAGCCGGGCACCGTCATGCTCACCGTCTCCGGGGCGGTCGCCCGGCCGATGGTGATCGAGGTGCCGACGGGCGTGCCGCTGCGCTACGTCCTCCAGCTGACCGGCGCCCCGCCGGTGCCGCAGGGGGTGCTGACCGGCGGCTACCACGGCAAGTGGATCGACGCGGCGACCGTCGACGAGGCGATCGTCTCCCGCAACTCGCTGCAGCAGGTGGGCGGCTCGCTCGGCGCGGGCGCGATCCTGCCGATCGGTCAGGACACCTGCCCGCTGGGCGAGTCGCTGCGGGTGGCCCAGTGGCTGGCGCAGGAGAGCGCGGGCCAGTGCGGCCCCTGCTACCTCGGTCTGCCGGCCGCCGCGCGGGGCCTGGAGGACATCCTGAACGGCGGCGGCCCGGCCGCCCTGGAGGCGGTCAAGCAGGTCGCACGGAACGTGAAGCGGCGCGGCGCCTGCTCGCACCCGGACGGTTCGGCGATGTTCCTGGAGTCGACGCTCAAGGCGTTCACGGACGACCTCGCCGCCCACGTCCTCGGCAACGGCTGCGGACGGCCCGTGGAGGGTGTCCTGCCGCTCCTGGAAGGCGGGGGGACCCCTACGGGCATCCCGGGCGGCGACGAGGAGAACGGGCCCAGCCGGCAGAAGATATTCGTGGACTGGACGCTGTGCCGGGGCCACGGGCTGTGCGCGGACGTCCTCCCGGAGGTCTTCCAGCTCGGCGCCGACGGCTTCCCGACGGTCGCGCAGGCCGACGTGCCGCGCTTCGCGGAGGCCAAGGCCGTGCGCGCGGTGCGCCGCTGTCCGGCGCTCGCGCTGCGCATCGAGGGGGACACCCGGTCTCAGGCCGCCCCGTCCTCGCGGACCAACCTGCCGGTCCTCTCCCCGGGCCGGGGCCGCCGGGCGCTCGGCCGCTGAACACGAGAAAACCCCCGGATCGGTGATCCGGGGGTTTCCCTGTTTCCTGTGGAGCTAAGGAGAATTGAACTCCTGACCTCCTGCATGCCATGCAGGCGCTCTACCAACTGAGCTATAGCCCCTTGCTTCGTTCCGCCCGGTTTCCCCGGCGGCGACGCCAACATTACACGGTCCACCGGGCACAACACCAAATCGTTTCCGGTTCGCCCGATTTGCCCGCATGCAGGGCCGCCGCACAGGTCCGCTACGCCGTGACGAACGAGTAGAACCGCTTGAGCGTGCAGTGCTCCTCCAGGAGCCGGCCGTAGATCGGCTCGCCCTCGAGTTCGCGGTACGTCTCGATCGGGTCGCCCTTTATGATCAGCGCCCGCGCGCACTCCTCGCACCAGTACTGGTAGTCCGGGTTCACCGGCTCCATGTCCCGCACGATCGGCGTGCCGCTGCCGCACCAGTCGCACTTCCGCCTGTGTGCACCCATCGATCAGCTCCAGCTGTGGCCGCAGGCCGTGCACACGTACGAGATTCCGCCGTTGTCCCCGAGGACCTGGGCCACGTGCCCGGAACCGCAGGAGGGGCAGAGGAGACGAGTGGCCGTGTTCCGTGTCACCGCTGAGCCGAGGAGGTGACCGACCTCCTCGATGACGCTCGCAGGCATCGCCACTCCCTCCCGTCGGGTCGCGGTCCCCTTCCGGCCGTTTGATTCTGCCACGAGCGGGCCAATACGGTCAGCGACGCCTCAGTACCAGTCCGGACACGGAGTTCCACCGAGGTATACGCCTGTGGGACACGTGTCGCTCAAGCGGAGGCAAACGAAAAATCCCGCCCCCCGAGGGGGACGGGATTCGTCCGTGGGCTGTGGAGCTAAGGAGAATTGAACTCCTGACCTCCTGCATGCCATGCAGGCGCTCTACCAACTGAGCTATAGCCCCTTGCTGCCACCCGGCCGGAGCCGTGTGGTGTTCCGTCCCGCTCGGCGGGGCGAACAAGAAGAACTTTAGCCTGCGACCTGCCGGAAAGTGAAATCCGGGTACCGGGCCCGTCCGGAGCCCGCTCCCCGGCCGCTCAGTCGTCGTCGCCGAGCACCGGCTCCGGCAGGGTGCCGGCGTTGTGCTCCAGCAGGCGCCAGCCCCGGGCGCCCTCGCCCAGGACGGACCAGCAGCAGTTGGTGAGGCCGCCGAGGCTCTCCCAGCTGTGCGGCTCGAGACCGAGCAGGCGGCCGATCGTGGTGCGGATCGTGCCGCCGTGGCTGACCACGACCAGGGTGCCGTCCTCGCCGAGCTTCTCGGCGTGCCGGAGCACGACGGGGGCGGCGCGGTCGGCGACCTCGGTCTCCAGCTCGCCGCCGCCGCGGCGGACCGGCTCGCCGCGCTTCCACGCCGCGTACTCCTCGCCGTGCCGGGCGATGATCTCGTCGTGGGTCAGGCCCTGCCAGACGCCCGCGTAGGTCTCCCGCAGGCCCTCCTCCAAGGTCACTTCCAGGCCGGTGAGCGCCGCCAGCTCCGCGGCCGTGTTCGCGGCGCGCGCGAGGTCGGAGGCGACGATCGCGTCGGGCTTCAGGTGCACCAGCAGCCGGGCGGCGCGCCGGGCCTGGGCGACGCCGGTCTCGGTGAGCTCGACGTCGGTGGTGCCCTGGAAGCGGCGCTCCACGTTCCACGAGGTCTGGCCGTGCCGCCACAGGATGACGCGCCGGCCGCGGCCGGGCCGGCCGGCCGTCACCTCGCCGGTGGCGCTCACCGCCAGTCCCCGTCGGTCTCCGTCGCCTCCTCGGCGGCCTGGCGCTCGGCGTGCTCCTGGGCCTTGCCGCGGGTCTCCTTGGCGTCGGCGGGCAGCTCCAGCTCGGGGCAGTCCTTCCACAGCCGCTCCAGGGCGTAGAAGACGCGCTCCTCGCTGTGCTGGACGTGGACGACGATGTCGACGTAGTCGAGCAGGACCCAGCGGGCCTCGCGGTCGCCCTCTCGGCGCACCGGCTTGGCGCCGAGTTCCTTGTTGAGCCGTTCCTCGATCTCGTCGACGATCGACTTGACCTGGCGGTCGTTGGGCGCGGAGGCCAGCAGGAAGGCGTCCGTGATCGACAGCACGTCGCTGACGTCGTAGGCGATGACGTCGTGCGCGAGCTTGTCGGCTGCCGCCTGGGCGGCGGTGTTGATGAGTTCGATGGATCGGTCGGTCGCGGTCACTGCGTGGCTTTCGGTCGGCGGTCGGTTGACCTCAAGGGTCTCACGACCGCCGACGGCGGCCCACGCGATAAACGTCGGCCCCCTACGACGCCGGTTCGTAGTCCTGGCCGAGGACCACGGAGACCCTGGCGTTGGCGGAGACCTCGCCCTGCTCGACCGCGTCGGCGGACAGGCCCAGGGTCTTGGCGACCTGGACGGCGTTCTCCTTGTCGGCGGCCTCGGCGTAGACGACCTGCGAGGTCGCCTCGGTACCGGAGGCGGTGCCGCCGGACAGGAAGGTGAAGCCGCCGTTGAGGAGGGTGACGCGGGCCTTGGCGGTGCGGTCCTCGTCGCCGGT
Source organism: Streptomyces sp. NPDC058796 (assembly GCF_042745235.1). NCBI lineage: Bacteria > Bacillati > Actinomycetota > Actinomycetes > Kitasatosporales > Streptomycetaceae > Streptomyces > Streptomyces sp. NPDC058796. The sequence goes on from NZ_JBHYOP010000001.1 coordinate 657,961, forward strand.
GGCGTTGCGGACCGAGACGCTGACCGCGGCGTCCTTGTCGGGGCTCTCGGCGGTGCCGCCGAGGACGTCCTTGACGACGCTGTCGGCGGCCTCGGCACTGAGCCTGCCGTCGCCCTGGACTGGCAGCAGCGCGGTCTTGAAGTCGCCGCCCTTGGCGAGGTCGGAGAGCCCGGCGAGGAAGGAGCCGAGGTCCTTCTCGGTCAGCGGCGGGTCGAGGATCAGCCCGAGGGTCTGGACGGTGGTCGTCGCGGCCTGCGGATCGGAGGACAGCTTGCGCAGGACTCCCTGCATGACCTGCCCGAACCGCTGCAGCTGGGCGCCGGCCTCCTCACCGGAGCCCTGGTAGGTGGCGTAGGCGACGGCCATCTTGCCGCTGAGGGTCTGTGCCTCGCCCTTGCGGACGAGAGGGGCGGCGCCCTTGTCCTTGGCGTCCGGGTCGGGGACGTCGGTGTCGGTGTCGACCTCGATGTTGCCGACCAGGTCGACCAGGATCTGGAGGTAGGGCGTGTCCAGGCGCCAGGTGCCCTCGATGTCGGTGCCGAGGACCGTGTCGAGCGCGGTGCGGGTGGCGTCGGGGCCGGCCTCGTCGACGGACTTCGCGAGCGTGGTCGCGGTGCCGTCGTCGGCGGTCAGGGCGAGGGTGTTGGGCAGCAGGACGGCGGTGCCCCGCTTGGCGGTGGTGTTGTCGACGAGCAGCGCGGTGGAGGTGCCGCCGCCGTCGGTGTCGTGCAGGTGGACGGCGATCACGTCGCGTTTCTGGGCGCCCGCCGCCGCCGTACCGCCCGTCCTGTCGTCCGAGGAGGAGGTGCCGGGCAGCTTCCCGGCGTACCAGAGGTAGCCGACGCCGCCGACCGCGACCAGCGCCAGGACGACGACCAGGGCGACGATCCGCGCGCGGGCGCGGCGCCGGGCCTCCTCGCGGCGTTCGGTGCGGTTCTCCGTGAACTTCATCCAGTCGATGACGTCCTCGGAGTCGTCGGTGGGCTCCTCGACGAAGGCGAACTGCTCGGTGTGGTACTCCCGGTCGGGTTCGGCGCTCTCGGCGGCGGGCTCCGGTTCGTCGGGCGGGCCCGCCTGCTGCGGAATGTGCGCGGTCTGCTCGGCGACCGGGGGCCGCGGGGTGCCGGCGGCCGCCTGGCCGTAGGGGTCGTACGGGTCGTAGGGCTGCTGACCGGTGTCCCAGCCCGTCTGGGAGCCGTAGGAGTCGTGGGCACCGTAGGGCTGCTGACCGCCGCCCGCGTACGGGGCGTAGCCGTAGCCCTGATGGTTCTGGTGGTCCGGATGGCTCTGCTGGTCATGCGCGGCCTGGTACTGCCCGTACGAGTCGTAGGGGTCGTACGGCTGCTGACCGCCTGCCTGGGACGGGGTCTGGCCCTGGGCCTGGCGGTACACGGGCCGGCCGTACTCGTCGTAGCCGACGATCTCGTACTGGTCGCCGCCGTATCCCGCGTCGTATCCGTCGTTCACCGGTGCCCCTCTCGGCTCACTCGCCGCGGTACAGCTGGCGCTTGTCGATGTAGCGCACGACCCCGTCCGGCACCAGGTACCAGACGGGGTCGCCCTTGGCGACTCTCGCACGGCAGTCCGTGGAGGAGATGGCGAGGGCGGGCACCTCGACCAGCGAGACGCCGCCCTTGGGGAGTCCGGCGTCCGTCAGCGTGTGACCGGGCCGGGTGACGCCGATGAAGTGGGCGAGGGAGAACAGTTCCTCGCTGTCGCGCCAGGTCAGGATCTGCGCGAGGGCGTCGGCGCCGGTGATGAAGAACAGGTCGGCGTCCGGGTTGAGCGCGCGCAGGTCGCGCAGGGTGTCCACGGTGTAGGTGGGGCCGCCGCGGTCGATGTCGATGCGGCTCACGGAGAACTGCGGGTTCTCGACGGTCGCCACGACCGTCATCAGATAGCGGTCCTCGGCGGCGGAGACGGTGCGGTGGCTCTTCTGCCAGGGCTGCCCGGTGGGCACGAACACCACCTCGTCGAGGTGAAACTGCGCGGCGACCTCGCTGGCCGCCACGAGGTGGCCGTGGTGGATCGGGTCGAAGGTGCCGCCCATGACGCCGAGGCGGCGCTTGCCCGAGGGCGCCGGGCCACCGCCGCCGGCGGGTACCGCGCGGTTCTGCGTGCCGCGCTCCGGCGCGTGCGCTGTGTCGTGCGCCGGACCGGTAGGCATGTCCTGCTCTCCCATGCGTGCAGACCCTACCGGCCCGGTGCGAAGGCTCCTGCCCGGCCCACGGTCCAGGGGCACGCGGCCCCCGGGCTCAGCGGTCGCGGTTGAACCGGGTGGTGATCCACAGCAGGAGCATCAGGATGACGAACGCGCCGATGCCGGTGACGTAGGGGCTGAGGCTCTCGTGGTTGCCGCTGTGCTCCTCGCCGCCCTCGGAGGCGAGGGTCACGATCTGGGCAGCGGTGCTGTGGAAGCTCATCTTCGGCAGGACCTATCCGGTGTGGGCGGAATAAAGACGTCGCCTCATCGTATGCGGGCGCCTCACGGGCGATCACGCCGACTCCGCCGTCGGGGACGGTCCGGGGCGATCCGGGGTGGTCCGGGGAACCTTCGGGTGGCGTCAGTCGTCCTTCCGGCTGTACCCCCGCAGCAGGAACCACGCGGTCAGCACACAGCCCACCACCATCACGATCAGCACGATCCGGAGCAGATTCCCCGGCCCCTGCTGCTCTGCCGCCCTCGCCGCGGCGGCGAGCAAGTCGGTGTGGGGGGTGTGCGCCATGACGGGACTCCTTCGCTGTACTGCCCGTCCACGGTATCTCCGCCTAGGCTGGGCACGGCTCCGGGGGCGCAAAGGGCCGTACAAGGGTTCGCAAAGGCCCAGACATACGCACAGGCCACACACACGCACATGGGGGAAGACATGTCCGACGGCCACCAGCACAACGGGCACGAGAACGTGCCGAGCAGGCAGCGCAGGCGCTTCCCCGGAATCTCCTCGCGTGCGTACGAGCACCCGGCCGACCGCAGCGCGCTGGTGGCGCTGCGCAGGCTGAGCGGCTTCGACACGGTGTTCAAGGCGCTGAGCGGGCTGCTGCCCGAGCGCAGTCTCAGGCTGCTGTTCCTGTCCGACTCGGTACGCGTCTCGGACCGGCAGTTCGCCCATCTGAACGTCATGCTGCGCGACGCCTGCTACATCCTGGACCTGGAGAAGGTCCCGGCGATGTACGTGAACCAGGACCCCAAGCCGAACGCGATGTGCATCGGCCTGGACGAGCCGATCATCGTGGTCACCACGGGCCTGGTCGAGCTGCTCGACGAGGAGGAGATGCGGGCGGTCGTCGGGCACGAGGTCGGGCACGCGTTGTCCGGGCACTCGGTCTACCGGACCATCCTGCTCTTCCTGACCTCCCTCGCGGTCCGGGTCGCCTGGATCCCGCTGGGCAACGTGGCGATCATGGCGATCGTCACCGCGCTGCGCGAGTGGTTCCGCAAGTCGGAGCTGTCCGCCGACCGCGCGGGGCTGCTGGTCGGCCAGGACCTCCAGGCGTCCATGCGGGGCCTGATGAAGATCGCGGGCGGCAACCACCTGCACGAGATGAACGTGGACGCGTTCCTGGAGCAGGCCGACGAGTACGAGGCGGGCGGCGACCTGCGCGACTCCGTGCTGAAGATCCTCAATGTGCTGCCCCGTTCGCACCCCTTCACGACGGTGCGGGCCGCCGAGCTGAAGAAGTGGGCGGCCTCCCGGGACTACCAGCGGATCATGGACGGCCACTACCCGCGGCGCGAGGAGGACAAGGACACCTCGGTACGGGACTCCTTCCGCGAGTCGGCGTCCAGCTACGCCACCCATGTGCGCGGCTCGAAGGACCCGCTGATGAAGCTGGTGAACGACATCGCCGGCGGCGCCGGGGACCTCGGCGACCGGATGCGGCGCGGCTTCGGCGGCTTCACGTCCTCGCAGCCGAGGCCGCCCAAGGGCGAGGGCGGGTCACCGTCCGAGGGGCCGGGGCCGGAGGGGACGTCGGGCGGTCCCGAGACGCCGGACGACCGTCCGCCGGGCGGCGGCGCCTGAGAGGTCGCGGGGGCGCCTGAGGACAGGCCCTAGACCTTCGGCTGGGCGCTCGCCGCGAGCGTGCCGCACAGAGCCGTGGGGTTGTCCTCGGTGTACGGGTCGGTGCCGGCGGGGACTCCTGCCCCGGCCTTCTGGCCGGCGAGCAGCGGGCGCAGGTGATCGGCCGAGTCGTCGGCGCAGGAGAGCGGTCCGGCCTGGACGTGGGAGGCGACGAGCTGCGTCTGCCGCAGGCGCAGGTCGTCGCGGTCGAAGCGGAAGTGCAGTTCGCGCCGGACGGTGAACAGGGACGTCTCGGCCCGGTCGTCGCCGGCGGGCCGCAGCGGGTAGACCATGGTGTGGTCGGCGGTGACCTCCAGCGTGGAGGCGTCGGTCTCCGTGAACCGCATGCTGCCGTGCACCCGGATCTCGGCGTCGGCCAGCTCGGTGCGGGCGGGATCGAAGCGCACCAGCCATCCGGTGGCCGCGTGCCGGCCGTCCGGGGTGGGCCTCTCGAAGCTCTGGTCGAACTGTTCCAGCTGGGCCGGGTCGAGCAGCAGGCGCACCGACCGGACCTCCTCGCCGCCGAGCACGTCCGGGTCCAGCGCGGAGCGGACGATGTAGTGCTTGGCGGTGGTCAGGGCGTTCAGCACCTGGTCGTCCGAGAAGTGCGCGGTGCGGTGGTGGCCCGGCAGCGGGACGCCCTTCGCCGCGGTCCGGAACTCCGCGGCGGGGCTGTGCTCGTACAGGTGGGCGGCGTCGTCCGCGCCGGGCACCTCGCCCTGCGGGGCGAGCGGGACGACGGCCATCCGCACCGGCTCGGCGGGCCGCTGGGTGGCCGGGCTCTGGTACGGGTGCCGCACGCCCATGTAGAGGGCGGTGCCGACGGCGACGGCGACGAGGACAACGAGGATCAGCGCCTGCCGGGAGAGGCCGGCCCGGCGCAGCGGGGTACGGCGGCGTACGGCGTGCGCGTGGTCGGCCATGCGCTCCTGGGCGGAGAACTCCTCGAGCCGGGCAGCGCGGACGAACGACTCGTCGAAGACGACGGATCGGTACTCGTCCTCTCCGCCTCCGGGGGAGCCCTCGGGCGTCCCTCCGGGCGGGTCGCCAAGCCCTGCCATACCTTCAGGGTTGGTCTGCCGGAGGCCCTGTAAACGCGCCGCCGAGGGTCAAGTCGGAACAGCTTTCGAGCCGCCGGGCGCGCAGGTCAGGGGCTGTGCGGGATGACCGGGACGGCGGGCTGGGAGTAATCGGCGGAGGCCGACGGGGTCACCTTGCCGCCCTGCTCGGGGCCGGTGGAGGCCGGTGGGGGCACCTGCTGGGTGCCGCCGCCCGAGGAGGCGCCGCGGTAGACCGCCGCGAAGGCCAGCGCGACCATGCCGACGCCCATCACGACGGCGAGCATCCAGGCGACCGGCCGGTGCCAGCGGACCTGCTTGCCGGAGGCCGGCGGGGCCCCGTAGGGGCGGTCGAGGAGGTCGCGGTCGTCGTCCGGGTCGTCGAGGTCGGGATCGTGGCCGAAATCGCCGTACCCGTCGTCGTGGCGCTCGGCTCTGCTGCGGCCGCGGCGGGCCGCTTCCGCCTCGGTGGCCTCGGCTCTGGCCTCGGCGGCGGCCAGGAGGCGTTCGACGGCGGACGGCTCGTGCACCGCGGCCGCCTGCACGAAGGCCTCGTCGAAGACCACGGAGGCGAACTCTTCGTCCGACACCCCGTGGTCGTGGTCGTCGTCGGGCTCCCAGCCGTCAGGGAACGGCCTACCCCCCACGTCCTCCGGCACGGGTCCAGAGTAGACCTGAGGGGGCGTTTTGGGCAGACGGCGGGGAAATTCATCCGGTGGGCGAGATGCCCCGATCGGGTCACGGGCGCGCCCGCCCCTCCTCGGTGTGCGCCGTGGGGCGCGGGGCCGGCCGTCAGCGCCGTACGTGCCCGTCTCCGGTGACGATGTACTTGGTGCTGGTCAGCTCCGGCAGCCCCATCGGGCCCCGGGCGTGCAGTTTCTGCGTGGAGATGCCGATCTCGGCGCCGAAGCCGAACTGGCCGCCGTCGGTGAAGCGCGTGGAGGCGTTCACGGCGACGGTGGTGGAGTCGACCAACTGGGTGAAGCGGCGGGCGGCCTGCTGCGAGGTCGTCACGATCGCCTCGGTGTGGCCCGAGGTCCACAGCCGGATGTGCTCGACGGCCTTGTCGAGGGAGTCGACGACGGCCGCGGCGATGTCGTACGACAGGTACTCCGTCTCCCAGTCCTCCGGCGTGGCCTCGACGGCCGTCACCTTCGAGTCCTCGGCGTACGCCATGACCCGCTCGTCGGCGTGCACGGTGACACCGGCCTCGGCGAGGGCGTCCAGGGCGCGGGGCAGGAACTCGGCGGCGATGTCCTGGTGGACCAGGAGGGTCTCGGCGGCGTTGCAGACGCCGACCCGCTGAGCCTTCGAGTTGATGAGGATGTCGACGGCCGTGTCGAGGTCGGCCCGCGCGTCGACGTAGACGTGGCAGTTGCCGGTGCCGGTCTCGATGACGGGGACGGTGGACTCCTGGACGACGGTGTTGATCAGCGAGGCGCCGCCGCGCGGGATGAGCACGTCGACCAGGCCGCGCGCCCGCATCAGCTCGCGCACGCTCTCGCGGCTCTCACCGGGCACCAGCTGCACGGCGTCGGCGGGCAGTCCGGCCCCGCCCACGGCGTCGCGCAGGACCCGGACGAGGGCGGTGTTGGACTGGTAGGCGGATGAGGAGCCGCGCAGCAGCACGGCGTTGCCGGACTTCAGGCACAGGGCGGCGGCGTCGACGGTGACGTTGGGCCGGCCCTCGTAGATGATGCCGACGACGCCGAGCGGCACGCGGACCTGGCGCAGGTCGATGCCGTTGGGCAGGGTGTTGCCGCGCACGACCTCGCCGACCGGGTCGGGCAGGGCGACGACGTCGCGCACGTCGGAGGCGATGGCACGGACCCGCTCCGGGGTCAGCGTCAGCCGGTCGATGATGGCCTCGCTGGTCCCGGCGGCGCGGGCCTTGGCCACGTCCTGGGCGTTGGCCTCGACGATCTCGCTGGTACGGACCTCCAGCGCGTCCGCGACGGCGAGCAGCGCGTCGTCCTTGGCGGCCCTCGGCAGCGGCGCGAGGTCGGCCGCGGCGGACTTGGCCCGGTAGGCGGCCCGGGTGACCGGGGACATCGAGTCGTACGGCGAGAGCGTGGTCATGGGGGAAGCGTAGTAGGGCGGACGGGGCGCCCACCGGTCGTCCCAAACCCCGAGACATGCGCCGGACGGGGCGGAAAGGGACGGGCCCGGGCCCCGGCCGCACATCGGTCGCCGCTCCGGGAGGCGAGCGTGGTGGCCTGGAGGAGCGTGGCGGCGGTGGGGGGTGCCTCGGAGGCAGCCCGCTGCTCCGGGGCGGTTCGGGGGCAGCCCGACGGCGGCTCGGGGGCAGCCCAGCGGCGGCTCGGTGCGGCCCGGGGCAGCCGGCGGCAACGCGGCAGCGGCTCGGGCAGCTCGCGGGTGGCGGCGCTCGGAGACGACCCGGAAACAACGGCGGGTGCCCGGTGTCGGGCCTAGAACGGGTGGACCCCGACCGGTGTCGCCGGGGCCGGTCCGTACCCGGCGGCGATGCGCTGATGGTAGGTGGCCCGGTCGATGACCTCGAGGCCGACGATCTCCCAGGGCGGCAGTCCCGCGGTCTGCCGGTGCTCGCCCCACAGGCGCAGGGCGACGGCGGCGGCGTCGTGCAGGTCGCGGGCCTCCTCCCAGTACCGGATCTCGGCGTGGTCGTCGGCGTAGCGGCTGGTCAACAGGAAGGGGTGGTCGTGGGCGAGCTGTTCCAGGGCGCGGCGGACCTCGGGCAGCGGGGCGCGGGCGCCGGAGACGCTGAGCGTGACGTGCCACAGGCGAGGGGTGTGCTCGGGTTCCCCGCCCCGGTAGCGGTCGCCGGCCGCGACACTGGTCAGGGGGCGTTCCTCGCCGGCCGTGCGGGACCCCTTGCGGGCACCGCCGCCCGGGCGGGCGCGGGACGCCGCCGTTCCAGGGCGCACTCCGCTCACGACGGCCTCCTTCACGCACACTGCCGAGCCCGGTGGTCGACCGGGCCTGTCCCTGAAGGAAAGTTGAGCAGGCCGCGCAAGATCGCGGGGCGGTTTTGCGGAACGTACACCGCCGATTCGGGGACGTTTCGGCCCATTACGGGTGCAGGATCACCAGATCGTCCCTGTGTACGACCTCACGTTCGTACGCCTGTCCGAGTTCGCGCGCCAGCTCCCGGGTGGAGCGGCCGAGCAGCCGGGGCAGTTCCCTGGCGTCGAAGTTGACCAGCCCCCGGGCGACCGCACGGCCCGCCCCGTCCCGCAGCTCGACGGGCTCACCCGCGGCGAACTCGCCCTCGACGCCGGCGATGCCGGCCGGCAGCAGCGACTTGCGGCCCTCGACGACCGCGCGCACCGCCCCGTCGTCGAGGACGAGGGCGCCCTGCGGGGTGGAGGCGTGCTGGAGCCACAGCAGCCGGTCGGCGGAGCGTTTGCCGGTGGCGTGGAAGTAGGTGCCGGTGTCGCCCCCGGCCAGGGCCTCGGCGGCGTGGACGGCGCTGGTCAGCACCACGGGGATGCCGGCGGCCGCGGCGATGCGGGCCGCCTCGACCTTGGTGACCATGCCGCCGGTGCCGACGCCCGCCTTGCCGGCGCTGCCGATCTCGATGTCCGCGAGGTCGGCCGGTGCGCGCACCTCGGCGATCCGCGAGGTGCCGGGCCTGCTCGGGTCTCCGTCGTAGACGCCGTCCACGTCGGACAGCAGCACCAGCAGGTCGGCACGGACCAGGTGGGCGACGAGGGCGGCGAGCCGGTCGTTGTCGCCGAAGCGGATCTCGTCGGTGGCGACGGTGTCGTTCTCGTTGACGATCGGGAAGGCGCCCATCGCCAGCAGCTTGTCGAGGGTGCGGGAGGCGTTGCGGTGGTGAGCGCGGCGGCTCATGTCGTCGCTGGTCAGCAGCACCTGGCCGACGCGGACGCCGTAGCGGGCGAAGGACGCGGTGTAGCGGGCGACCAGCAGGCCCTGTCCGACGCTGGCGGCGGCCTGCTGGCGGGCGAGGTCCCTGGGGCGGCGGCGCAGGCCCAGCGGGGCGAGACCGGCGGCGATGGCGCCGGAGGAGACCAGGACGATCTCCCGCTCCCCGCCGCCGCGGACCTTGGCGAGGACGTCGACGAGCGCGTCGACCCGGTCGGCGTCCAGGCCGCCGGCCGCGGTGGTCAGCGAGGAGGAACCGACCTTGACGACGATCCTGCGGGCATCGCCCACGGCCTGCCTTGCCCCAGCCACTGTTGCCGCCCGTCCTTCCCCGTCGACGCGCGCCCGTCCGGGCGCCCGCCAGGCAATCTACGCGAAGCGGATCGCGCCCCGCGCCGCGGTCCAGGCTGCGGACAGGCCCTCGGCCCGGCTCCCGTACCGAGGGCCGGGGCAACACGTGCGTGTCGTCGGGAGGTCGCCGTGCGTTAACCCGTATGTCCGATGCGCGACGAGCAAGCCTGGAGCGACCGCAGTGCCCCTATCCCTGCCCCGCCGCAGACTTCCCCGCCGTGTCCCCCGCCCGGGCCGTCCACGCCCCCGGGTCCCCGGCCTCGCCCTGCTGCCCCGCCGGACCGCCGTGAAGCTGCTCGTCCTCGCCGTGCTGGCCACCGCGTCGGTCGCACAGGCCGTCGGCGCGCTGCTGCCGCACGTGCCGCTGCTGCTCGCCGCGACCGCCGGTTCGCTGGCCGCCGAAGGGGTGCTGTACCGGTGGCAGCGGGGCATGGTGTCGCTGTTCGCCAAGTCGCACGCCGACGTCACGGTGCGGCACGTGCTGCGGGACCTGCTGCTCGTGGTCGGCCTGCTGCGCCTGGGCGAGCAGCACCGGGAACCCGCGTACGCCCCGCTGGTCGCCGCCCTGCTCGCCTTCTACGGGCTGCACTGGGCGATCCAGGCCGCCTCCGTGCTGGTCCGGCGCACCCGCACGCTGCCCGTGGTGACCCGGAACGTGGACGCCTCCGCGCTGCGCCTGTCCCCCGCCCCGCCCGCGCTGCTGCGCCGCCCCGGCCACCGGCTGGCGGTCCTCGGGCTGCCCGCGACGGCCGGGCTGCTGGCCACGGCCGCCGTCGACGCGCCGGTGTACGGGGCGGCCGGCCTCGCGCTGTCGCTGGCCATGGCGCTGGCCGGCCTGGGCGTGTTGCTGCTGCGGCTGCTGCCGGGGCGCCGGCCCGCGGGCGAGCAGGAGGTCCTGGACTGGTTCGACGCCTGGCTGGCGGAGTACCGGCCGACCGTCGGCCTGTACTTCTCGGGCGGGGCGTCCTCGGCGTACCAGGCCAACATGTGGCTGGAGCCGCTGGCGCGGCTGGAGGGGCGCCCGGTGATCGTGCTGCGGGAGCGGCACATGGTGCAGCGGATCGCGGCGACCGACATCCCCGTGGTGTGCCTGCCGAAGGTGTCCACGCTGATGCGCCTGGAGCACTCCACGCTACGGGTCCTCCTGCACCCCTCCAACTCGGGCAAGACCTCGCAGGTCCTGCGGATCCCCACGATCAAGCACGCCTTCGTCAACCACGGGGAGAGCGACAAGCTGTCCTCCTGCAATCCGTACGCGAAGGCCTACGACGAGGTGTGGGTGGCCGGTCCGGCGGCGCGCGAGCGGTACGCGCTGGCGGAGGTCGGCGTCGAGGACAAGGACGTGGTGGAGATCGGCCGCCCGCAACTGGACGCCGTACGGCCGTACGCGGGGCCGCCCGCGCCCGGCGCCCGCATGACGGTCCTGTACGCGCCGACCTGGGAGGGCTGGGACGGCAACCCCGGCAACACGTCGGTGGTGGAGGCCGGCGAGAACCTGGTGCGGGCGCTGCTCGCGGACCCGGGCGTGCGGCTGCTGTACAAGCCGCACCCGCTGACGGGATCGGTGGACCCGCGGGCCCGCGCCGCCGATCTTCGCATCCGGGAGCTGGTGCGGGCCGCGAACCGGGACCGGGGCGGGCCCCGGCCGGACGCGTCGGCCGTGGCCGAGCTGGGCCGGCTGACGGCGGAGCTGGACCGGCTGACGACGTCCGGTTTCCGCTCCGCCGCCGACCAGGCGGAGCGGATGCTGCGGCAGCCGGCGCCGGAGCCGGGGCGGGCCGCGGCGGTGGCGCGCGCGACGGCCGCCTGGGAGGAGGCGTACTGGGCCTCGCTGCCCGAGTGGGAGCACCAGGTCGTCACCGACGCCCGGCCGCCGTTGTACGCCTGCTTCAACCGGGCCGACCTGCTGATCAGCGATGTGTCGAGTGTCATCAGCGACTTCCTGGCGAGCGGCAAGCCGCACGCGGTGGCCAACACCAGCGGGCTGGCCGAGGACGGATTCCGCAAGACGTTCCCGACGGTGGCGGCGGCGACCGTACTGGCGCCGGACGCGGCCGGGGTGCCCGCGCTGCTGGACGCGGTCCGGCACCCCGAGCGCGACGAGCGGGCGGCGGACCGGGCCCTGCTGGCCCGGCACCTGCTGGGCCCCGCCGAACCGCCGTCCCAGGACCGTTTCGCCGGGGCCGTGCGGGCGCTGTGCGCGGCGGCCGGGGAACACCGGGCGCGGATGGCGGGGCGGCTCGCGACGGAGCTGCCCCTGCCCGGTCCCCGGCAGCAGTCGCCGGACACCCTGCCCGCCGGGGTTCCGGAGCGGCGCGTGTGAACCGTGCGCGATTTGTGCGCACGGTTCAACGTATGTGTGAATCCTCAAAAGGCAATCCGGCCGAAGCGAAGCGTAGGCCCACAGGGTGGGCATTACGCTTGGCGGCACGTCACAGACTGGCCCGCTACGGTGTCTCGGAACCCCGCCAGCCCCCTTGGAACAGGTTGCAAAGGATGCCCAGGCTTTCCCTCATCATCCCCGTGCACAAGGTGCAGGCCTATCTGCCCGAGTGCCTCGACTCCGTGCTCGGGCAGGACTACACGGACTTCGAGGTGATCGCGGTCGACGACTGCTCGCCGGACGGTTCCGGAGTCCTCCTGGACGAGTACGCGGCGCGCGACGCGCGGATCGAGGTGATTCACCTCACCGAGAACGTGGGGCTGGGGCGAGCGCGGAACGCGGGTCTGGAGAAGGCCAAGGGCGACTACGTACTGTTCCTGGACAGCGACGACACGTTGTCCGCGGGGGCGCTGACGGCGATATCCGACCGTCTCGACGCCACGGGCGACCCCGAGATACTCATCTACGACTACGCCCGCACCTACTGGGACGGCAAGGTCAGGCGCAACCAGCGGGCCGACCTGCTGGTGAACGACGGACCGGACGTCATCTCGCTGCGTGACCGTCCGGAGCTGCTGGACCTCCTCCAGATCGTGTGGAACAAGGCGTACCGGCGCGACTTCGTCGCCCGTACCGGGCTCACCTTCCCGCCCGGGTACTACGAGGACGCCCCCTGGACGTTCTGCTCCCTGATCAGTGCGGAGCGGATCACCCTCCTGGACCGCGTCTGCGTGTACTACCGGCAGCGCCGTGAGGGCGGCAACATCCTCAAGACGGTCAGCCGCAAGCACTTCGACGTGTTCGACCAGTACCGCCGCGTCTTCGACTACCTCGACGAGCACGAGGAACTGGAGCAGTGGCGCGGCCCGCTGTTCCGCAAGATGGTCGACCACTACCTGACCGTGCTGGAGCACCCGGGCCGTCTGCCGCACAAGGCACGGGCGGAGTTCTTCGGCCGCGCCTCGGCCGACTACCGCGCCCGCGTCCCGCGAGGTTTCGCCCGGCCGGCCGGCGGCCAGGGCCACAAGTACGCCATGCTGGAGCGCGGCGCCTACAACACCATGGTGAACGCCACACGCGCGGTGCGGCTGCGTCAGGAGGTCAAGAAGCGGGCCCGCTCCGCCCTGAACCGGTCCAAGCGCCGTGCCATGGGGGTCTTCTACCGCTCCCAGCTCAGACTGCCGCTCGACGAGAACCTCGCGGTGTTCTCCGCCTACTGGAACCGCAGTGTCTCCTGCAACCCCGCGGCGATCGAGGCCGAAGTCGCCCGTGCCGCTCCGCACATCCGCCGGGTATGGGCGATCCGGCCGGACGCGGTGGACCAGGTGCCCGCGGGCACGGACTACGTGCGGGTGGGCTCGCGTGAGTACTGGGCGGTCATGGCGCGCGCCAAGTACCTGGTCAACAACGTGAACTTCGGGGACAACGTGGTGAAGCGGGAAGGCCAGGTGCACGTACAGACGCACCACGGCACTCCGCTGAAGACCATGGGACTGGACCAGCGGAAGTACCCGGCGTCCACCAACATGAGCTTCTCCAAGCTCCTCAAGCGCTGCGACCGCTGGGACTTCAGCATCAGCTCCAACCGCTTCTCGACCTTGGTGTGGGAGCGGGTCTACCCCTGCTCCTACACCACGCTGGAGACCGGCTACCCGCGCAACGACGTCCTCGTCAACGCCGACTCCGAAGCCGTGCGCAGGGCGCGTGCGGCGCTGGGGCTGGGCGAGCGCACCAAGGTGTTCCTGTACATGCCGACCCACCGCGAGTACCAGCCGGACTTCACTCCGCCGCTGGACCTCGCCAGGCTCGCCGACGAACTCGGGCCCGACGTGACCGTGCTGCTGCGCGGCCACTACTTCTACGGCAACTCGGCCCACGCCGACGAGCTGCGCAGCACGGGCCGGATCGTCGACGTCTCCGGGCACCCCACGGTGGAGGAGCTGTACCTCGCGGCGGACGCCCTGATCACGGACTACTCCTCGGCGATGTTCGACTACGCCGTACTGGACCGTCCGATCATCAGCTACATCCCCGACTGGGAGACCTACTCCGTGGTCCGCGGCACCTACTTCGACCTGCTCCAGGAGCCGCCCGGCGCGGTGGCGACCACGCAGGAGGAGCTGCTCCGGCTGCTCACCACGGGCGAGTACGACGCTCCGGAGGCGACCGAGCACCGGGACGCGTTCCGCCGCCGCTTCTGCACGTTCGACGACGGGCACGCGGCGGAGCGCGTCGTGCGGCGCGTCTTCCTGGGCGAGCAGGCACCGCTGCCCGTCGTCCCGTTCGACGAGCGCCGCCCCGTCCCGACCCCGGCCCAGGCGCTCGAAGTGGCCGAGCCGGAGCACCCCTGACCGGGAGGAGAACCAGGGCGCGGGCCACCCCACCGGGGGCACCGCCGTGAAGCTGAACCCCACTCCGTCTCCTGGCGTCACCGCGCGCCGGGAGACGTTGTTGTCGAATCAACGTTCCCTCTGTCACAGGCATCACCTACAATCCGATGATCATCGGCCGTGATCACTTCTTCTTCACCGTGCCGACTCATCGACTTCACCTGTGGGGGGATCCTTGTCAACTTCTCGCACGCGCCGCAGAACCCGGCGCTCCCGCCTGCTCGGCTGCACCGCCCTCGCGGTGGCCGCGGGCATGCTGCTCACCACCCCGGCCGTCGCCGCCGACAAGCCCTCGCCCGGGGTCGAGGTGACGCCGCCCGCGTCCGAACTGCCCGAGCTGGACCGCACCGTGCCCCAGCCGAAGCAGTCCGAGCGGATGCGCGCCGCCGCCGCTGCCCCCGGCGCCCGCTTCGACGTGGACGGTGACGGCTTCACCGACGCCCTGATGCGCCTGCAGGACGGCGAGACGTACGTCTGGCGCACCACCACGGGCGAGTTCACCCCGTACACCATCAACGTCGACGACTACGAGGAGAAGCAGAAGGACATCCTCACGCCCGGCGACCTCGACGGCACCGGGGGTCCGGAGGTCCTCACGCTGTCGTCGACGGGCACCCTGTCCCTGTTCCAGAGCTGGGGCGTGGACGGCACCGGTTACGCCACCTGGAGCGGGACGGGCTGGCAGATCTACAACAAGGTCCTCACGCCCGGCGACGTCACCGGTGACGGCAGGCCCGACCTGCTCGCGCGGACCTACGGCGGCGACCTGTACCTGTACGAGGGGACGGGAAGCGTCGACTCCCCGTTCCGCGGGCGGGTGAAGGTCGGCGGCGGCTGGGAGATGTTCGACCAGCTGGTCGGCATGGGGGACATGAACGGCGACGGCATCGGCGACGTCGTGGCCCGCACCCGCCTCGGCTTCCTGTACTTCTACGCCGGCAAGGGCAGCGCCACCGCCCCGCTCGCCACCCGCGACTACATGGGCCAGGGCTGGACCGACTACAACCAGATCATCGCCGCCGACGACTGGGACGGCGACGGCCTCGGCGACCTGCTCGGCCGCACCCGCTCCGGCGACCTGTACTACTACCGGGCCGACGGCACCGGGAACTTCGACGCCAAGCAGCAGACGGGCACGGGCTTCGAGCCGGTGGAGCTCTTCGCCGGCAGCGGTGCGTACCCGCACTTCGGCAAGGCGTCGGTGATCGGCATGGACACGGGCGGCACGCTCTACTGGTACGGCGTGAAGAACGACGGCCAGCTGACCGCCCGCACCCAGATCAGCGACACGGGCGGCTGGGCGGGCGCCCGGGTGGCCTACGCGTCCTCGCTCGACAAGGACGGGTACGCGGACCTGCTGGAGCTGTACGACGGCGTGCTCTACAACTACGCCGACACGGCCGACGACTACCTGGCCACCGGCTGGGGCGGGTACAACCTGTTCCTCGGCCCGGGCGACCTGAACGACGACGGCAAGGGCGACCTCCTCGCCCGGGACACCTCCGGCACCCTGTACCTCTTCCGGGGCAAGGGCCACGGAGCGTACCTGTCCTCGCCGCTCGAGGTCGGCGGCGGCTGGAACGCCTACGACAAGCTCGTCGGCGCCGGTGACTTCACCGGGGACGGCCGTACCGACATCGTGGCGCGCACCCCGGCCGGCCAGCTGTACCTGTACCGCGGTACCGGCGTCAGCACCGCGCCGTTCGAGCGCAAGATCGACCTGGGCCCCGGCTGGCAGCAGTACAACAAGCTGGCCTCCCCCGGCGACATCGACGGCGACGGCCGCGCCGACCTGATCGCCGCCAACTCCCGCGGCGAGCTGTTCCGCTACACCTCCTACACCGACGGGCGGTTCAAGGCCCGGGTGAAGCTGGGCACCGGCTGGAACACCTACCGCGACCTGTACTGACGCGGACGGTGTACGAAGGGGGCTGCCGGCACGTCGTGCCGGCAGCCCCCTTCCCCGTTGTCCGGGCCCTTTCGGGTCAGCGCTCGTACGGGCTCTTCACGGGGAAGTAGGCCCGCAGGAACGCCTCGACGATGCGCGCCTGCTCGTGTTCCGGCACCTCCGCGTCCCGGGACTCGCCGAGGCAGAACACGTCGTGGCCGCGCATGGCCAGCAGTCGCGTCAGCTCCGGGTGGCGGCTGTAGGTGCCCACGTCGATGTACGCGCACCGGATGCTGCTCGGCACCGCGGTCCCGGTGAGGTAGCCGTAGTGGTGGTGCAGCGAGGACACCATGGAGATGTCCTGCCAGCCGCGCATCGGGGTGGCGGCCGTGCGGGCCACGCTCTCGGGGAAGTCCTCCTCGATGCGCTCCAGCACGCTCCTGCGCAACGGGTGCGGCGCGTGCACGAAGCTGTTGGCCACCGTCACCCCGAACCGCTCCTCCAGCAGCGAGCGGTTGTTCTTGGCCGCCGCGAAGTAGCCCTCGTCCTCCTCGGTCGGCTCACCGATCGGCACGGTCGTCGGGGACCAGAAGAACCGGCTCGCGCCGTTCGGCAGGAAGAAGCGCTGGGGGCCGATCGGCCGCCCGATGAACACGTCGTCGTTCAGGTACAGGAACTGCTCGGACAGGCCGTCGATGTGGTGCAGCTGGCTCTCGATGGCGTGCGAGTTGAACGTCGGCAGGCAGTCGCCGTCGGCGAAGATGTCCCGGTGCGAGACGACCTCGACGTCCGGGTGCTCGGTGTTGAGCCACTCGGGGGTCTGGTCGTCCGTGACGAGGTAGATCTTCCGGATCCAGGGCGCGAACATGGCGAGCGACCGCAGGGAGTAGCGGAGTTCGTCGCGGTTGCGGAACCGGGCGGCCTCGTCCCCGGAGCTCTCCGCCTCCAGCCCGAGGGCGGCGCGCCGGCGGGCACGGCGCTCCTGCCAGCGGGGGTCGGAGTCGTCGACCCAGGTGTAGACGGCGTCCACGGGGAAGGTGAGGTCGCTCACCAGCTTCCTGGTCAGCGGCTCCAGCGTCGGGTACTCGCGGTCGCGGACGCGGGTGCGGGCGTCGGCGGTCAGCGACGGCAGCTTGGGGCCGACGGCGCTGGGCCTGAGCGGCGCGACGAACTGGCCGTCCCCGCCCTCCTCTTCCGGCACCTGGCGCCAGAACTCGATGTCGCAGCCGTACGCGGGGCCGAAGCGCAGCGTGCGGCTGGAGGTCACCACCGGACGGAACACCCGCAGACCGGCCACCTCGCCCGCCGCCTCGAGCCGCTCGGCGAGCAGCACGCCGGGCGCGTGCGTACGGGGCTTGAGCAGCTCGGCGTAGACCGCCTTGCCCTCGTACGCGCCGGCGAGCGCCTTGCGGACGCGGCCCTGCTCGACCGCGTCGACGGCCAGCCGGCGCCGGGGGTTGTCGTCGCGGTCCCGCAGGAGCACGTACGGGATGCCGTGTGACTCGAGCGCCTCGACGACCGTCTCGAAGTTGCGCTGGATGATCTCCGAGCCCTGCAGGTCGTCACGGACCTCGGACAGCCGGCCACCGGCGCGCACCAGCGAGCGGTCGGACGCGCCGATGACGACTTCCCGGGCCCGCTGGTCGCCCGAGGAGGGCGCCGTGCGGTCCGCGGCGACGGCGGCGTGGAAGCGGCCCGCGCCGCCGTGGGCCACCCGGTGGGCTATGCGGTCGGCGCGCTCCGCCATCCGCCGCGGGTCGTCACGCCGGGAGACCAGCTCGGTGAAGAGCTCCTCCCACTGCTTGACGATCACTTCGGCCGCGAACCGCGCGGATCCCTCGTAGGCCTTCTCGCCGTAGGAGCGCAGCAGCTCCTCGTCGCCCATCAGACGGGAGATCGCCTCGGCCAGGGAGTCGATGTCGTTGGGCGGCACGAGCAGCCCGTCCTCGCCGTGCCGGATGATCTCGGCGGGGCCGGTGACGATGTCGTACGCCACCGCCGGGACGCCGGCCGCGAACGCCTCCAGCAGCACCAGCGGGAAGGCCTCGCCGTCCTGCGACGGGAGGATGGTCAGGCTGGCCCTGGCCCACTCCTCGGTCATGTGCTGGCTGGGACCGAGGAGTTCCACGGAGTCGTGCAGGCCCAGACCCTGGATGAGGTTGCGCAGGCGGGACATCTGGGGCCCGTCGCCGAAGATGCGCAGCCGCCAGCCCGGGTGGTCCGGCAGTGCCTTGGCGAACGCGTGGATGGCGTGGTCGACCTGCTTGTCGGGCACCAGCCGGCGCGGCATCACGATCGTCTTGCCGGTCAGGCTGGAGCGCGGCCGGAAGCCCTCCGGGATCGCGTTCGGGATGGCGGCGAGACGGGGGGCCGCCTTGCCGAGGGACTCCTCGAGCCACTGCTTCGTGCGCTCGGTGAGCACCACGAGCGAGTCGATGGCGGGCGCCCTCAGCAGCAGCGGCTCACCCGTGCCGCCGCGCAGCTGGGACGGCCGGTGCTCCTGCTGGATGGTGATCACCCGGGAGGGCGCCAGGTCGGCCACCGCCGACATCAGCGCGGGCGAGGTGGTGATCAGCACGTCGGTGTCGATGGTCCGCAGCGCGCGCTGCATCTCGACGTCGGAGAGCGCGTCGAACGTCGCCTCCCACTTCGGGCTGATCAGGTCGCTCGGCAGCCCGGCGAGGTGCCGGCACTCCTCGGCGGTGAGGCCGCTCTCGCGCACCGGGCGCTCGGTCTTGCCGGTGCGGTCCACCAGGTAGCGCACCGAGACCCGCTCGTCGACGCCGAAGAACGGCTGCTCACGCGTCTTGAAGACGCTGAGCACCTCGATGTCGTGCCGGGGAGCCAGGTGGGTCGCCTGGGTGTAGACGGCCTGCTCCGTGCCGCCCATCTCGTCACCCCAGGTGAGGAGAAAGGTGATTTTCATCTGTTTGTCAACTTCCAGAGGGGATGGGCGCGGCACGGAAGGCCAGGCTGCCGACGGGCGTGTAGTAGGGGTTGATCCGCAGCGCGGTGCCGTCGTCCGCCGTCAGCAGGCGGTTCGGCATCTTGAAGACGTCCCCGGGGCTGCGTACGTCGGTCCGTCGCCGGCACAGCTTCAGCGACCGGCCGCGCGGCCGGCGCAGGCGCAGGTCCCAGATCTGTTCCTTGGCACCGACGGCGCCGAAGTCAGCGGTGCCAATGGCGCAGGTGAAGACGTCGCCCTGCCAGGTGGCGGGGACCGTCCGGCTCACCTTGCCGTTGCGGCGGATCAGTTCCACGTCCCCGTTGCAGGCCTCCGCCGGGGAGTTGACGAGCCGGCCCCGCAGCGTGACCTGCGACCAGCCGATGTCGACGGTCAGGACCTCGGCCTCGGCGTGGTCCCTGCCCAGGGAGAGGTACGCGCGGCCGGTGCTGGACGCGATGACGCGACAGTAGGTGCCGTCGTCGCGCACGGGCTCGGGGAGCGTGGGGCCGTCGGGCATCAGCCGGGGCGCGGCGGCCAGCGCGAAGCGGCGTTCCTCGCCACGGACGTCGGTGTAGACGACGGACATCCGCCACTGTCCGGCTTCCAGCAGGAACCTGCGCATCCCCGCGGGCACCGGCGGGCTGTCGGCGCGGACGCCCTCCAGCAGGTCGATGACCGAGGTGCCCCGTGCCTCGACGCGTCCGTCACCGCGCTGCACCAGCGCCAGCGGGACGACGACCGGGGAGGAGCCCGAGCCGAGGACCAGCGACGCGGCCGACGCGGTGAGGTCGTCGGGCACAGGGACGCAGACGTTGAGCGTGCGGCCGTCCAGCAGGGACAGGTGGTCGGCGGTGACGCGCGGCCAGTCGTCCGGGCTCGGCGGGACGAGGACCAGGCTGTCCAGCCGCGACCGTGCCGAACGCACGGCGGCGTAGCCCTTGCGCATCACCTGGTGGGGGGTGGGAAGTTGTCTCATCAGTCGTCTGCACCGCGCTCATAGGGGCTCGGGAACGGGAAGTACTCGTCCAGGAAACGGGTCATCAGGTTCTGCTGGTGGGCGAGCTCGGCCTCGGTGGACGTCGTGTCGTTCAGACAGAAGACGTGGGCCTCGCGCTCGGCGAGGAGCCGGCCCAGGACCCGTTCGGCGCCCGGCCTGCCGACGTCGAGGTAGCGGTAGACGAGCTGGTCGCCCGGGAAGGAGCGGCCGGTGTGGAAGGCGTAGTAGTGGTGGAGCGACGAGGTGACCGAGATGTCACCGGCGCTGCGGAAACGGCTTGCCGCGGTGCGCCGGTGCTCGTCGGCGAACTCTGTCTCGATCGCCTCCAGCACGCTGCGGTGCAGTGCGTGCGGCACGTGCTTCATCTTGCGGAAGATGGTGCCGCCGAAGCGCTCGGCGATCAGCCGGCGGTTGTTCTTTCCGGCGGCCGCGACGGGCGGGTCCTCACTGGTCGGCTCGCCGAAGGGTATGAGTGCGGGCGACAGGTAGAACTGGCCGAGGCCGTTGGGCAGGAAGAAGTGCTGGGGCAGCGTCTCCCGGCCGAGCATCACGTCGTCGTTGAAGTAGAGGAAGTGCTCGGAGAGGCCGTCGATGTGGTGCAGCTGGCTCTCGATGGCGTGCGAGTTGAACGTCGGCAGGGACGTGGGCTCGCTGAATATCTCCTTGTGGCTCACGACCTTCAGACGCGGGTGGTCCGTGTTCAGCCACGCGGGGGTCTGGTCGGCGGTCACCAGGTAGATGTTGCGCACCCAGGGCGCGTACAGGTTCAGGGAGCGCAGCGAGTAGCGCAGTTCGTCCCTGCTGAGGTACCGCGCCGCGTTGGCCGCTTCCTCGTGGTAGGGCCGGTCGGAGAACTCGGCCCGGCTGCGTATCCACTCGGGGTCGGAGCCGTCGACCCAGGTGTACACCACGTCGATGGGGAAGGTGCGGCGTCCGACCGTTCCGGCGGCGAAGGCGGGGCGGGTACGCACGCGCGCGGGGCGGCCGCCGTCCCGGGTGTCCGGGTCCTCGGTGTCCTGCGGGGCGCGGGGCGCCGGCAGCGGGGCGAGGTCGGTGAAGAGCGCCTCGTCCGCCTCCGCCGGCTCCTCGTCGGCCGGGACGGCCTCGGCGACCGGGTTGCGGCGGGGGGAGAGCAGTTCGGCGCCCTCGCGCTTCCAGAACTCTATGTCGCAGCCGTACCGCAGGCCGAAGACCATGCGGCCCGTCTCGTCGGTGCGGTACCAGGTGCAGCGGAAGACCGGGGATCCTGACACCCGCTTCCACGGACCGGCCCCGAAGGCAGGCAGGGCGGCCTCGTCCAGAGGCTCGCCCTTGCGTATGGGTACCACGTAGCCGGGTCTGACCCGGCAGGCCTGGCGCAGCGCGGTGATCACGCGCTCCCGGTCGTCCTCGCGGACCGCCACCGCGGTGGACGTCTCGGAGGCCGAACGTACGCAGAAGTAGTCGATGTCCGCGTGCCGCAGCGCCTCGGTCACGTCCTCGAGGTTGGCGCGCCGGGCGTCCAGCGGCGTGACCCTCGGTACGACGTGGGCGATGCGCGGCGCCCTGCCCACGCTGACGACCCGCCGGTCGTGGCGGGCCAGCAGCTTGCGGTGGCTGCGGGCGACGCGCACCCGCTTGATCTGATCCCGCTTGGCGGCAGCGGCGGCGATGCCCTCTTTGACCTGCTGGCGGAAGCCACTGTCCACGTGCTCGGCGATCACACGGCGCGCACCCACCGGGACTACACGACGGTAGACACCGACCAACCGGGGTGCTTCAGGATTTCGCACTGCGGGAGCTCCTCCGACGGGACCGGTGTCGAGGACGACGATCCCCTTGATGATGACGCGGGCGGAATACAGACATGTCAAGTATGCAACGCGTTCACGTCACGTCCGCCTTCGTGCACCCACCCAGTAACCATCAACATCTGTGATATGGGAGACAAAAAAACGGTGCAACCCCGACGCCGTCACGGGCGTCGGGGGCTGTGCCACGCGTCGCTCAGAACGGCTCGAAACCGTCGAACTCCCGCTGCGCCTCGTCCCGTTCGGCGTCCCGGTCCCGGCGCCGCTGGGCGGCGGGGCGGGACTCCTCAAGGCGGTGGTCCTCACCGCGGCGGCCGAGCATCTCTGCGCCGGCCGACACGGACGGCTCCCAGTCGAAGACGACCGCGTTGTCCTCGGGGCCGATGGCCACGCCGTCGCCGCTCCGGGCGCCGGCCTTCATCAGCTCGTCCTCGACACCGAGGCGGTTGAGCCGGTCGGCGAGGTAGCCGACGGCCTCGTCGTTGTTGAAGTCGGTCTGGCGCACCCAGCGTTCGGGCTTCTCGCCGCGCACCCGGAACAGGCCGTCCTCCTCGCGGGTGACGGTGAAGCCCGCGTCGTCCACGGCCTTGGGCCGGATGACGATCCGCGTCGCCTCCTCCTTCGGCCGGGCGGCCCGCGCCGTGGCCACCAGGTCGGCCAGCGCGAACGACAGCTCCTTCAGGCCCGTGTGGGCCACCGCCGACACCTCGAAGACGCGGTAGCCGCGCTCCTCCAGGTCCGGGCGGACCATCTCGGCGAGGTCCTTGCCGTCGGGCACGTCGATCTTGTTGAGGACGACGACGCGCGGCCGGTTGTCCAGGCCGCCGTACTCGCGCAGCTCCGCCTCGATGATGTCCAGGTCGGAGACCGGGTCGCGGTCGGACTCCAGCGTCGCCGTGTCCAGGACGTGCACCAGCACGCTGCACCGCTCCACGTGCCGCAGGAACTCCAGTCCGAGGCCCTTGCCCTGGCTCGCCCCGGGGATGAGGCCGGGGACGTCGGCGATGGTGTAGACGGTCTCACCGGCCGTCACCACGCCGAGGTTCGGGACGAGCGTCGTGAAGGGGTAGTCGGCGATCTTCGGCTTCGCCGCGCTCATCACGGAGATCAGCGAGGACTTGCCGGCGCTCGGGTAGCCGACCAGGGCCACGTCGGCGACGGTCTTCAACTCCAGGACGATGTCCCCGAGGTCCCCCGGCTCGCCGAGCAGCGCGAAGCCGGGTGCCTTGCGGCGCGCGGACGCGAGGGCCGCGTTGCCGAGGCCGCCCCGGCCGCCCTGTGCGGCGACGTAGGACGTGCCGTGCCCGACCATGTCGGCGAGCACGTTGCCCGCCTTGTCGAGGACCACGGTGCCGTCGGGGACGGCGAGGACGAGGTCCTGGCCGTCCTTGCCGGAGCGGTTGCCGCCTTCGCCGGGCTTGCCGTTGGTGGCCTTGCGGTGCGGGGAGTGGTGGTACTCGAGGAGCGTGGTCACCGACTGGTCGACGGTGAGGATCACGTCGCCGCCACGGCCGCCGTTGCCGCCGTCCGGGCCGCCGAGCGGCTTGAACTTCTCACGGTGGACGGAGGCACAGCCGTGGCCCCCGCTACCCGCGGCGACGTGCAGCTCGACGCGGTCCACGAAGGTGGTCATGGGATGTGCCTCCAGTTACCGATTACTGCCTACTGCGGAATGTCTCTTGGGTAACACGCGAAAGGCGGACCCGCTTCCCCTCGGGGAAGTGAGGCCCGCCTCGCGAAAGTGTCCGGTCAGGCGACCGGGACGATGTTCACGACCTTGCGGCCACGGTGGGTGCCGAACTGCACCGCGCCGGCCTGCAGGGCGAACAGCGTGTCGTCGCCGCCACGGCCGACGCCCGCGCCCGGGTGGAAGTGGGTGCCGCGCTGGCGGACCAGGATCTCACCCGCGTTGACGGCCTGACCGCCGAAGCGCTTCACGCCGAGCCGCTGGGCATTGGAGTCGCGACCGTTCCGGGTGGACGATGCGCCCTTCTTGTGTGCCATGTCTCCTCAGTCCCTTACTTCGCAGCCGCGGGGATCTCAGTGACCTTGATCGCCGTGTACTGCTGGCGGTGGCCCTGACGGCGGCGGTAGCCGGTCTTGTTCTTGTAGCGCAGAATGTCGATCTTCTGGCCCTTGTGGTGGTCCACGACCTCGGCCTGGACCTTGATGCCGGCCAGCACCCACGGGTCGCTGGTCACAGCGTCGCCGTCGACAACGAGCAGGGTCGAGAGCTCGACCGTGTCGCCGACCTTGGCGGTGGAAATCTTGTCAACCTCAACGATGTCGCCGACAGCAACCTTGTGCTGGCGACCACCGCTGCGCACGATGGCGTACACGCGGATCTCACTCTCTCGCTCGGGAACGGCACCCCCGCAGTCCAGCCGCCCGGCGGCATACGCGGACGGCCTCTCCCGGTCCCGGCCCGCGAGGGCCCGCACCCGGAGGGAATGAGGTTTACGGGAATGTGACGCGTCAGTCGACACGCCGACGGTCAAGGTTACGGGGCCGCATGACAGGGGTCAAACCGGGCCGGCCCCGGTCACCCGGCGGCGCCTCAGCCGGCTACCGACGCGACGTACTCGGCGTACGCCTCCTTGGTCCGCTCCGGCGACATGTCGAGGTGCTCCAGGACCGTGTACCGGCCCGGCCGGGTCTGCGGCGCGAACTCCACGGCACGCACGAACTCGTCGTCGCCGAACCCGATCTCCTCGGCCACCACCGGCAGCCCGTGCCGGCGCAGCGTCCGGGCCATCAGCAGCGAACCGTCGCGGTCGCCCCGCAGGAACGTCGCGAAGGCCGCGCCGATGCCCACCTGCTCGCCGTGGGAGGCCGCCCGCCTCGGGTACAGCAGGTCGAGCGCGTGGCTGATCTCGTGACACGCACCGGACGAGGGCCGGGTGTGCCCGGCGATCGTCATGGCGATACCCGACAGGACCAGGCCCTCGGTCAGCACCGTCAGGAAACCGTCGTCGCCGCAGCCGCCGGGATGGCGCAGCACCGCCTCGCCGGCCTGCCGGGCCAGGGCGGCGGCGAGACCGTCGACCTTCTCGCCGCCCACGCGGTGCGCCAGCTCCCAGTCGGCCACCGCGGAGATGTTGGAGACCGCGTCGCCGATCCCGGAGCGTACGAAGCGGATCGGCGCCTCGCGGATCACCGCGAGGTCGACGACGAGGGCGATGGGCGTCGGCACGCCGTACGAACCGCGGCCCGCGTCGTTGTCGAGTATCGACACCGGTGAGCAGATGCCGTCGTGGGAGAGGTTGGTGGCCACGGCGACCATGGGCAGGCCCACCCGGGCCGCCGCGAACTTGGCGCAGTCGATGACCTTGCCGCCGCCGAGGCCGACGACCGCGTCGTAACGGCCCGACTTCATCCCGTCGGCCAGCCGCACGGCGTCGTCGATCGTGCCGCCGCCGACCTCGAACCAGTCGGCACCGGGCAGGGACGGCTCCAGTCTGCGGCGCAGCCGTGCCCCCGAGCCGTCGCTGATCGCCACGGCGAGGCGGCCGGAGCGGGAGATCCGCTCGTCCGCCAGGACGCCCGCGAGGTCGTCGAGTGCGCCCGGCCGGATGTCCACGGCGAGCGGCGAGGGAATGAGCCTCGTCAGTACCGGCACGTGATCTTGTCTCCTCACGGGGGGGATCGGTGACTGCCCGGTGATGATGCGCGCGGTCACGTCCGGGGAAACGTGTGGTCCTGCCCGATCGGATTCCGAACGGACAGGACCACACGTTTTGCGACAGTTACCGGATCAGACGGTGCCGGTTCAGCCCTCTTCGGTGGCGGCCGTGACCGAGGACGGGCTCTGCTGAGCGGCCGCCGCGGTCTTCTTCGACGCCGTCTTCTTGGCCGTGGTCTTCGCCGTGGCCTTCTTGGCGGTCGTCGTCTTGGCCGCCTTCTTGGCGGTGGCCTTCTTCGCCGTCGTCGTCTTCTTGGCCGCCGTCTTCTTGGTGGCGGCCTTCTTCGCCGTCGCCTTCTTGGCCGTCTTGCGGGCGGCCGCCTTCTTGGCCGGAACGGCCTCGTCGGCGGTCTCCGCGCCCTCCTCGGCCTGCGCGTCCGGGGCCGCGTCCGGAGCCGGGGCCGACGGGACGACCACGACGGCCGTCTCCTCGGGCGCGGTCGGGGCGGTGGCCTTGCGCACGGCACGCCGGCGCGGACGGGCCGGCGCGGCGCTCTCGGCGGGCTCCGCGGCCACCGGGGCCTCGGCTGCCGTCTCGGCGGGGGCCTGCGGCTGCTCGGCCTGCGCGGTCTCCGCGACCGTCACGACGGCGGCCTCGGCACCCGCGGGTGAACCGGCCGGTGCGGTCACCTTCCGGGTGGCCCGGCGGCGGGTGCGGCCCTTGGGCGCGGCCTCCTCCGTGGCCGGGGCCTCGGGGGCCGGGGCGCCGGAAACCGCGTCCTCGACGGCGGCGGGCTCGGCCAGCACCTCGGCGGCGGGCTCCCGCACGACGGGACGCTCGGCCTCCTCGGCGGCCGTGACGTCCTGCGCGGTGGGCACCTGGGCGGCGGCCGGGCTCTCGCCCGTGGCGGCCTTCGGGGCACCCGCCGGGGCGGACGCCCGACGGCTCGTGCGGCGCCGGCCGCGACCGCGCGTGGCGGCGGCCTCGGCCTCGGCGGCGCTGCTGTACAGCTCCTCGTCCGGGGTGAACTCGGGCGCCGGAAGGGCGACCGGCTCGGCCACCTCGGCGGCGACCTCGGACTCGGTCTCCGCCTCCTGCTCCGCCGTCGGGCCGGTCTCGACGCCGGCGACCGCCTCGTGCTCGTGCGGCTGCTCGGCGCCGGCCCGCGCCCGCTTGCGGCGCTTGCCACCGCCGCCACCGGCGGCGGACGTCGGCTGGTCGAGGTGGACGATGACGCCGCGGCCGTTGCAGTGGACGCAGGTCTCGGAGAACGACTCCAGCAGACCCTGGCCGACGCGCTTGCGGGTCATCTGGACCAGGCCCAGCGAGGTCACCTCGGCGACCTGGTGCTTGGTCCGGTCCCGGCCCAGGCACTCCAGCAGGCGTCGCAGCACCAGGTCCCGGTTGGACTCCAGCACCATGTCGATGAAGTCGATGACGATGATGCCGCCGAGGTCGCGCAGCCTCAGCTGGCGCACGATCTCCTCGGCCGCCTCCAGGTTGTTCCTGGTGACCGTCTCCTCGAGGTTGCCGCCCTGACCGGTGAACTTGCCGGTGTTGACGTCGATGACGACCATCGCCTCGGTCCGGTCGATCACCAGCGAACCGCCGCTGGGCAGCCAGACCTTGCGGTCCAGCGCCTTGGCGAGCTGCTCGTCGATCCGGTACGTGGCGAAGACGTCGACCTCACTCGTCCACTTGGACAGCCGCTCGGCGAGGTCCGGCGCCACGTGCGACACGTAGCCGTGGATGGTCTGCCAGGCGTCGTCGCCGCTGACGACGACCTTGGAGAAGTCCTCGTTGAAGATGTCCCGCACGACCCGGACGGTCATGTCCGGCTCGCCGTACAGCAGCGTGGGCGCGCCGGAGCCGCCGCCCTTGGCCTTCTTCTGGATCTCCTCCCACTGCCCCTGGAGCCGCTCGACGTCGCGGCGCAGCTCGTCCTCGCTCGCGCCCTCGGCGGCGGTGCGCACGATGACGCCCGCGTCCTCGGGAACGATCTTCTTCAGGATGGTCTTGAGGCGGGAGCGCTCGGTGTCGGGCAGCTTGCGGCTGATGCCGGTCATCGAGCCCTCGGGCACGTAGACCAGGTAGCGGCCGGGCAGCGAGACCTGGCTGGTCAGGCGGGCGCCCTTGTGGCCGATCGGGTCCTTGGTGACCTGCACGAGGACCGACTGGCCGGACTTCAGGGCGGACTCGATGCGGCGCGGGCCGTTGGCCATGCCCAGCGCCTCGAAGTTGACCTCACCGGCGTACAGGACGGCGTTGCGGCCCTTGCCGATGTCGATGAAGGCGGCCTCCATCGACGGCAGCACGTTCTGCACCTTGCCGAGGTACACGTTGCCGACGTACGAGGTGGCCTGCTCCTTGTTGACGTAGTGCTCGACGAGCACGCCGTCCTCCAGGACGCCGATCTGGGTGCGCTCGCCGTGCTGGCGGACGACCATGACGCGCTCGACGGCCTCTCGGCGGGCCAGGAACTCGGCCTCGGTGATGATCGGCACACGGCGGCGGCCCTGCTCGCGGCCCTCGCGGCGGCGCTGCTTCTTGGCCTCCAGACGCGTGGAGCCCTTGATGGACTGCACCTCGTCGGACGGCTCGGGCTTCGGGCGGGGCTCGCGGACCTTGACGACGGTGCGCTCGGGGTCGTCGGCGGACGCGTCGGCCTCACCGGAACCGTCCCCGGCCCGTCGACGGCGGCGGCGCCGGCGACGGCTGCTGCTGGAGCCGCCGCTCTCGCCGGAGGACTCGCCGTTCTCCTCGGCGTCCTCCTCCGCCTGCTCGGCGGTGTCCTCGGCGTCCTGGACGGCCTGCTCGGCGGCGACGTGCTCGATGTCCTCGGCGCCCTCGCCGTTCTCCCCGTCGGCGGCGTCGCCGCGACGGCGGCGACGGCCGCCCCGGCGCCTGCGGCGGCGCGAGCCGGACTCCTCGGAGCCCTCGGCGTCGTCCTGGTCCTCGCCCGACTCGTCGGCGTCGGTGTCGGTGTCGGCGTCGGCGTCGGTGCCGGCCCGGTCCTCCGGCTCGTCCTGCGCGGCGGCGGGGGCGGTGGCCCGCTCCTCGGTGCTCTCCTCGGCGGCTCCCCGGCGGCGACGACGGCGGCGCGACCCGGCGGGCTGCTCCTCCGGGAGCTCCTCGGTCTCCTCGACGTCCTGCGCCGGTGCGGCCCCGGCCGCTTCGGCGGCGGCCTCGGCCGCGGCCCGCTCGGGCGTCTGGAACTGGGGCTCGGCGAAGACGGGGGCCTGGAAGACGGCCACGGCCGGACGCGACGGCCGCTTGGGGGCGTCCGCCTCCTCGGAAGCCGCGGCGGCGCTCTGGGCGGGCGCGGCGAAACCGGTGGCGGCCTTGCGGGTGGACCGGCGGCGCGCACGGCGCGGAGCGGCGTCCTCGGCGGGCTCGGCGGAGGTCTCGGGTGCCGGGGCGGCCTCGGCGGCGGGCGCGGGCTCGCTCACGTCGGCGCCTGCCTCGGCGACCGGCTCGGCAGGGGCGGACACGCGCCGCGTGGCACGACGCCGGGTACGACGGGGAGCGGCGTCCCCGGCGGTGTCGTCGACGGCTTCCGCCTGCGGCGCGGTGGCGGGCTCGGCGTCCGTGGCCGAAGCGGAGGCGTCGGTCTCGGCGGCCGGCTCGGCGGGCGCGGTGACCGTACGCGTGGCACGACGACGACCACGGCGCGGCGCGGCGTCCTCGGCGGCCGGCTCGGACGCGGCGGCCGGCTCCGACTGCGCGGAGGCGTCGGTCTCGGCGGCCGGCTCGGCGGGCGCCGTCACCGTACGCGTGGCACGACGACGACCACGGCGCGGCGCGGCGTCCTCGGCGGCCGGCTCGGACGCGGCGGGCTGCTCGGGCTGCGCGGAGGCATCGGCCACGGCGGGCACGGTCTCGGCGGGCGCGGTGACCGTACGCGTGGCACGACGACGGCTACGGCGCGGCGCGGCGTCCTCGGCGGCCGGCTCGGACGCGGCGGGCTGCTCGGGCTGTGCGGGGGCCTCCGTGGCGGGAGACGCCGGAACGACGGTCTCGGCCGCCTCCGCCGACGCCGGGGTCCCGGCGGGCGAGGAGGCACGGCGCACGGCACGGCGCCGCGGACGGCCCGCGGGCGCGGGCTCAGCAGTCGCCCCGGCGGCCTCGGTGACGGCCTCGTCGGCCGCCGTCTCCACCTCGTCGGCCTCGACGGCCTCGGGCGTCGCATCCGCCGGCGCGACGGTCTCCGCCGACGACGCGGAAGCGCCGGACGGCGGGCCGGCCGGGCGGGAGGCGGCCCTGCGCCGACGGCGCGGCGGCAGGGTGTCGCTGGGGGTGTTCGACTCGGTGTCCGTCGAGGTGGTCGCGGACCCGGTGGGTTCGGTCGGTTCGAGCATGCGGGGGTTTCTCCCGTCAGGCTCCCGGGCGCCGCGCCTGGTCCGGCGTCGACAGGTCGACCGCCGGTGACGTCCGCGGCTCGCGCTGGTGCGCGGTCGCCGCCGTCCGGGGCGCGGGCGCCGCTCGGAAGCTCTCGTGTCTTGTCTCGCCGGTTCCGTACCCCTTGTCGTGCACGGCCTGGCGAAAGTCTTGTGGTCGGTGCGCTGCCCGACCCAGGTGGCTCCCGAGTTCGAGGGCGGCGCTACGACGTCCGTCCCTGAGCGGAACCTTCCTTACGCCGACGCCTTCGCGGCGGCGGAAGCGGCGGCCGGTTGCGGCTCGGGCGCTTCTGCCTCGCGGTCGGGCGCGAGCGGGTCGGTCACCGCACCGGTCTCTTCATCGAACAGCCCCTGCGCCAGCCTGGTCACCGCTGCGGGGACCGGCGGCGCCAGGTCGGCCACGGCGCGAAGACCGGACAGGACGTCGTCGGGTCGTACGGCAGGCGTCACGTGCCGAACAACCAGCCGCAGTATCGCACAGGGCTGGTCGGTCGGCCTATCAGCCGGCGAACCGTGCGTGGTGACGCTCTCGAGGTGCGCGACGGCGGAGCGGGCGTCGAAGGTGCGGACGCCGTTCTTGGTCCGGCGCTGGACCTCCACCGCCGGGGCCGAGTTGAACGCCGCCACGGCACGCTCGGCGTCCGCCGGCTCCAGACCGGCCAGCCGCAGCTCCCACACGGAGGCCGTCAGCCGGTCGGCGAGTCCGGAGGTCCGAGCCTGAACCGCGTCGACGATGTCGAGCCCGGCGGGCAGGGACTCGTCGAGGAGTGCCCTGAGCCGCTGCGGGTCCCGCGCCTCGGTGAGCGCGATCTCCAGGTATTCCGCCTCACTGCCCGTGCCGGTGGGTGCGGCATTGGCGTACGACACCTTCGGGTGCGGAGTGAACCCCGCCGAGTACGCCATGGGCACCTCGGCGCGGCGCAGCGCACGCTCGAAGGCGCGCTGGAAGTCACGGTGGCTGGTGAACCGGAGGCGGCCGCGCTTGGTGTAACGCAGACGGATGCGCTGCACCGCGGGTACGGGCGGCGGGCCTTCGGGCTGTCGCTTGCCCAGTGTCGTTCAGTCCTTCGTGAGAGCGGTCGTACTGCCATCAAGAGTACGTGCCTCGGAGCCGGATGGTTCCCGGCGGTCCGCCGGCAGTGCCCGCTCCGGCTCTCCGAACAGCGTCCGCCGCAGGTCGGCGCGGGCCTGCCGGACCGACAGCCGGGCGGAGCGGAGCGCCTGCCGGCCGGCCCTCCGGGCATCGCGCGCCGCCTCCGCGACGGGCCGCAGGACGGTGTCCCGCACGGCGTGCCCCACCGGCGTGAGCACACTCCGGTACACCCACCGCGCCGGTTCGGCGACGGTCCACCGGAACAGGGTGCCCAGCGCCCGTCCGACGGCGCGCGAGACGTACCCGGCGACGCGCCAGGCGTGCCCGAGCGCGTCCAGGACCTCCCGGCCGATGACGGCGAGCACCCGGCCGACCGGCGCCAGCACCCACCGCCACGCGGCGAGGGCGGGCAGCACGAGCAGCACCCGGGCGGTCCAGTACAACACCACGCCGACGCCCGTGACGGCCTGGCCCAGACACCAGACCACTGACCTGCCGCACCAGGCCAGCCCGCGCCCGCACCAGGCCAGCAGATGCCCGGCCGGCGTCAGCACCCAGGCGTAGAGCCACGCGGCGGGCACGACCACGAGACACCGCGTCAGCCAGGCCAGACCGGCGTACAGCCCCCGCCCGACGGCAGCGAGCACCGCGCCCACTCCCCGGCAGAACCAGGCGGTCGCGTGCCCCACCGGCGTCAGTACCCACCGGTACACCCACACCGCCGGCACGACGAGCAGCACGTTCCCCAGCCACCCCGCGCCCTTGGCCACCGGCACGACGACGTACCGCCACAGGCCGACCAGCGGCCACACGAAGACGGCCCGCCCGGTCCACGCCAGCGCCCGCCCCACCGGCCGCCCCACCGTGTCCAGCAGGAACCGCCCGGCGACGGCCAGCGCGTCCCACGCCATCCGCACCGGCAGGACCAGCACCAGGACGACGATCCGCACCGGCAGCCGGACCGCGACGACGAGACAGCCCTCTCCGTCCGTCCGGGGCCCCGGTTCCCGTGCCGGGCTCTCGCCGGCGGACGCCTTCTCCAGATCGACCATGTCCACGAAGACGCCGCGGGGACCCGTTCGGATCCCCGCGGCGTCGGCCGGGTCGCGTACCGCTACTTGACCACCGTCAGGGGCAGCAGCTTCTTGCCCGTCGGGCCGATCTGGATCTCCGTGTCCATCGCCGGGCACACCCCGCAGTCGAAGCACGGCGTCCAGCGGCAGTCCTCGACCTCGGTCTCGTCGAGGGCGTCCTGCCAGTCCTCCCAGAGCCAGTCCTTGTCGAGGCCCGAGTCGAGGTGGTCCCAGGGCAGGACCTCCTCGTAGCCGCGCTCGCGCGTGGTGTACCAGTCGACGTCGACGCCGAAGGGCGCGAGGGCCTTGTCGGCGCAGGCCATCCAGCGGTCGTAGGAGAAGTGCTCGCGCCAGCCGTCGAAGCGGCCGCCGTCGTCGTAGACGGCGCGGATGACGGCGCCGGTGCGGCGGTCGCCGCGGGAGAGGAGGCCCTCGACGATGCCGGGCTTGCCGTCGTGGTAGCGGAAGCCGATGGAGCGGCCGTACTTCTTGTCGCCGCGGATCTTGTCGCGGAGCTTCTGCAGGCGGGCGTCGGTCTCCTCGGCGGACAGCTGCGGCGCCCACTGGAAGGGGGTGTGCGGCTTGGGGACGAAGCCGCCGATCGACACCGTGCAGCGGATGTCGCCGGAGCCGGAGACCTCGCGGCCCTTGGCGATGACGCGGGTGGCCATGTCGGCGATCTGGAGGACGTCGTCGTCGGTCTCGGTGGGCAGGCCGCACATGAAGTACAGCTTCACCTGGCGCCAGCCGTTGCCGTATGCCGTGGCGACGGTCCGGATGAGGTCGTCCTCCGAGACCATCTTGTTGATGACCTTGCGGATGCGCTCGGAGCCGCCTTCGGGGGCGAAGGTGAGCCCGGAGCGGCGGCCGTTGCGGGTCAGTTCGTTGGCCAGGTCGATGTTGAAGGCGTCGACACGCGTGGAGGGCAGGGAGAGGCCGATCTTGTCGTCCTCGTAACGGTCGGCGAGGCCCTTGGCGACGTCGGCGATCTCCGAGTGGTCGGCGGAGGAGAGGGACAGGAGGCCGACCTCCTCGAAGCCGGTCGCCTTCAGCCCCTTGTCGACCATGTCGCCGATGCCGGTGATGGAGCGCTCACGCACCGGGCGGGTGATCATGCCGGCCTGGCAGAAGCGGCAGCCGCGGGTGCAGCCGCGGAAGATCTCGACCGACATGCGCTCGTGGACGGTCTCGGCGAGCGGGACGAGCGGCTGCTTGGGATAGGGCCACTCGTCGAGGTCCATGACCGTGTGCTTGCTGACCCGCCACGGAACACCGCTGCGGTTCGGTACGACGCGGGCGATGCGGCCGTCGGGGAGGTACTCGACGTCGTAGAAGCCGGGGACGTAGACGCCGCCGGTCTTCGCCAGGCGCAGCAGCAGCTCCTCGCGGCCGCCGGGGCGGCCCTCGGCCTTCCAGGCCCGGATGATCGCGGTGATCTCCAGGACAGCCTGCTCGCCGTCGCCGATGACCGCGCAGTCGATGAAGTCGGCGATCGGCTCCGGGTTGAAGGCCGCGTGTCCGCCGGCCAGGACGACCGGGTCGTCGATGCCGCGGTCCTTGGCCTCCAGCGGGATGCCCGCGAGGTCCAGGGCGGCCAGCATGTTGGTGTAGCCCAGCTCTGTGGAGAAGGAGAGGCCGAAGACGTCGAAGGCCTTCACCGGGCGGTGGCTGTCGACGGTGAACTGCGGGACGGAGTGCTCCCGCATCAGCGCCTCCAGGTCCGGCCAGACGCTGTAGGTGCGCTCGGCGAGGACGCCCTGCTGCTCGTTCAGCACCTCGTAGAGGATCATGACGCCCTGGTTGGGCAGGCCGACCTCGTAGGCGTCCGGATACATCAGGGCCCAGCGGACGTCACAGGATTCCCACTCCTTGACCGTGGAGTTGAGCTCTCCGCCGACGTACTGGATCGGCTTCTGCACATGCGGGAGCAGAGCTTCGAGCTGCGGAAAAACAGACTTCACAGACTCGGCGGCTTCGGCAGGCATCTCACGGAACCTTCGTGTGCTGACAAGGGGGACCATCCAGCCTAACCCGGCCCGGATGGTCCCCCGTACCGCTCGTCCCGTCCGCCTCGCGGGCAGAGGCCGCCCTACGCCTGCGCCGCTACGCCGACATCGGTTTCTGCACGGTGATCGACTGGAGGAGTCCGATCGCCATCCACACCGCGAACATCGACGAACCGCCGTACGACACGAAGGGCAGCGGCAGGCCGGTGACCGGCATGATGCCGAGGGTCATGCCGATGTTCTCGAAGATCTGGAAGGCGAACCAGGCGACGATCCCCGCGGCGACGACCGTCCCGTAGAGGTCGGTGGTCTGGCGGGCGATCTTGCAGGCGCGCCAGAGGACGACGCCGAGCAGGGCGATGATGAGGCCGGCACCGAGGAAGCCCAGTTCCTCGCCGGCGACCGTGAAGACGAAGTCGGTCTGCTGCTCCGGGACGAACCGGCCGGTGGTCTGCGAGCCCTCGAAGAGGCCGGAGCCGGTCAGGCCGCCCGAGCCGATGGCGATGCGGGCCTGGTTGGTGTTGTAGCCGACGCCCGCGGGGTCGAGTGCCGGGTTGGCGAAGGCGGCGAAGCGGGCGATCTGGTAGTCGTCCAGGATGCCGAGCTGCCAGACGGCGAGGGCGCCGGCGGTTCCGGCGCCGAGGAGTCCGAAGACCCAGCGGTTGGAGGCGCCGGAGGCGAGCAGCACGCCCAGCACGATGATGACCATGACCATGACCGACCCGAGGTCGGGCATGAGCATCACGATCAGCATCGGCACGGTGGCCAGGCCGAGGGCCTGGAGGACGGTCTTGTGGTCGGGGTGCGGCCGGTCCCCCGCGTCGACGCGGGCGGCGAGCAGCATCGCCATGCCGAGGATGATCGTGATCTTCACGAACTCCGAGGGCTGCAGGGAGAAGCCGCCGGGGAGCTTGATCCAGGAGTGGGCGCCGTTGATGGTCGAGCCGAGCGGCGTGAGCACCAGCAGGATCAGGAACACGGAGGCGCCGTAGAGGACCGGCACGGCGGTGCGCAGGGCGCGGTGGCCGAGCCAGACGACGCCGACCATCAGGGCGAGCCCGATGCCGGTGTTCAGCAGGTGGCGGGTGAGGAAGTAGTACGGGTCGCCCTGGTTGAGTTCGGTGCGGTTGCGGGTCGCGGAGTAGACGAGCAGGGAGCCCATCAGGGAGAGCGCGACGCAGGCCAGCAGTATCGGCCAGTCGAGCCGCCGTGCCATGCCGTCCCGGGCGAAGACCCGGGTCCAGCCGGCCTTCTCGGGTCCGTATCCGGAGACCTGGAAGCTGTTGGCGCCGGTCATGCGTGTGTCCTCCGGCTTCCGTGGCCGGCCGCGGTGCGCCGGCCGGGTCCACGACCGCGGCCGCGGCCGCCGCCGCGTCGCCGGTGGCGGCGGGTGTCGCGGTTGTCGCCGTTCTGGGTCGGCGTCGTGGCGCCCTGCTGCTGTTCGTCGATGGGGGCGTACTCCTCCTCCGGGGAGGCCTTCTCGTCGGGCAGGAGGTCCTTGACGATGTCTTTGGGGATCTTCGGTGCGGGGATGGTCCCGTCGGCCTTGATCGCCGGCAGCTTCGCCTGCGGCTTCGGCAGCAGCGCCTTCTTGGGGTCGATCTCCCCGTCGTCCGAGACGCCGTAGAGCGCGTCGTAGATGTTGCGGACGGCGGGACCGGAGGCACCGGAGCCCGTGCCGCCCTGGGAGATCGTCATGACGATCGCGTACTCGTCGGTGTAGGTGGCGAACCAGGAGGTGGTCTGCTTGCCGTGGACCTCTGCGGTACCGGTCTTGGCGTGCATCGGGATCTCGTCCTGGGGCCAGCCGACCTGGGCGAACCGCCAGGCGGCGGTGCCGCGCGTGGCGACGCCCGCGAGGGCCTCGTCCATCTGGGCGAGGGTGGTCTTGCTTATGGGCAGCTTGCCGTGCGCCCGGGGCTCGATCGCCTCGACGTCCTTGCCGTCGGGGCTGACGATCGCCTTTCCGATGGTGGGGTCGTAGAGGGTGCCGCCGTTGGAGATGGCCGCGTAGATGGTGGCCATCTGGATGGGCGTGGTGAGGGTGTCGCCCTGGCCGATGGAGTAGTTGATGGCGTCACCGGCGCGCATCTTGTTGCCCTCCAGGCAGCCCTCGTACGCGAGCCTCTCGACGTAGGAGCCGTCCTTCTTGCCGGACTTGCACCAGGCGTCCTTGTTGGCCTCCCAGTAGTCCTGCTTCCACGCGCGGTCGGGGACGCGGCCGCTGACCTCGTTGGGGAGGTCGATGCCGGTCTTCTTGCCGAGGCCGAACTCGTGGGCGGCCTTGTAGAAGTAGTCGTTGGGGTTCTTGGGGTTGTTGCCGCCGTCCTTCTTCCACTCCTGGTGGGCGAGGCGGTAGTAGACGGTGTCGCAGGAGAGTTCCAGGGCGCGGCCGAGGTCGATCGAGCCGTAGCTGGCGGACTCGTAGTTCTTGAAGACCTGGCCGCCGACGGAGTAGGAGCTGGAGCAGTCGTAGCCGCCGTTGAAGTCGTAGCCGGCCTCGACGGCGGCGGAGGTGGAGACCACCTTGAAGATGGAGCCGGGGGCGGCCTGGCCCTGGGTGGCCCGGTTGAGCAGCGGGTAGTTGGAGTCCTTGCCGGTGAGCCTCTTGTAGTCCTTGGCGGAGATGCCGCCGACCCAGGCGTTGGGGTCGTACGTCGGGTTGGAGGCCATGGCGACGACGCGGCCGGTCTTGGCCTCCATCACGACGACGGCGCCGGCGTCGGCCTTGTAGTTCTCGCCGGTGTTGTCGTCGTAGACCTTGCGGGCCTCCTTCATCGCCTCGTTCAGCTCGTACTCGGCGACCCGCTGGACGCGGGCGTCGAGGCTGGTGACGAGGTTGGAGCCGGGCACGCCGGGGTCGGACTCGGCCTCGCCGATGACGCGGCCGAGGTTGTCGACCTCGTAGCGGGTGACCCCGGCCTTGCCGCGCAGCGCCTTGTCGTACTGGCGCTCCAGGCCGGAACGGCCGACCTGGTCCGAGCGCAGGAACGGCGAGTCGGTGTCCTCGGCCTTCTTGATCTCCTCGTCGGTGACCGGGGAGAGGTAGCCGAGGACCTGGCCGGTGTTTGCCTTGCCGGGGGCGGCGTAGCGGCGTACGGCCATGGGCTCGGCGGTGATGCCGGGGAAGTCCTCGGCGCGCTCGCGGATCTGGAGGGCCTGCTTGGGGGTGGCCTCGTCGGTGACGGGGATCGGCTGGTAGGGCGAACCGTTCCAGCAGGGCTGGGGGGTCTCGGCGTCGCAGAGCCGGACCTTGTCCATGACTTCCTTGGGCTCCATGCCGAGGACGCCGGCGAGCTTGGTGAGGACGGCCTTGCCGTCGTCCTTCATCTTCAGCAGGTCGGTGCGGGAGGCTGAGACGACCAGACGTGCCTCGTTGTCGGCGAGGGGGACCCCGCGGGCGTCCAGGATCGAGCCGCGGGGTGCGGGCTGGACGACCTGCTGGACGTGGTTGCCGGACGCCTCCGCGGCGTATTCGTCGCCCTGGCGGATCTGGAGGTACCAGAGCCGGCCGCCGAGGGTGGCGAGGAGGGAGAGGACGAGGACCTGGATGACGACGAGCCGGGTCTGGACGCGTGTGCTGCGGCCGGTCTCCGGAATGTTAGTCATGGGCGTAGCCCATTCCGTTGAGGGTGGTGGTGGGCGACGGGCGGGAGTTGGTCACCGTGTCTGCCTCCCCCTGGTGAAGTGCGTGCTCCTTGTGTGCTGCCGCGTCGTCACAGCCGCTTGACCCCCTTGATGCGTCCGGCCCGGGCCACCCGGGCCCGCGCCGCCTTCACCCGAAGTCCGTTGCGCTGGCCGCCGATGCGCAGGCCGGTGCCGCCGGAGAGCCAGCCGGAGGAGATGTCCGGTTTCTGGCCGGCGGCGTTGGTGTCGGCCAGCGGGTCGTTCTCCGCGCGTCTGGCCAGCGCCATGATGCCGGGGACGACGAAGGGCGCGAGCAGCAGGTCGTAGAGGGCGGCGGTGAACAGCAGGCCGGGCAGGCCGACATGGCGGGCGGCGGTGTCACCGACGAGGGCGCCGACGCCCGCGTAGAGCAGGGTGGTGCCGAGGGCGGCGACGACCACGACGGCCATGGGGCCGGTGGCCGACCTGAGCCGGCCGTTCTCCGGTTTGGCGAGGCCGGCGAGGTAGCCGATGACGCAGAGCACCAGGGCGTAGCGGCCGGCGGCGTGGTCGGCGGGCGGTGCGAGGTCGGCGAGGAGTCCGGCGCCGAAGCCGACGAGGGCGCCGCCGACGTGGCCGTAGACCAGGGCGAGGCCGAGGACGGTGAGCAGCAGCAGGTCGGGTACGGCGCCGGGCAGGTGGAGGCGGGCGAGGACGCTCACCTGGATGACCAGGGCGACGACGACGAGGGAGGCGGAGAGCAGGATCCGGTTGACGCGCATGGGGTGAAAGCTCCTACTGCTCGTTCTGCTCGGACTGCTGGTTCTGCGCGGTCCCGCCGTCCTGGGCCTGACCGTCCTGGGCCTGGCCGTCGGGGTCGGCTCCGGGGGTCGCGGTCACCGTGACGGTCGGCGTGGGCTTCGGCTGCTTCTTCTCCGGGAGCACCGTGTCGCGCGGGTCCTTCTGCGGACCCTGGACCACGATGCCGACGATGTCGAGCTTGGTGAAGCTGACGAACGGCGTGACCTCGAGCCTGCGGGTCAGGTCGCCGCCCGAGGGGTCGACCCGGGAGACGGTGCCGACGGGGACGCCGGGCACGAACGGCTTGTCGGCCTGGGAGCCGAAGGTCACCAGGCGGTCGCCCTTCTTGACCTGGGCCTTGCCGTTGAGCAGCTCGACGCTCAGGGGGCGGCCGCCCTGACCGGAGGCGAAGCCGAGTTCGTCGCTGCCCTCCATCCGGGTGCCGACCGTGAAGTCGGGGTCGTTGGCGAGCAGCACCGTGGCGGTGTTCGGGCCGACGGTGGTGACGCGGCCGACGAGGCCGTCGCCGTTGAGCACCGTCATGTCGCGCTCGATGCCGTCATTGGCGCCCGCGTCGATGGTGATCGTCCAGGAGAAGCCCTGCGCGGCTCCTATGGCGATGACCTGGGCGCCCTTGATGCCGTACTGGCCGGCGCCGGCCAGCCCGAGCATCTTGTCGAACTGCTTCAGGCGGCTGCGGCCGCGCTCGTCGCTGCCGAGCTTCGCCTTCAGGGCCGCGTTCTCCGTCTCCAGTGCGGCGAGCCGGTCGTGGCGGTCGCCGGAGTCACGGACGGCGGAGATCGCGTTGCCGATCGGGTCGACCGCGGACGACACCCCGTTCTCGATCGGACCGAAGACTCCGGCCGCGGCCTGCCGGGCACCGTCGACCGGTGAGTCCTCCCCGCCGCGGATGTCCACCGTGATCAGCGCGAACGCGATGGCGATCAGCAGCACCAGGAGCAGCCGGCTCTCTTTCGTGTCCCTCACGTGCGGCGGCCGTGCCTTCCTCGTCGAATTCGACAATTACGTGGCGGTGTTCAGGAATTCAGGGGATTCGGTACGTGCGGTACGAAACGCGCGGTACCAAGCCTCTATATCAACGATCCGCCGCACGAGAGGAGATCGTCTCGTACGGCGGAACCGAAGTGTTACGTCATCTGCGGGGCTGGGCGTCCAGCACCTGCTGGAGCGCCTCGAACTCCTCGACGCACTTGCCGGAGCCGAGCGCCACGCTGTCGAGCGGGTCCTCGGCGATGTGGATCGGCATTCCGGTCTCCCGGCGCAGCCGCTCGTCGAGCCCGCGCAGCAGCGCGCCGCCGCCGGTCAGGACGATGCCCCGGTCCATGATGTCGCCGGACAGCTCCGGCGGACACTTGTCGAGGGTCGTCTTGACGGCGTCGACGATCGCGTTGACCGGCTCCTCGATCGCCTTGCGCACTTCGGCGGCGGAGATGACGACGGTCTTGGGCAGCCCGGAGACGAGGTCCCGGCCGCGGATTTCGGTGTGCTCGTCGGAGTCGAGGTCGTACGCCGAACCGATCGTGATCTTGATCTGCTCGGCCGTGCGCTCACCCAGGAGAAGGCTGTACTCCTTCTTCACGTGCTGGATGATCGCGTTGTCCAGCTCGTCACCCGCCACGCGGATGGACTGGGCGGTGACGATGCCGCCGAGCGAGATGACCGCGACCTCCGTGGTGCCGCCGCCGATGTCGACCACCATGTTGCCCGTGGCCTCGTGGACCGGCAGGCCGGAGCCGATGGCTGCGGCCATGGGCTCCTCGATGATGTGCACCTGTCGGGCGCCGGCCTGGGACGACGCCTCGATGACGGCGCGGCGCTCGACGCCGGTGATGCCCGAGGGCACACAGACGACGACCCGCGGACGAGCCAGATACCGCCGCTTGTGGATCTTCAGGATGAAGTAGCGGAGCATCCGCTCGGTGATCTCGAAGTCGGCGATGACGCCGTCCTTCAGCGGGCGCACGGCAACGATGTTGCCGGGCGTGCGCCCGATCATCTTCTTCGCTTCGGCGCCGACCGCGAGGATGCCACCGGTGTTGGTGTTGATCGCGACGACGGACGGCTCGTTGAGTACGATCCCGCGACCCCTGACGTACACCAGCGTGTTGGCGGTCCCGAGGTCGACAGCCATGTCACGGCCGATGAACGACATTGAGTTCCCCATCAGGATTCGACTGGCCTTCCCAGGAGCTTTTGAGGGCTTTTCAGGTAGGCGAAGTGGGTGCAGTGACGCGTGGAGGCTTCCATCGTAGACGCGCTTTCGCGAACACTGCGCGAGGGTCTTCGCCATTGTCAGCAGATGGCGCACCGCCTCGCTTGTGGAGACGGGCGAACGGAGGCATCCGTTCCCCCGAACAGGCGCGCATATGCCACAGGGCGGTCGCTTTTACGCGACCGCCCTGGTCCGCAGCGGGCCATTCGGCTGACGCGGCGTCAGAAAAAAGACGCGTCCGGCGTGTCCGGACGGAGGCGTCGAGGCCTGTCGAGCCTCAGACCCGGCCCGGGAAGAAGATCTTCAGCTCGCGCTCGGCGGACTCCTCGGAGTCAGAGGCGTGGATCAGGTTCTCCCGGACGATGACGCCGTAGTCCCCGCGGATGGAGCCGGGGGCGGCGGCGATCGGGTCGGTCGGACCGGCCAGCGCGCGCACACCCTCGATGACCCGCTCGCCCTCGACGACCATGGCGACGACCGGGCCGGACGACATGAACTCGACCAACGGCTCGTAGAAGGGCTTGCCCTTGTGCTCACCGTAGTGCTGCTCCAGCGTCTCGGTGTCCAGGGTGCGCAGTTCCAGCGCGGTGATCTGCCAGCCGGCCTTGCGCTCGATACGGCTGATGATCTCGCCGGTCAGGCCGCGACGGACGGCGTCGGGCTTGAGGAGGACGAGGCTGCGCTGGGTCACGGGGGCTCCTTGGAATATGCGGGTGTGCTGTTGTGCGCACGTCGCGTACGGGTGATGCGCGTGCGGGGGGGCGACGGTGCGAACGCCGCGTCGCACGAATTGATGACAGAGGTTACCGGGCGTGTCGCGCCGCCCGTCACGCAGCGTCAGACGGCATCGGGCGCGGCGGCATCGGCCTGCGCGGCGAACCTCGCCTTCGCCTCGTCGATCTTCCGCCCGTAGTGCACCGACGCCCACCACAGGGCGGCGAAGACCGCCCCCAGGAAGAACATGGTCGGCACCACGAAACCGGACGCGATCAGCGCGATCTGCAGGGCCCAGCCGAAGGCGATGCCGCCCGGCCGGGTCACCACGCCGCACAGCGCCACGCACAGGAACATGGCGATGCCGCTGACCGTCCACACCGTCCCCATGGACAGGTCCGGGTCCTTCATGGCGACCAGCCCGGCGAAGCCGATGACGAAGAACTCGCCGATCAAGGTCGAAGCACAGAGCGTACGCACGGAAAATCCTCAGCCCTTCCCCAGCAGCAGCCGGGCCTCGCCGACGGTGATGACGGAACCGGTGACGAGCACACCGCCGCCCGCGAACTCGCCCTCCTCCTCGGCCAGCGTGATCGCGGCCTCCAGGGCGTCCGGCAGCCGCGGCTCGACCTGGACGCGGTCCTCGCCGAAGACCTCGACGGCGATCCCGGCCAGCTCGTCGGCGTCCATCGCCCGGTGGCTGGAGTTCTGGGTGACGACTACCTCGGCGAAGACCGGCTCGAACGCCTCCAGCAGCCCCCGTACGTTCTTGTCGCCGCTCGCGCCGACCACACCGATCAGCCGGCTGAACTGGAACGCCTCCCCCACCGCCTCGGCGGTCACCCGGGCGCCGGCCGGATTGTGCGCGGCGTCCAGCACCACGGTCGGCGAACGCCGCACCACCTCCATCCGTCCCGGCGAGGCGACGGCGGCGAAGGCCTTGCGCACGGTGTCGATGTCCAGCGGCTCGGGACGCTGCGAGCCGACGCCGAAGAACGCCTCCACGGCGGCGAGCGCGACGGCCGCGTTGTGCGCCTGGTGGGCGCCGTGCAGCGGCAGGTAGACCTCGGTGTACTCACCGCCCAGGCCCCGCAGCGTCACCAGCTGCCCGCCGACGGCGACCTGCCGGGCGACGACCCCGAACTCCAGCCCCTCTCGCGCGACGGTCGCGTTGACGTCCACGGCCTTCTTCAGCATGACCTGCGCGGCGTCCACCGGCTGCTGGGCGAGGATCAGGGTGGCGTCCTGCTTGACGATGCCGGCCTTCTCGGCCGCGATCTCGCCGGGCGTCTCACCGAGCCGGTCGGTGTGGTCCAGGTCGATGGGGGTGACGACGGCGACGTCCCCGTCGATGACGTTGGTGGCGTCCCAGGAGCCGCCCATCCCTACCTCGACGACGGCCACGTCCACGGGCGCGTCGGCGAAGGCCGCGTAGGCCATGCCGGTCAGCACCTCGAAGAACGACAGCCGGTACTCCTGCTGCCCGTCGACCATCTCGACGTACGGCTTGACGTCCTGGTACGTCTCGATGAACCGCTCGGCGGAGATCGCGGCGCCGTCCAGGCTGATCCGCTCGGTGATCGACTGCACGTGCGGCGAGGTGTACCGCCCGGTGCGCAGCTCGAAGGCGCCGAGCAGGGCCTCGATCATGCGGGCGGTGGAAGTCTTGCCGTTCGTCCCCGTGATGTGGATGGAGGGGTACGAGCGCTGCGGCTCCCCCAGCACGTCCATGAGCGCGGCGATCCGGGTGACGGACGGCTCCAGCTTGGTCTCGCCCCAGCGGGTGGCGAGCTCGGCCTCGACCTCGCGCAGCGCGGCGTCGACCTCGGGATCCTCGGGGCGCCCGGGGATGTCGGCCTGCGGCGGGCCGCCCTGGGTACGCAGGGTGCGGCTGCCGGCCTCGATGACGGCGAGGTCGGGGTCGCGGGTGGTCTCCGCCGCGATGATCTCGTCGAAGTCGTTGGCGGGGTCGGAGGGGTCGGGCTGGTCGTTCTGGCCGGGGATGTCGCTCACGGGGACAGTCTACGGAGGTCGGCCGACGGGGCGCCCACGGAGTGGGGTGGCTTGGGCTTCGCGGTGAGTGCGGCGGCGTTGTGGCTGGTCGCGCAGTTCCCCGCGCCCCTGGGTGATGAAGGTCCCCGGCGCGGAATGCTCCGGGGACCTTCATTGACGTACCGGCGTCTACGCCTGCGGCAGCTTCTCCAGC
Source organism: Streptomyces sp. NPDC058796 (assembly GCF_042745235.1). Lineage (NCBI taxonomy): Bacteria > Bacillati > Actinomycetota > Actinomycetes > Kitasatosporales > Streptomycetaceae > Streptomyces > Streptomyces sp. NPDC058796. The sequence continues at coordinate 701,445 of NZ_JBHYOP010000001.1, forward strand.
TGGGCCTGGATGCGGGCGATGTCCTCGTCCGCCTTGGCCAGCCGCCCCCGGATCTTGTCCACGACGTGGTCCGGCGCCTTGGCGAGGAACGCCTCGTTGCCGAGCTTGCCGTTGGCCTGGGCCTTCTCCTTCTCGGCGGCGGCGAGGTCCTTGGCGAGGCGCTTGCGCTCGGCGGCGAAGTCGATGACACCGGAGAGGTCGAGGGCGACCTCCACACCCGCCACCGGCAGCGTCGCCGTAGCCGTGAAGGCGTCACCCTCCGGCTGGAGCCGCAGCAGCTGCCGGACGGCCGCCTCGTGAGCGGCGAGCGCGCTGCCCACGAGGGTCAGCCGGGCCGGAACCCGCTGCCCGGGCTGGAGCCCCTGGTCGGCGCGGAACCGGCGGACCTCGGTGATGACGGACTGGAGCGTCTCGATCTCCCGCTCGGCGTCGGCGTCCCGGAATCCGGAGTCCGACGGCCACTCGGCGATGACGACCGACTCGCCACCGGTGAGCGTCGTCCACAGCGTCTCGGTGACGAAGGGGACGACCGGGTGCAGCAGCCGCAGCGTGACGTCCAGGACCTCGCCGAGGACGCGCTTGGAGACCTCGGCCGCCTCGCCGCCCGCCTGGAAGGTGGTCTTGGACAGCTCGACGTACCAGTCGAAGACCTCGTCCCACGCGAAGTGGAACAGGGCGTCGGAGAGCTTCGCGAACTGGTAGTCCTCGTAGTACGCGTCGACCTCGGCGACGACCGAGTTCAGCCGCGACAGGATCCACCGGTCCGTCGCGGACATCTTCGACGCGTCCGGCAGCGGGCCCTCCACCGTCGCGCCGTTCATCAGCGCGAAGCGGGTGGCGTTCCAGATCTTGTTGGCGAAGTTCCGGGAGCCCTGGACCCAGTCCTCGCCGATCGGGACGTCGACGCCCGGGTTGGCGCCGCGCGCGAGCGTGAAGCGGAGCGCGTCGGAGCCGTACTTGTCCATCCAGTCCAGCGGGTTCACGACGTTCCCGAAGGACTTGGACATCTTCTTGCCGTTCTGGTCACGAACCATGCCGTGCAGGGCGATGGTGTGGAACGGCGGGGTGCCGTCCATCGCGTAGAGGCCGAACATCATCATCCGGGCGACCCAGAAGAAGAGGATGTCGTAGCCGGTGACCAGGACGGAGTTCGGGTAGAACTTCGCGAGCGAGTCGGTCTGCTCCGGCCAGCCCAGCGTGGAGAACGGCCACAGGCCGGAGGAGAACCAGGTGTCCAGGACGTCGGAGTCCTGGTACCAGCCCTCGCCGCTGGGCGGCTCCTCGTCGGCGCCGACGCAGACGACCTCGCCCTCCGGGCCGTACCAGACCGGGATGCGGTGGCCCCACCACAGCTGGCGCGAGATGCACCAGTCGTGGAGGTTGTCGACCCAGTCGAAGTAGCGCTTCTCCATCTCCTGCGGGTGGATCTTGACCTTGCCGTCGCGGACGGCGTCACCGGCCGCCTTGGCGAGCGGGCCGACCTTGACCCACCACTGCATCGACAGGCGCGGCTCGATGGTGGTCTTGCAGCGCGAGCAGTGGCCGACGGAGTGGACGTAGGGCCGCTTCTCGGCGACGATCCGGCCCTCGGCGCGCAGCGCGGCGACGATGGCGGAGCGGGCCTCCAGCCGGTCCAGGCCCTGGAAGGGGCCGTGGGCGGTGATGACGGCGTGCTCGTCCATGACCGCGATGGCGGGCAGGTCGTGGCGCTGGCCGATCTCGAAGTCGTTCGGGTCGTGGGCGGGCGTCACCTTGACGGCGCCGGTGCCGAACTCGGGGTCGACGTGCTCGTCGGCGACGACCGGGATGGAACGGTCGGTCAGCGGCAGCTTGATCAGCTTGCCGACAAGGTGCTTGTACCGCTCGTCCTCCGGGTGGACGGCGACGGCGGTGTCACCGAGCATCGTCTCGGCACGGGTGGTGGCGACGACGATGGTCTCGTCCCCGTCCCCGTACTTCATGGAGACCAGCTCGCCGTCGTCGTCCTGGTACTCGACCTCGATGTCGGAGATGGCCGTCAGGCACCGGGGGCACCAGTTGATGATGCGCTCGGCGCGGTAGATCAGCTCGTCGTCGTAGAGGCGCTTGAAGATGGTCTGGACGGCCTGCGACAGGCCCTCGTCCATCGTGAACCGCTCACGCGACCACGCGACGCCGTCTCCCAGGCGCCGCATCTGCCCGCTGATCTGCCCACCGGACTCGCCCTTCCACTGCCAGACGCGCTCGACGAACGCCTCCCGGCCGAGGTCGTGCCGGGACTTGCCCTCCTTGGCCAGCTCCCGCTCGACGACGTTCTGCGTGGCGATGCCGGCGTGGTCCATGCCGGGCTGCCACAGCGTCTCGAAGCCCTGCATCCGCTTGCGGCGGGTCAGGGCGTCGATGAGCGTGTGCTCGAAGGCGTGCCCCAGGTGCAGGCTGCCGGTGACGTTCGGCGGCGGGATGACGACGGTGTACGGCGGCTTGTCACTGTCCGCGTCGGCCTCGAAGTAACCCCGTTCTACCCAGCGCTCGTACAGCTTCCCCTCTACCTCGGCCGGCGTGTACTGGGTCGGCAGTTCGGTGGTGGGCGCGGGCTGCGGCTGCTGAGAGTTCTCGGTCACGGGGGTCAGTTTACGGGCGTCACGACCGTGTCCCGAAACGCGTTTCGTTTGTAACGGTGCGGCCCCCGGTGACCTGCGCACGCCATGCCTGCGTCAGGATGTCAGCACCACGTAAGCGTCTGGAGGGGAACCCAGAAAATGAGTCACAACCAGCCGGGCCCGTACGGCGGGCAGCCCCAGCAGCCCGGACCGTACGGCCAGCCGGGACCGTACGGCCAGCAGCCGCCGCAGGCCCCCCAGCCCGGCTACGGCTACCCCCAGCAGACGCCTCCCCCGCAGCCGGGCTACGGCTACCCTCAGCAGCCCCAGCAGGGCGGCGTCCCGCCGCAGCAGCCGCCGTACGGCCAGCAGGCCCCGTACGGCCAGCAGCCCTACGGCATGCCCCAGCCCCCGGCGCCGGGCGGCGGGAAGAAGAAGACGGGTCTGATCATCGGCGCGGTCGCCGTCGTGGCCGCGATCGGCGTGGGGGCGTACTTCGTGTTCGGCGGCGGCGGTGGCGGCGGCTCGGACATCGCGGACGACGGGCCGCACAAGCTGACGACTCCGGCGACGGTGCTCGGCGAGTACAAGAAGGGCGAGAGCGACAGCGGCACCATGGACGCGAGCGACCTGAAGGACGCCGAGTCCTGGGGAGTGAAGGACGCCAAGGACGTCAGCGCCTCGTACTCGACCGAGAACGAGGACAACCCGCTGGCCAGCAAGCAGATGATGTTCGCCGGTGTCTACGGCACCATCGACGACCCCGAGGCAGCCGTCGACGCGATGTTCGCCCACATGAAGAAGGAAAGTGAGAAGGGCGGCAGCGACGAGGACATCACGATGCAGGGCGACCCCAAGGAGTACAAGCCGGACTCCCTGGAGGGCGCGATCATCAAGTGCCAGGAGGCAGAGGTCGACAACTCCAACGGCAGTGCGAACGAGCCCAAGAAGATGAACATGACGTACTGCATCTGGGGCGACCACAGCACGCTGGGCTGGGTCATGCCGATGGACATCCTCGACATCGCGGCCGGAAAGAAGCCCGACCCCGCCGCGTCCGCCGAGATCGCCGCCAAGCTCCGCAAGGAGGTCCGCGTCAAGGCCTGACGGAGACGCGCGACAACGCGGAAGGGGCCCGGTCGGTCGACCGGGCCCCTTCCGTATGGCTGTCGGCTACGCCGTCTTCTGCTCCCCCGAACCCCGCCCCCGCGAATCCCGCGGAATCAGCGTCGGGTTGACGTTGGAGAGGACCACGTCGGCCGTGATGACGACGCGGGCGACGTCCTTGCGGGACGGGACCTCGTACATCACGCCCTGGAGGACTTCCTCCATGATGGCGCGCAGGCCGCGGGCGCCGGTCTGGCGGAGGATGGCCTGGTCGGCGATGGCCTCCAGGGCCTCGCGCTCGAAGTCCAGCTCCACGCCGTCGAGTTCGAAGAGGCGCTCGTACTGCTTGACGAGGGCGTTGCGCGGCTCGACCAGGATCTGGAGGAGCGCCTCGCGGTCGAGGTTGTGGACCGAGGTGATGACCGGGAGGCGGCCGATGAACTCGGGGATCATGCCGAACTTGACCAGGTCCTCCGGCATGACCTGCTCGAACTGGTCCTTGGACTCGACCTCGCGCTTGGAGCGGATCTGCGCGCCGAAGCCGATGCCCTTGGCGCCGGCCCGGCCCTCGATGATCTTCTCCAGGCCCGCGAAGGCGCCGCCCACGATGAACAGGACGTTCGTCGTGTCGATCTGGATGAACTCCTGGTGGGGGTGCTTGCGGCCGCCCTGGGGCGGGACCGAGGCCGTGGTGCCCTCCAGGATCTTCAGCAGGGCCTGCTGGACGCCTTCGCCGCTGACGTCACGCGTGATCGACGGGTTCTCGCTCTTCCTCGCGACCTTGTCGATCTCGTCGATGTAGATGATCCCGGTCTCGGCCTTCTTGACGTCGTAGTCGGCGGCCTGGATCAGCTTGAGCAGGATGTTCTCGACGTCCTCGCCGACGTACCCCGCCTCGGTGAGCGCCGTGGCGTCGGCGATCGCGAAGGGCACGTTCAGCATGCGGGCGAGGGTCTGGGCGAGGAGGGTCTTGCCGGAGCCCGTGGGGCCCAGCAGGAGGATGTTGGACTTCGCCAACTCGATGGCGTCGTCACGGCCCTGGGCGCCGCCGTTCTCGCCGGCCTGGACCCGCTTGTAGTGGTTGTACACCGCGACGGACAGGGCCTTCTTGGCGGCCTCCTGGCCGACCACGTAGCCCTCGAGGAACTCGTAGATCTCGCGGGGCTTGGGGAGCTCCTCCCAGCGCACCTCGCTGGTCTCCGCCAGCTCTTCCTCGATGATCTCGTTGCAGAGGTCGATGCACTCGTCGCAGATGTACACACCGGGCCCTGCGATGAGCTTCTTGACCTGCTTCTGGCTCTTGCCGCAGAACGAGCACTTGAGCAGATCGCCGCCGTCACCGATGCGTGCCACGGTGTGCTTCCCCTTCGCCTGGGAGACGCCTGGCCGCCGACGTGACGTCAACGGCCGGCGGACTCCTGGTGCTGCCTTATGTCCGACGGTACCTTGCCGGGCCCCCCGTCCGGGCCCCCCTTGGCACGGTTCGCTTTGACGTGAATCGCGTCAAACCATGCCAAGGAGCGGCAGACGATACAGCCTCCCGCCTAGCGGAGAGAGGAGTTGTCCATCTTCCGGGTGGTGATGATCTGGTCGATCAGGCCGTACGCGAGCGAGTCCTCGGCCGTGAGGATCTTGTCGCGCTCGATGTCCTCGCGGATCTTCTCGACCGGCGTGGTGGAGTGCTTGGCCAGCATCTCCTCCAGCTGCGAGCGCATCCGCAGGATCTCGTTGGCGGCGATCTCCAGGTCGGAGACCTGGCCGCGGCCGGTCTCGCTGTACGGCTGGTGGATCAGGATCCGGGCGTTCGGCAGCGCCATGCGCTTGCCCGGCGTGCCGGCGGCCAGCAGGACGGCGGCGGCGGAGGCGGCCTGGCCCATGCAGACCGTCTGGATGTCCGGCTTCACGTACTGCATCGTGTCGTAGATGGCCGTGAGAGCCGTGAAGGAGCCGCCGGGGCTGTTGATGTAGACCGAGATGTCCCGGTCGGGGTCCATCGACTCCAGGCACAGCAGCTGCGCCATGACGTCGTTGGCGGAGGCGTCGTCGATCTGGACGCCGAGGAAGATCACGCGCTCCTCGAAGAGCTTCGCGTACGGGTCGTACTCGCGCACGCCCTGCGAGGTGCGCTCGACGAAGCGCGGGATCACGTAGCGGGACTCGGCGGTCGGGCCGGTGTACTCGGCGCGCGTGCGGTCGTACAGGCCGCTGCCGGGGAAGTCGTTCACTGTGTCTCCTGGGAAGGGGCTGAGGCGTCGGCTGGGGGCGGGCTGGGGCGCGCTCCTGGGGCCCGCTGGGGCCCGCGGAGGGCTCAGGCCCCGGTGCCGCCGCCGCCCGGCATACCGGCGGCCGTGGGGATGACGTCGTCGATGAGGCCGTACTCCTTGGCCTCGAAGGCGTCGAACCAGCGGTCGCGGTCCGAGTCGCGGGTGATCTGCTCGACCGTCTGGCCGGTGTGCTGCGAGGTGAGCTCGGCCATGCGCTTCTTGGTGTGCAGCAGCCGCTCGGCGTGGATCTTGATGTCCGAGGCCGAGCCGGCCAGGCCGGCGGAGGGCTGGTGGATCAGGATCTCGGCGTTCGGGAGCGCGAAGCGCTTGCCCGGGGTGCCGGCGCTGAGCAGGAACTGACCCATGGAGGCCGCGAGACCCATGGCGATCGTCACCACGTCGTTCTTGATGAACTGCATGGTGTCGTAGATCGCCATGCCCGCCGTGATCGAACCGCCCGGGCTGTTGATGTACAGGAAGATGTCCTTGTCCGGGTCGGCGGCAAGGAGCAGCAGCTGTGCGGTGATCTTGTTGGCAATGTCGTCGTCGACCGGCTGGCCGAGGAAGATGATCCGCTCGTTGAGCAGCCGGTTGTAGACCTGGTCGCCGAGGCCACCACCGATGGAAGGCTCGCCGGCGGCGGAGGGCATCAGATTCGTCACGTAATCCACCTGCTCGTCTTACGACGGCGCCGGGCCGTCTCACGTTTCCCTGCGGGGCTGGAGCCGCTTTCGGGGACTCCCCTGCCCTCGTATTCATGGACCCTAACGCGCAGGGCCTGCGGCGCCATCCCGGTTCCGCGGGTGTTCGCCGGGGGCGTAGCGCTCCGCGGGGTGCGGGCGCGGGTGCGGAGCCTCGCCGTTGCGCTGGGGGTTCGTCGGCGGGTGCGGTCCCTCGTGGTTGCTCGCGCCCGCGCGGCGGAGCCGCACACGGGGCAGCCCGCGCCCCTGGCGGGGCTGCCCCGCCGTACGCGGAACGGGCCCCGGCACTGATCGTCCCGGGGCCCGTTCTGCGTCCGTCTGCGGAGGCGCGAGGGTGATCAGCCCTCGGTCTTCTCTTCGGCCTTGTCGGCGTCGGACTCGGTGGACTCGGCGGCGGCCTCGGTGGCCTCCTCCGTCTCCTCCTCGTCGTCCAGGTCGACGACCTCGCCGTTGGTGTCCTTGACCGTGGCCTTCTCGACCACGACGGCCAGGGCCTTGCCGCGGGCGACCTCGCCGACGAGGAGCGGGACCTGGCCCTGCTCGACGACGGCCTGGGCGAACTGGTCGGGGGACATGCCGGAGGAGGCGGCGCGGCGCATGAGGTGCTCGGTGAGCTCCTCCTGGCTGACGTTGAGCTTCTCCTGCTTGACCAGCTCGTCGAGGACGAACTGGGTCTTGATGCCCTTGACCGCGGCCTCGCGGGTCTCGGTGTCGAACTCCTCGGCGGTCTTGCCCTGGAGCTCCAGGTACTTCTCGAGGTCGAGACCCATCTGGCCGAGCTGGTGGTGCTCGAGGTTGTGCTTACGGGTGTTGATCTCGTCCTCGAGGAGCTTCTCGGGGACCGGGACCTCGACCAGCTCGAGCAGCTTGTCCAGGACGCGCTCCTGGGCCTGCGTGGCCTGGTCGTACTGCTTCATGTTGGCGAGGCGCTTGCGGCTGTCGGCGCGCAGCTCCTCCAGGGTGTCGAACTCCGACGCGAGCTGCGCGAAGTCGTCGTCCAGCTCGGGCAGCTCGCGCGCGGCGACCTGGGTGACCTTGACGGTGACCTCGGCCTCCTTGCCGGCCGCCGAGCCGCCCTTGAGCTCGGAGGTGAAGGTGGCCTCGCCACCGGCCTCCAGGCCCTTCACGGCATCGTCGATGCCCTCCAGCAGCTCACCGGAGCCGATGGTGTAGGAGACGCCGTCGGCGACGCCGTCCTCGAGGATCTCGCCCTCGACCTTGGCCTGCAGGTCGAGGGTGACCACGTCACCGTCCTCGGCGGCACGCTCGACCGGGGAGGTGGAGGCGAAGCGCTCGCGCAGCTGCTCGACCGACTTCTCCACGTCCTCGTCGGTGACCTCGACGGCGTCGACCTCGACCTCGATGCCGGAGTAGTCCGGGATCTCGACGGTCGGGCGGACGTCGACCTCGGCGGTGAAGTTCAGCGTCTCGCCGTCCTTCAGCTCGGTGATGTCGACCTCGGGCTGACCCAGCGGGTTCAGGTCGGCCTCGTTGACCGCGTCGGTGTAGAACTTCGGGAGCGCGTCGTTGACGGCCTCCTCCAGGACGGCGCCACGACCGAACCGCTGGTCGATGACCCGGGCGGGGATCTTGCCCTTGCGGAAGCCCTTCACCGTGACCTGCTGGTTGATCTTCTTGTACGCCGCGTCGAGGCTGTCCTTGAGCTCCTCGAAGGGCACCTCGACAGTGAGCCGAACCCGGGTCGGGTTCAGGGTCTCCACGGCGCTCTTCACGGTTCGGTCTCCTTGGTGGCTGACTTCTTGGGTTCTGCCGGGGCCAGCGGGGCGTCCGGCGGATTCGCCGCCCGGAGACTTCAGACTCTGAGACACACGGGCGTGCAGCTTGCATAGTAACGGCAGCGACTACACCGCCCAAAAGGCGATCACCCGGTGATCGGTCGGTGGTCGGGGTGGCGGGATTTGAACCCACGGCCTTCCGCTCCCAAAGCGGACGCGCTACCAAGCTGCGCCACACCCCGTCTGGTGCGACACGTAGGGTACATGCCGCCAGGCACCGGGCACGCCTGGTTTCCCGGGTGCCCGCGCACGTGCCCGTGGACTCCGGCGCGGACCGGAAGGGGTGTGCGGGAAAGGGGTGCGACCCGCTACGATGCCTCCAGTGCCGCGGTCACCGACCTGCGGCGCGGCTGTGCGGGCGTAGCTCAATGGTAGAGCCCTAGTCTTCCAAACTAGCTACGCGGGTTCGATTCCCGTCGCCCGCTCCAGACGGCTCAGGGCCAAGCGGAGGATCATTCCTCCGCTTGGCCCTGATCGCTTTCCGGGCCCTGATCAGTCGGTCGTGTCCGGAGCCCTGAGGTCGTACCGCAGGGACTGCTTTCGAGGGGAACGTCAGGCCGCTCGCGCATGATGAGCGTGGATCGATTCCCCAACTCCTGCGCCGGCAGCCGGCGGCGCTCCCCCGGAGCATGTCTCGACACCGCCCGACCGTCCCACCCGGGACTCTTCGATTCGAAGGAGACGAACACGTCGATCCGGGACGGTCGGCAAACCGGCAGGTCAGCGGCTTGCCGCAAGGCCAGGGAGACCGCCGGGAGGCCCCTCGAAGGGGCAGCGCGGCAGAACTTGCCCTTCTCCGTCAAGCCCCGCGCACGGTGCGGGAGCGCACCGCCTGCACGGCGGTGCGTGCAGCGGGCGGGGGCGGAAAAGGATCTACCGCACGCCCAGCAGGCAACCGAGGATGGCCCCCATGGGGGAAACCACCGTGCGCACAGCGTTCCGTCTCACGTTCACCGACTACCACCAGGACCCGAACGACAGCGACGTACTGCGGCGGGCAGTGACCATCCAGGCCGACCGCATCACGTTCGACGACGGCCGCCTGAACCTATGGCTCACAGGCACCCACGTCGGAGAGTTCCCGCTCGACATCATCGAGTCCGTCTGCCCCTACGGTGATGCCGGCAGAAGGCGTGAGACGCCGGAGGAGCTACGGGCTCGCTTTCCGCGGATGGGCCACCCGTGGTCACCTGAGGACGACGCCCGCCTCCTTGCGCTCTACCAGCAAGGCGAACGGGACTTCGGCACCCTCGGGAAGCAGTTCGGCCGGAAGCCCAGCGCCATCCGGTCGCGGCTGGCCAAGCTCGGTCTCGAAAGCCTCGCTTGACGTTACTGCGGTTCCGGCGCCTGTGGCTGGGGCGGCTGACATCCGAGCAGGGGGGCTCATGGGGGTTGTCGTCTGTGTTGGTTTCGTCACTCTGGCCGGGTACATGATCCGGAGCGCCGCCATGGTGTGGCGCGACCCACGCCGGGCGCGGACGGAAGCTGCCGGGTGGGACAAGCTCGGCAAGCGTGGAGCCTGGGCGGTCACACGCGGCATCGTTCCCGTTGCCGGTATGTTCACCTGCCTGGCCGTCATGGCGGTCTCGTTCCTCGGAGCCGAGTCCTGGGGCACGGTTCGAGGCGCCCTGGAGACGGTCGGGACCGTGTTCTTCGCCGTGATGCTGATCTGCTTGGTCGCCATCACCTCCATAGCCGTGTTCAACAGGCCAAGATTCCTCGTACCGCCGTACCTCCGCGACAGACGCCGCCTGTAACGACGAACAGAGGCGAGCGCCCCGGGCCGGATCAGTATCGAGCAAGGACGGAACCGGGGCCGGGCCGGAGGCCTCTGCGCCGTGCGGCCACCGCGGGCCGGCCGCTGTGGGCCGGCGGCCCGGCAGACGGTCCGGTCAGAACTGGATCGAGTTGATCGTGTCCGCTATCGAGTTCAGGAACCGCTGGATGTCGTCGGCCATGCCCGTCGAGGCCAGGAAGAAGCCGAAGAGGATCGCGACGATCGCCGGGCCCGCCTTGATGGAGCCTCCTCGCAGCAGCACCACCAGGATGATCGCCAACAGCAGCACCACTGACAGTGAAATGGCCACAACTGATCACACCCTCGATCGGTCCGCTCTCCCGGCCCGGAGGTGCGGCCGCGCACACCCCCGCCAGGACCATCGTGCCACCAACCGGGCCCCGTCATGCGGCCGGTGACGCATCGTCGGCCGGTTCCTGGGGTCCGGCACTGCCCCGCACGCTTGGACCCACCCCACGACCCCACCACGCACAGAAATTCGACAGGTCACCCGTCTGGGGAATTCCGACCACTTCGTTTCGATGTCCACACAACGCGTTCGCAGATATTTCGAATTACCCCGGGAACCACACCGACGGGCACATCACAGGGAGATCACAGGTTCACGCGGAGGCCCTGGACGGGCCATTGAAGCGGACATTCCAGGGAAGTCACCCTCCGCTCTTATGCACTGTTTAGTCATGACGTGTCATGACAAGTGGGGCGCCCTGGACACCCCTCAGGTGCGCGGCGGCTTTGCGCGCCGTGGCGCAGGTCATGCCGCCGCCCGGGACAAGTTCCCCGAATTGCGGGGTACTCGCCAGGCACTCGGGATCCGAATGCAGGAATGACGTCGAAGGTTTTACGGAATCCCACGGAGAACGCTAGGGTGCCTCAGATGTTCTACGCTGCCTCGTCCCCCACCAGAGCAGCGAGGTCCTGTGACAACTCGCCGATTTTCCGGCGGGGGGTTGCATGACGAGCTCGCTGCGACCGCACGGCGACCGGAAGACGCCGCCCCCACCGGATCAGCAGACACAACCGAGCCGACAGCGCGACGCGTTCTTCGACAACGCCAAGTACCTGGCGATCGTGCTGGTCGGCGTCGGCCACGCCTGGGGTCAGCTCCTGGACGGGAACCGGACGGTGGAGACGCTGTACCGGGCCCTTTACACGTTCCACATGCCGGCGTTCATCATCATCTCCGGCTACTTCTCGCGCAGTTTCGACCTGAGCCCCAAGCGCGTGAAGCGCCTGATCACCGGCGTCGCCGTCCCCTACGTCATCTTCGAGATCGGCTACGCGCTGCACCGCCGCGTCAGCGAGGACCCGTCCAACGACATCAGCCTGCTGGACCCCACCTACCTCCTGTGGTTCCTGTGCGCGCTGTTCATCTGGCGGCTGACCACCCCGATCTGGCAGACGGTCCGCTGGCCGCTGCCGATCGCCCTGGTGATCGCGGCGCTGGCCTCCGTGACGCCCACCATCGGCAACGACCTGAACATGCAGCGGGTGCTGCAGTTCCTGCCCTGCTTCGTACTGGGCCTGGTGCTGCGCCCCGAGCACTTCCAGCTGGTGCGGCGCCGCTCGGTGCGGATCATGTCCGTGCCGGTGGTCGCGGTGGCGGTGGCCGTCGCCTGGTGGTCGGTGCCGCGCATGGAGACCGGCTGGTTCTACCGCAATGCCGCAGTGCAGGCCACGGACGCCCCCTGGTGGTCCGGGCCCCTCCTGACGCTCGCGCTCTTCGGCTGCTCGGTCGTGCTGACCGCCTGCTTCTTCGCCTGGGTGCCGGGGCGGCGCATGTGGTTCACCGCGCTCGGCGCGGGCACGATCTACGGCTACCTGCTGCACGGCTTCGTGGTGAAGGAGGGCACCTTCGCGGGCTGGTTCCACGATCCCGCGTGGGACACCCCGCTCGGCGAGATCGCCATCACCGTCCTGGGAGCCACTCTCATCACCCTGCTGTGCACCAAGCCCGTCCAGCGGGTCCTGCGGTGCGTGGTGGAGCCGAAGATGGAATGGGCCTTCAAGCGGGACGCCGGTGAGGCGGCCCGGCGCCGTGAGAAGCGGGAGCGGAAGGCGGAGGGACGCGAGACCGGCGCCGACGCGGCGCGCGCGTCCAGCGGGGCCGGCGAGAAGGTGCCCGTCTGACGTGCGTCCCTCGAGGCACTAACGTCCGTCCGGCAGACCGAGGAGTGCGCGCATCCGCGTGTACTTCTCGGTCAGTCGTGTGCGCGTGGCTCCGTCGAGGACCGCGAGCCGTGCAGGGTCGGCGTTGTGTGCCAGGTCCGCCTCCTTGACCAGCGGCGCGCCGGGCGTGGCGAGGATGCGTGCCGCGTACGCCTCGGGCGGCTCACCGGCCCGCTTGGTGAGGGCCAGGACGATGTCCTTGGTACGGCGGCTCAGCGCGGCCTCGCGCAGCCAGTCCTCGGACAGCGCGTCGTCCTCGACGGCGTCGTGCAGCCAGGCCGCCGCGACCTGCTCGTCGTCGCCGCCCCGCAGCCGCACGCCCTCGGCGACGGCCCTCAGGTGCTCGGCGTAGGGCCGTCCCGCCTTGTCGGTCTGCCCGGCGTGGGCGGCGCGGGCGACGGCCTCCACCTCGGCCACGGTGAGCCGGGCGGGGGGTGTGGGCGGCGTGGCGGGTGCGGGCGTGGTGCGGGACACCGGGCCAGTGTGTCAGTCCGCCGCCGAGGACTGGGCCGTCGGGCCCTCCCGGCAGATCAGCAGCAGGGCCCGGTCGTCGTTGACGTCCTTGGCCACCGCTTCGATCAGGTGCCAGGCGGCGCCGTGGAAGCCGCCCGCCACGTAGCGGTCGGCCTCGCCGGTGAGGCGGTCGATGCCCTCGGCGATGTCCCGGTCCGAGGTTTCCACCAGGCCGTCCGTGAAGAGCATCAACACGTCTCCGGGACGCAGCGATCCCTTCACGGAGTCGAACTGCGCACCGTCGTACACACCCAGCAGCGGCCCCTCGGCCGACTTCTCCTCCCAGCGGCCGGTGCCGGCGCTGAGCTGGAGGCCCGGCGGATGTCCGGCCGAGTACAGCTCGTAGTCGCCGGAGTCGAGGTCCAGGACGAGGTGGATGGAGGTGGCGAAGCCCTCGTCCCAGTCCTGGCGGAGCAGGTAGCCGTTGGCGGCGGGCAGGAAGGCGTGCGGCGGGAGGCTGCCCAGCAGTCCGCCGAAGGCGCCGGACAGCAGCAGGGCGCGCGAGCCCGCGTCCATGCCCTTGCCGGAGACGTCGGTGAGGACGACCTCCAGCGTCCGGCCGCCGCCCGTGCGGGCCGCGACCACGAAGTCGCCGGAGAAGGACTGGCCGCCGGCCGGGCGCAGCGCCATCTCGCGGTGCCAGCCCGGCGGCAGCTTGGGCAGCTTGCTCTGGACCCGGATGCGTTCGCGCAGGTCGAAGAGCATGGTGCCGCCGCGCCGCCAGGGCACGCCGACCCGGCTGCGGAACTGGGCGACCAGCAGCCCGAAGAAGCCGCAGGCCGCGACTACTAGGACGACCCCGGGGGTGACCCGCGAGGGACCCTCGGTGTACGGGCCCAGCTGCACCGACTCCACGATCAGTGCCGTGGCCGCCGCCGCGTACAGGCCCAGCAGGCTCGCCGGGCGCAGCAGCAGGCCGCCCGCGACGATCGGCAGGACCAGTGCGGAGGGTGCGCACCACACCGAGTTCATCATCGTGGTGGCCGCGATGACGGGGATCGTCAGCAGCAGTCCGGCCAGCGCGATCCAGTCCGAGCCGTCGCCGCGGAAGTAGTCGACGGCGGATCTGCGCATGCCGACGCGGGCCCGGTGCCACTGCTTCTTCCACCGGGCCGTGAACGTGTCGGCTTCCGCGCGCCGCTGTCGTCCTGCTGCCATTAGTTCGGGACCCTATCCATCGGACCGGGCACTTGGCACGGGAGGTCCCGCTTGTCCCCCGTCCGAGACCCGACTTCACAGTGAACTTCACGAACGGCCCTCGCGCGGCAACTGGCGGAAATTCCCTCGCCCGTCCTTCGCGCCCCTGGTACGCATGGCCCATGAGTGATGACAGCGGCGACCTGACGCGGACCGGGCTGCGGACGCTGCGGCGAGGCGAGTGGGACACGTGGTACGGGACACTGATCCGTGCCTTCGGCGGCGTCCCGGAGTCGGCCGAGGAACTGGAACTGTTCAACTCCCTGACCGAGACCGACCGCTCGCTCGGCGTCTGGGACGGCGACGAGTGCGTCGGTACGGCGGGGTCGTTCACCTTCCGGATGACGGTGCCGGGCGGTGCGGTCGTGCCCGTGGCGGGTGTCACGATGGTGGGCGTGGCCGCCACGCACCGGCGCCGGGGCGTGCTGACGTCGATGATGCGGCGGCAGCTGGACGACGTACGGTCCCTGGGCGAGCCGCTGGCCGTGCTGACGGCCTCCGAGCCGGCGATCTACGGCCGGTTCGGGTACGGCGCCGCGACCTTCCAGGTCAACGCGGAGATCGACACGGACCGGGTCCGGCTGTCGGTGCCGGACGGCACGGATGACGTACGGCTGCGGTACGCGGCGCCCGGTGACGTGCTCGACGCGTGCGAGGCGGTCTACGCGCGGCTGGTGCCGGGGCGGCCGGGCATGCTGGCCCGCCGGCCCGGCTGGGAGCGGCTCGGGCTGCTGGACCCGGAGAGCGAGCGGGAGGGGGCGTCGCCGCTGCAGTGCGTCCTCGCCCGGCGGGGCGGTGAGGTGACCGGGTACGCCCGGTTCCAGGTGCGGCCCGCCTGGCGCGGCGAGGGTCCCAGCGGCACGGTGGTCCTCAAGGACCTGGCCGGGCTGGACCCGGCGACCGAGGCGGCGCTGTGGCGCTTCCTGTTCGGCATCGACCTGACGTCGACGCTGGCGGTGCGGGGGCGGCCGGTCGACGAGGCGTGGCAGCACCAGGTGTCGGACCTGCGGCGGTGCGGGCCGGTGCTGCGGGACGGGCTGTACGTGCGGCTGGTCGAGGTGGGGGCGGCGCTCGCGGCGCGCGCGTACCAGGCGCCGGTGGACGCCGTGTTCGACGTCGAGGACGCGTTCTGCCCCTGGAACGCGGGGCGTTGGCGGCTGAGCGGGGACGCCAAGGGGGCGTCCTGCGAGCGCACGTCCGACGCGGCGGACCTGGCGCTGTCGGTACGGGAGCTGGGCGCGGCGTATCTCGGGGGCGTGAGCCTGGCGTCGCTGGCCGCGGCCGGGCGGGTGCGGGAGGTGCGGCCCGGGGCGCTGGCGGAGGCGTCGGTGGGGTTCGGGTCGGACGTCGCGCCGTGGTTGCCGCACGGGTTCTGAGGGTGACCGCGCTCTGCGTGCCGGACCCCGCGTCCGCGGCATGATCCGCACGA
The DNA here is from genome assembly GCF_042745235.1 of Streptomyces sp. NPDC058796. Taxonomy (NCBI): domain Bacteria; kingdom Bacillati; phylum Actinomycetota; class Actinomycetes; order Kitasatosporales; family Streptomycetaceae; genus Streptomyces; species Streptomyces sp. NPDC058796. The sequence continues at coordinate 716,998 of NZ_JBHYOP010000001.1, forward strand.
CAGCCCCTAGGCGCGTCCTCGCTGGCAGGTCGGGCACCAGAAGAGGTTGCGGGCGGCCAGGTCCGCGGTGCGGATCGGGTCGCCGCAGAGGTGACAGGGCTGGTTCGCGCGGCGGTAGACGTAGACCTCGCCGCCGTGGTCGTCGACGCGGGGCGGGCGGCCCATGGCCTCGGGCGTGTGCTCGGGGCGGACGGTGTCGATGCGGTTGTTCTTCACGCCCTCGCGCATGAGGGCGGTGAGGTCGTCCCAGATCGCGTCCCATTCGGCGGGCGTGAGGGACTTGCCGGGGCGGTACGGGTCGATGCCGTGCCGGAAGAGGACCTCGGCGCGGTAGACGTTGCCGACGCCGGCGATGACCTTCTGGTCCATGAGCAGGGCGGCGATGGTGGTGCGGCTGCGGGAGACGCGGCGGAAGGCCGCCCGCGGGTCGGCGTCCGGGCGCAGGGGGTCGGGGCCGAGGCGGTCGTGTATCGCCTGCTTCTCCGGCTCCGTGATCAGGGCGCAGGTCGTGGGGCCGCGCAGGTCGACGTAGGCGGTGTCGTTCGCCAGGCGGAGGCGGACGGTGTCCGTGGGGGGCGGGGCCGGGGCCGGTCCGAAGGTGACCTTGCCGAAGAGGCCGAGGTGGATGTGGACCCAGTCGGCCGCGCCGAAGCCGAGGAAGAGGTGCTTGCCGTGGGCCTCGGTGCGGGTGAGGGGGGTGCCGGTGAGGAGGGCGGCGGCGTCGGAGAACTTGCCCTGGGGGCTGGTGACGCGCGGTGCCGTGCCGGCGGCGAAGACGGTGGCGTAGTCCTCGGCCAGCCGGTGGATGGTGTGCCCCTCTGGCACGGAGGTGTCCTTTCGTCTTCTTCGCCCACCCGCCCACTCCACTCGGTGGGCCGGGAGGACCGACTCGTCCCGGGGGCTCCGTCCGTGCCGCTCTGACGGATTCCGGACCTGTGCGGCCTGGTGTCTCCACCTGCCGGCGGCCCTCGGTGCAGGTCCCGGTCCGCCAGTGCCCCGGGCGTTCCCGGCCGGCCCCTTTCCCGGTGCCCACGCACCGGGAAAGGGGCCGGTGTGCTGCTACTGCTGCGGGTGGTGGGCGGGGACGGGCGGGAGGTCGCCCGTCGTCTCGTAGGAGGCGAGCATGTCGATGCGGCGGACGTGGCGTTCGTCGCCGGAGAACGGGGTGGCGAGGAAGGTCTCGACGAACTTCGTCGCCTCCTCCTGCGTGTGCATGCGGGCGCCGACCGCCACGACGTTGGCGTTGTTGTGCTGGCGGCCCAGCGACGCCGTCTCCTCGCTCCAGGCCAGCGCCGCGCGCACGCCCTTCACCTTGTTCGCCGCGATCTGCTCGCCGTTGCCGGAGCCGCCGATCACGATGCCGAGGGCGCCCTGGTCGGCGGCCGTGCGCTCTGCGGCACGGAGGCAGAAGGGCGGGTAGTCGTCCTGGGCGTCGTAGATGTGCGGGCCGCAGTCGACGGGCTCGTGCCCCGCCGCCTTAAGCCACTCGACGAGGTGGTTCTTGAGTTCGTAGCCCGCATGGTCCGAGCCGAGATACACGCGCATGCGTCGAGTGTGACACGGGGGCAATGGGGCGGCCGCGCCGGGTATGGGATGTGAGAACACTGAGTAAAACTATGGAACCTCAGGCAAAGCTCAAGTAACGATCCGAAATCAAAGGTTCCAGCATTCGTCAACCTCCGTTTCACTGGTCCGGCTCGTACACCGCTCGTACGAGGAAGTGCACGACCGGCGCAAAGGAAAACACCCCCATGACTTCGCAGCCGACCCTGACCGAGGCGGAGGACGGCCCCGAGAAGCCCGGCGAACCCGGGTCCGGGCTCCAGGCCGGGCTCAAGAACCGCCACCTGTCGATGATCGCGATCGGTGGCGTGATCGGCGCCGGGCTGTTCGTGGGCTCCAGTTCCGGCATCGCCACCGCCGGCCCCGGAATCCTGCTGTCGTACGCCCTCGTCGGCACGCTCGTGGTGCTGGTGATGCGGATGCTCGGTGAGATGTCCGCCGCCAACCCGACCTCGGGTTCCTTCTCCGCGCACGCCGACCGGGCCCTCGGGCCCTGGGCCGGGTTCTCCATCGGCTGGCTGTACTGGTTCTTCTGGGTCGTCGTGCTGGCCGTGGAGGCGACGGCCGGGGCGAAGATCCTGGAGGGCTGGATACCCGCCGTGCCGCAGTGGGGGTGGGCGCTGATCGTGATGGTCGTGCTGACCGCCACCAACCTCGCCTCGGTGGGGTCCTACGGCGAGTTCGAGTTCTGGTTCGCCGGGATCAAGGTCGTCGCCATCGCGGCGTTCATCGTCGTCGGCGGGCTGGCGGTCTTCGGGCTGCTGCCGGGCGTGGACAGCGAGCAGGCGGGGCTGGCCAATCTGACGGAGCACGGCGGTTTCCTCCCGGGCGGGGCGGGGGCGATCCTGACCGGTGTGCTGCTCGTCGTCTTCTCGTTCATGGGCAGCGAGATCCCGACCCTGGCCGCCGGTGAGTCCGAGGACCCGCAGCGGGCCGTCACCAAGGCGACCAACAGCATCATCTGGCGTATCGCCGTCTTCTACCTGGGCTCCATCTTCGTCGTGGTCGCGCTGCTGCCCTGGGACTCGCAGTCGATCACCGACAAGGGGTCGTACGTCGCCGCGCTGGACTCCCTCGGGATCGCCAACGCCGGTCAGATCATGAACTTCATCGTGCTGACGTCCGTGCTGTCCTGCCTGAACTCCGGGCTCTACACGGCCTCCCGCATGGCCTTCTCGCTCGGTCAGCGCGGTGACGCGCCGGGGGCGTTCGCCCGGACCACCGCGCGCGGCGTGCCGCGGACGGCGATCCTCGTGTCCGTGGTGTTCGGTTTCGTCGCCGTGTTCTTCAACTACGAGTTCCCGGACTCCGTCTTCCTCTTCCTCGTCAACTCCTCCGGCGCCGTGGCCCTCTTCGTGTGGCTGGTGATCTGCTTCTCGCAGCTGCGGATGCGGAAGATCATCCAGGCCGAGGCTCCGGAGAAGCTGGTGGTGCGGATGTGGCTGTTCCCGTACCTGACCTGGGCGGCCGCCGCGGTGATCGTCTTCGTGCTCGGCTACATGCTCACCGACACGGAGCACAACGGGCGTACGACCGTGCTGCTGTCGCTGCTCGTCGCGGCGCTGGTGCTCGTCGTCGCCTTCGTCAAGCAGAAGGCCACCGCGCGGAAGGCCGGCGAGCGCGAGGCCCTCGCCGCCGGGGACTGACCGCCGGGACCGGCGCACGAGGAAGGGGCCGGCCCGGTCGCGGAGGCGATCGGGCCGGCCCCTTCCTCGTGTCCGTGCGGCCGTCTACTTCTTGTCGACCAGCTTCCAGGCGGTGGGCAGCACACCCATCGCCAGCGCCGCCTTCAGCGCGTCGCCGATCAGGAACGGGGTCAGGCCGGCCGCGATCGCGGCGGTGAGGGACATGTCGGCGGCGAGGGCCAGGTAGGGGACGCCGACGGCGTAGATGACCGCTTCGCCGAGCAGCATGGTGCCGGCCGTGCGCAGCATCGAGCGGTCGGCGCCGCGGCGGGCCAGGGCGCCCACGACGGTGGCGGCGAGCAGCATGCCGAAGACGTAACCGAGGGACGGGGCGCCGACGCCGGAGCCGCCCTCCGCGAACCACGGCACGCCCGCCATGCCGACCAGGGCGTACAGCGCGAGCGAGAGCAGGCCGCGCCCGGCGCCGAGGGAGGTGCCGACGAGCAGCGCGGCGAAGGTCTGGCCGGTCACCGGGACCGGGGAGCCGGGGACGGGCACCGCGATCTGGGCCGCGACGCCGGTGAGCACGGCACCGCCGGCGACCAGCGCGACATCCCGGACCCGGGAGGAGGGGATGAGGTCGGCGAGGACCTGGCCGGAGCGGGTGGGAAGGGCAGCGGTGCTCATGGGGACTCCGCGGGTGGTGTGGACATGTCGGGACAGCGCGACGCTATCCCAGCGTGCCGGACCCGATCACCGGCAGCGCTCGACAAAGGGTCGATCGGCGCCTTGGTGGGCTCCCGACAAAGAAGCGGCATACACATGGTTGCGGGTGATATCGGTCACCGTGGCGGGGAGGTGAGTGTCACCCGGAAACGGAATCAAGTATTCGGACGATCACTTTCCGTATCGGCGTCGTCCGTATCGTGGGCAACCGGTGTCGCCGGCGGGCGTCAGACCGGAGACTGTGGGCGTTTTTGCCCTGCCCCCGCCCCCCACGCATTGGACGAGCCGCCCGTGTCCAACAGCACCACCACCGAGGCGCCGCCCGAGTCGCACGACGACGCCTCCCTCTCCCACGGCCTCAAGCAGCGCCACCTGTCGATGATCGCCCTCGGCGGCGTGATCGGCGCCGGGCTGTTCGTCGGCTCCGGGGCCGGCATCGCCGCCGCCGGGCCCTCGATCGTCGTCGCCTACACCCTCTCCGGCCTCCTGGTGATGCTGGTGATGCGGATGCTGGGCGAGATGTCGGCCGCCTACCCGTCGTCGGGTTCCTTCTCCGCGCACGCCGAGCGGGCGATCGGGCCCTGGGCCGGCTTCACCGCGGGCTGGGCGTTCTGGGTGCTGCTGTGCACCGCCGTCGGCCTGGAGGGCATCGGCGCCGCGGCGATCGTCCACGGCTGGCTGCCGGGCACGCCCGAGTGGGTGTGGGTGGCGCTGTTCATGGTGGTGTTCTGCGGGACGAACCTGGCCGCCGTGAAGAACTTCGGCGAGTTCGAGTTCTGGTTCGCCGCGCTCAAGGTCGGCGCGATCACCCTGTTCCTGGTGCTGGGCGTGCTGGCGATCGCCGGTGTCCTGCCCGGCAGCGACTCCCCCGGCACGTCGCACCTGAGCGACTTCCTGCCCAACGGCGGCAACGGCCTGATCATCGGCCTGCTCGCCTCGGTCTTCGCCTACGGCGGCCTGGAGACGGTGACGATCGCGGCGGCCGAGTCGGAGAACCCGGTCAAGGGCGTGGCGAGCGCCGTGCGGACGGCGATGTGGCGGATCGCGCTGTTCTACATCGGTTCCATGGCCGTCATCGTGACCCTGGTCCCCTGGGACTCCCCCGAGGTCGTCGAGAAGGGCCCGTACGTCGCGGCCCTCGACGAGCTGGGCATCCCCGGCGCCGGTGAACTCATGAACGTCGTCGTGCTGGTCGCGCTGCTGAGCGCGATGAACGCCAACATCTACGGCGCCTCCCGCATCGGCTACTCGCTGGTCGAGCGCGGGCAGGGCCCGAAGGCGCTGGGCCGGGTGTCGGGCGGGGTGCCGCGGATCGCGGTGCTGGTCTCGTCCCTCTTCGGCTTCGGCTGCGTACTGCTCAGCTACTGGCGTCCGGACGACGTCTTCGCCTGGCTGCTGAACATGATCGGCGCCGTCATCCTGGTCGTCTGGATCTTCATCGCCGTCTCCCAGCTGCGGTTGCGGCGCCGTCTGGAGCGGGAGGCACCCGGGAAGCTGGTGGTGCGCATGTGGGCGTACCCGTGGCTGACCTGGGTGGCGCTGGCGGGCATGGCCACGGTGTTCGTGCTGATGGCCCGCGAGCCCGACACGCGGGTGCAGCTGTACTCGACGGGCGGTATGACGCTGGTCCTGGCCGCCACCGGCTACGCCTGGCAGCGGCGGCGGGCGCGCGGCTAGCCCCCTTCGGGGGCCGCACCCGCACCCGCCCCTTCGCGGCACTCGGCCCCGCCGGGCCGGAACCCGGCGGGGCCGAGAAGAGCCCTCCCCACGATGACGGCGCCGGCCGTTACACCGCCGAGTACCCGAAGTAGTTGCCGTTGGCCGGGAGTCCGCCCTGGCCCGGCTGGTACGTGGTCGCGGGCCGGCTCGTGCCGCCCGGTACGACGTTCGGGAACGGCAGGACGTGCAGGGCTCCGGTGGCGGCGGGCCCGTAGGGCATTCCGGCGTAGAGGTTGCGCGGGGTGAAGTGGATGCTGGTGCCCAGCTTGTCGCCCTCACCCGGGGAACCGGGGATGCCGTCGCCGTCGCCGGCCTCGACCCACAGGTCATTGGCGCCCGCCGCGCCCATCAGCGAGAAGGTGTGGACGGCACCGGCGTCGGCGACGCCCGCGAGATCCTCACCGGGGACGCCCACGGCGATCTTCAGGGTGGCGGCGGAACCGACCTCCCGGGGCGCGGTGTTGACCGCGCTCAGGGACGAGCCCACGCCGTCACCGGCCTCGATCGTGCCGGAGCGGTCGTCGGTCCCGGTGCCCTGGTTGAGCGCGTGCAGGTAGTCCCAGGTGCCGTCGGCCTTGATGTGCACGAGCATCACGTTGCCCGCTCCGGCGCGCTGCGCGCCGCCGGTCTCGGCGGGCAGGGCCTCGCCGGGGGAGCCGATCGCGAGGATCGAGTCGGTGGCCGTGGCCGCGCCGGACGGGCGGTAGGCGACCAGCGCGAGGGCCTGGGCGAACTTGTCACCGGCCTCGGCGCCGCCGCTGATCCTCTCGTTGTCCTGGTCCAGGCCCGTGACCACGGTGGGCCGGCCGCCGGCGTCCAGCTTGTGGCTGAGCACGGCCAGGTTGCCGGCGTTCGCGTCGCCGCCGATGGCGTCGCCGGGAGCGCCGATGGCGATGAAGTTGGCGTCGCCCGTGACGGACGTGCCGAAGGCGTCGCCGGCCTCGGCCGCGCCGGGGACGCCCGCGGTGTCCTGGTTGACGCTGACGTTGGTGTCGCCGTGCACGTAGAAGGCACCGCCCGCCTTGGCGAGCGAGCCGAGCGCCTCACCGGGCGTGCCGATCAGGATCCACGGCTTGCCTTCGGCGGTGGTGCCCGCGGCGAGGGAGGCGCCCATCCGGTCGCCGTTCTCGGGCGTGGAGGCGCCGATGGAGCCGTTGCCGGAGCCCTGCTCGAAGTGGCGGGCGGCCGGGCCGCTGCCGAGGCCGTTCTCGCCCCCGAACAGGATGTCGACGAAGCCGGCGTCGACCGCGCTGCCGACGTTCTCCTCGGAGGCGGAGACGACGAGGTCGGTGTAGCCGTCCTCGTTGTAGTCGACGGTCGCGAGGTGGTTGCCGAAGTGGTCGCCGGCCTCGGCGCCGCCGGGCACCCAGTCGAGGTCCTGGGTGATCTCGGCGGTGCCCTTGCCGCCGCCGTGGACGACACGGACGAGACCCGCGGTGGTGTCGCCGCCGACCGTGGCCATCGGGTCGCCGATGGCGATGTCCTCGACGGCGTCCCCGTTGAAGTCGACGATGCGGGTGGCGCCGACCTGCGCGTCGATCCAGGAGGCGAGGTCGTCGACGCGCGCGATGACGCCCGCGGTGGAGGTCTGGGCCTCGTCGATGCCGAGGCAGCCGCCCTGGAAGGACCGGCTGTTGAGGCCGACCAGCTTGCCGCCGGAGACCACCGGGCCGCCGGTGTCGCCCATGCAGGCGGCAGCGCCGTCCTTGCCGGTGACGTCCGCGGAGGTGGCCGCGGTGGAGTCGACGGTGTAGGTGCCGGTGTGCAGCTTCTGCGGTGCCCACACGGTCTTCGTACGGCCGTATCCGGCGAAGGTCAGCTCCGCACCGGCCGCGGGCGCGGTGGTGGCGAGCTGGGCCGGGGTCACGTTGGTGACGGGCCGGCTGAGGCGGGCCAGGACCACGTCACGGTCCGTGCGCGGCACGATCTCGACGACACGGCGCTCGGCGCCCTGCGTGCCGGTGAGGTCGGAGCGGCCGATGACGGCGGTGGTCGCCTTGGCGGGGACGCCGGCCGGGACGGCGAGCGAGGCGGCCGGGTCCTCGGCGAAGCAACTGGCCGCGGTGAGCAGCCATTCGGCGTCGACGAGTACGGCGGAGCAGCCGCGGTCGTGGGCGCCGATGGTGATCTTCGCGGTGTAGGCGTGGGTGGTGTCCGAGTCGGCGACCGGCGTGCCGCCGGTGACGGCGACGGCGGGTGCCGTGCTCAGCGCGAGCGACCCGGCGGCCAGGACCGCGCCGAGCGCGGCCAGACGGGGACGTCTGATGGAAGGCATACGAGTGGTTTCCTCAATCACGGGGCGACGCCGGCTAGTTGGTGACACGGATCTCGACCAGGACGTGCTCTCGGCCGTCGACGGACTCGCCGACGCCCTTCCACGTGTCCGCGGGGATGTCGTACTCGACCTGGTCGCCCTCGGCGGTCATCTCCAGGTGGGTGTTGGCGGAGTCGTCCGTCTTCACCCCGTGCACCGCGGGCAGTTCGAGGGTCAGGTAGCCCTCGTCGGCGGTGACCTCGAAGCAGACGTCCTCGTGGTCGCGCGCGAGGAACTGCAGGAGGTTGCCCCCGGCGGCGCAGTCGGCGAGCACGATGTGGCCGTCGCCGCGCTTGAGGACGATGTTCTGCTCGGCCAGGATCTTGTCGGCGTCCGGGTAGGCGTAGTCCTCGACGGCGTAACCGGGCGCGGCCTCGGCGACGGCCTCGGCGGAGGACCCGGTGGCACCCGCGCCTCCCTGGGCGAGCACGGCCCATGCCAGGGCGCCGGCGGTGGCCGCGGCGCCCAGAATGCGCACGAATGCGCTGCGTGACTTCATCACAGTCCTAGAAAATCGACAGTTCTTCGGGGTCAAGGTGCAAGTCCCTTATCGAAGCGGGCACTTGGCGAGCGCGTCCAATTCCTAAAACGGACAGAAATTGGGTAACCGGTGAGTATGGCTCGTGATCCGTGTCACGCCCGGGAAGGGTTGTAGTGATCTGCATAACGACTTCGTAATGGAGAGAGGAAAAGGGCGCGGAGGAAAACTCCGACTCCGCGCCCTTACCGCCCCGCGCCGTCAGGCCACTCAGCTCTTCTTGCTGAGTTTCTGCGTGATCGGGCCGTCCGGATCGAACCGGAAGAACAGCGTGTCCTGATCGTCCACCCAGAGCTGGATGCCGCCGGTCTTGCCGAGCCCGCCGTCTTCGATGCCCAGGTACACGAAATCGTCTGAACTGTCCGGATCCTCGTAGTCCCAGTCGCCGTGGAAGTCGACCGGGTCCGAACCGTCCCTCAGCGTCACGCGGGTGGCGGAGAAGGTGCCGTCCGCCGAGAGCTCGACCTGCCCGCCCCGGTCATCGCGGTACACACCGGGCAGCTTCTCCGGGTCGATCTCCCCCATGCATCCCGAGACGAGCACCGCGGAGGCGGCGAGCACGGCGGAGAGCCACCGCCCCCTTGCCCTCTCGCGCGTCACGGGCCCAGCGTAACGTCGAACTCGATCACCTGGGTCTTGGGCGACATCGGCCCCTCGTCACCGACGACCTTGTCGACGAACGCGCCCACGGTGTCGCTCCACCAGTCCGTGTACCCGATGACCGGCGGGTGCGTCGCCGACTCGATGTCCGACTCGTTGTACGCGGTGTAGCGCCAGGTGACCGACCCGTCCGCGTTCTCCCTGATGGGAGTCATACGGACCTGGTGCGAGCCCAGGAACGTGTACGCGAGGTTGCCGGTGAGCCCGCCCGTGGTGAGCGTGCCGTAGTCCGTGAGGTACTTGCCGGCGCCGTCGAAGCCGCTCAGCTGGTAGTCGTACATGTAGGTGTGGCCCAGCTCGTACTTCCCGGTGCGCTGCCACTCCCTGAGGAAGTACTCGATCACGCCCTGGGTGTGCGCGTGCTCGCGGTAGATGCCGGTGAACTCGTCGTTCGGGCCGAAACACTGCGACCGGGGGCCGGTGCCGGTCAGCCAGCTCCAGCCCAGCTCCCACGGGTTGGTGCTGTTGCTGTGCTCGATCGGGTCGCCGAACGGCGTCAGGCAGCTCTCGGCGCCGTCGGGAAGCCCGGTCTCGCCGTCGATCGGCACCTTCGAGTTGTCGATCGCGTCCTGGATCGCCTGCTGGATCGCGGCCTGGATGACCAGGATCCGCGCCTCGGTGGCGGCGACGGCCGCCTCGGCGTAGGACTTGCCCGCCGCGAGCTCCGCCTGCCGGGCCCTCGTCGCGGAGGCCTGCGCGTCGGCGGCGTAGGCCGCGGCGGTCGAGGCGGAGCGCACGGCCCGGTTGGCCGCGTCACGTGCCACGCTGCTCGCCCTGCGCGCCGCCGCGGCCGCGTTCCGCGCGGTCTGCGCGGACTTGGCGGCGGCGGCCGCGGAGGCTTCGGCGGCCTCCGCGTTCTGGCGGGCCTCCTCGGCGGAGGCCTGGGCGTCCTTCGCCCAGCCCTCGGCCTTGTTGGCCCAGTCGGTCGCCTCCTCGGCGGCCTGGCGCGCGACGGCCGCCGCCTCGGACGCGCGTGCCGCGTCCTCCAGAGCGTCCTCGGCGATCTTGGCCGCCCGCGCGATCGCCGCCCGGATCGCGCTGATGTGCGTGGCGTGGTCGTGGTCGATGCGCGCGAACTCGTGCTGCGTCGTACCGATGAACTGGCGCAGCATGTGCGTGTCGCCCTCGAGGGCGACCTTCGCCGCGGCCTGCACGTACGGGCCGCCGCTCTCCAGGAGCGTGGTGGCCGCCACCCTGTCGTCCTCGTGGACGGCCGCGGCGCGCTCCACGTGCAGGAAGGTGTGCAGCGCCTCGGCGGACCCGTCCGCCAGGGCGGCCTCGGCGGCACGCCGTACGGCGGTACCGGTGGAGGAGTCCGCGAGGAGCGTGGTGATCTCGACCTCGTTGTCGTCCCTGGCCGCCTCGACCGCGCCCTTCTCCAGGAAGGTCCGGATGGTGGCGGCGTCCTCGGTGCGCAGCGCCGCCGCGGCCGCCTCGGCCACGTTCTGCGTGGAGATCGCGGCGGTGGCCGCGGCGTTCTCCGCGTTGTCCTGCTGCAGCGCGATGACCCGGTCGGCCTCGATCCAGCGCAGGACGTCCTCGTCCGAGCCGGCGAGCGCGAACTCGGCGGCCTCGCGGGTCCACGTACCGGACCGGTCGAGCAGCCGGACGGCGGCCTGCCGCCCCTTGCTCACGGCCTCCCCGGTCCGGCCGTCCCCGAGCGCCGCCTCCATCGCGGTGATCAGCGCGACGAGTTCCTCGGACAGCCGCGCCTCCTGCGTACGCTCCCGGTTGGCGCGCTCCAGACGGTCGGTCTCCTCGCTCCGCAGCTGCCTGGCGACCTCGATCGCCTCCGCGGTCTCCTCGTTCAGCCGGGCGATCTCGGCCTCACGGGCCTCCTGCTCGACCTCCCGTGCCTCGATGACGGCGTCGTACGCCTTGTTCGCCGCTTCGACGGCGGCGTTCGCGGCGAGGGTGGAGCGGTTGGCGTAGTCCACGGCGTCGCCGGCGTGCCGGGCCGCTTCCTCGGCGGCGTCGGCCGCCTTCTCGGCGTGGTCGGCCGCGCTGTCGGCGGCGGCGGACGCGGTACGCGCGGCGGCGGCCGACCTGCGGGACAGGGCCGAGGCCCGGCTCGCGGCCGCGGTCGCCCGGCCGGCGGCGGCCTCGGCGATGGAGGCCTGGCGCTGCGCTTCGGCGGCCTGGGACTGCGCGGCGCCGGCGGCCACGGCGGCGTCCGCCGAGGCGCGGGCGGCGGCGGCCGAGTTGACCGCGGCGCCCGCGGCGGCGTTGCCCGCGGCCTCCGCGGCGTCGGAGGCGAGGGCCGCGAGCTTGGCCTTCGCGGCCACGGTGCGGACCCAGTCGACCATGGCCCGCGCGGCCTGCGCCGCCTGGTTGGCGGCGTCCGCCATGTTCGCGTTCTTGGAGGCGCTGATCGCGGCGCGGTAGGCGCGCGACGCGGCGCGCCCCGCGGCGGCGGCCGCGGCAGCGGCGGCGTTCGCGGCGGCCACGGAACGCCGGGCCGCGGCCTGCGCGGTACGCGAGGCGGACACCGCGGTCGACGCGGCGGCCGCGGCACCCTGGGCGGCCCGCGCCGCCTTGTTCGCCGCCCTGGCCGAGCGCTGCACGTCCTGCTCGGCGGCCTGCGCCTCGGCCTTCGCCTCCAGCGCGGCCGCCTTGGCCTTGTCGGCGGCCTGGACCGCCTGCTCGGACAGCTCGACCGCTTCGTCGGTCTTGCGCTCGGCGCGCCGCCCCTCCGACTCCACGATCTTGACCAGCTGCTGAATCTCCGCCGACTCCTCGTCCCGCGCCCGGGCGATGTACTGCCCCGTCGTCAGGAACCACTGGATCGCCCGCGGCGATCCGTCGTCGAGCGCCCGCTCGGCGTACTCCCGCACCTGCGGCGAGGCGGTCACGAGGATGGAGGTCACCTGGACACGCTGGTCCTCGTCGTGCGCGTCGTACTGCCCCGTGCTGAGGAAGTCCCGCAGCGCGAAGTCCGTACCGGCCTCGAGCGCCTCGGCGGACTCACGCTTGACGGCCCTGCCGCCGTGCGCGTTGACCGTGGTCACGCCCACTTCCAGGTCCTCGGTCACGGCCGCCGCGAAGCCGCCCCGCAGATAGGCCGCGACCGCCGCGTCCCCGCCCGACAGTGCCTGGCCGATTCCGGCGCGCGTGGCCTTGCCCGCGGTGACCAGCGCCTCGGTGAGCGTGAACCGGTTGTCCTCGGCCGTGGCCGCCGGCAGCCTCTCGCCGAGGAACGTGACCACGTCGTCCGCGTTGCCCACGAGCGCCGCCGCAGCGGCCGTGCGCACCGCGCGGCCGCCGGTCCGGTACGCCTGCACGACCTTGCCGCGATCGGTGTCGGGCAAGCCGGTACCGCCGTCCCCCGCCGCCGTGCCTGCCGCGTACGCGGGCCGGGACCCCAGCACTCCCAGCGGCACCGCGGCACCCGCCGCGATTCCCCCGAAAATAGCCAGTGACTGGCGTCTGCTGAATATCCGTCGTGATTGTGACACCACGACTCCCTTCTCGGTTACGAGGGGAAATCTCGCCGCCCCCTGCGATGCAAGTCCCTTATCGAAGCCGGGGCTTGGTGGACTCGTCCAATGCAGAAACCGGGCAGAAATCGGGTAACCCTCGGGTATCCGTCGTGATGTGCGTCACGCTCAAAAAGGGTTGTAGCGATCTTGGTAAAGAAATGATGGAGACCCGAATCGGCCGACTTCCCCACGCCTGCCGGGCCCGTCCCCGCCGCGCTCCGGCCCGGCGGGGGCGGGCGGCACGCCGGACCACCCCTCGGGCACCCTCGGAGCCGCTCTTGCTGCTAGCGTGCACTTGCAAGCCTTTTGCAATAAGAGGTCGGAGGGGATCCGCCATGCCCGTCTACACACTTCCTGAACTGCCGTACGACTACTCCGCGCTGGCGCCCGTGATCAGCCCCGAGATCATCGAGCTGCACCACGACAAGCACCACGCGGCCTACGTGAAGGGCGCCAACGACACCCTGGAGCAGCTCGCCGAGGCGCGCGACAAGGAGTCCTGGGGTTCGGTCAACGGCCTGGAGAAGAACCTGGCCTTCCACCTCTCCGGGCACATCCTGCACTCGATCTACTGGCACAACATGACCGGTGACGGCGGCGGCGAGCCGCTGGCCGCCGACGGCGTGGGCGACCTCGCCGACGCGATCGCCGAGTCCTTCGGCTCCTTCGCCGGTTTCAAGGCGCAGCTCACCAAGGCCGCCGCGACCACGCAGGGCTCCGGCTGGGGTGTGCTGGCGTACGAGCCGCTCAGCGGGCGGCTGATCGTCGAGCAGGTCTACGACCACCAGGGCAACGTCGGCCAGGGCTCCACCCCGATCCTGGTCTTCGACGCCTGGGAGCACGCCTTCTACCTCCAGTACAGGAACCAGAAGGTCGACTTCATCGACGCCATGTGGGCCGTCGTCAACTGGCAGGACGTGGCCAGGCGCTACGAGGCCGCGAAGTCCCGTACGAACACGCTGCTGCTGGCACCGTGACCGGCTGAGTTCCCCAGTCGTCCTGCCTCGTGATCGTCTTCTCACCCTTCACGGCGGCAGGCGGAATGAGGGAAGCCCCCGCGAGGACGTGACTCGCGGGGGCTTCCTGTGTGCCGCCGGGCGCGTCAGGGCTTGCGGGCCACGCCGCCGTGCTGGCCGATCGGCCGCGGGGCGGTGCCGTCCGGGGAGGGGTCCGGGCGCCACAGCGGGACGGAGACCACGCCCGGGTCGACCAGCTCCAGGCCGTCGAAGTACGCCGCGATCTGCTCCACGGGCCGCAGGAAGTAGGGGACGGCACCGGTCTCGTTGTAGCCGTCCTGGGCCGCCTCGTAGTCCGGGTCGGTGCCGCGCGAGCCGTCGTTGACGCACAGGTGGCTGCCGGAGGGGAGGCCGGCCATCAGGCGGCGGACCAGGTCGCGGGCCCGGTCGTGGCCGTCGACGTGGCCCAGGATGCCGCTGAGGATCAGGGCGGTGGGGCGGGACAGGTCGAGGGTGCGGGCGGCGGCCTCCAGGATCTTCTCCGGCTCGAAGAGGCTCATGTCCTCGTAGGCGGTCACGCCCTCGGGGGTGGAGGTGAGCAGGGCGCGGGCGTGGGCGAGGACCAGCGGGTCGTTGTCGACGTAGACGATCCGGGACTCGGGGGCGTGCCGCTGGGCGACCTCGTGGGTGTTGTCGACGGTCGGCAGTCCGGTGCCGACGTCCAGGAACTGGCGCACCCCCGCCTCCAGCACGAGGTACCGGATGGCGCGGCCGAGGAAGGCGCGGCTGCTGCGGGCGATGGTGACGATGCCGGGGAAGACCGCGGTGTAGGCGTCACCGGCCGCCTCGTCCACCGGGTAGTTGTCCTTGCCGCCCAGCCAGTAGTTCCAGATCCGGGCCGAGTGCGGCACCGAGGTGTCGATCTCCGTCATGGGGTGGGACTCGCCTCCAGGGTCGGTGTTGGACCCATGGTGCTACGTCCGGGAGGGCCCGCGCGGCACAACGGCGGCGACGGCGGGCGTTCCCGGCCCGTGGGGGAAGCCCGCCGCCGAGTGGTGCCGCCGGAGCGGCCCTACAGGTTGCTGAAGTCCGGGCCCTTGGTGCGGGTCCGCTTGATCTCGTAGAAGCCGGGGACGGAGGCGACCGCGAGGGTGCCGTCCCAGAGCTTGGCGGCGTCCTCGCCCTTGGGGGCGGGGGTGACGACCGGGCCGAAGAAGGCGAGCTGTTCGCCGTCGGCGCCGGGGACCGCGATGACCGGGGTGCCGACCTCCTGGCCGACCTTGTCGATGCCCTCCTTGTGGGAGGCGCGCAGCTGGGGCTCGTAGGGGGTGTCGTCCCAGTGGTCCATGAGGGACTCGGGCAGGCCCACGTCCTTCAGGGCGGCGGCGACCGTCGCCTTCTCCGGGCCCTCGCCCTGGTTGTGGAAGCGGGTGCCGAGCGCCGTGTAGAGGTCGCCGAGCACCTCCGCGCCGTGCTCCTCCTGAGCCGCGATGACGACGCGGACCGGGCCCCAGGCCTTGGTCTGGAGCATCTCCCGGTACTCCTCGGGCAGCTCGTCGAGCTTGTCCTCGTTGAGGACGGCCAGGCTCATCACGTGCCAGCGGACCTCGATGTCCCGGACCTTCTCCACCTCCAGGACCCAGCGGGAGGTCATCCACGCCCACGGGCACAGCGGGTCGAACCAGAAGTCGACGGGGGTCTTCTCCGACATGTCTCTCCTCGGGAGGCAGCAGGGCCGAGCTTTTCTCCAGGCAACGGGCCGGACGCCCTGGCCATTCCCGGCTGCCGCCCGTCAGGGGCGCATGGCAGGATCGGTGCTGTCCGCATACTGAACACCACCCGAGGGAGTGCCGCCCGTGCCCGGTGAGAATCTGTCCCGCGACGAGGCCCGGGAGCGGGCCGCCCTGCTGTCCGTCGACGGGTACGAGGTGTCCCTCGACGTGCGCTCGGCCACCGGTGGGACGGAGGGCGGGGGTCCGCGCACCTTCCGCTCCGTGACCACGATCCGCTTCCGCTGCAACGAGCCCGGCGCGAGCAGCTTCGCCGACCTGATCGCGCCGAGCGTGACCGCCGTGTCCCTCAACGGCCGCGACCTCGACCCGAGCGAGGTGTTCGACGGCTCCCGCATCGCCCTGGAGGACCTGGCCGCCGACAACGAGCTGGTCGTCGACGCCCAGTGCGCCTACTCGCGTACCGGTGAGGGCCTGCACCGCTTCGTCGACCCGGAGGACGGCGAGGTGTACCTGTACACCCAGTACGAGCCGGCCGACTCCCGCCGGGTCTTCGCCAACTTCGAGCAGCCGAACCTCAAGGCGCCGTTCCGCTTCGAAGTGCGGGCGCCCGAGGAGTGGACGGTCTGGAGCAACGGCGCCGGCGAACGCGTCGACGGGGTGTGGCGGTTCGCGGAGACGAAGCCGATCTCGACGTACATCACGTGCGTGGTCGCGGGGCCGTACCACTACGTGACCGACTCCTACGAGCGCGTGTTCGAGGACGGGACGCGGCTGGAGATCCCGCTCGGCGCCATGTGCCGCAAGGGTCTCGCGCCGCACTTCGACGCCGACGACGTCTTCCTGATCACCAAGCAGGGCCTGGACTTCTTCCACGACCGCTTCGACTTCCCCTACCCCTTCGGGAAGTACGACCAGGCGTTCGTGCCCGAGTACAACCTCGGCGCGATGGAGAACCCGGGGATGGTGACCTTCCGCGAGGAGTACATCTTCCGGGGCAAGGTGACGCAGGCGTCGTACGAGGGCCGCGCCAACACCATCCTGCACGAGATGGCGCACATGTGGTTCGGCGACCTGGTCACCATGGAGTGGTGGGACGACCTGTGGCTGAAGGAGTCCTTCGCCGACTTCATGGGCGCGTTCGCCAACGTCGGCGCGACCCGCTTCGAGGACGCCTGGATCACCTTCGCCAACCGCCGCAAGGCGTGGGCCTACCGCGCCGACCAGCTCCCCTCCACCCACCCGGTCACCGCCGACATCCGCGACCTGGAGGACGCCAAGCTCAACTTCGACGGCATCACGTACGCCAAGGGCGCCTCGGTGCTCAAGCAGCTGGTGGCGTACGTCGGCCAGGACGCCTTCCTGGAGGGCGCGCGGCGCTACTTCAAGCGGCACGCGTACGGCAACACGCGCCTCGGTGACCTGCTGTCGGTGCTGGAGGAGACCAGCGGGCGGGACATGGCCTCCTGGGCTCGGTCCTGGCTGCAGACGGCCGGCGTCAACTCGCTGACCCCGCAGGTGCTGCTGAGCGAGTCCGGCACGGTCGACGAGCTGGCGGTGGTGCAGGAGGCCGCGGAATCCCACCCCGAACTGCGTCCGCACCGGGTGGCGGTGGGCCTGTACCGGCGCACGGCCGAGGGCGCTCTGGAGCGGTACGCGCGTGCCGAGGTGGACGTCGACGGGCCGCGCACGGTCGTGGCGGAGCTGGCCGGCGCCGAGGCGCCCGAGCTGGTCCTCGTCAACGACGACGACCTGACGTACTGCAAGACCCGCTTCGACGAGACGTCGCTGGCGACGCTGCGCGAGCACCTGGGTGCGCTGACCGACCCGCTGGCCCGTGCCCTGTGCTGGTCGGCGCTGTGGAACATGACCCGGGACGCGCTGCTGCCGGCGCGGGACTTCGCCGGCCTGGTGCTGCGGTTCGCGGGGCGCGAGTCGTCCATCGGGGTGCTTCAGATGCTGCACGCCTGGGCGGAGTCGGCGCTGGTGCACTACGTCGCCCCCGACGGCCGCGAGGCCTGCGGCCGGCTGCTGGGCGAGGGTGCGCTGCGGGAGCTGCGGGACGCGGCGCCGGGCAGCGAGCAGCAGCTGGCGTGGGCGCGGTTCTTCGCGTCGGTGGCCTCCGGGGAGCCGGAACTGCGGCTGCTGCGCGGGCTCCTGGAGGGCGCGGAGAAGATCGACGGCCTGGACGTGGACCAGGAGCTGCGCTGGGCGTTCCTGGAGCCGCTCGCCGCGCACGGCCGGGCCGACGAGAAGGTGCTCGCCGCCGAGCTGGCCCGCGACGACACGGCCTCCGGCAAGCGCCACCAGGTGCGCTGCCTGGCGGCCCGTCCCTCGGCGGCCGTCAAGGCGCAGGCGTGGGCGCAGGTCGTGGAGTCGGACGCGCTGTCCAACGCCCTGGTGGAGGCGACCATCGCGGGCTTCGCGCAGCCCTCGCAGCGGGAGCTGGTCGCGCCCTACGCCGAGAAGTACTTCGCGGCGATCGAGCGGGTGTGGGACGAGCGGTCCATCCAGATCGGGATGGACGTGGTCCGGGGCCTGTTCCCGTCGCTGCGGGACTCCCAGGACACGCTGGAGGCGACGGACGCCTGGCTGTCCGCGCACGAGGACGCGGCGCCGGCGCTGCGGCGGCTGGTGCTGGAGGCGCGGGACGACCTGGCACGGGCACTGCGGGGGCAGGCGTGCGACGCGGCGGCGGCAAGCCGCTGAACACCGCAACCTCTGGCCATTGATTTGGCGCTCCGTCATCGTTACGGAATTCAGTCAACGGCAGCCGTAACCCCTGGTCCGCACCTTTGCCGACCAGGGGTTTTCGGCACCCGAACACTCGTCCTTTAGGGCGGGCTTGTCCGGATTGAGCCTCGGCCTTGTAACAGCGGTTAAGAGGCGGATCGGGCGCGGGAAATTGCCGGTCATGACGCACAACACCCCGCTCTCCCCGCGCCCCCTGCACCAGCTCGCCGCCGGCCGGCGCCGGCTGATGACCACCGCTCAGCTGCGGGCGCACGGCGTCTCCGCCGCCGAGACCCACGAGCAGTGCCGGCCGGGCGGCCCCTGGCAGCAGCTGCTCCCGAACGTCGTCCTGCTCCACCCGGGCCCGCCCACCAGCGACGAGCGCCTGCACGCGGTGCTGCTGTACGCGGCGCGGGAGCGGTCCGGCGGGCCGGGGCCCGCAGTCGCCGCGTCCGTGCCGCTCCAGCCGGGCGCGCAGGACGCGCCCGCGGCTCCCTACGCGGAGGCGATGATCACGGGACTGGCCGCGCTGACGCTGCACGGCTTGTCCACCGCGCCCCCGCTGCCCTCCCTGGAGGTCCTCGACGTCCTGGTGCCGAGACTGCGCCGGCTGCGCACGACGGGCTGCGCACGCATCGTGCGCACGACCGCGCTGCCCACCGCCGAGCTGGTCACCGGGGTTCCCGTGGCGCCGGTGGCGCGGGCGCTGGCGGACGCGGTGGCGGAGCTGACGGACGCGGGCGTGGTGCGCCGGCTGCTGACGGAGGCGGTGCGCGGCGGGCACTGCGAACCGGCGGCGGTGGTACGGGAGCTGAACCGTGCCCGGCTGCTCAGCCGCCCGCACGTGGTGGACGCCGTGGACTCGCTGGTCGCCGAGGGGCGGGCGCTGGCCGAGCAGCGCCTGTACCGGATGGTGCGCGAACACGGTCTGCCGGAGCCGCTGTGGAACGTCGACCTGCGCCTGCCCGGCGGGCCGCACCTCGGCGGCGTGGACGCCTTCTGGCCCGAGCACGCGGTGGCGCTGGAGCTGGACACCCGCGCCCACCGGCAGCGGGAGGACGAGGCGCTCTGGGCCGAACACGCCCGCAAGCGCGAGCACCTGGAGCGGCTGGGCGTCACGGTCGTGCACCTCACGCCGCGCAAGCTGCGGGACTCCCCGGAACACCAGGCGACCGTCGTACGAACGGCGTTGATGGCGGCCGGAGACCGGGAACCCGCCGCGTACGTCGTGGTACTGCCCCGGTAGTACCAGGAGGGGAGAGGAGGGGCCGCGGGGCACGACCGCCCGGCGGCCCCTCCTCACGTCCTCACACCTCTCGTCACTTGTCGCAGAACTCGGCCTCGATCACCGCACCGCTGTCCCCCGACCAGTCGCCGTTGAAGTTGAAGGCGAGCGCGTGCCGGCCGTCCCTCGTCGTCACCGCCTCCGACGTGGAGCCGTGGATGCCGCCGCCGTGGCCCCAGACGGTCACCCCGCAGTCGAGCTCCCGCCTGATCAGGCCGAGGCCGTAACCGGCGCCCTTCTCCACCTCGTCCACCGGGACGGTGGTCGTCATCTCGGCCAGTTGCTCGGCGGGCAGCAGCCGGCCCCGCAGCAGGGCGGTGTAGAAGCGGTTCAGGTCGGCGGGGCTGGAGATCATCTCCCCCGCCGCCCCGGCGATGGACGGGTTGAGCCGCGTGACGTCGTACGTCGGTCCCGTCGCCGTCCCGCCCAGCTTGGAGTAGGCGCGGCTGCTGGGCCGCGGCAGGGAGGCCCGGGTGCCGGGGACGGAGGTGGCGCGCAGCCTGAGCGGCTCGATGACGCGGCGGCGCACCTCCTCTCCGTACGGGCGTCCGGTGACCTCCTCGATCACCATGCCGGCCAGGACGTAGTTGGTGTTGGAGTAGCTCCAGTCGGTGCCCGGCGGGAAGCCCGGCTCGTGGGCCATGGCGACGGCGACCAGCTCCCGCGGCGTCACCGTGTCGTAGCGGTGCTCGAAGAAGCCCTCCTCGAGGAAGTGGGCGCGGACGAAGTCCTCGTCGCTCGTGAAGTCGTAGACGCCGCTGGTGTGGTTGAGGAGCTGGCGCAAAGTGACGCGGCCGCCGTCGTGGCCGTTGCCCTCCACCACGCCGGGCAGCCAGTCGTCCACCGTGTCGTCCAGCGAGAGCCGGCCCTCGGCCTCCAGCTGGAGCAGGACGGTGGCGACGAAGGTCTTGGTGATGCTGCCGACCCGGTAGCGGTCCCGCTCCGAACGCGGCTCGCCGGTCCGCAGGTCACCCACCCCGGCGGTCCCGGTCCACGTGCGATGGCCGTCGCGGGCGGCCGCGGTCACGCCGGGCACCCCGTCGGCGACCGCGGCCTCCATGGCACGGCGGGTCGCTTCGTGGCCGCCGGTGGCGGGCGCCGCCACGGCCGGGGCGGCCAGCACCGCCGACAGCGCCACGGCGGTGGCCGCCACCAGCGTGGCCCGTACGCGTGCGCTCATGTCTTCCCCCATCGTCTGTGTCCTCGGTGTCGCCCGGCCGGCGGGAAGGACCGCGCGGCCGGGGTGAAGGTTGAAGCCCCCGGTGGCGGTTGGGCCGGTTTCAGCCCTCGTCCGGTCCGGGGCGCCCGGGCCGCCCCGCCGGGGGCCGCTCCCGCCACAGCCGCAGCCCCGCGTCGACCAGCGGCACCCGGGTCAGGCCGGGCACGGCGTCCAGGTCCTGCCAGGCCGCCAGGTCGGTGGAGCCGCCGACCTCGAACCGCAGGTCGCCGCCGGTGACCCGGGTCTCGTAGACGAGCCGTATGCCGTGGTGGTCCACGGTCCGCCGCAGGAGGCGTCCCGGGCCGACGCGGCTCGGGCGGGTCAGCCGGTGGGAGTCGACGCCGAGCAGGGCGGTGGGCTCGACGCGGTAGCCGGTCTCCTCCTCGACCTCGCGGACGACGGTGTCGTGGGGGTCCTCGCCGTGCTCCGTCCCGCCGCCCGGCAGCACCCACTCGGGGATCCCGCCGGGGACCGGCGACCGGGCGAGCAGCACCTGTCCGTCGCGGACGCATATGGCGTAGGCCGCCACCCTCAGTTTGCGCAGCACTCCGGGACGTTAACGCGCCCGGCCACGAACCGGTCGCGGCTCACGGGAATGTCACAGGCCGTCCCTTGTGTCCCCGGTGGCGTATGGCGGAAGTACGCCATGACTCCATCCCGCCCCGGACAACTCTCCCCAAACAATGATCCCTTGGGTAAAGCTGAGCGGTCGTTCGGGATCGGATTCCGGACGACCGCTGCCAGGACCGATCGGTCCCGGTCGCACCCTCACGTTCCTTTACCAACAAGGGATGCCGATGACCCACACCCCCCAGCGCGAACCGATACGGGGCGCCAGACGCGCGGCCCGCGCCGCCGTGGCCACGGGCCTCGCCGCCGCGCTCTGCGCCGTCGGGCCGATACCGATGGCGTTCGCCGCCGACGGTCCCCAGGTCGTGCCGCCCGCCGACGCCTCCGTGAAGTCCGCGGACGACAAGCTCGGTTCGCACGACGCGGACCTGCTCGCCGAGGCGAAGGCCGACGGCACGAAGAACGTCACGATGATGGTCGCCACCGCTCCCGGCAAGACCGAGCAGGTGGTGAAGGAGCTGGACGCGGTCGGCGGCGGCAGCGTCGGCCGGACCCATGACGAACTCGGCTACGTCCGCGCCACCGTCCCCACCGCCGAGGCGGACGCGGCCATCGCCGCGGCCGCCAAGCTCTCCTCCGTGCACGGCATCGACCTGCGCGACGAGATCCCGCTGGACGACCCGACGCCGAGCGCGGACCGGGCGAAGGGCGGCGAGCACCACAAGGGCCGCAGCTACCCGGCGCCGGACCGCCGCACCCCCGCCGAGAACCCGTACAACCCGTCCTTCGAGACGGGCGCCGTCGACTTCGTGAAGAAGTACCCGAAGGCGGACGGCCGCGGCGTCACCATCGGCATCCTCGACTCGGGCGTCGACCTCGCCCATCCGGCGCTGCAGAAGACCACCACCGGCGAGCGCAAGATCGTCGACTGGGTCACCGCGACCGATCCGGTCGTCGACGGCGACCGCACCTGGCGCCCGATGCTCACCTCCGTCTCCGGACCCACCTTCACCTACGGCGGGAAGACCTGGACGGCCCCGGCGGGCTCCTACCAGGTCAGCACCTTCCTGGAGTCGTACACCACCGGCGGTGACGCCGCGGGCGACGCCAACCGGGACGGCGACACCACCGACTCCTGGGGCGTCCTGTACGACAAGGCGGCCGGCACGGTCCGCGTCGACCTGAACGGCAACCACGACTTCGCCGACGACACCCCGATGAAGCCCTACAAGGACGGCTTCCAGATCGGGTACTTCGGCACCGACGACCCGAAGACGGACGTGGCCGAGCGCCAGCCGTTCGTCGTCGAGATCCGTGAGGACGTCGTCTACAACGCGGCCGGCGCCAAGGCCGACTTCGTCAACATCGGCGTCATCGAGGGCTCGCACGGCTCGCACGTCGCCGGACTCGCCGCCGCCAACGGGCTGTTCGGCGGCCGGATGGACGGTGCCGCGCCCGGCGCGAAGATCGTCTCGTCCCGCGCCTGCACCTGGAGCGGCGGCTGCACCAACGTCGCGCTCACCGAGGGCATGATCGACCTCGTCGTCAACCGCGGCGTCGACATCGTCAACATGTCGATCGGCGGCCTGCCCGCGCTCAACGACGGCAACAACGCGCGCGCCGAGCTGTACACGCGCCTCATCGACACCTACGGCGTCCAGCTCGTCATCTCCGCGGGCAACTCCGGCCCCGGCGCCAACACCATCGGCGACCCGTCGCTGGCGGACAAGGTGATCTCGGTCGGCGCCTCCATCTCGCGCGAGACCTGGGCCGCCAACTACGGCTCCGCGGTGAAGAAGAAGTACGCGATGATGCCGTTCTCCTCGCGCGGCCCGCGTGAGGACGGCGGCTTCACCCCGACGCTGACCGCGCCCGGCGCGGCCGTCAACACCATCCAGACCTGGGTGCCGGGCGCCCCGGTCCCCGAGGCGGGTTACGACCTGCCCGCCGGCTACGGCATGCTCCAGGGCACGTCGATGGCCTCCCCGCAGGCCGCCGGCGCCTCGGCGCTGCTGCTGTCGGCCGCGAAGCAGGCGGACATCGACCTGACCCCGGCGAAGCTGCGCACGGCGCTGACCTCGACCGCCGACCACATCAAGGGCGTGCAGGCGTACGAGGAGGGCGCGGGCCTGATCAACATCCCCGACGCCTGGCGCTCGATCCTCAAGGGCGCCACCGCCCACGAGTACACGGTCAAGGCGCCGGTCGACACCGCGATCGACCAGTTCCTGAAGACCCCGGGCCACGGCACCGGGCTCTACGACCGTGAGGGCGGGCTGGAGGCGGGCGAGCGCAAGACGTACGAGATCACGCTCACCCGCACCTCCGGCGCCGACCGGGCGATCCGGCACGAGCTGCACTTCGAGAACAACACCGACCGCACCTTCCGCATCGTCGGCTCCGACGAGGTGCGGCTGCCGCTGAACGAGCCGGTCACCGTCAAGGTGCAGGCGAAGCCGCGCTCCGAGGGCATCAAGAGCGCGATCCTCGAGGTCGACGACCCGCGCACCGAGGGCACCGACAAGCTGGTCCTGACCACGGTCGTGGCCTCGGCCCCGCTGGAGTACGACTTCTCCGCGAAGGACTCCGTGCAGCGCAACAGCACCGAGTCGTACTTCGTGACCGTCCCCGAGGGCGCGAAGACGCTCGAGGTCGCGATGAGCGGGCTGAAGAGCGGCAGCCAGACCCGGTTCATCGCCATTCACCCGTACGGCGTCCCGGTCGACAACACCTCCACGCCGTACTGCTACAACAACTACCTCGACGGCAACGGCTGCCGGCCCGACGTGCGCGCGTACGCCGACCCGCAGCCCGGCGTCTGGGAGATCGAGGTCGAGTCGCGGCGCACCTCGCCGCTGCTGGACAACCCGTACGAGCTGGACGTCACCGTCCTCGGCGCGGAGTTCGACCCGGAGGTCGTGACGGTGCCCGAGGCCAAGGCCGGCACCCCGGCCGACGCCTCCTGGAAGGTGACGAACCGGTACGGCCCGATCGACGGCAAGCTGGTCGGCGGCCCGCTCGGCTCGGCCGAGACGTCCCGCCCGTCGATAGCGCAGGGTGAGACGAAGAGGTCCACGGTGGAGGTGCCCGAGGGCGCCGAGTCGCTGGACGTGGCCATCGGCGGCGTCTCCGACGCGGCCTCCGACCTGGACCTGACGGTCTACGACAAGGACGGCAACGTCGTCGGCCAGTCCGCCGACGGCGACTCGGAGGAGTCGGTCTCCGTGCCGAAGCCGGCCGCCGGCACCTACACCGTCGAGGTCGTGGGCTACTCGGTGCCGTCGGGCAGCACGGAGTACGACTACCGGGACGTGTACTTCGCCGCCGCCCTCGGCTCGGTCACCGTGGACGGCTCGGCGCCGGTGAAGCTCGGCACGGGCGACTCGGCGACGGTCTCCGGCAGCGTCACGGCGCTGGCCGCAGCGCCTCAGGGCCGTGAGTTCTTCGGCCAGGTCCAGCTGGTGAACGCCCACGGCACGGCCGCGGGGCTCGGCAGCGTGCGGATCGGCACGGTCGTGCCGTAGTCCGGTGCGGCAGGCGGGAGGGGCGGGCGCTCCGCGGGGCGCCCGCCCCTTCGGCTTGCTCCGGCAGGTCAGCCGCAGGTGAGGGTGCGGGACTCGGGCAGGGAGGCGGTGATCCGGGCGCGGGCGGTGGCGATGTCCCGCTCGCCGGTGATCACGGTGTCCGCGCCGGCCCCGTCCCGCGCGACGCCGACCAGCACCCGGTCGCCGGGGCGGAGCGCGGCGGTGGCGTCGTCCAGGAGGAAGGCCACCGACTCGGCGCCCGTCCGCGGCCCGGCGCCGGACTCGGGCCCGGTACCGGCCGTCGATCCGGTGCGCGCCCCCGGGGCGTACGAGCGGGTCACCCGGAGCGTGATCCGGTGCCGGGCCGCACCCGGGACCGGTTCGGCGCCGGTCACCGTGCCCTCGGCGACGAGGTGGGCGCAGGCGAGGTAGCGGGGGGTGCCGAAGACGAGCCCGGCCTCCTGGCCGGGGGCGGAGTCGTCCCGTTGGACGCCGGACGCCGCCTTGCCGGCCGCGTCGTCCGTGCCGCCGCCGGTCTGCACCACCAGCCACCCCAGACCCGTGACCACGACGCCCGCGCACGCCGCCGCGAGGACGCCCGGCGCGAGGCGGAAGGACCGGCGCCGGGGGTGGCTGACGGGCGTGCGCGGTGCCGGTGCGGCGGTCCGCGGTTCGGGAGCCGGTTCGCTCAGGGCGCGCCCGAGGACGTCCAGCTGCTCCCGCAGCAGCGCCACGTCGGCGGCCGCCGACCGGTACTCGCCGTGGGCGTCCGCGCCCGCCTCGGGCGGCAGCCGCTCGCCCGAGACCGCGGCCATCAGCGCGTCGTGCCCGGCGGGGTGCTGCCCGGGGGGTTGCTGCCCGGCGGCATTCTGTTCGGCGGCCATCTCACACCACCTCGTCCTCGTGCAGCCGGGCCCGCAGCGCCCGTACCGCCGTGTGCAGCCTGCTCTTGACCGTGCCCTCGGGGATGCCCAGCTCCTCGGCGATCCCGCGCACCGGCAGGTCGGCGTAGAAGCGCAGCACGACGACCTGCCGCTGGATGTCGGGCAGCTCGTCCAGGCCCTGGGCGACGGCGAGGGAGAGCAGGCTCGTCTCCTCGCCGGAGGGCTGGTCGGTCTGGCGCAGGGCGGCCAGGCGCTCGCCCAGCCGGGCCTGACGGTGCCTGGCCCGGTGCCAGTCCATGGCCAGGTTGGAGGCGACGACCGCCGCCCACGCGGACACGTCGCGCGGCGCCTCCCGTCCGCTCGCCGTCCGCTCCAGCAGCCTGAGGCGGACCTGCTGCACCCCGTCCGGCAGGTCCGCCTGCGGCACGCCGCCGAGCGCGAGCACCGCCCGCACCCGCCGTTCCTGAGCCGCGTCCAGAGGATCGTCCGGTACGGCGTCCTCCTGGCCGCGGCGGGCCCTTCCGCGCAGCACGGCCACCCCTCCCCTCGCCGTGTTTCCCCTATGACGCCCCAGGGGCCAGAAACGTTCGCCGGATCGCGCCCGCCCCGGCACGAGGCATACGTCACATCGTCGTGTGGGGTGGGAAGCGATGGGCAGGGGCGGAACAGCACAGCTTGCGGCGCGGGGGCCGGTCGGCGGAATTTCTGCAGCTCAGCCGGGGTTTCCGCGCAAGGACCGCACCTGCCGCCCGAGCCGCCGCGTCCCACGGTGCGGGCACACCGCGCAAAGAATTGGACAGGCGGGCCGGGCCTCGCCGCATGATGGAAAAGTCTCGGCCGAGCAAAGCGCGCGTGAAGACACGCGCACAACGGAGAAGGAGTCACCGTGAGGGTCGGAATCGTCGGAGCCACCGGTCAGGTCGGCACGGTCATGCGCAGGATCCTCACGGAACGGAACTTTCCGGTCACCGAGCTGAGGCTGTTCGCCTCCGCCCGCAGCGCCGGCAGGGACCTGGACGGCGTGACGGTGGAGGACGCGGCCACCGCCGACTACTCCGGCCTGGACATCGTGCTGTTCTCCGCGGGCGGCGCCACCTCCAAGGCCCTGGCCGAGAAGGTCGCCGCGCAGGGCCCGGTCGTGATCGACAACTCCTCCGCGTGGCGCCGCGACCCCCAGGTCCCGCTGGTGGTGTCCGAGGTCAACCCGCACGCGATCGCCGACCGCCCCAAGGGCATCATCGCCAACCCGAACTGCACGACGATGGCCGCGATGCCGGTCCTGCGTCCGCTGCACGCCGAGGCGGGCCTCGAAGCCCTGGTCGTCGCCACCTACCAGGCCGTGTCCGGTTCCGGGCTGGCCGGTGTGGACGAGCTGTTCGAGCAGGTGAAGAAGGTGGGCGACGACGCCCCCAAGCTCACCCACGACGGCTCGGCGGCCGAGTTCCCGAAGCCGGAGAAGTACGTCGCGCCGATCGCGTACAACGTGCTGCCGCTGGCCGGCTCCATCGTGGACGACGGCCTGCACGAGACGGACGAGGAGCAGAAGCTCCGCCACGAGTCCCGCAAGATCCTGGAGATCCCGGAGCTCAAGGTCTCCGGCACCTGCGTGCGCGTGCCCGTCTTCAGCGGCCACTCCCTCCAGATCAACGCCCGCTTCGCCCGCCCGATCGACGTGGAGCGCGCCAAGGAGCTGCTGGCCGGCGCCCCCGGCGTGGCGCTCTCCGAGGTGCCGACCCCGCTGCAGGCGGCCGGTCAGGACCCGTCGTACGTGGGCCGCATCCGCCGGGACGAGACCGTGGACAACGGCCTCGCCCTGTTCGTCTCCAACGACAACCTGCGCAAGGGCGCGGCCCTGAACGCGGTGCAGATCGCGGAGCTGGTGGCGGCGGAGCTGAAGGGCTAGACCCCTGGGGCTCGGCCCCGCCGCACCTCGTAGAGGAAACAGCCGTACTCGACGGCCCGGACGTGGACGAGCGCCACGGCCGGGTCGTCGAACGCTTCCCCAAGG
Source organism: Streptomyces sp. NPDC058796 (assembly GCF_042745235.1). NCBI lineage: Bacteria > Bacillati > Actinomycetota > Actinomycetes > Kitasatosporales > Streptomycetaceae > Streptomyces > Streptomyces sp. NPDC058796. Next base: position 744,531 of record NZ_JBHYOP010000001.1, read on the forward strand.
GCGTACGCGAAGGCGCCGGGGTCCCCGGTCAGGCGTCCGCCCAGGATGCGTCCGCCGGTCGAGTAGCGGCGCAGGACGCGGTGCGCGTTGGTGAAGGGGAGGGCGTCGTCCGTCTCGGGTCCCGCGCACTCCTCGGCGTGGACGAAGACCGGTCCCTGCTCGTCGTAGGCGCCCGGGTCGGCGCCCGCCGCCGCGGCCCAGCGCCGCAGCGGGGCGTACGAGACGAGGGCGATCCCCTCCCCCGGGCGGCTGCGGCGCAGGCAGCAGCGGAGCGGGGCGCCGCCCTCGTCGTCGGTGAACGGGGCGGGGGCGCGGCCCGCGTCGTCGGCGGTGCGCAGTTCCTTCAGGGCGGCCGGCGGGATGGGCCGTACGGTGTAGTGCTGCATGGCCCCAGGCTCGCGCGCGCCCGGCCCGCGCACCGGCGGGAAATGGACATCGCGTTCCGTCCCGGCCACGTGGAAGGATGGCGCAACCCACACATAACGAGGAGATGACCGCGTGCCTGGCACAAACCTGACTCGCGAAGAGGCGCAGCAGCGGGCGAAGCTGCTGACCGTTGACTCGTACGAGATCGATCTCGACCTCACCGGCGCGCAGGAGGGCGGCACCTACCGGTCCGTGACCACGGTGCGCTTCGACGTCGCCGAGGGCGGCGGCGAGTCCTTCATCGACCTGGTCGCGCCGACGGTCCACGAGGTGACGCTGAACGGCGACGCCCTCGACCCCGCCGAGGTGTTCCAGGACTCCCGCATCGCCCTGCCGGGGCTGCTGCCGGGCCGCAACATCCTGCGGGTGGCCGCCGACTGCGCGTACACCAACACCGGCGAGGGCCTGCACCGCTTCGTCGACCCGGTCGACGACCAGGCGTACCTGTACACGCAGTTCGAGGTGCCGGACGCGCGCCGCGTCTTCGCGAGCTTCGAGCAGCCGGACCTCAAGGCGACCTTCCAGTTCACCGTGAAGGCTCCCGAGGGCTGGACGGTCATCTCCAACTCGCCCACCCCCGAGCCGCAGGACAACGTCTGGGTCTTCGAGCCGACCCCGCGCATCTCGTCGTACATCACGGCGCTCATCGTCGGCCCGTACCACTCGGTGCACAGCGTCTACGAGAAGGACGGCCAGTCCGTCCCGCTCGGCATCTACTGCCGTCCCTCGCTCGCCGAGCACCTGGACGCGGACGCCATCTTCGAGGTGACCCGGCAGGGCTTCGACTGGTTCCAGGAGAAGTTCGACTACGCGTACCCGTTCGCGAAGTACGACCAGCTCTTCGTGCCGGAGTTCAACGCCGGCGCGATGGAGAACGCGGGCGCGGTGACCATCCGCGACCAGTACGTGTTCCGTTCCAAGGTGACGGACGCCGCGTACGAGGGCCGGGCGGCCACCATCCTGCACGAGCTGGCCCACATGTGGTTCGGCGATCTGGTCACCATGGAGTGGTGGAACGACCTGTGGCTCAACGAGTCGTTCGCCACCTACTCCGAGGCCGCCTGCCAGGCCGCCGCGCCGGGCTCGAAGTGGCCGCACTCGTGGACGACGTTCGCCAACCAGATGAAGACCTGGGCGTACCGGCAGGACCAGCTGCCGTCCACGCACCCGATCATGGCGGACATCAACGACCTGGACGACGTGCTCGTCAACTTCGACGGCATCACGTACGCCAAGGGCGCGAGCGTGCTCAAGCAGCTCGTCGCGTACGTCGGTGAAGAGGCGTTCTTCAAGGGCGTGCAGGCGTACTTCAAGCGCCACGCCTTCGGCAACACGCGCCTGTCCGACCTGCTGGGCGCGCTGGAGGAGACCTCCGGCCGCGACCTGAAGACCTGGTCGAAGGCGTGGCTGGAGACGGCCGGCATCAACGTCCTGCGCCCGGAGATCGAGACGGACGCCGAGGGTGTCATCACGTCCTTCGCGATCCGCCAGGAGGCCCCCGCCCTGCCCGCCGGCGCCAAGGGTGAGCCCACCCTGCGCCCGCACCGCATCGCGATCGGCGCCTACGACCTCGACGCCGGCGGCAAACTGGTGCGCGGTGAGCGCATCGAGCTGGACGTGGACGGCGAGCTGACGGCCGTACCGCAGCTGGTGGGCAAGCCCCGTCCGGCGGTGGTCCTGCTCAACGACGACGACCTGTCGTACGCCAAGGTCCGCCTCGACGAGCAGTCCCTCGCCGTCGTCACCGAGCACCTCGGCGACTTCACCGAGTCGCTGCCGCGCGCGCTGTGCTGGGCGTCGGCCTGGGACATGACCCGGGACGCGGAGCTGGCGACCCGCGACTACCTCTCCCTGGTGCTGTCCGGCATCGGCAAGGAGTCCGACATCGGTGTGGTGCAGTCGCTGCACCGCCAGGTGAAGCTGGCCATCGACCAGTACGCCGACCCGAACGCCCGCGAGGCGCTGCTCACCCGCTGGACCGAGGCCACGCTGGCCCACCTGCGGGCCGCCGAGGCGGGCAGCGACCACCAGCTGGCGTGGGCGCGGGCGTTCGCGGCGACGGCCAGGACGCCGGAGCAGCTGGACCTGCTCGACGCGCTGCTCGACGGCACGCAGACCATCGAGGGCCTGGCCGTCGACACCGAGCTGCGGTGGGCGTTCGTGCAGCGGCTGGCGGCGGTGGGCCGGTTCGGCGGCTCGGAGATCCAGAGCGAGTACGAGCGGGACAGGACGGCCGCCGGTGAGCGGCACGCGGCCACCGCACGTGCCGCCCGCCCGACCGAGGCGGCCAAGACGGAGGCCTGGGAGTCGGTCGTGGAGTCCGACAAGCTGCCGAACGCCGTGCAGGAGGCGGTCATCGCCGGCTTCGTCCAGACCGACCAGCGCGAGCTGCTGGCGCCGTACACGGAGCGGTACTTCGAGGCGCTGAAGGACGTCTGGGAGTCCCGTTCGCACGAGATGGCCCAGCAGATCGCGGTCGGCCTGTACCCGGCGGTGCAGGTGTCGCGGGAGACCCTGGACCGCACGGACGCCTGGCTGTCCTCCGCCGAGCCGAACGCGGCCCTGCGCCGCCTGGTCTCCGAGTCCCGCTCGGGCGTCGAGCGCGCGCTGAGGGCCCAGGCCGCGGACGCGGCGGCCGCGTCCGCGTAGCGGCGGCACGCCCTCGGGGGCGTCCGGCACAGTCCGGGCGCCCCCGAAGCACGTCCTGAGCGCTCGGCGGTACGCCAGGCACGGGTCGGGCCGCCTCCCCTGCCGCGAAACCCGCTCGCGCCTCGCACGGCCCACCAGCACGGAGCCGCGCCACCGCGCCCTCCCCGGGCACCAGCACACCGGGACCGCCCGCGAGCGGGCCGCACCCAGGGCTCAGTGGTCCGGGCGGTGTGCGGACTCGGTGAGGCGGGCTCGTGCCGTCGTGTGCAGGGCCGTCAGGACGGTGCCGACGGCCGCGCCCTCCCCGGCGCCCCTGCGCACGGCCGCGACGACGTGCCGGACGGGCCGGTCCGCGTGCAGCTCGCGCATCACCGCGCCGTCCCGCGGCACGGCCGCCATGCGCGGGACCAGGGCCACGCCCATGCCCGCCCCGACCATCGCGAGGATCGCCGTCCAGCCGGCCGCCGTGTGGGCCTGGTACGGGCGGAAGCCGGCCGTCTCGCACGCCGCTCGGGTGATGTCGGACCAGGGGCCGCTGCCGCCGAAGATCCACGGTTCGGCGGCGAGGTCGGCCAGGCGGAGCCCGTCCGTGCGGGCCAGCGGGTGGCCGGCGGGCAGCGCGACGTCCAGCGGGTCGGCCAGCAGCGGGACGCGGGTGAAGCGCGGGTCGGCGGCGGTGGGCGCCTGGGCCGCCAGGGACAGGGCCAGGTCCACGTCCCCGGCGGCCAGCAGCTCGTACACCTCCTGCGCCTCGGCCTCCCGCACCCGCACCGCCACCCCGGGGTGTGTCGCCCGCAGCGCGGTGACGGCTGGTACGACCAGGGCCGGTACGGCGGTGGAGAAGGCGCCGACCCGGACCTCGCCGGCCTCCCCGTGGACGTAGGCGGCCAGCTCGGCGTCGGCCCGTTCCAGCTGCTCGAAGACCGCCTCGGCGTGCCGCAGCACCAGCCGCGCCGCGTCCGTCAGTTCGACCCGCCTGCCCCGGGCCCGGAGCAGGTCCACGCCGAGCTGCCTGGAGAGGTTCGTCAGCTGCTGGGACACGGCGGACGGTGTCATGTTCAGCGCCTCGGCCGTCGCCGTCACCGTGCCCCTCTCCCGCAGCGTGCGCAGGATCTGCAGCTTGCGGATCTCCCAGTCGGCCATGGCGGCAACCTATCCGTGGGGCCCGGCCCCTACGTGCGCGACCCCGCGCCGAGGACGACACCGCTGAGGATCAGTGCCATGCAGCCGGCCTGCGCCCAGCCGGTCGGTTCGGCGAGCAGCGCCCAGGACAGCAGGGCGACGCACACCGGCTGGAGGTAGTAGACGATCCCGGCGCGGGTCGGGCCGATGAGGGAGACCGCCCTGTTCCAGGCGAAGAAGGCGACCGCGGAGGAGGCGATGCCGACGTAGAGGAGGGGCAGGACGGTGCCGGGCGACGGGGAAAAGCCGCCCTGTACGGCGACACTGGCCGCGTGGGCGGGCACCAGCATGAGGGTGCCGAAGAGGAAGGTCGTGAACAGGAAGGCCGCGCCGCCCAGTTCGGCCGGCCTGCGGCGCAGCAGCGCGCTGTACGACCCGAAACAGCAGGCGGCGGCGATCATCCACAGGTCACCGGCCGAGAAGGAGACCCCGCCGCCGACCAGCAGCAGCACGCCCGCGCAGGCGATGAACAGCCCGGCGACCCGGCGCGGGCCGAGCCGTACGCCGCCCGCCCGGTCCCAGAGCGCCATCAGCACCGGGGACGCGGCCATGATCATGCCCATGTTGGCGGCGGGTGTGGTGACTCCTGCCTGGTTGACGAGGGTGTTGTAGACGGTGACGCCCAGCAGGGAGGCGAGGAGGACGAAGCCGAGGTGGCGCCGGATCAGCGCGCGTTGCCGCCAGGCCCGCCGGGCGCCGAACGGGGCGACGGCCGCGAGGGCCACCACCCAGCGCCAGAACGCGTGCTGGACGGGCGGGACGCTGTCGCCGAGGGCCCGGGAGGTGACGAAGCTGCCGGACCAGACGAGAGTGGCGAGGACGGCGAGCCCGATGCCGAGGGCGACGGGGGCGGCCGGTCCCGGCCGTGCGGCGGTGGGTGCCGCGGTGCTGATCCGGTGTTCGGCTACGGCCACGGAGTTCCTTTCGCTGGTCGGCGATGGCGGTGGCTCTACCGTCGCAGCGTCGCATCCGTCAGGTCCATCGAATCTTTTCGACTGTTCTGTGCAGGAGAACTGAAAGGTCGGGGCTCCGCCGCGGTCCCGCCCCGCGACACGAGCTGTCCCGCGACCGTCGCCCCGAACGCCAGCGCCATGCCCGCCAGTTGCACCGGCGTCAGCGCCTCGCCGAGCGCGGCCCAGCCGACGACGGCGGCGGTCAGGGGTGAGAGCGGGCCGAGGAAGGTGACCTGGGTGGCGGAGAGCCTGCCCACGCCCCGGAACCAGAGCCAGTACGCCACGGCCGTGTTGGCCAGCGCCAGATAGAGGTAGCCGCCGGCCGCCGGGCCGTCCAGGGCGGGCGGGGCGCCCTCGACCAGGAGGGCGAGCGGGGCGATGAGCAGGCCGCCCGCGGTCAGCTGCCATCCGGTCAGGGCGAGGGGGCCGACGCCGTCGGGGCGTCCCCACCGCTTGGTGAGCACGGTGCCGGTGGACATGGAGGCGGTGGAGGCGAGGGCGGCCAGCGCGCCGAGCGGGTCCAGCGCCCCGGCCGCCTTCAGCACCACCAGGCTCACGCCGAACGCCGCCACGACCCCGGCGAGCACGGAGCGGGTGGTGGGCCGCTGCCCGAGCAGCAGCGCGGAGAGCCCGAGGACGAAGAGCGGGCCGATGGAGCCGACGACGGCGGCCATGCCGCCCGGAAGGCGGTAGGCCGAGAGGAACAGCAGCGGGAAGAAGGCCCCGATGTTGAGCGCGCCCAGGACCGCCGCCTTCCACCACCAGGCGCCGCGCGGCAGCACCCGGGCGAGGGCGAGGAGCAGCAGGCCGGCGGGCAGGGCGCGCATCAGCCCGGTGAACAGGGGCCGGTCCGGCGGCAGGAACTCGGTGGTGACGGCGTAGGTCGTGCCCCAGGAAACGGGCGCCAGGGCGGTCAGGGCGATGAGGGCGGGACGGTTCGCGGCCACGGGAGGCCCCTTCGAGTAGGTCGGCGGTAAGTAGCTTACTTCCAAGCCACTTATCGGCAAGCCACTTTCTTGCGGCCGACCTGAGGGCCGTCGATACTCGTCCCATGAGTGAGCGTCCCCAGCAGCACAAGGACCCGGTCGACGCGATCATCGGCCAGTGGGCGGTGGTCCGGCCCGACCTCGACACCACCGCGATGGAGGTCTTCGGGCGCGTCAACCGGCTCTCGCGCGCGATCGGCGAGCGGATGGACAGGGTCTACGCAGGATTCGGGATCTCCCGCGGCGAGTTCGACGTCCTGGCGACGCTGCGCCGCTCCGGCGAGCCGTACGCGCTTTCGCCCCGTCAGCTCTCGGCGACCCTGATGCTCACCACGGGCGGTATGACGGGCCGGCTCGACAAACTGGAGCGGGCCGGTCTCCTGCGCCGCTCCCCCGACCCGCACGACCGCCGGGGCCTCAGGGTCACGCTCACCGACAAGGGGCGGGAACTCGTCGACGAGGCGGTCGGCGCGGGGCTCGCCGTGCAGACGGAGGCCCTGTCCGCCGCCCTCGACGCCGGGCGGGCCGGCCAGTTGGCCGACCTGCTGCGGGACCTGCTGTCGGCGACCGAGGGGTAGAGGGCACGCCGAAGGCGCCGGCCCCGCCCGCGCGGCAGCGTGCCGCGTGCGGGAGGGCCGGCGCCCTCGGTACAGCTGAGGTGGGCCGTCAGGCCTTGGCGTCGGCCTTGGGCCGGGTCTTGATGTTGCGGGAGGTCACCCGGTGCTCCTCCTTGGACCGGTCCAGGACCATGACCAGGCCCGCGATGACCACGAACAGCGCGATCGGGGCCAGAACGTAGAGGCCCAGCGTCTCGATGACGCTCAGGCCCGTGCCGGGGTCGTCGCCGTCGTCGCGGGTCAGCGCGAGCGCGGGGGACGACATGAGCAGCATCATCAGCGTCGTACCGGCTGCCAGGGCGCCGGCGCGCAGGGCGTTCTTCTTGTCCACGGTGCAAAGTTAGCGAACGGCCGTCAGGCACGCGCGCCCGGGGTGCCGTACGGGGGCCGGGCGCGGCCTTCGGGGCGGCTCTCCCCGTGTCCGGCGCGCTCCCGCACGACGTCGATCAGGGCGTGCAGCCGCGGGGAGGCGGCCAGGTCCTCCAGGGTCACGGGGCGGCCCTCGGCGTCGGCGATCGGCAGGCGCCAGTTCGGGTACTGGTCCCAGGTGCCGGGGAGGTTCTGCGGGCGGCGGTCGCCGACGGCGTCCGGGAGCCAGATGCCGGCCATGCGGGCGGGGGTGCGCAGCAGGAAGCGGTGGACGGCCTGGATGCCGGCCTCCTCGGAGGGGGTGCCGGGGTCTCCTCCGGTGCCGTGCAGCAGCCCGAACCGCGCCAGGACGTCCAGCCACTCGGCCGTGTCGGCCGACGCCTCGGCCCGTTCCTCCTCCAGCGGGCGGGTGAGCAGGCCGAGCCGCTCGCGGAGGTCGACGTGTTCGCCGGTGAGGCGGGCGGCGGTGGAGGGCAGGTCGTGGGTGGTGGCGGTGGCCAGGCAGTCGGCGCGCCACCGGTCGGGGGGCAGGGGGCGGCCGTCGCCCTCCCAGTCCCGTTCGAACCAGAGCACCGAGGTGCCGAGCACCCCTCGCTCGCGAAGCGCCTCGCGCACGCCGGGCTCCACGGTGCCCAGGTCCTCGCCGATCACCACGGCACCGGCGCGGGACGCCTCCAGAACGAGGACGGCGAGCATGGCCTCGGCGTCGTAGTGGACGTAGGTGCCCTCGGTGGGCGGGTGGCCCTCGGGGACCCACCAGAGCCGGAACAGGCCCATGACGTGGTCGATGCGCAGGGCTCCGGCGTAGCGGAACAGGCCGCGCAGCAGGCCGCGGAAGGGCGCGTACCCACAGGCGGCGAGGCGGTCGGGACGCCAGGGCGGCAGGCCCCAGTCCTGGCCGCGGGCGTTGAAGGCGTCGGGCGGGGCGCCCACCGACATGCCGGCGGCGAAGCACTCCTGCTGGGCCCAGGAGTCGGCGCCGCGCGGGTGTACGCCCACGGCGAGGTCGTGGACGATCCCGAGCGGCATGCCGGCCTCGCGGGCGCTGTGCTGGGCGGCCCTGAGCTGGGTGTCGGTGAGCCAGGCGAGGCGGGAGTGGAAGTCGACGCGGTCCATCAAGGCGGTGCGGGCGCGGTCGGTGTCGGCCGAGCGGGGGTCGCGCAGGCCCTCGGGCCAGCGGTGCCAGTCGGGGCCGTGGACCTCGGCGAGCGCGCACCAGGTGGCGTGGTCCTCCAGGGCGGTGCCCTGTTCGGCGAGGTAGTCGCAGTAGGCGGCGCGGCGGCCGGGGCCGAGGGGGACCTCGCGGAGCAGTTCCAGCGCCGCGCGCTTGAGCTCCCACACGGCGTCCCGGTCGATGAGAGCGCCGTCCTCCAGCACGGCCGCACGCAGCCGCGCCGCCCGCTCCCGCAGCGCCCGGGCGCGCTCGGGGTCGGTGACGTGCGCGAACTCGGGCACGTCCTCGATCCGCAGGTGTACGGGATCGGGGAAGCGGCGCGAGGACGGGCGGTACGGGGAGGGGTCGGTGGGGGCGCCGGGGACGGCCGCGTGGAGCGGGTTGACCTGTACGAAGCCGGCGCCGAGGGCGCGTCCGGCCCAGGCGGCGAGTTCCCCGAGGTCACCGAGGTCGCCCATCCCCCAGGAACGGTGGGAGAGGAGGGAGTAGAGCTGCACGAGGAGGCCGTAGGAGCGGGTGGCGGGGGCGGGCAGCCGGGCAGGCGCGACGATCAGGTGGGCGCGCGCGGTCCGGCCGTCGGGGGCGGTGGCGGTCAGGCGGTGGACGCCAGGGGGGAGACCGACGAGGACACCGCCGACCGAGGCCCCCGGGAAGCCGTCCCCGACGGAGGTGCCCGCGAAGCCGTCGCCAGCCAGGGGGCGCGCGGTGCCGTCACCGGCCGGAGCACCCGCGGCACCGGCAACCGCCCGGCGGTCCGCGACGGCCTCACCGGCCACGGAAACCTCAGCGGCACCACCCGCCGGGAGGCCCACCGTGCCGTCGCGTCGCTCGCCCTGCTCGGTGTCGACGCGCAGCCGGGTCCCGTCGGGCAGGCCGGCCAGCGCGCGCGGTGTGGTGCCGTCGCGCCAGGCGACCACGGCGGGCGGCAGCAGGCGTTGGCGCAGTTCGGTGTCGCGGGCCGCGAGCGCGGCACCCACGGCCTGCGGGGTGCTCGTGTCCACGCCCAGGGCGGCCAGGGCCGAGGTGACGGCGGTGACCGAGGCCGCGACGGTGCGGTCGGGGGAGGGGCGGTAGGAGGTGGCGACGCCGTGCAGGGCGGCGAGCCGGGTCAGATCCTCGGGAAGGTCCTCGGTGGGGGGCTCGGCCGGCCGGGCTGCTGGCATCTACGACCTCTATGACCTCGTCGGTTCGGGGACGGCGAAGGAGGGGCCGCCCTGCTCCGGCACGTCGGCCGTGAGTTCGGGCGAGGACTCGCTGGTCAGCGGCACGGCGTCGGCGAACGGCGACTCGCTGGTGAGGGGCTCGGCGTCGGGCAGCGGCGGTTCGCTGGTGAGCGGGGTCTCGGCGCAGCTCCCGGTGGCGCCGAAGACGCAGTAGTGCGGGGTGTCGGAGGCGGCGGAGGGCTCCGCCCAGGGAGTGGACGGCTCCGCCACGGGTTTGGACGGGGCGGGGAGCAGCAGGGGTGCCAGTGCAGCCACGGGGGCCTCCTTGTTTCGCGCACGCTTTTGGCGGGTTACGGCAGCCCTACCCACTCCGCGCGAGGACAGACGCCCTGACACCGACAACGTGGCCCTGGTCACACCCCACCTCCGCAGGATCTCGTCAAATCCGGGCAGAACAGTCACCTAACCGGATAACAGATCACGCAAACCGGTCAAGACGCTCTCGGGAAACCGTCCATCTATTCACTCAGTACATGTACTCGGTGAATACTGACCGGCATGAGCACCCGTCACATCCTGCTGGGGCTGCTCGCCTCGGGGCCGAGCCACGGCTACGACCTGAAGCGGCGCCACGACGAACGCTTCCCCCGGGCCCGGCCGCTCGCCTACGGGCAGGTCTACACGACCCTCCAGCGCCTGGTGCGGGACGGCCTCGCGGAGGTGGACGGCACCGCGTCGGACGGCGGCCCGGAGCGCACCGCGTACCGCACGACCGAGCAGGGCGCGCGGGAACTGGCGCACTGGGCGGGCGAGATCGCCCCGCCCGCGCCCTTCGTGACGAACGAGATCTTCGCCAAGGTCGTCGTCTCGATCCTCACCGGCGCCGACGCGCGCGCCTACCTGCAGGCCCAGCGCACCGCCCACATGGACCGGATGCGGGAGCTCACGGCGGTGAAGACGGCTCCCGGCACCGACCTGACCACCGTGCTCTCGGCCGACTACGCCCTCAACCACCTCGACGCCGACCTCCGTTGGATGACCACCACGGCGGCCCGGCTCACCCACCTGACCGCGGAGGTCCGCACAGCATGACGAACGGGGACACGACCGGGAACGCGCCGCGGCCACTGCTCGCGGCCCGCGACCTGGTGAAGGCACACGGCAGGACGGAGGCCCTGCGCGGCGCCTCGGTCGACCTGCGGGCCGGCGAGATCCTCGCCGTCACCGGGGCCAGCGGCAGCGGCAAGTCCACGTTGCTGCACTGCCTGGCCGGGATCGTCCGGCCGGACGCCGGCTCGGTGACGTACGCCGGCCGGCGGCTGGACGAACTGCCCGAGAAGCGGCTGAGCGAGCTGCGGCGCACCGACTTCGGGGTGGTCTTCCAGTTCGGGCAGCTGATCCCGGAGCTGACGGCCCTGGACAACGTGGCGCTGCCGCTGATGCTGGCCGGCGCCGGGCGCGCCGAGGCACGCGCGCGGGCCGGTCGATGGCTGGAACGGTTCGGCGTGCGCGGGCAGGAGGAGCTGCGTCCCGGCGAGATGAGCGGCGGGCAGGCGCAGCGGGCGTCGCTGGCCCGCGCACTGGTCACCGGTCCGAAGGTGGTGTTCGCCGACGAGCCGACCGGTGCGCTGGACTCGCTGTCGGGCGAGCAGGTGATGACGGCGCTCGCGCACACCGCCCGCGAGTCGGGCACGGCGGTGCTGCTGGTCACGCACGACGCCCAGGTCGCGGCGTACGCGGACCGCGAGGTCCGGCTGCGCGACGGTGCGGTGGCACCGCTGGGGGTGACGGCATGAGCACCGTGGTCTCGGACGTGCGGCTGGCCCGGCAGCTGGTGCGCGGGTCGGACCGGCGGGAGTGGTGGCGGATCGCGCTGACGGCGGCGGGCGCGGCCTGGGCGACGGGCTTCGCGCTGGCGGCGGTCGCGCTCGCGTCGGTCCCGGACGGATACGCCGTCTCCGTCCTCCACGGCCTGGTGAACGGGCCCGGGACCCGTTCCGGGGTGATCGCCGGGCTGTTGCTGCTGCTGGTGCCGGTGCTGGCCTTCCTCGGCCAGTGCACCCGGATCGGGGCGGTCCACCGGGACCGGCGCCTGGCCGGACTGCGGCTGGCCGGGGCGACGCCCTGGCAGGTGCGGCGGATCGCGGCGCTGGAGACCGGGCTCGCCTGCCTGGTCGGCTCGGCGGTGGCGACCGTCTTCTCGACGCTGCTCCTGCTCCGTCTGTGGACCGGACCGACCGCGCTGACCTGGGCCGGCTTCGCGCTGGTCGCCGCAGGTGTGCCGGTGCTGGGCGCGGTGGCGGGGGCGCTGGCGCTGCGCCGGGTCGTGACGTCGCCGCTGGGGTGGGTGCGCCGGGTGCGGCCGGGGACGGGGCGCGGTCCGGGGGCGCTGTTCCTGGGCGGGCTGCTCCTGCTGGTCGCGGTGGCCCCGCTCGCCATGACCGGCGGTCACGGCGCGGCCAACCGGGTCCACTGGCAGACCCCGCTGACCGTCTTCTCCCTCGTCGTCGCGCTCGGCGCGGGCGCGGTGTGGCTGGCCGGGGCGGCCGCCCGGCTCACCGGCCGGCTCCTGGCCGCGCGCGCCCGTACCGCGGCCGCGCTGCTCGCGGCGGAACGGCTGCGCGACGACCCGTGGGCCCCGGCCCGCACCCACGCCGCCGTCCTCGTGGTGACGGTGGCCGGTACGGCGTTCCTGTGCGTCCGGCACGCGATGCTCACCGAGCTGCGCTCCCGGGAGCACCTCGGCGCGGACCTCGCGTACTACACCACCGGCCTCGACCTGACCGGCGCCGCCGTCCTCGTCGCCCTCGCGATCACCCTCTCCGGCCTCGCCGTGGGCACCGCCGAGTCCCTGACCACCCGCCGCCGCGCCCTGGCCGCCCAGGTCGCCGCGGGCGTCCCGCGCACGGTCCTGAACCGCGCCCTGCTCCTGGAGACCGCCCTCCCGCTGGCCCCCGCCCTGCTGCTGGCCGGCATCGGCGGCATGGCGGCCGGCACCTGGTACTCGACCCTCACCGGCGACGGCTCGCTCCCCTGGTCCGCCCTGCTGGTCGGACCCGTCGTGTACGCGTCCTGCCTGCTGGCGGCGGCGACGGCACTGCCACTGCTGGGCCGGTCGGTGCGGCCGGGCGAACTGCGGTACGTGTGAGCGTCCGTCGGGTAGCTTCCGGAGAACGTGAGCGTTCGGAGGCCGTGAGCCGTTCCGGTCCTCGTATCCGACACGAAGTACGGAAGCAGCCGCATGACACCGCCGCCGCACGGGCTCCTCCGGGCGCTCGACCGCTTCAACGCCGCCCACCCCTGGGACCACAACGCCCACTACCACCGGTGGATCCTGCGCCGGCTCCCCCGCCGGTTCGGCAGCGCGCTGGACGTCGGCTCCGGCACCGGCGATCTGGCCCGGCTCCTCGCCGCCCGGGCCGACGAGGTCCGGGGCGTCGACTCCGACCCCGCGATCACCTCGCGGGCGCGCCTCCTGACCCACGGGACGACGACTGCGTCCTTCACGGTCGCGAACGCCCCGACGGGACTCCCCGCCGGCCCCTACGACGTCATCACCTGCGTCGCCACCCTCCACCACCTGCCGTTCACCGAGGCCCTGGCCGCCTTCCGCCGGCACCTGGCTCCCGGCGGCACCCTGGTGGTCGTCGGCCTCTACCGGCCGCGGACCGCCACGGACCACCTGCTCGGCGCGGCGGCCGTCCCCGTGAACGCCGCCACCGGCTGGCTCAAGAACAGGGGCAAAAGCGCCGCCCCGCCCCTCTCGATGTCCGCCCGGACCCGACCGGCCGACATGACCTTCTCCGACATCCGCCGACAGGCCCGCACGGTCCTCCCCGGCGCACGCCTGCGCCGCCGCCTCTTCTGGCGCTACACCCTCACGTGGCGTCACCCCTGAGCAGGCACCGTCCACAGGCCGCATTTGCCTTGCAGTGACGGAGTGGACCCCCGCAAACCCGAAGGAGCCCTGTGACCGTGACCGCCGACGAGCCCCGGATGCTCGTCACCGAGTTCGAAGAACTCGCCCGCCAAACACCTGCGAGGTCAAGGTGTACAGCCTCCCGGACGGCGGGCGGTACGAGACCGTGCGGACGCTGCCCTTCGGCAAGCAGGTCCCGCTGCCCGAGCCGGTCGGGACCACCCTGGACACCGAGCCGCTGAAGAACTGGGTGCGCCGGCCCGTTCCGTTCCCGGCGGCCCGGCGTACGAGGAGGCCCGGGCCGTCAGGCGGAAATGCCGTCGATCCGGGCCATGGCGTCCTCCGCGCCGTACGGCTGCAAGTACGGCAGCCAGCGCGGGTCCCGGTGGCCCGTGCCGATGATGCGCCAGGCCAGCCCCGTGGGCGGAGCGGGCTTGTGGCGCAGGCGCCAGCCGATCTCGCCGAGGTGGCGGTCGGCCTTGACGTGGTTGCAGCGGCGGCAGGAGGCCACCACGTTGTCCCACGCGTGCAGGCCCCCGCGGCTGCGAGGGACGACGTGGTCGACGCTGGTGGCGACGGCGCCGCAGTACATGCAGCGGCCCCCGTCCCGGGCGAAGAGCGCCCGGCGGGTGAGCGGGACGGGCCCCCGGTAGGGCACCCGCACGAACCGCTTGAGCCGGACCACGCTGGGTGCGGGCACGGTGACGGTCGCGCTGTGCAGGTAGGCGCCGGACTCCTCGAGGCACACGGCCTTGTTCTCCAGGACGAGGACGAGCGCGCGGCGGAGCGGTACGACGCCGAGTGGCTCGTACGACGCGTTGAGGACCAGGACATGCGGCACGGGTGCCTCCTTGGGCGTCGGCGGCGCGTGGCTCGCGCCGGGACGATCTGCAGTCAGTCTCCCCTCATGGCTGGTGGAAGCGCCACCATGTCCCGGTAACGGGCTGGGAGTGTTTTCGACCACACGGAATGCATCCCCAGGACCGTGACCAGTTCAAGCGCGGGTGAGCGCGGTCTCTCCCGTGAACTTCGCGCCGTTCCGCACGTGGTGCCCCGTTAGTGTGGTGATTCCGTCCGTCCGGTGACCATTCCGTGACCTTGGAGCGACCCCCGCCGGGGGGCGGGCGGCACCGCACCTGGAGGTATCCGTCGTGTCCCTGTCCGCCGCCGTCCCTCTGGCCGCCGATCCGTCGCCGTCGCCCTCGGAGTCGCCGACGCCGGCGGTGCCGTCGTTCCAGGACGCCCAGGAGAGCGCGTCGAACGCCGCCGGGTGGGTCGAGGAGAACTGGTCGACGTGGCTCGCGATCGGGCTGCGGGTGCTGCTGGTCGTGGTGATCGCGGTGGTGCTGCGCGCGGTGGTGCGGCGGGCGATCACCAAGCTGATAGACCGGATGAACCGCAGGGCCGGGACGGGCGCCAGCACCGCGCTGAGCGGCCTGCTGGTCAACGCCGAGCGGCGGCGCCAGCGCTCGGAGGCCATCGGGTCCGTACTGCGCTCGGTGGCCAGCTTCCTCATCCTCGGTACGGCGGCCCTCATGGTGCTGGGCACCTTCCAGATCAACCTGGCCCCGCTGCTGGCCTCCGCCGGTGTCGCGGGCGTCGCGATCGGCTTCGGCGCCCGCAACCTGGTCACCGACTTCCTCTCCGGCGTCTTCATGATCCTGGAGGACCAGTACGGCGTCGGTGACAGCATCGACGCGGGCGTGGCCTCCGGCGAGGTCATCGAGGTCGGGCTGCGGGTGACCAAGCTGCGGGGTGACAACGGCGAGATCTGGTACGTCCGCAACGGCGAGGTCAAGCGGATCGGCAACCTCTCCCAGGGCTGGTCGACGGCGGGCGTGGACGTGACCGTCCGCTCCGGCGAGGACCTGGAGAAGGTGCGGAAGACCATCGCCGCGGTCGGCGAGCGGATGAGCAAGGAGGAGCCCTGGAACGAGATGCTCTGGGGCCCGATCGAGGTGCTCGGCCTGGACTCCGTCCTGCTGGACTCCATGGTGGTGCGGGTCTCCGCGAAGACCATGCCCGGCAAGTCCCTCACCGTCGAGCGCGAGCTGCGCTGGCGCGTCAAGCGGGCCTTCGACGCGGCCGGCATCCCCATCGTCGGCGGTCCGGAGGTACCGGGGCAGGAGGCCGCGGCGCCCGATCCGACCGCGGGCATGGCGGCCCCGTCCGCCTACTCGAGCACCGTGTCCCCGCAGTCCATCGCGGCCTCCCCGATCCCGCCGCCGAGCACCACCAAGTAGCGCCGCCCGCGCTCTCCCGGCCCCCGAGGTGACGACCGCGTCGCCCCGGGGGCGGTCTCTTGACGGCTCCCGTCCGGCGGGCCTACGTTTCTCCACCAACAGGAAACTTTCCTAACAGTCGCCGTCAACGGGCGCGGCCGGTCGACTTCGCCGTCCCGCGCTGAAAAGCCGAGCGGCCGAGAGGCAGGTGTGGACACGCATGGCATCGACCGCCGGTACGCCGGGCACCCCGCGCGTCCTGCGCGCCATGAACGACCGGGCCGCGCTCGACCTCCTGCTGGAGCACGGGCCGCTGTCCCGCACCCGGATCGGCAAGCTCACCGGCCTGTCCAAACCGACCGCCTCCCAGCTGCTGGCCCGCCTGGAGGCGGCGGGGCTGGTGCTGGCCGGCGGCACGACCGAGGGACGCCCCGGTCCCGGCGCCCAGCTCTACGCGGTGAACCCGGCCGCCGCGTACGCCGCCGGACTCGACGTCACCCCGGGCCGCCTGCTCGCGGCGGTCGCCGACGTCACCGGGCGCACGGTCGGCCGGTACGAACTGCCCACCCCGGGCCGCCGCCCCGCCGCCCCGGTCGCCCAGCAGGTCACCGACGCCCTCGACGGCGCCGTGAAGGCGGCCGGACTCGCCCGGGACGACGTCCACCGCCTGGTCATCGCTACCCCGGGCGCCTTCGACCCGGGCACCGGACGGCTGCGCTACGCCTCCCACCTGCCCGGCTGGCACTCCCCCGCCCTCCTCGACGAACTCGCCGCCGCCCTGCCTATGCCGGTGGAGTACGAGAACGACGTGAATCTCGCGGCCGTGGCGGAGCAGCGGCTCGGTGCCGCCCGGGGCCACGGTGACTTCGTCCTGCTGTGGAACCAGGAGGGCCTGGGCGCCGCCCTGGTCCTCGGTGGCCGCCTGCACCGCGGCTGGACCGGCGGCGCCGGGGAGGTCGGGTTCCTGCCCGTGCCCGGCGCTCCGCTGGTCCGCAAGGTCAGCCGCGCGGGCAGCGGCGGCTTCCAGGAGCTGGCCGGTGCGCAGGCCCTGCCGAAGCTGGCCCGCGAGCTGGGCGTCGAGCCGGTGCCGTCCGGGCCGTACACCGAGTCGGCCGCAGCCCTGCTCGCCTCGGCCGCCGAGCGCCGCGCCGACGGCCCCCACCACCGTCTGCTCCAGACGTACGCCACCCGCCTCGCGACCGGCCTCGCCTCCCTCGTCTCCGTCCTCGACCCCGAGCTGGTGGTCCTCAGCGGCACGGCGCTCACCGCGGGCGGGGAGCCGCTGCGCGCCCTGCTCCAGGACGAGCTGGAGGAGCTGGCCGCCTCCCGGCCCCGCCTCGTCCTCGGCGGCGTGACCGCCGATCCCGTACTGCGCGGCGCACTGGAGAGCGCGCTCGCGACCACCCGCGACGAGGTCTTCGACACCTCGCGCTGATCCCGCACGGCACCGCACCGCCCGCCCCTCCCCCGCCCATGCCCCGGGAGTCCCCGCCATGCCCGGGATGTCCAGGAAGTCACCCTCACGCTCGCCGTCTCCGCCTCCCTCGCCCTGCTCCCCCATTAACGGCAGCCCGGCTTTCCTCGCCCTGCTCCGCAGGAGCTTCCTTTCCTCCCCGCCCTGAAGGACGGGGCGTCCACGAAGGAGAACCGAATGAAACTCACCGTGGTCGGCGGTGGTTCGACCTACACGCCCGAACTGGTCGACGGCTTCGCCCGGTTGCGGGACACCCTGCCCGTCGGGGAACTGGTCCTCGTCGACCCGGCGGCGGAGCGGCTGGAACTGGTGGGCGGCCTCGCCCGCCGTATCTTCGCCAAGCAGGGCCACCCCGGCCGCGTGGTCACCACCTGCGACCTGGACGCGGCCGTGGACGGCGCCGACGCCGTCCTGCTCCAGCTGCGCGTGGGCGGGCAGGCGGCCCGCGAGCAGGACGAGACCTGGCCCTTGGAGTGCGGCTGCGTCGGCCAGGAGACGACCGGCGCGGGAGGCCTCGCCAAGGCACTGCGCACGGTGCCGGTGGTGCTGGACATCGCCGAGCGGGTCCGCCGCGCCAACCCGGACGCCTGGATCATCGACTTCACCAACCCGGTCGGCATCGTGACCCGCGCCCTGCTGCGGGCCGGGCACCGGGCGGTGGGCCTGTGCAACGTGGCGATCGGGCTGCAGCGCAAGTTCGCCGCCCTGCTCGGGGTGGTGCCCGCCGACGTCCACCTGGACCACGTCGGACTCAACCACCTCACCTGGGAGACCGGCGTCCGCCTCGGCGGCCCCGAGGGCGAGGACGTGCTGCCCCGGCTGCTGGCCGAGCACGGGGACGCGGTCGCCGCAGACCTCCGGCTGCCCAGGCCCCTCCTGGACCGCCTGGGCGTCGTCCCCTCCTACTACCTGCGCTACTACTACGCCCACGACGAGGTCGTGGACGAGCTGCGCACCAAGCCGTCCCGGGCCGCCGAGGTGGCGGCCATGGAGCGGCGGCTGCTCGGGATGTACGGCGACCCGGCCCTGGACGAGAAGCCCGAGCTGCTCGCCAAGCGCGGCGGCGCCTACTACTCCGAGGCCGCCGTGGACCTCGCCGCCGCCCTGCTCGGCGGCGCCGGCTCCCCGTACCAGGTGGTGAACACGTACAACCGGGGCACACTGCCCTTCCTGCCCGACGACGCGGTGATCGAGGTGCCGGCCGCGGTGGGCGGCAAGGGTGCCGTCCCGCTGCCCGTGCCGGACGTGGACCCGCTGTACGCGGGGCTGATGGCCGGCGTGACGGCGTACGAGGACCTGGCCCTGGACGCGGCCCTGCGCGGCGGCCGGAACCGGGTCTTCCGGGCGCTGCTCGCCCACCCGCTCGTCGGCCAGTACGCGTACGCCGAGCAGCTCACCGACCGGCTGATCGCACACAACCGGGAGCACCTGGCGTGGGCCTGACCGGAAGTGTCCTCGCCGTCGACGCGGGGAACAGCAAGACCGACGTGGCCGTGGTGGCGGCCGGCGGGGAGGTGCTCGCCACGGCGCGCGGCGGCGCCTTCCGGCCGCCCGCGGTGGGCGTCGAACGGGCCGTTGACGCCTTGGCGGAGGCGGTGACGCGGGCCTTCGCGGCGGCCGGCGTCACCGCCGTCGGCCATGTCTCGGCGTGCCTGGCCAACGCCGACCTGCCGGTGGAGGAGGAGCAGTTGGCCGCCGCGCTTCGCGCACGGGCGTGGGGCGCGAGCGTGGACGTGCGCAACGACACGTTCGCGGTCCTGCGGGCCGGCATCGACGAGCCGCGCGGGGTCGCGGTGGTGTGCGGGGCGGGCGTCAACTGCGTCGGTATGCGTCCGGACGGGCGCACCGCCCGCTTCCCGGCCATCGGGCGGCTGTCCGGCGACTGGGGCGGCGGCTGGGGGCTGGCGGAGGAGGCGCTGTGGCACGCGGCGCGGGCGGAGGACGGGCGCGGGGAGCCCACGGAGCTGGCGCGGACGCTGCCGGGGCACTTCGGGCTCGGCTCGATGTACGCCCTCATCGAGGCCCTGCACCTGCGCCATGTCGAGCCCGTCCGGCGGCACGAGCTGACTCCGGTGCTGTTCGCCACGGCGGCCGGCGGCGACCCGGTCGCGCGGGCGATCGTCGACCGGCAGGCCGACGAGGTGGTCGCGATGGCCACGGTCGCGCTGACCCGGCTGGACCTGCTGACCGAGCCGACACCGGTGCTGCTGGGCGGCAGCGTCCTGGCGGCGCGTCACGCGCGGCTCGACGACCGGATACGGGAGCTGCTGGCGGCCCGCGCCCCCGAGGCCGTACCGCGCGTGGTGACGGCCCGGCCCGTGCTGGGCGCGGTGCTGCTGGGGCTGGACCGGACGGGGGCGTCACCCGAGGCGCACGCGCGGGCCCGGGACCACTTCGGCGGCTGAGGCCCACCGCGTGCGGGCGCCGCCGGAACCGGTCCGGGGAACCGGACCGGTTCCGGCGGCGTATTCATGGGCAGGGGTGGTGCGTTGCACCCGGACCGGACCGCACCCGGATCGGATCAAGATCGGGTGAAGGCCGGTGCGAATGCCGGTGCGGGCAGCGATACTTGCGGCGACGGATGACCATGGGGGAGGTCAGCAGTGGATCGACCGCCGAAGGGCAGCGCGGGGCCGCCACCGGGCACCGGCACGCCCACCGCGTCCGCCGTCCCGCCGCAGTCCCCGCAGTCCCCGCCGGTCCCGGCGCAGCGGCCGGGCGGCGGCACTCCCGCCGCTCCCGCTTCCCCGCCCCCGCCCGCGGCGCCCCGGCGCACCGCGTTCGCCGAGGGCGTGGACCGGCTGCGGGCGGCCGCCGTCACCGAGCCGGGGCGGCTGCGGATCATCGGCGCGCTGCTCGCCGCGCTGGTAGTCGCCTTCGGCGCGGTCACCGCCTGGCAGACGCACGAGCGGTCCTCGGCGGCCCACGACGTGCGGTACCGCAGCCAGCCGCTCACCTCCGACGCGGCCGACATCTACCGCTCCCTGGCCGAGGCCAACACGGCGGCCTCCAGCGGGTTCCTCGCCGGCGGCCAGGAGACCGAGGAGACCCGGGACCGGTACGAGAAGGGCATCCGCACGGCCGCCGAGGGACTGGTGACGGCCGCCGCGAACTCCGACGCCGACTCGCCCTCCGCGGACACCATCGCCGACCTCAACCGTCTGCTGCCCGAGTACAAGGGCCTCATCGAGCGCGCCCGCACCTACAACCGGCAGGGCTTCCCGGTCGGCGGCGCCTATCTGCGCTACGCCAACGAGAAGATGCAGCAGGAGATGCTTCCGGCGGCGGAGGACCTGTACGAGACGGAGAACCGCCGGCTGAGCGCCGACTACTCGGACGCCGAGGCCTACCCGTGGGCGGCGATCGCCCTCGGCGTGCTGGCGCTCGGCGCCCTGGCCTGGGCCCAGCGCCGCAACTACCGCCGCACCAACCGGGTCTTCAACCACGGCCTGGTCACCGCCACGGCCACCACCGCCGTCGTCCTGCTGTGGCTGATCGTCGGCCACGGAGTCGCCCGCTCCAACCTGGGCGACTCCCAGGACCACGGCGTACGCTCGCTCAACGTGCTGCACGACGCCCGCATCGCCTCTCTCAAGGCCCGGGGCAACGAGAACCTGACGCTGGTGGCGCGCGGCGCCCAGACGAAGAAGGTCGACGGCGAGACGGTCGACGCCTACGACTTCGACTTCGGGAAGAACATGGACGCGCTCGGCAAGGGTCTGGCCGAGGCCGCGCGGCTCGCCGACGACGACGCCGGTGAGCGCCCGGTCACCGCGGCGAGCGGGAACATGGCGGAGTGGAAGGAGCGCCACGCGGCCGCCCGTGAGCAGGACGAGAACGGCAACTACCAGCAGGCGCTGGACCTGGTGATCGGCGGCGAGGGCGCCACCGTCGAGTGCTTCGACGGCGTCGACGCCTCCCTCGCCGCCGCGCTCGAACACGAGGAACGCGAATTCGAGCAGGCGGCGGGCGACGGGCTGGACGCGATGGGCTACCTGCCGCAGGGCGCCGGTGTCCTCGCCGCCCTGGGCGTGGCCGGCGCGCTGCTGGGCATCGGGCGCAGGCTCTCGGAGTACCGGTGAGACGGGGCGTGGGTCCGGCGGACGGGCGGGAAGGGGAAGCCGTGAAAGGAGGCGTGAGGATGCGCGCACGACGACTGCGGACCGGCCTGAAGGGCTGGGGCGGAGTGGGGGCGATGGCCTTCGCCTGCGCCCTCGCCGTGCTCTTCGCCCTGCTCCTGCCGGTGGTCCGGGCCGACGGCGGCGGCGCCGGCACGGGCGGCCACGGCGTCGCCCACGGCAGCCAGGCGCGTGCCGCCGAGGAGTGCACGGACCCGGAGAAGCAGACCCTGCCGCCGTCCGGCGACGACGGCCCCGCCATCGACGAGATCCGCGGCCGCGAGGGCGAGAAGCGGAAGCTGATCGTCGGCGTCGACCAGAACAGCTACCACTGGGGCTACCGGGACCCGAACAGCGGCGGTCACGCCGAGCTGGAGGGCTTCGACATCGACCTGGTGCGCCGCATCGCCGAGGACATCCTCGGCGACCCGAACGCCGTGCAGTTCAAGGCGATCCCCACCGACCAGCGCATACCCGCGATCCAGGACGGCCGCGTCGACATGGTGGTCCGCACGATGACCATCAACTGCGACCGCCTGACCGACGTCGCCTTCTCCGCCCCCTACTTCCGCACCGGCCAGCAGGTGCTGGCGCCCAAGTCGTCGGAGATCACCGGCTACGACGGCACGCTGGCCGGCAAGGAGATCTGCACGGCGGCGGGTTCGACTGCGCTGAGCACCCTCCAGGAGGACCGGAAGGACGGCCGGCCGGCCGAGGACGTCGACCTGCGCACCACGGTGCCCAACCAGCTGGACTGCCTGGTGCGGCTCCAGCTCGGCGAGGTCGACGCGGTGGTCACCGACGGCGCGCTCGCCGCGAGCCAGGCCGCCCAGGACCCCACGGTGGAGTTGAAGGGCGACGCCTTCACCACCGAGTACTACGGCGTGGCGATGAAGAAGGACGCCGACGATCTGGTACGCCGGGTCAACCGCATCCTCGTTCAGTGGCGCGCGGACGAGGCCGAGGGCTGGCAGCGCTCGTACGAACGGTGGCTGTCGGAGACCATGGGCGAGGACCCGGCGAAGTCGGAGCCACCGACCCCGCCGCAGTATCTGCGCGAGGACTGAACGACCGCAGAACCGCAGACAAGACAGCGCACAAGTCCGCGACAGCGAGAGGTGATCGATGGGCGACACGGGACCCACCGGGCCGGTGATGGACCGGGACGAGGTGGACCGTGCGCTGGCGCGGCTCGGCGCGGAGCACGAGGCGGTCGAGACCTCGCTCCTCGCCCTCCAGGACCACGCGGGCCGCAGACTCCTGGAGGGCGCCGAGCTGACCGGGACGACCGCCGAACGCTGGGCCGCGGCGGAGGCGTCGATCACGCTGCTGTGGAGCTACTTCGACGCGTACACGGGCGCCCTGCGCACCGCGCGGGAGATCCGTGCCCGGCGCCGCTGGTCCAGCCGCGAGGACCTGGCCGAGCTGACCGAGCTGCTGCGCGGCGAGGCCGTCACGGTGGCGGGCGCCGCCGCCACCGCCGCGGCGCCCACCCCGAACGGCGGTCCGGGCCGGCTGAGCGAGCGGTACTCGCTGGTGACGCTGGTGGACCGGATGAACCAGCTGTACGCGGCCTCGCTGGACATGGTGGTCGCCGCCGACGCGGTGTGGTCGGCGCTGCCCGCGCGGATCGATTTACTCGCCGCCGAGCTCAGACGCACCCGCGAGCTCGCGCACTCCGTGGGCGTCCGTCCCGGCGAGCACCCGGCCGGTGACGACCTGGAGCGGATCACCCGCACACTGACGAGGCTGCGCGAGCAGGTCGTCTCCGACCCGCTGGCGTTCTGGCAGCCCGCCGAGGGCAGTTCGGCGCCGGGCGGCGGACGGCCGGACACCACGGTCTACGACCGGGAGGCGCGCGCCCTGGAGGACGTGCGCCGCGAGATCGACGCCGTGCTGGCCGTGCGCCAGGACGCGGAGCAGCGGATCGTGCGCCTGCGGGACGTGCTCTCGCGCGCGGACCGCACGCTCGCCGAGGCCCGCACGGCGCGCGGCGAGGTGCTGGCGAAGATCGCGGCGACGGAGGTGCCGGTCGTCAGCGGACCGCCGACGGTGCTCCAGGAGCAGCTGGCGGCGGCCGCCGAGTACCGCAGGCACGCCCAGTGGCACCGCCTGTCCCCGCTGCTGGAGTCGCTGGAGGAGAAGGCCGAGGACGAACTGCTGCGCGCCCGCGAGTCGTTGACGGCGGTCACCGCGCCGCTCGCGGTCCGCGCGGAGCTGCGCGGCCGGCTCGACGCGTACAAGGCGAAGGTGGCCCGGCTCGGGTACGCCGAGGACCCGGAGCTGGCCGAGAAGTACGAGAAGGCGCGCCGCATGCTGTGGAGCGCGCCCTGCGACCTGCGCGTCGCGGAGCAGGCCGTGCTGCGCTACCAGCACGCGGCGGCCGAACTGCTCGCGTCCGTCCCGCGCGTGCCCGGTCAGGGCGGGCCGGCGGACCGGACGGGGCGGGGGCCCGGCGCGTGAGCGACGAGGGGGAGGCAGCGTCATGAATGAGGCGGGGCGGACGTGCCAGCGTCCCGGCTGCGGCGGGAGCTACGAGGACGTGGGCGGCGGCGAGCTGTACTGCGACACGTGCGGTCTCGCGCCGGTCGTCGCCGCGGGCGGCATGATCGGCTCGTCGCCGACCGGCGTCACCGGGGGCGGCGGGCGGGGCTCGCGCGGCTCCGCGG
Source organism: Streptomyces sp. NPDC058796 (assembly GCF_042745235.1). Classification (NCBI taxonomy): domain Bacteria; kingdom Bacillati; phylum Actinomycetota; class Actinomycetes; order Kitasatosporales; family Streptomycetaceae; genus Streptomyces; species Streptomyces sp. NPDC058796. The sequence continues at coordinate 768,452 of NZ_JBHYOP010000001.1, forward strand.
GCAGCGGAAGCTCCCGGTCCGGCGGGCGCGGTCCGCGTACGTCGTCGCAGTCCTCGAAGTCCCGGCGGTCGGTGTCGGGGCGGCTCTCGCGGTCGGTGTCGGGCCGGTCCACGGGGCGCTCGGTGTCGGTGCGCAGCTCGGGCTCGGGCGCCGGTGCCTCCGCGCGCGGGCGGCTCGGTGCCGGGCTGGTCGAGGTCCCGGCGATCCCGCGCCCCGACCCGCGCGCGATGGTGCTGGACGACCCGGAGGTCCCGGAGCGCAAGCGGTTCTGCTCCCGGTCGGACTGCGGGGCGCCGGTCGGGCGGGCGCGCGGGGCGCGGCCGGGGCGCACGGAGGGCTTCTGCACCAAGTGCGGCCACCCGTACTCGTTCGTGCCCAAGCTGCGGGCCGGGGACGTCGTGCACGGCCAGTACGAGGTGGTGGGCTGCCTCGCGCACGGTGGGCTGGGCTGGATCTACCTCGCCGTAGACAAGGCCGTCTCGGACCGCTGGGTGGTCCTCAAGGGCCTGCTGGACACCGGCGACCAGGACGCGATGGCGGCGGCGATCTCGGAGCGGCGCTTCCTCGCGGAGATCGAGCACGCCAACATCGTGCGGATCTACAACTTCGTCGAGCACCTGGACCAGCGGACGGGTTCGCTGGACGGGTACATCGTCATGGAGTACGTCGGCGGCAAGTCGCTGAAGGAGATCGCCAACGGCCGGCGCTCGCCCGAGGGGCGGCGCGATCCGCTGCCCGTGGAGCAGGCCTGCGCGTACGGCATCGAGACGCTGGAGGCCCTCGGTCACCTGCACAGCCGCAACCTGCTCTACTGCGACTTCAAGGTCGACAACGCCATCCAGTCCGAGGACCAGCTGAAGCTGATCGACATGGGCGCGGTGCGCCGGATGGACGACGAGGAGTCGGCCATCTACGGCACGGTCGGCTACCAGGCGCCGGAGGTCGCCGACGTCGGCCCGTCGGTGGCGTCCGACCTGTACACGGTCGGCCGCACGCTCGCCGTGCTGACGTTCGACTTCCAGGGTTACACGACCGTCTACGCCGACTCGCTGCCGGATCCGGACTCCATCGACGTGTTCCGGCGGTACGAGTCCTTCTACCGGCTGCTGGTGCGGGCCACCGACCCCGATCCGGCCCGCCGGTTCGCCTCGGCGCAGGAGATGGCGGAGCAGCTGACGGGCGTGCTGCGCGAGGTGGTCTCGCTCCAGACGGGCCGCGCCCGGCCCGCCGTCTCCACCCTCTTCGGACCGGAGGTCCGGGTGACGGACACGGAGTTGTTCCCGCGACTGGACGGTGACGTGTCGCGGCTCGGGGCGCGGTCGGTGCGGACGGGGCGGCGCGGCGGCGGCAGGGCGGCGGCCGGGCCGCCGGACGGTGCGGGTGCCGGCCCCGCGTTGCCGGGCGGGACGAGCGCGGCGGTCGGGGCGCCCGGCGGGACGGGCGCGGCCGTCGGAGCCTTCGGCCCGTCGGGGGCGGGCGTCGTACCGCCCGCGGGGACGGGCGCGAGCGCCGGGCTGCCGGGGGCGGTGAGCACGGCCGGCGCGGGCGGTGACCCCGGCGGCGCCGTTCCCGGACTGGTCAAGCCGGCCGACGCGCCCGCCGCGGCCCTGGCGCTGCCGGTGCCGCGGGTCGACGCCGGCGACCCCAACGCGGGTTTCCTGGCGGGCCTCATGGCGTCCGCGCCGGCCGAGCTGCTGACCGCGCTGGCCGCGGCACCCGCGCCGTCGACCGAGACGCGGCTGCGGCAGGTCCGGGCCCGCCTGGAGAGCGGCGACGCGCCCGGCGCCCTGGAGGGTCTGCGGACACTGGAGGGTGAACGGCCCGACGACTGGCGGGTGGTGTGGTACCGGGGGCTGGCCGCGCTGGTGACCGGCGACCACGAGGGTGCCGCGCTGGCCTTCGACGCGATCTACGACGCCTTCCCGGGAGAGGTCGCGCCCAAGCTGGCACTCGGCCTGTGCGCCGAGGTGCTGGGCCAGCTCGACAACGCCGCCGAGTACTACCGCCTGGTGTGGGCGTCCGACCCGAGCCACGTCAGCGCGGCGTTCGCGCTGGCCCGGGTGCAGCTGGCCGGCGGCGACCGGGCCGGGGCCGTACGGACGCTGGAGTCGGTGCCGGAGTCCTCCGTCCACTGCACCGCCGCGCGGGTGGCGGCCGTACGGGCCCGGCTGCGACGGCGCACCGCGGTGGCGGGCGACGTGGGGTTCCTGGACGATCTGACCGCCTCCGCGCGGCAGGTCGAGGCGCTGGACGTGTACGGTCTGGACCCGGCGCGGCGCGAGCAGCTGTCGGCCGAGGTCCTCGGCTGCGCGCTGGACTGGGTACTCTCCGGAGGTCGGGGTTCCGTCCCTCCCGCCGCCGGGGGACGGACGCTGCTCGGCAGCGGCCTGGACGAACGCGGTCTGCGTTTCGGCCTGGAGCGTTCGTACCGCACGCTGGCTCGGCTGGCGCGGGGCGGCGAGGAGAGGATCGACCTGGTGGAACGTGCCAATCGTTACCGCCCCCGGACGTGGGTGTAGTTGATGTCGCAGATGCCCCAGCAGGCCGCTGTGTCGAAGTGCCCGAGCTGCGAGGAACCCCTCGAGCCGGGTGACCGTTTCTGCGGTGCGTGCGGATACGACCTGTCCGCCGTGCCCGCACGGCCCGACGGCAGCCCGACGATCGCCTTGAACGGCGCGGTGCCCCCGCCGCCGTCGGCGCCGGACGGCGTGGAAGGCGTGGACTGGCCCGTGGCCCGGGACTCGGACGGCTTCGGCCGGCCCGCCCCCGTCCACGCGGCCGCCGAGGTGCCGGGCACCGACTCGGGAGGCGCCCCGCTGTCGCCGCCCCCGCCACCGCCGCCCGCCGCGCCGCCGATGCCGTCGGCCGCGCCCGAACCGGCCGCGTCGGGCGTGCGGTTCGACCACCGGGCCGACGGGCGGGAGCCCGACGAGTACCCGTTGCAGGCGCCCGACCCCCGCTCGGCCGCCGTGCCCACGCCGGCCGCACCCGCCGCGCCCGCCGCGCCCGCCGCCTCCGAGAAGGTGTGCGTGGCCTGCCGCACGGGCCGGGTCGACGACGACGGCTACTGCGAGAACTGCGGGCACGCCCAGCCCCGCGAACGCGACCACATGGAGCAGGAGTCCGGCCCGGTCGCCGCGGTGAGCGACCGCGGTCTGCGCCACCACCGCAACGAGGACGCGTTCTCCGTCGGCTGCGCCACCCTGCCCGACGGCGCCCCCGCGACCGTGGCGATCGTCTGCGACGGCGTCTCCTCGGCGACCCGGCCCGACGACGCGTCACTCGCCGCGTCCCGGGCGGCCGGTGAGTCCCTGCTCGCCGCCCTGCCGCGCGGAACGCACCCGCAGCAGGCCATGCACGACGCCATCCTCGCCGCCTCGCACGCCGTCAACGCGCTGGCCGAGGAGCCTCGGACGGCCCTGGAGCAGGCCCCGCACCAGAACGCGCCGGCCTGCACCCTGGTCGGCGCCGTGGTGGCCTCGGGTCTGCTGGTCGTCGGCTGGGTCGGCGACAGCCGCGTCTACTGGGTGCCGGCCGACCGCGGCACCCGGCCCGCCCGGCTCACCGAGGACGACTCGTGGGCCGCGCAGATGGTCGCCGCCGGCCTGATGAGCGAGGCCGAGGCCTACGCCGACGAGCGCGCCCACGCCATCACCGGCTGGCTCGGCGCCGACGCCTACGAACTGGAGCCGCACACCGCGTCGTTCAAGCCGGACCGCCCCGGTGTGGTCGTGGTCTGCACGGACGGCCTGTGGAACTACGCCGAGTCGGCCGAGGAGATGGCCGACGCCGTGCCCCCGGACGCCGCCGCGCGGCCCCTGCACAGCGCCCGCGTCCTGGTCGGCCACGCTCTCGACGGCGGGGGCCACGACAACGTAACAGTGGCCCTTCTGCCGTTCCCGGCACCGCCGCAGGGGGCAGGATCGGCCTGAGGCCCCCGCGGGGCGGGGACGCGCGCGGGGCGGTCTCGCGGGCCGCAGGGGGCGGCCCGCCACCAGCCGTTCACCCCACCGGTGTGGGGACGTAGAGGGGGATGCGATCGGGCATGGCCAATTTCTCGAAGTCGAACGTGCCGCAGTTCTCGGTGGACGTCTACCAGAACGAGTACCTGCCCGAGGGCGGCCGTGAGGTCAACGCCATCGTGACGGTCACCGCGACCGGCGGCGGCACCATCGGGAGCGCGGTCACCGCGCCCCACCTGTACTCGCCGGGCCAGGGCCCGTCCGCGGCGGTGGCGGTCATGGTCGACTGCTCGGGCTCGATGGACTACCCGCCGACCAAGATGCGCAACGCCCGCGACGCGACGGCCGCCGCGATCGACACCCTGCGCGACGGCGTGCACTTCACGGTCATCGGCGGCACCCACGTGGCCAAGGAGGTCTACCCGGGCGACGGCCGGCTCGCGGTCGCCGACGCCACCACCCGGGACCAGGCCAAGCAGGCGCTGCGCCGGCTCAGCGCGGGCGGCGGCACCGCCATCGGCGCCTGGCTGCGGCTGGCCGACCGGCTGCTGGCCACCGCGGACGTCGCCATCCGGCACGGCATCCTGCTCACGGACGGCCGCAACGAACACGAGTCACCGGACGGCCTGAAGGCGGCGCTCGACGCCTGCGCCGGGCGTTTCACCTGCGATGCCCGGGGTGTGGGCACCGACTGGGAAGTGAAAGAAGTCACAGGGATCGCCTCCGCCCTGCTCGGCACCGCCGACATCGTCGCCGACCCCGCCGGTCTCGCCGCCGACTTCACGCGGATGATGGAGACGGCCATGGGCAAGGAGGTCGCGGACGTCGCACTTCGCCTGTGGACCCCCGTCGGCACCACTGTGAAGTTCGTCAAACAGGTCGCCCCCACGGTCGAGGAGCTGACCGGCCGCCGCACCGAGGCGGGCCCCCGCGCCGGGGACTACCCCACCGGTTCCTGGGGCGACGAGTCCCGCGACTATCACGTCTGCGTCGAGGTACCGGCCGCGGGCCTCGGCCAGGAGATGCTGGCCGCCCGTGTCTCCCTGGTGATTCCGGAGCCCGGTGGCACGGTCCAGAACCTCGGCGCCCAGGGCCTGGTACGCGCCGTGTGGACCGACGACATGGCCGCCTCCACGTCGATCAACCCTCAGGTCGCCCACTACACCGGGCAGGCCGAACTGGCACAAGTCATCCAGCAAGGGCTCGACCTGCGCAAGGTGGGAGACATCGACGGAGCAACGGCCAAACTGGGCCGCGCCGTTCAGCTCGCGGGGGCCTCCGGAAACGCGGATACGGCGAAACTGCTTGCGAAGGTGGTGGACGTGGTCGACGCGGCGGCAGGTACTGTGCGACTCAAAGCGAAGGTCGAGGAGGCCGACGAGATGACTCTCGAGACCCGGTCGACGAAGACTGTTCGCGTGAAGAAGTGACGCAGGACAACAGAGTCCAACAAGCCCGCAAGAGGGGGAAGCACCGACATGCCGACCTGCCCGAACGGACACCAGTCGGGTTCCGACGACTGGTGCGAGGTCTGCGGTCACCGCATGGCCGGTGCCGTGCCGCCTCCTCCCCCGCCTCCGCCCCCGGGCGGCGGCTACGGCTTCCCGCCGCCCGCCGGTCCCGGTGGACCCGGTGGTCCGGCGGGCGGTCCCGGTGCCGAGCCGCAGCTGTGCCCGCAGTGCCGTACGCCGCGTGAGGGCGGGGCGCCGTTCTGCGAGGAGTGCCGGTGGAACTTCCTCACCAACACCGCCACCTCCTACACGCCGGCCGCCCCGCGCCCGCCGGCGTCCGGGAACCCGGGGCCGCGCTTCCCGCAGCCCCCGTCGGGCCCGTCGTACGGCGGCGGTGACTCGTACGACTACCAGGGCTCCCGCCCGTCCCAGATGAACCGTCCCGCGGAGCCGATCCCGCCGGGCCCGCCCTTCGGCGGCGACCCGTCGGGGCAGGGTGGACAGGGCGGCGGTCCTGAGGGGCCGGGCGGACCCGGTGGTCGTGCCGGTGGATCTGGCGGACCTGGTGGACCTGGTGGACCTGGTGCTCCCGGCGGATTCGGCGGGCCTGGTGCTTCCGGCGGACCTGGTCCTGGCGGGCCCGGCGGACCCGGCGGCCCGGGCGGGCCTGGTGGCCCCTTCGGCTCCGGGGGTCCCGGCGGCCCCGGCCGCCCCAGTGGTCCCTTCGGCTCCGGGGGCCCTGACGGTACGGGCGGCCAAGGAGGACCGGGAGGCCCGTTCGGCCCCGGCGGGCCTGGTGGGCCCGATGGTCCCGGGGGGCCCGGCGGTCCTGGTGGCCCCGGCGGGCCGTTCAACTCCGGTGGGCCTGGTGGGCCCGACGGCCCGGGTGGTCCCGGCGGATCCTTCGGCTCCGGTGGTCCGGGCGATCCGTCCGGTCCCGGCGGCCGCGGTCCCAACGGACCCGGCGGCCCCGGCGGCCGCGGTCCCGGTGGCCCCGGAGGCCCCTTCGGCTCCGGCGGCCCTGGCGGCCCCAACGGTCCCGGCGGTCCTGGTGGCCCGGGCGGTCCTGGCGGACCCAACGGCCCGTCCGGGCCGCCCGCCCCGCCCGCCTTCGGTGCCGACCCGTCGCGGCCGGTGCCGCCGCCGCCCGGCCCCGGTGGTCCGGGGGGCGCTCCGCAGGCGTATCAGCAGTCCGGCCCGCCGGCCCCGCCCGCCTTCCCGCAGGAGACCAACCGCCCGCAGCAGGGCGGCCCGTCCTTCGGCGGCGGGGACGACGACTGGGTGCTCTCCCCACCGTCGTCCGGCGGCCCGAACGGCCCGGGTCAGGCGCCGGGCGGTGGCTACGGCTACCCGCAGCCGGGCGCGACGCAGGCCCCGCCGCCCCCGCCCGGCGGCGGTTACGGGTTCCCGCAGCAGCCGCAGCGGCCCCAGGGACCGGCGACGTGGACCGCGACCATCGGCCCGGACCGCGAGTACTTCATGGCGATGATGCAGCGCTCCGGCCCCGAGGCCGCGGGCCTGAACCTGCCCGCGTACTCGCCCGAGCAGCAGCGCACGCTCACCGGCAACCAGATCACGATCGGCCGGCGCCGGCACTCCACCGGCGACACCCCGGACATCGACCTGGCCGTGCCGCCGGAGGACCCGGGCGTCTCGCACCAGCACGCGGTGCTGGTGCAGCAGCCGGACGGGAACTGGGCGGTCGTCGACCAGAACTCGACGAACGGCACCACGGTCAACGGCGGCGAGGAGCCGATCCAGCCCTTCGTGCCGGTGCCGCTCCAGGACGGCGACCGGGTGCACGTCGGCGCCTGGACGACGATCACGATCCGCCGGGGCTGAGAGGGGCCGCCGTCAGGCGAACGGCCAGGCGTACGGGCCCTCCGGGTCGTCCAGCCACGCCCAGGCCCGTTCGCCGCTGACGGTGATGCCGTAGCGCTCGCGGCGCGGGGCGTCCTCCCGGGCCCACAGGGCGTACGCCTCCTGCGGGTCGAGGCTGCCCCGGCTGAGCGCCAGCAGGAAGCGGAAGAGGTCGTCCTCGCGGGCCCGGCGCGGCACCCCGCCCAGGCCCGGCGGCTCCGCCCCGGCCCGGTCGGAGCCGCCGCGCAGCGGCACGAAGTACGCGGGCGTGTGCAGGAAGCGTCCCTCGGCGTGCCCGGCGTCGTGGACGGTGAGGACGGCCAGGCCGGTGGCGAGCGGCGTCAGGACCCGGCCGCCGGGCCGGCACTGGGCGAGCCAGGCGCGCGGGACCGAGGGCAGCGCGCAGGTGGCGAGGACCCGGTCGTAGGGGGCGCGTTCGGGCACGCCGCGGGCGCCGTCTCCGGTGACGACGGCCGGGTGGTACCCGGCGGCGGCCAGGTGCCGGCGGGCCGACTCCGTGATCTCGGGATCGAGGTCGACGGTGGTGACCAGGTCGTCGTCACCGAGCCGGTGGGCGAGCAGGGCGGCGTTGTAGCCGGTGCCCGCGCCGATCTCCAGGACCCGGTCGCCGTCCGTCACGCCCAGCTCCACCAGCATCTCGGCCATCAGCGACGGCTGGCTGCTGGAGGAGAGCAGTTCGCCGTCGCGCAGCCGGGTGGCCAGCGGGGCGTCGGTGTACGCGCCGCGCAGCCAGCGCTCACGGGCGTCCGGGTCGGGATGCTCGCACCAGCGGCGTTCGTAGCCGCCCCGGACGCCGACGTAGTAGTACGGCACGAAAAGGTGGCGCGGCACCGCCGCGAAGACCTCCCGCCAGACCGGGTCGGCCCTCCAGGCACCGCTCAGCTCGATCTCCCGCACCAGCTCCGCCCGCGCGGAGGCGGCGAGGCCGTCCAGGTCCGGGTGCCCGCCCATACCCCCACAGTAGGGCCCCCGGCGGGTCCTAATCCTCAAGTCCTATGTCCACACGTCTGAGACCATGGACGACGTGAATGAGATTCGGCGCGGCACGCTTCAGGAGCAGACCTTCTACGAGCAGGTCGGCGGGGAGGAGACCTTCCGCCGGCTCGTCCACCGTTTCTACCAAGGGGTCGCCGAGGATCCGATCCTTCGGCCGATGTACCCGGAGGAGGACCTGGGCCCGGCCGAGGAGCGTTTCGCGCTCTTCCTGATGCAGTACTGGGGCGGTCCGACGACGTACAGCGACAATCGCGGGCACCCGCGGCTGCGGATGCGCCACGCCCCGTTCGCCGTCGACCGGGCGGCGCACGACGCCTGGCTGAAGCACATGCGGGTCGCCCTCGACGAGCTGGGGCTCTCCGAGGAGCACGAGCAGACGCTGTGGAAGTACCTGACGTACGCGGCCGCCTCGATGATCAACACGCAGGGCTGAGCGCGGCCCCTCCCCTGCGCGGGGGCCGATGAACGGATTCCGGTCGTTCGACGTCGGTATCCGATCACGATCCGGTCAAGTCCGCCTTTCGAACGGTTACCAGCGGCCCTTCCCCTCTGCCATCCTCGCCCGGAGGTCTGGACAACGGGTGTCGGGGGAGCCGGGTGGCGGGGTTCGGGGGACTGGCGGGGTTCGTGGTGCTGCGCGCGCGGGCGCACCGCCTGCTGCTGGCGGCGGCCCTGCTCACCGTCCTGCTGACGACGACGGTGCTGGCCACCCTCACCGCGTTCTCCGGCGCCGTCGGGGACGCTGCCCTGCGGCACGCCCTGGCCGGCCCGCGCAACGCCGCCGACGCCGCGCTGGTCGTGAAGGCGGACGTACCGGCCGCACAGCGCTCCGACGCCGACGCCACGGTGCGGGAGGGGGCCGCGAGGACCTTCGACGGCCTGCCGTACACGGTACGGACCCTGGTCCGCTCCGGCCCGTACGCGCTGCCGTCCTCCTCCGCGCCGCGGAGCGAGTCGTCCGGCAGCCCCGATCTGACGTACTTCGCCGCGCTCGACCCCACGCAGGTCCGGATCGTCGAGGGCCGGATGCCCGGCGAGGCGGCGGGCGAGGCCGTGGAGACGGCGCTGCCGGTGACCGCGGCCGAGCAGCTGGGCGTGCGGCCCGGCGACCGGCTCACGCTCACCGACCGCCTCGGCGGCCCCGCGGTCCGGGTGGTCGTCACCGGCCTGTACCGCCCGGTCGACGACGCGGCACCGTACTGGCGGCTGGACGACCTGGACGGGCGCGGCGTCGGGCAGGGCGGTTTCACGACGTACGGGCCGCTGTTCGCCCCGGCCGGCGTACTGAGCGGCGGCAGGGTCAGCGCGGGCTCGTCGGGGTGGCTGGCGTCGGCGGACTACTCGTCGCTGACGGTGGGCCGGACGGACGCCCTGCGCGAGGCGGCGCACGAGGGAACGGCGTGGCTGCGGGGCAGGCCGGTGCTCAGCGGCACGACCGAGGCGGGGACCGGGCTGGCCGGGATTCTGGACCGGCTCGACCGCTCGCTGGTGGTCGCCCGGTCCACCGTCCTGGTCGTCGCGCTCCAGCTCGCCCTGCTCGCGGGCGGCGCGCTGCTGCTGGTGGCCCGGCTGCTGAGCGTCGAACGCGCGGGTGAGCTGCGGCTGCTGCGGGCGCGCGGCGCCTCCCGGGCCCGGCTGGTGGGCGTCTGCGCCCTGGAGGCGCTGCTGCTGGCCGGGCCCGCGCTGGTCTGCGCGCCGCTGCTCGCCGGACCGCTGATCCGGCTGCTGGCCGGGCAGGGGCCGCTGGCCCGGATCGGGCTGCGGTGGGAGCCCGCGGCCGACGGCAGCGGCGCGGTGTGGCTGGTGGCCGCCCTCGCGGCGCTCGGCTGCACCCTCGCCGTGACGCTGCCGGCCCTGACCTCCGCGACGGGCGTCGGCGGCCGGGCGCGGACGCTGCCCGCCCCGCTGCGCGCGGGCGCGGACGTGGCACTGCTGGTGCTGGCCGGCGTCGCCTACTGGCAACTGGACCGGCAGACGTCCGGCACGGACGCAGACGCGGGCACGGGCACGGCTTCCGGAACCGGGACCGGTGGAGCCACCGGCCCCGTCGGGGACCCCGGCACGCTGGGCGTCGATCCGCTGCTCGTCGTGACGCCCGCGCTGGCCCTGCTGGCCGGGACGGTCCTCGCGCTGCGGCTGCTGCCGCTGGTGGCGCGGCCGGCCGAGCGGCGGGCGGCGAGCGGGCGCGGGCTGGCTGGGGCGCTGGCGGGCTGGCAGCTGAGCCGCCGGCCGATGCGCGGGGCGGGCCCGGTACTGCTGCTGGTGCTCGCCGTGGCGCTCGGTACGACGGCGATCGGGCAGAGCGCCTCCTGGTCCCGCTCCCAGGACGACCAGGCCGACTTCCGTACCGGCGCGCCGGTACGGGTGACCGCCCCCGCCGAGTCGGTCCCCGGCCGCACCGACCGGTACGCGGCCGTGCCCGGCGTGGCGGAGGTGGCCCCGGCGGCCCGCACCACGGTGTCGCTGTCCGGCGACCGGACGGCCACCGTGCTGGCGCTGGACACCTCGCGCGCGGCGGACACGGTGCTGCTGCGCTCCGACCTGGCCGACGAGCCGCCGCCGGAACTGCTGTCGGGCCTGGCACCCGGGCAGGTGTCCGCCGGCGCGCCGGTCCCCGCGGGGACGGCGACGCTGTCACTGGCCGCGACCCTGTCCGGCCGGGCCGTCGGCACACCGCCCGGCGGCCCCGGCGACACCGGCGCCGCGGTGCCGGGCTCCGGCCGGTCCCCCGCCGGCATGGCGGCCGACGTCACGGTGACCGTCGAGGACCGCTGGGGAACCCCGTACGGGCTGCGGGCCGGCCGGCTGGCCGCCGACGGCCGGGAACACGTCCTCACCATGGAGGTGTCGGCCGGCCCGCTGACCCTGACCGGGGTGGAGCTGGTCATGACCCGGCCGGCCGGTGACGGGGAGCGGCACCGGCTGACCGTGCGCGAGGTGACCGCCACGTCCGCCGACGGCACCGCTCGGCAGGTCCGGCTGCCCGGCGACTGGACGGGGCTGTCGGAGGTCACCGGGCCGTCGCTCGGACCGGCCGACGGAGCCGCCTCGGCCCCGCCGCGGGTGCTGCGGACGGAACCGTTCACGGTCGAGTACGCCACGGGCCACTCCGAGAACGCCCCGGCCCGGCCCTCCTCGGTCCTGACCCTCCGGCTGAGGGTGAGCGGACCGCCGCCGCCCGACGTGACCGCCGTCGCCACCGACCGTTTCCTGGAGTCGGCGGGCGCCCGCGTCGGACAGCGCGTCAACGTGAACCTCGGCGGCGAACGCGTCCGGGTGCGGATCGTGCGCTCGGTGCGGGAACTGCCGACCACCGCTCCGGAGGAGACCGACCCGGCGCGGTTCGGCGGGGCCCTGCTGGTCGACCTGCGCACGGTGAACCAGGAGCTCCAAAGCGGCCACGGCACCGCGCTGCCGCCCACCGAGTGGTGGCTGCGGACCACGCCGGAGGAGGCGGACGGGGCCGTCGCGGCGCTGCGCGCCCTCCCGGACACGGCGCCGTCCCAGGTCATGGTGCGCGACGAGGTCGCCGAGCGGCTGCGCGACGACCCGTTCGGCGCGGGTCCCGGCGCCGCGTTCGCGGCGGCGGCCGGGGTCGCGGCGGCGCTGGCCGCGGTCGGGTTCGCGGTGAGCGCCGCGGGGTCGCTGCGCGAGCGGGGCACGGAGTTCGCCGTGCTGCGGGCTCTGGGCGCCTCGCGCCTGAGGCTGGCCCGCGCGGTCGCCGTCGAGCAGGGCGTGCTGGTCGGCCTGGCGCTGCTGACGGGCGCCGCCCTGGGGGCGGTCCTGACCCGGGCGGTGATCCCGCTGACCGTGCTGACCCAGCAGGCCACCCGGCCCGTACCCGGCGTGCACGTCACGCTTCCGTACGACCGGGTCGCCGTGCTGCTGGCCGCGACGGCCCTGGTCCCGCTGCTGGTGACGGCGGCACTGGCACTGCGCCGGGCGGATCCGACGGTGACGCTCAAGGACCGCGGAGGTGACGGAAGGTGAATCCGCCGAACCCGGTCAGCCGGGTGAGCCGGGTGAGCCGGGTGCCCGCCCCCTGGATACGCACGCGGCTGCGGGCCGCCCCCGGTGCCGCGGGCGCGCTGGCGCTGCTGGTGGCGCTGACGGCGTGCCTCGCCGCCGCGTTCCCGCGGGCGCTCGACCGGTACGAGGACGCCGGCCTGAGCCGGGCCGTCGAGCAGGTCCACCCCGGGCAGAGCAGCGTCCAGGTCAGTGCCGATCCGGGCCTGGGTCTGGAAACGGCGGACCAGGAGGACGCGCTGCGTCCCAAGAGCGTCGCCGGCTCCTACAAGTCCATCGTGGACACCGTCGAGAGCCCGCTGGCCGTCGACGGCTCCCGGTCGGCGTACGGGGTGCGCAGCACGTCCGAGCTGATCGCGGCGGAAGAGTGGCTGCCCCGGCCGGACGGGCTGCCCGCGCGGATGGTCCTCGCCACCCCGAACGACCTCGCCGGCCATGCCCGCCTGCGCTCCGGGCGGCTGCCCAGGGTGACCGGCGGCCCGGTGACCGCGTCGACCCGCCGGGTGGAGGCGGCGGTGACCGAGGAGACGGCCCGCACGCTGCGCATCGAGGCGGGTTCGGTCATCCACGTACGCGGCCCCGGCGCCGAACTCGCCGTCCACGTCACCGGGGTCGTCGCGCCACGCGATCCCGACGGCGTCCACTGGTCCGTCTGGTCCGTCCTGCGGACCCCGTCCCTGGTGAGCGCGCCCGGCGGCGACCCGAACGCCCCGAGGTTCTGGCGCGGCGGCCTGCTGCTCCCGCCCGAGGCGGCGCCCGCGCTGCTGGGCACGGACGGCAGCCCCATGCGCTACTGGCACCTGGCGCCCGACACGGACGCGCTGCACGGCCGGGACCTGGACCGGCTCAGCGCCTCCGTGGCCTCGCTGGAGTCCGGGCCGGGCACGGAGCAGCTGCGCTCGATGCTCAGCCCGTTCGCCGAGGCCGAGACCGGCCTCGACGCCGTGTTCACCACGTACGACCGGCTCCGCGGGGACATCGCTCCACTGGTCGCCGTCGCCGCGTCGGGTGCCGGCACGGTCGCCGCCGTCGTGCTGCTGATGACGGGCGGGCTGGCCGCCGGGCGCCGCCGCGCCGAACTAGCGCTGCTCCGGTCCCGCGGCGCGTCACTGAAGGGCTTGACGGGCCGGCTGCTGGCGGAGACGGCGGTCGTGGCGCTGCCCGCGGGCGTACTCGGTCTCGCCGTGGCCGTCCTCGTCCTGCCCGGCGCCCGGCTGCTGCCCGCGCTCTGGGCCGCGGGGGCGGTCACCGCGGTGGCCTGCCTCGCGCTGCCGCTGCGGGCCGCCGCCGCGCACCGTGCCGTACGGGTGCACGGCGGCCGTCAGGACCTGGCGACCGCGCGCCCGTCCCGGCGCCGTACGGTCGCCGAGCTGACGGCCGTGGCGCTGGCGCTGGGCGCGGTCGAGCTGCTGCGCCGGCGCGGTGCGACGGGCGGCTCCGGGGACCTGGTGTCCCTGGCGCCGGTGCTGGTGGGGGCGATCGCCGCGCTGGTGCTGGTCCGCCTCCATCCGCCGGCGCTGCGCCGCCTGGCCCGCCCGGCCGGACGGCTGCGCGGCGCGGTGGGGCATCTGGCGCTGGCGCGGGCGGGCCGTACGTCCGTCTCCGCCGTGCTGCCGCTCCTCGCGCTGCTGACGGCGTTCACCACCGCCGCGTTCGGCGGCTCGGTCCTGGCCGGTGTCTCGGACGCCCGGGACCGGGCCGCAGTGCTCGCCGTCGGCGCCGACGCCCGCGTGGAGGCGATGGCCGGACCGCTGCCGTCCGGCCTGCCCGGCCGTCTCGCGGACGCGCCCGGCGTGCGGGGCCTCACCGAGGTGAGCGTCGCCTACCAGGCCAAGACCTCGGACGGCCGCCAGTCGCTGCCGGTCGCGGGCGTGGCCCCGGACGCGTACGCGGCGCTGGCGGCGCGGACGGGCCTCGGTGCGTTCGCGCCGGGCGAGCTGAGGCGACGGGGCGGCTCCGAGGACCCGCTGCCGGCGCTGGCCTCGCCGATGGTCGCCGAACGGTTCGGCACCGCGCCCTTCCCGGTCCGGATGGAGGACGGCACGTTCGTCACCCTCCGGATCACCGTCGTCCGCGACCGCACACCGGCCGTCTTCCGCGACGACTTCCTGGTCGTTGACCGGGCCGGGCTCTCCGCGCGGGCGGCCCGGCCGTCCGTACTGCTGCTGACCGGCGACGGCCTGGACGGGGACGCCCTGCGGCGGGCGGCGGGCGACGGGGCGTCCGTGCACCTGCGGTCCGAGGAGCGGGCCCGGTACGTCGACTCGCCCCTGCAGTCCGGCGCGGAGCACGTCTACACGGCCGCCGTCGGGGCGGGCGCCGGCTACGCCGCCCTGGCCCTGCTGCTGTCCCTGGCCCGCGCGGCCCCCGAACGCGCCGCCCTCCTCGCCCGCCTGCGCACCATGGGCCTCACCCCGGCCCAGGGCCGCCGCCTGCTGGTCCTGGAGTCCCTGCCCCAGGCCGTACCGGCCGTCGCGGGCGGCGTCCTGACCGGCTGGGCGGCGATCCGGCTGCTCTCCCCCGGCATCGACCTGACCGCGATCGCCCTGGCGGCCTCGTCGCCCTCGACGGTCCCGGCCCAGCTGCGCACGGACCCGTGGTCGCTGGCCGTTCCGGCGGTCGCGGTGCTGGTGCTGACGGTGGGTGTGGCGGCCGGGCAGGCGTGGTGGTCGGGCCGGCGCGGCGCGGTCGCGGAACTGCGGGCGGGGGACGCGCGGTGACGGCCTCGGCGCCGGCGGGCGAAGCGGTCCGCACGGGGTGCCGCCCGCGGAAGACGGCACGTGCCGGGAGACGACGGAGCGACGCGACGCGCAGGAGACGACGGAGGCACCGATGACGACCACCAACCCCACCCTCGCCGAACTGGCCGACCGCGCCACCGCGTCCCGTCACCGTCCCGCATACGGCCACGACGCCCTGATCACCTGCGACCGCGTCGTGCGCGTCTTCAGCGCGGACGGCGTGGAGGTGCAGGCCCTCCAGGGCCTCGACCTGCTGGTCCGGGAGGGCGAACTGATGGCGCTGGTGGGCGCCTCGGGCAGCGGCAAGTCGACACTGATGAACATCCTGGCCGGTCTGGACACCCCCACCGCCGGCGCCGCCCGGGTCGCGGGGCGGGACCTGCTCGCGATGACGGCGAAGGACCGGCTGGCCTACCGCCGTACGGTGGTCGGCTTCGTCTGGCAGCAGACGTCGGGCAATCTGATGCCCTACCTGACGGCCGCGCAGAACGTGGCCCTGCCGATGCAGCTGGCCGGCACCGGCGGCCGGCGCGCGGCCCGCGCCGAACGGGCGCTGGAGCTCCTGGACCTGATGGGGATCGCCGACTGCCGCGACCGCCGCCCGCACCAGATGTCCGGCGGGCAGCAGCAGCGGGTCGCCATCGCCGTGGCCCTCGCCAACGACCCCGCGGTGCTGCTCGCCGACGAGCCCACGGGCGAGCTGGACTCCCACACCGCGGAACAGGTCTTCGCCGCCTTCCGCACCGCGAACGAGCGTCTGGGCACCACCGTCGTCATCGTCACCCACGACCAGGCGGTGGCCGACGAGGTCAGCCGCACGGTCGCCATCCGCGACGGCCGCACCTCCACGGAGGTCCTGCGCCGCAGCGAGGTGGACGCCGCGACCGGCGACGAGAGGGTGGTGGCCCGGGAGTACGCCATGCTCGACCGCGCGGGCCGGCTCCAACTGCCCGCCGAGTACACGCGCGCCCTGGACATGCGCGACCGCGTGGCCCTGGAACTGGAATCCGACCACATCGCCGTACGCCCGGACGACAGCGAGGGCGGCTGACCCGCCGGGCGGGCACGGGCCCGCCGGATTCAGCGCACGCTGATGCCCAGCGCCCCGGTGCCGGCCCGCCGCAGGGCGACGGACCCGTAGGGCGTGCGCAGCCGCAGCCACGCGCCCGAGGAGAACAGCCCGGGCGCGTCGCCCCCGGAGGCGGTCGCCCGCAGGAATCCCAGTGACTGGGCCGCGTGCACGGCCCGCACCGGCAGCCCGGTGTCCCCGACCGTCCGGGACCATATCTCCCGCCCGATCCGGTCCAGTTCGGCCCGCGTACGCGCCTCGGGCGCCAGCTCCGCCGTGCGGGAGCGGAACTCCGCCACCGCCGCGGCGACGAGCGCGCGCAGGGCGTCCGGCGCGGGCAGCCCCGGCTCGGGCCGCCAGCCGCCGCGCGGGGGCAGTACCCCGGCCCAGGGCGGCCCGGTCACCGCGCCCGGTACGGCTGCGGTTGCCGCCTGCTCGTCCACCGTCTCCAGCAGCTCACCGGCGGACACGGTCACGTCCAGCGTGGCGTCGAGCCCGTTCTCGTACGGCTTGGCGAGCCGCACCGCGCGCACGGCGAGCACCTCGAAGGAGGGGGGCCGCCCGAAGACGGCGAGGGCCGTGCCGGCCCCCTGCAGGCGCACCGCGGCGGAACGGTCGTAGTGGAGCAGCCGGGAGAGGAAGGCCGCGAGGTCCGCGGCCTCCCCCTCGTCGGTGAGGTGGAGGACCGTCATGCGACGACGGCCTCCTCCTTGGTGTCCGTGTACTCCTGGAGGAACTCCCGTTCCTCGGCGGTGATCCGCCGGGGCCGCTGCGCCTCGAAGTCGAACGGCACGATCACCGTGGAGGCGCGGACGTAGACCACGTCCCCGTCCTTCACCTCGTAGGTGAGCGTGAAGGAAGCCGCCCTTATCTCCGTGACCCACAGCTCGATGTCGACCGGGTGGTGCCGGTGGACGAGCTGCCGCTTGTAGTCGATCTCGTGGCGCGCCACCACCGACCCCTGCTTGAAGTCCTTCTCGGGGCGGAACAGGAAGTCGATACGGGCCTCCTCCAGGTAGCGGAGGAAGACCACGTTGTTGACGTGGCCGTACGCGTCCATGTCCGCCCAGCGCAGCGGGCAGCGGTAGATGTGCCGCAAGATCGATCAGCCCCGGGTCAGCTTCTTGTAGGTGGCCCGGTGCGGACGCGCCGCGTCCGGCCCGAGCCGCTCGATCTTGTTCTTCTCGTACGACTCGAAGTTGCCCTCGAACCAGAACCACTTGGACTCGCCCTCGTAGGCGAGGATGTGGGTGGCCACCCGGTCCAGGAACCAGCGGTCGTGGGAGACGACCACGGCGCACCCGGGGAACTCGAGAAGCGCGTTCTCCAGGCTGGAGAGGGTCTCGACGTCGAGGTCGTTGGTCGGCTCGTCGAGGAGCAGCAGGTTGCCGCCCTGCTTGAGGGTGAGCGCGAGGTTGAGGCGGTTGCGCTCACCGCCGGAGAGCACCCCGGCGGGCTTCTGCTGGTCCGGACCCTTGAACCCGAAGGCGGAGACGTAGGCCCGCGAGGGCATCTCCACCTGCCCCACGTTGATGTAGTCCAGCTCGTCGCTCACGACGGCCCACAGGGTCTTCTTCGGGTCGATGTTCTCGCGGCTCTGGTCGACGTAGGAGATCTTGACCGTGTCGCCGACCTTGATGGAGCCGGAGTCCGGCTCCTCGAAGCCCTGGATCATCTTGAAGAGCGTGGTCTTGCCGGCGCCGTTCGGGCCGATGACGCCGACGATGCCGTTGCGCGGCAGCGTGAAGGAGAGGTCGTCGATGAGGACCTTCTCCCCGAAGGCCTTGGTGAGGTTGTTGACCTCGACGACGACGTTGCCGAGCCGCGGGCCCGGCGGGATCTGGATCTCCTCGAAGTCCAGCTTCCGCATCTTGTCGGCCTCGGCGGCCATCTCCTCGTACCGCGCCAGTCGCGCCTTGGACTTGGCCTGACGACCCTTGGCGTTGGACCGCACCCAGTCCAGCTCGTCCTTCAGACGCTTCTGCCGCTTGGCGTCCTTCTGGCCCTCGACCTTGAGGCGGGTGGCCTTGGTCTCCAGGTACTTGGAGTAGTTGCCCTCGTAGCCGTGCAGGCGGCCGCGGTCGACCTCGCAGATCCAGCCGGCCACGTTGTCCAGGAAGTACCGGTCGTGGGTCACGGCCACGACGGTGCCCTCGTACTTGGCGAGGTGCTGCTCCAGCCAGTTCACCGACTCGGCGTCGAGGTGGTTGGTGGGCTCGTCGAGGAGCAGCAGGTCGGGCGCCTCCAGCAGCAGCTTGCACAGCGCCACACGCCGCTTCTCACCGCCGGAGAGGTTCACCACCGGCCAGTCGCCGGGCGGGCAGCCCAGCGCGTCCATGGCCTGCTCGAGCTGGGCGTCGAGGTCCCAGGCGTTGGCGTGGTCCAGCTCCTCCTGGAGCTTGCCCATCTCCTCCAGCAGCGCGTCCGAGTAGTCGGTCGCCATCTGCTCGGCGATCTCGTTGAACCGGTCGAGCTTGCCCTTGACCTCGGCGACACCCTCCTGGACGTTCTCCAGGACGGTCTTCTCCTCGTTCAGCGGGGGCTCCTGCAGCAGGATGCCGACCGTGTAGCCCGGCGACAGGAACGCGTCACCGTTCGACGGCTGCTCCAGCCCCGCCATGATCTTCAGAACGGTCGACTTGCCCGCACCGTTCGGACCGACAACACCGATCTTGGCGCCAGGAAGGAAATTCAGGGTGACGTCATCGAGGATCACCTTGTCGCCGTGCGCCTTGCGCGCCTTGCGCATGGTGTAAATGAACTCAGCCAAGAGAAACCGTCCGGCAGCTTGATCAGGCAGTGGGCAGATACACCCCATCTTGCCGCACCGCCACCCCTGGGAGGAAACGCGTTCCGTCCGGGGGCTCTGACCTGGGGTTTCCCCGGACGCCGGCGGAGCCTCGCCCGTGACCGCCGGTCGCCGCCCGGGTAAAGTGGCGATCTTCGGTCGGCGGAGCCGGCCGGAGTCCTCGAAGGCCGGGCACCTCATGCACCTCACCGACCACCGTCCCGCGGACCGGCGCCTCGCCGCCGCCCTGGACGGGCTCGCCGTCACCTTCCGCGGCATGACCGCGCGCCCGGACGAGCACAACTGCGACTGCCACTGGGGCAGCGCGGAGGAACTCGCGCTGCTGAAGACACCGGACGTGGAGCTGGAGCCGGACCTCCTGCGCCGGACCTGGCAGGCGACCGACTGGACCGATCACGCGGCCGTGCTGCGCCGCGTCCTGCCCCAGTTCGCCAGGGTCCTGGTCGCCGGTCTCGCGGATCCCCTGTTCGGGCTGGAAGCGGCCGGGTACTCCCTGGCCCGCGGTCGCTGGCAGCAATGGCCCGACGATCACGCCGGTGCGGTGCGCGAGTTCCTGCGCGCCTGGTGGGTGCAGAGCCTCACCGATCCGGACGCGGCCGTACCGGCGCACCAGGTCTTCGCGCTGTGTGCCGAGGCGTCCGGGACGGTCGGCCCCTGGCTCGCCGAGTGGGAGCGGCAGACCGGGCCCCTCAGCGACCGGCGCCTCGCCGAAGCGGTGGCGGAGTGGGAGTACGAGCTCCTGGGGGACAGCCTGCCGTGGTGCGTCGACTGGTACGAGAACGACGAGGAACGACTCCGTACCGACCTGGTCGCCTGGCTCCTCGGCCACGGCGCGGCGCGGCTGCGCGAGTCGGGCGCTCCGGCGGACCTGCGGCACCGCATACGGCTGCTGTCGCTCACCGACGAGGAGCGCTGGTCGGACCCGCACTGGCCCGGTCACCGCTACTGAGGCCGCCGGGCGCGTGCGCCGACGGGCGGGTGGGTCAGCTCTCCCCGCCCTCGCCGCGCCTGCGGACGAACAGCAGGACCGCGCCGCCGATCACGACGAGGCCGATGGCCGTGCCGCCTATCAGGGGGGTCACGCCGGAGCTGCCGGTGTCGGCGAGGTTGGTGTCGGGGGCGGGGGTGACGGCCGGGGTGGAGGGGGCCGGTTCGGTGAGGGTGTGGGTGGTGTCGTCGAGGGCGGCGGTCCGGGTGCGGCAGTCGAGGACGCCGGAGAAGCGCTGCTCGAAGCCGGCCGGGCCGCGGACGGTGAAGTCGTAGGGCCGGTCCTCCGGCAGCGGGACCGTCACCGTGCGGGACTCGCCGGCCGCGATGGTGTACTCGGTGTCCAGCAGCTCGAAGGTGAAGTCCTCGTCGCCCTTGTTGGAGGCGGTGATGTCCAGGGCGCCCTCGGCGCAGTTCTTCCTCGCGGACAGGGCGGGTATCGCGCCCTCGTCGGACCAGGTGGCGGTCGCCGTCGCCGTGACCGTCGACTCGCTGGAGCCGGCCAGGATCTGGGTCTGGCTGCGGCTCTCGGAGGCGAAGGCCCGGCCGACCGGCACGGTGGTCGAGGCCTGGACGGTCAGTCCGGCGGTGCCGGGGTCCGCTTCCTCCGGCACGTCGAAGAAGATCTGCGTGCCGTTGGTGACGGAGGTGACGGGGGCGCCGTCCTTGCCGACGATCCGCACACCGCCCGCGGTGGCGTCGACCGGCGGGGTCACCGTCGCGCCGTCGGCGTTGGTGCGGACCGTCACCGGGCCGAGCCGCTCACCGGGGCGGCCCGAGACCGCGGGCGGGTCGAGGGAGAGGGAAGCGGCCGGCTCCTCGAGGTCGCGGGCGTTCTTCTCCAGGTAGTCGGCGAGCCGTTCGGCCTCGGGGTCGGTGGCCTCGACGTCCGTGTCGTCCGAGTAGCGCCAGATGGCGACCTGCGTACCGGCCGCCGCGTCCTGCTCCGTGAGGCCGCCGCGGACGCCCGCCTTCTTCGCGAGTGCGGCCAGGTCGTTGACCTGGGGGTAGGAGTTCTGGAGGATCCAGCGGATGCGCCCGGCGTCGTCGTTGGTGCCCAGTGAGGTACCGCTCCAGGGCGTCTCGCGGTACTTGGCGTCCTTCTGCGTGGGGTTCTGGACGTCGACGCAGTACGTCTGCAGCATGCCGCCGCCGTCGACGGACATCTCGAACAGGCCCGCCGGCACCTCCTGGTCACCGGTGGCCCCGTGGATGACCGCGGTGCCGTGCGTCTTGAGGCCGCCTATGGTGGCCGTCGCCCCGCCCTGCCCCTGCGCCGCCCCGTCCTGTGCCGCGGCTGCCGGGCCCGCGCTGGTGACCACGCCCGCGGCGGCGACCGCGGACACCAGTGCCCCGGCGGCGAGTCGTGCCGCTCCTCGGCCTGGCAGGGACAGCGCAGTGAACGAAGAAAACACCAAATTCCCCTTCGAGCAGGACCCGTTGACGTGGGGGGCACGGTCCCACCAGCAGAATCAGCAGCCCCGCAGGGCTCGTTCGGCATCCTAAGGACATGACGCACCGCGTCCGCCGGTGAAGTTCGCCCGCGAGGTGATCCGAATCGGAATCGTTATCGCCGACACGGTCGTGAGCAGGGCTTATCGACAAATCAACCCAGGGGCATCCAAGGCGTCTCCGTCGATAAGCCGCACTTCGGTCAGCTCCCGTGGGACGTCCGTGTCATGCCACGGTCGCGGGCTCCGGCCGCTGCCCGGCGGCCGGTGCGGGCGAGTCGGCCGGGACGGCCGCTTCCGGGGCCGGTGTCTCCCAGTTGGGATCCGGCTGAGGCGGGGAGGCGGCCGACGTCTCGGACCTGCCGGCGCGCCGGAACGCCGCCGTGCCGCGGGCCAGGTCGTGGCCGATCGCCATCGCGTCGATGTCCGCCGAGGTCCAGTTCTGCCCCTCGCGCACGTCCGCGCGCACCTTCAGCCGGCCCTGGACCACGACCGGATCACCCACCGCCAGCGACGACGACGCGTTGGTGGCGAGCTGCCGGTTGGCCCACACCGTGAAGAAGTTGGTGTGACCGTCCGTCCACGCGCTCTTCTCCCGGTCCCAGTAGCGTGCGGTGACCGCCAGCCGGAAGCGTGCCGACGGGCCGTTGGCCAGTTCCCGGTACACCGGCTGCGTCGCCACGTTGCCCACCGCGCAGATCATCGTCTCGTTCATCGCGAGTCCTCCCTCCCCGTACGGGCGGCTCCCGTACGGCTGCTCCGGCGCGGAGGGCGCCACGTCCGCGTGGTCCCGCCGCAGCCCTAGCCGGTGCGATCGCGTCCGTCGCGACCGCCCGAGGTCAGACTGCCTCCGTCCGGGCCGGCCCGCTGAGCGCTGTGGACCGTCCCCGGGTCTGTGGAAAACTCCGTCACTCCCCCGCTGTCCCGCCGCTACCTCGCCGCGGCACCCGCCCCCGTGACCCGCCCGTACTGCTCCCGCACCTCCCGGTACCGCAACAGCTCCGCCGCCAGCGGGTCCAGCACCCTGGCACGGCCGCACCCCGCGGCCGCCTCCCGCAGCAGGCGTTCCGCCTCGTGGCCGTAGCGCCGTGCCGGTCCGCGCGCCGCGACACGGCAGCTCCACTCGATGAGGGGGCCGCCGATGATCCCGGCCAGCATCAGCAGCACCGGCACGCCGAGGTTCGGGGGCACGAACCCGATGATCTGCCCCAGCAGCCAGAGTCCGCCCACCACCTGAAGCAGGGTCATCGTCGCCTGGGCCAGCACCGCCACCGGCCACCAGCCCGGCCGCGGCGGGCGCCCCGGCGGCAGCCCCGTGCGCACGGTCAGCTCGTCCAGGGCCTCGGGCAGCCCCTGGGCGCCGCGGACCGCGGCCTCGCGCACCGCCTGCGCCCACGGCGCCGGCAGCCCGGCCGACGCCCGGTCGGAGACCGTGCGCACCGCCTGCTCGACGCGCTGGCGGGCCGTGGCCTCCTCGTCGGCCTGGGCGCGCGACGGGAGCCGTCCCGTGGCGGGCTCACGCCGGTCGTGGTACCAGCGCCACAGTCGCAGCCAGGGTGTGCCGCACGCGCGGTTGGCGTTGCGCAGCCAGGCGCGTTCGGCCGCCTCGCCCGCCGCAGTGGCGCCCACCGCGTCCGCGAGCCGGTCGGCGAACTCCTCCCGCGCCTCCTCGCTGAGCCCGGTCCGCCGTCCGGTGACGTACACGGGCCGCAGCTCCCGCGCGGCGGCGTCCACGTCGGCCGCGATGCGGCGCGCCGGGGCCTGCCGCTCGGAGACGAACTGGCCGAGCGTCTCGCGCAGTTCGCCGATGCCCTCGCCGGTCAGCGCGGACAGGGCGAGCACGGTCGCGCCGGGTTCGCCGTACTCCCCGAGGGCGATGCCGTCCTCGTCGAGCAGGCGCCGCAGGTCGTCGAGGACCTGTTCGGCGGCCTCCCCGGGCAGCCGGTCCACCTGGTTGAGGACGATGAAGGTGACCTCCGCGTGGCCGGCCATCGGCCGCAGATAGCGCTCGTGGAGGACGGCGTCGGCGTACTTCTCCGGGTCGACGACCCAGATGACGGCGTCGACGAGCCGCAGGATGCGGTCCACCTGCTCGCGGTGCTGCACGGCCGCCGAGTCGTGGTCGGGCAGGTCGATCAGGACCAGCCCGCGCAGCGGCGACTCGGAGTCCGGGTGCTGGATCGGTCGGCGCCGCAGGCGGCCGGGGATGCTCAGCCGGTCCAGGAGGCTGGCCGCGCCGTCGCTCCAGCTGCAGGCGATGGGTGCCGCCGTGGTCGGGCGGCGCACGCCCGTCTCGGAGATCGTCACCCCGGCCAGGGTGTTGAACAGCTGCGACTTGCCACTGCCGGTGGCACCCGCGATGGCGACGACGGTGTGCTGCCCGGAGAGCCTGCGCCGCGCGGCGGCCTCGTCCAGGACCCGGCCCGCCTCGGAGAGCGTGCTCGTGTCGAGCCGGGTGCGGGACAGGCCCACGAGCTCTCGCAGCGCGTCGAGCCGCGACCTGAGCTGCCCGTCGTACGCCAGTGGCATCAGGGCGGCCGAGGAAGCGGCGGGCCTGCTCGGCACGACGAAGTACGGGTCCGGTCCGCCGTTCTTCTCGTCCACCCGCCGCGCGATCAGCCCGTCGCCCCAGGCGCCGTCGCCGCCGTCCCCGGAGCCGGGTGCTCCGCCCGCGCCGCGCTCCTTGCCCGGCGGACGCTCCGCAGTCGTGCGGCGTGCCGAGTCCGCCCCACGGGTCCCCGCGGGCACCGGGGTTCCAGACGGCACAGTGGGCGCGGTGGGCATGGCGGGCACGGAGGCCCCGCGCTCCGCGACGACGGCTGGACGGTCCCGGCCCGCTCCGCCGTCCCGCTCTCCGGACGACTTCGCATGCTCCGTACGACGTGACGCCGCGTCCTTCACGCGCGCGTGGAACCCGCGACGGCGGCGCTCACCCTCGCGTCCGCGCTCGGACCCGCCCTGCTCGGCGTCCCCGTCGGCGTCCTCCCGCGCGGCGGCGCCTTCCGCAGCGCCCGGGCCCGACTCGGCCGACTGATCCGACCGCTCCGCCCGGTGCACCCGGTCTGCCCGGTCTGCCCGGTCCACCCGGCCTCCCCGGTCCGGCTCACCTGCCTGGCCTGCCTCCCCGGTCGTGTGGCCGGTGTGCTCGGTGGGGTCCTGGTCAGTGACGGCGGTCACCGGTCACCTCTCCTTCTGCAGTACGGACAGCGCGGCGATGAGTTCGGCCTGGGGCTCGGGATGGACGTCGAGCCCGTCGAGGGGTGCCAGCCGGCGTTCGCGCTCGACGTGCACGACCCGGTCCACGTGTTCTTCGAGCAGCCGCCCGCCCCGGTCGCGCAGCCGCAGCGCGCCGTGGGCGCCGATCCGCTCGGCGAGCCGTTCCCCGGCGCTGCGGCCGCGCCGCCCGCCCAGCAGCACGGTGGCGACCAGGGCGGCCACCACGGCGGGGTCCGGGGCCAGGTTCCGGTCGAGTTCGCGGACCTCGTCCTCGGCGTACTCCTCCAGCTCCCGGCGCCACCGCCGGACGGCCATCCCGATGCGGTGCTCGGCGCTCTCCGGCGCGGGGTCGCGGCCGGCGAGTTCCGGGGCGGTGGCCGCCGGTTCGCGCCGCCAGGCCTCGTCGACCCGTTCGTCGGCGGCGGTCACGGAGCACAGCAGCAGGGCGGTCAGGCTCTCCACCAGCGAGTCGAGGAGTTCCTCGGGGGTGCAGTCGAGGGGGAACGCCCGCCACCGCTTCAGCGCGTCCCCGGCGAGCACGGCCCCCGCCTGCAACCTGCCCCGTACGCGCGCCTGCTCGGCGTCGTAGGCGCCGTCGACGGCCGCGGTGAGCCGGAGCGCGGCGGCGTACTGCGCGGCGGTGGCGCCGGCCAGTTCGGGCATCCGGGACTTGAGGGAGTCCAGGATGCCGTGCGCCGTGCGGGCCATGGCGTCGTGGCGGGCGCCGAGGTCCTGGGCCCGGTGCGCGAGCCAGGTCCGCAGCGGCGCCACCGCGCTGGCCGGCAGCAGCCCGCCGCCCCAGGCCGACTCGGGCAGCTCCGGGACGGTGAACCGGGGGACGTCACCGAGTCCGGCCTTGGTGAGCAGCGCGGCGTACTGCCTCGACACCTCGGCCACCACTTGGTGGGGCACCCGGTCGAGCACGGTGACGAGGGTGGCGTCGTACTCCTTGGCGGTGCGCAGCAGGTGCCACGGGACGGCGTCGGCGTACCGGGCGGCCGTGGTGACCATCACCCAGATGTCGGCGGCGCAGAGCAGTTCGGCAGCCAGGACGCGGTTGTCGGCGACGAGGGAGTCGATGTCGGGCGCGTCCAGGAGGGCGATGCCGGGCGGCAGGCTGTCGGCGGTCTCGACGCGCAGTACGCGCGCGGGGTTCTCGCCCGGCAGCAGCAGGTCGTCGTCGGGGTCCTGGTGGGGCATCCACACGCGCGTGAGGTCGGGCAGCACCCGCATGCCGCTGAACCAGTGGTGGTCCTCCGGATGGCAGACCAGCACCGGTGTGCGGGTCGTGGGCCGCAGTACGCCCGCCTCGCTGACCCGGCGGCCCACCAGGGAGTTCACCAGCGTGGACTTCCCCGCGCCGGTGGAACCGCCGACGACGGCCAGCAGGGGCGCCTCCGGTTCCTTCAGCCGGGGCACCAGGTAGTCGTCGAGCTGGGCGAGCAGTTCGTCGCGGTTGGCACGCGCGCGTGGGGCCCCCGCCAGGGGCAGCGGGAAGCGTGCGGCCGCGACACGGTCGCGCAGCGCGGAGAGTGCGTCGAGCAGCTGAGGCCGTACGTCCAAGGTCACCACATGTGAAGAATGCCCAATTTCAGGGGAATTCTGAAGCATATGAGTATGCCTGCGCGCCGACCGGACACTTCAGGCGGAAGGGATTACTGGGACGCGAGCACAGCGCAGGCATAACGAGTGCACAACACCCGGTGCGCGAGACGCCAAAAGCGATGCACGATTCGTACCTGCCTGCGATTATCGGAACCGCTTCACCGAACCTCCACATCGAGCCACGGAGGAGAAGCATCAGGGACATGGAGCCGGGAGCCCTATCCTTGTCCCCGGCGACGTCACGGATCGGCCCACACCCGGGCACCACGACCGAGGCCACCACACCAGGCCCCCGTAGCTCAGTGGATAGAGCAGGCGCCTTCTAAGCGCTTGGCCGCAGGTTCGAGTCCTGCCGGGGGCGCCACTGCCCGTTTGGCGGAGGGACCGGAGGACCGGACGACGTGCGACTGCGCTGCGCGGTGCTCGACGACTTCCAGCAGGTGGCGACCGAGATCGCCGACTGGTCCCCGGTCGCCGGGGACGTGGACGTCGTGTCCTTCGACACCCATTTCGACGGCGAGGACGCCCTGGCCGCGGCGCTCGCCGACGTCGACATCGTGGTCACGCTGCGCGAACGCGTCCCCTTCCCGGCGTCGCTGATCACCCGGCTGCCCCGGCTGAAACTGATCGTCGCCTCCGGCATGCGCAACAGCGTGATCGACTACGCCGCAGCCGAGGCGCACGGCGTCACCGTGTGCGGTACGGCCTCCTCCTCGACCCCGCCCGTCGAACTGACCTGGGCCCTGCTGCTGGGCCTGGCCCGGGGCATCGTCCAGGAGAACAACGCGCTGCGCGGGGGCGGCCCCTGGCAGCAGACGGTCGGCGCCGACCTGCACGGGCGCCGGCTCGGGCTGCTGGGCCTGGGGAAGATCGGCGGCCGGGTGGCCCAGGTCGGCCTCGCCTTCGGCATGAAGGTGAGCGCCTGGAGCCAGAACCTCACCCGGGAGCGCGCCGACGAGGTGGGCGTCGAACTCGCCCCCTCCAAGGAGGACCTGCTCTCGACGGCCGACTTCGTCTCCGTCCATCTGGCGCTCGGCGACCGCACCCGCGGCCTGCTCGGCCCCGCCGAACTGGCCCTCCTCAAGCCGACCGCCTACCTGGTCAACACCTCGCGCGCCGCGATCGTCGACCAGGACGCCCTGCTCGCCGCCCTGCACGAGGGCCGGATCGCCGGGGCGGGCGTGGACGTCTTCGACACCGAACCGCTGCCCGCCGGTCACCCGATGCGCACCGCCCCGCGCCTGCTCGCGACGCCGCACCTGGGGTACGTCTCACGCGCCAACTACGCCACGTACTACGGTCAGGCGGTCGAGGCGATCCGGGCCTACCTCGCGGGCTCCCCCGTACGCCGCCTGCCCGCGCCCCCGGCCCGTGACCCCGCCCCGGCCCGGGACGCTCAGGCGATCCCGGCACGGACGGACTGACCGGGCCGCCAGTACGTTCCGCCGCTGCGGCGCAGATGGTCCAGGTCCACCAGGTGGCGCCGGAGCGTCACATGGTCGACGTCGCCGTCGTCGCACCAGGCGCGCAGCTTCTCGTCGACGGCGCGCTCCGGGTACTCCACGCCGGGCGCGAAGGTCTGCTCGGCGATGTGCCGCAGCACCACCTTCTTGCGCGTCCAGCGCGCGGGGAGCCGCACCAGCCGCCCGTCCTTGACGAAGGTCCGCACGATCAGGCCCGCCCGGTCGTCGTCCGCCCCGGTGTGTCCGGCGGTCTCCGCCGCCGGGCGGCCCGCGCGGGCCAGTTCCACGAAGCGTTCGTGGGCGACGACGAGGCCGCCGCCGTCCCCGGACGTCACGACGCCCTGCTGCCGCAGCCGGCGCAGCGCGGCGGCGGTCTCCTTCGCGGACAGGTCTGCCGCCCGGGCCACGTCCCGCGCGCTGCCCGCCCCCAGGGCCACGGCCGCGAAGGCACGCACCCGGCCCTCGTCGGCGAACAGGCCGGGCAGCGCGGCCGCGCCCGACCGGTCGGCGTGGTCGGGCCGGACTGACCAGTCGGACGAGACGGACGGGTCGGACGGGTGGGGTCGGTCGTTAACCATGCCGGGAGGCTAGTGGACGACCCGGCCCGGAGCGGAACGGTTTTCGGCCCCGCCCGTGCCCCGCCCACACCCCGGCCGAGCCCCCGACGCCCCGGCTCCGCCCTCCTGTTCAAAAAGGGTGATCCTCACATTCCCCCCGTGTCCCCTCTCCGACCAGCGGCGTTGAACCGGCAGTGCGGTGGCGCGTCCTGCCACCGTGCTCCCCGAGTCAGAAGGAGAACGTGATGTCTCGCATCGCGAAGGCCGCCGGTGTCGCGCTCGGCGCCGGCGCCGTGGTCCTCAGCGGCACCGGCCTGGCCATGGCGGACGCGGGCGCCCAGGGCGCGGCCATCGGCTCGCCCGGCGTCCTGTCCGGCAACATCGTCCAGGTCCCGGTCCACGTGCCGGTCAACGTCTGCGGCAACACGATCAACGTGATCGGCCTGCTCAACCCGGCCTTCGGCAACGCCTGCGAAAACGGCGACGACGACAAGAAGGACGAGAGCGACAAGCACGGCGAGGACGGCAAGAACGGCGGCTACGGCGGCTGAGTCCCGTAGGCGCCAGGGGAGCCCCGGTCATCCCGGCCGGGGCTCCCCCGTGTCCGCTGCCCGCGCCGCCTGACCGGCGGCCGCCGGTCAGGCGTACCGGTAGATCCGGCTGTGGTCCTCCAGCTCGTCCGGTGTCACGTCCCACGGCGGCAGCCGCTCGTGCCGCGCGACCACCCGGCCGTGCTGCGCGCTGCCCCGGCCGGGCGGCTCGGCGGGCAGGTAGCGGGTGTTCTTGTGCCGGGCCTGCCAGCGGGACCACTGGAGGTCGACGAAGGCGTGGTGCAGCCAGAACACCGGGTCGTTGACGGAGGCGCCGCCGACCATGGCCCCGCCGACCCAGCGGTGCACGCGGTTGTGGTTGCGCCAGGAGACGCTGCCGCGGCCGGTGCCCCAGCCCTCCAGCTTGTTGCGGAAGCCCTTGCGGACCGTGGAGTCCCAGGGCGCGGTGTCGTAGGCCGGGTCGTCGAGCGCCCACTCCAGGTCGCTCTTCGTCGGCAGGCCGATGGGGTCGGCGGCGCGGCCGAGGTCCCGGGTGAGGTACTCGGTGTCGGTGACGTTCTCCTTGAGCGTCCAGTTGCCCTCGGAGTGGGCGAACGGCCCGGTGGTCACCCGGTGGTCGGAGCGCCGTCCGGTGCCGCCGAGGAAGTCGGCCGTCCACGGCGCCGACCTGGTGGTGCGGTCCTTCGTCCAGTCCCAGTACGGCACGGTGACCGACGAGTCGACCCGGCGCAGCGCCTCCTCCAGGTCCAGCAGGAACCGGCGGTGCCAGGGCAGGAAGGACGGCGCCATGTGGGCGGTACGCAGCCCGTCCTCGCCGTCGGAGACGTAGTACTCGATGTGGGTCCGCACGAATTCGTCGTACTCGCCGCGCCGTTTGACCTCCAGCAGCGCCTTGACGAACCGCCGCTTCTCGGTACGGGTCAGCGTGCTGACGTCTTTACGCGTGTACGCCATGCCGCCCCCCGAAGTGGTGGTCGTGCCCCGCGGCGGCCGGCGTGTCGCGCAGGTGCTCGCCGGGGCCGAGTTCGTCGACGGCGCCACGGGCCGCGGCGAGGGGGGTGGGGTACGACCGGTAGTGGTCGATCATGCTCAGCCAGCTGCCGTCGGCCCGGCGCATCAGGTGCAGCGGCCGGCCGTCCACGGTGACGTGCCAGGTCCCGGCGCCGACGGCGCGCCCCGCTGCGGACCGGATGCCGCGGATGCGGCGGCCGCGGTAGGTCTCGTCGAACGAGGTGCCCTCGACCGGGGAGTCCGCGTCGACGCGCGGTTCGGGACGGGCGGGGTTCGCGTCCGCCCCGGTGGCGGCGGCCCGTGCGGGCCGGGAGGCCGCGACCAGCGGCGCCAGGGCCACGGCGAGGGCCGGGGCGATCAGCCCCCGCATCACCTGCCGCCGCGTCCCGAGCACCGGTGCCGGTCCGTCCGCCGCTCCGCCGGCCGCTCCGCCTGCCGGTCCGTCCGCCCTTCCGTCCACTGTTCTGTCCGCGTTGACGACCATGGCTCGCTCCTCGTCCGGTTCGGTGGTCCGTACCGGTAACCGAGCGGTGTGCCCCGCGGTCACCGCACACGGGGCCACACGGGTGCGGACGTGAGCGGTACGGGCTACAGACCCGGGCCGACCCCGAGGTCGGCGGCCGGCACGGTCTGCACCACCGGCGTGAGCACGCCCGCCTGGGGCAGCTTGGCGGTCGGCAGGCCGAAGCCCCCGCCGTCGGGCGCGCTCAGCGGGGCGTCCAGCGACAGTCCCGGCGCCAGCGCCCGCAGTTCGGCGGCGGGAGCGTCGACGGCGGCGTGGTCGAAACCGTCCCCGAGGACCTGCGGCAGGGGCTGGCGCAGGTCGACGCCCGGCAGGCCGCTGCTGACCGGCAACTGCGGAAGGGTCCGCTCCGGCAGCAGCCGGCCCTCGACGTACCGCGGCCCCTCGGGCGCGCCCGGCGTCGGCACGGGCAGTTCGCCGGCCACCTCGGGCAGTTCCATGCCCAGGGCCGTCTCCGCGCCGCCCAGCGGCACCGGCACGGGGACCGCGCCGGCCGCGGCGGCGGGGCTCGCGGCCGCGCCCACGGCGGCCGCCACACCGGTGACGACGGCGGCCAGGGTTCGTCTGGTGGTCGACTTCATGTCAGGCACGGTCCCTTTCAGGATTGCGGGAGGGCTGGCGAATGCGGAAGGAGACGGGCGGAAAGAGCGCGACCCGGTGAATTCGGCACCGGGTGTCCGGTTCAGCCGCCCAGCGGGAGGCCGCCGAGCAGGCCGCCCTCGGAGTTCAGTCGCGTGGTCGCGCCCTTCACGGTGTGCAGCACGGAGTCCTTGTTCTCGGTGTCCAGGGCGTCCGACTGGTGCTTGAGCGGCATCACGTCGATGGGCTCAGCGGTGAGCGCGTTCACGGCGCCGTTGAGGCTGGTGGGCGTGATGTCGGCGGGGTCGTAGGCGAACGCGGGGGCGGCGGAGCCGGCGGCGACCAGGGAACCGGCGACCACGGCGGCGGCCTTGAGGGACTTCATCGTGTTCCTTTCTTCGGCGACTCGACGCGTCACCGGAGGAAATGCTGACGCCCTGCCTAACGACCTGTACCAGGCACGGAAACCCCGCGTCCGGAAGACATATGAGATCCCTTGATGACGGAATGCCCGGCTGCGGAAACACGCTCGGCGGTGAAACGGGGAAAGGGCCGCCGCGCCGCCCCTGAAAACAGGGGGTGGCGCGGCGGCCCGGAACGCCGAGGGCGTCAGGAGGGGTTCGCCGGCAGCGGGGCGGCCGGGGCGGCGGCCTCCGGAGCGACGGCCTCCGGAGCGGCCGGCAGCGCGGGCAGTCCGGCCAGGTCCGCGGCGGGCAGCCCACCACCGACCAGCGTGGCGGCGACGACGTTGACGACGCCGGTCACCACGTCCTTGACGGCCGGGCTCACCTGTTCGGCGGTGCCGGAGGTGCTGGCCTTGATCAGGGCGTCGATCTGCTTCTGCAGTTCGGCGTAGGCGGAGGCGGTCAGGTCGGCCGCCGCCGCGGTCGCGTCACTGTCCTGCGCCACGACGGGCGCCGGCAGCGTGACCGGGGTCTCGGCCTCCGGCGCGGTCACGACCGGCGGCTGGGCCGGGGTGCTCGTACCGGGCGCGGTGGTGCCGGGCGTCGTCGTGCCCGGCGTGGTCGTCGCCGTGTCGTCGGCGTCCGCGTCCGCCGCGTCGGCCTTGGCGAGGGCGTCCTTGACGGCGGCGGCGAGCTGGTCCGCGTCGGTGGCGGCGAGCTTGCCGTTGTCGGCCTTGAGTACGGCGCTGAGCAGGTCGGTCACCGGCGTCAGCACGCCGCCCAGGCCGGCCAGGCTAACGACCTGGTCCTGCAGTTCGGCGGCGTCGGGCAGGGGGGCGTGGGACGCCGCGTGGGTGCGTTCCCGGACCGATTCGCCATCGGCCGCCATCACCGCCGGCCCGGAAAGACCGATCAGGAGGCCGGCGGTGAGGGCGGTGGTGGCGATTCGCCGTGCGGGCAGACGCATGAGGGGTTCCTTTCGGTGGTGCTCGGATCTTGTGCCCACCGTGGAAGCGCCCGTGCCGCTCTGCAACCGATCCGTGACCGTACGTCCGCACCCGCCTCTCCCCGCGTCGGCGTCCTGCCTGGTGGGACGGCCTGTCAAGGTCCGCCCGCCGTGTCGGCGTACACACCCCCCATTCGGGGCAGCACACCGCCGTCCGTGCGGCAACGCGAACCGGCCGCCCGCTCGCGGAGGAACCGCGGTACGGACGGCCGGTGCGGGGGGGTCGAGCCGATGGTCAGTCGTTCTCGCACTCGTTGCCGAACGCCGGGTTCAGCAGGCCGATGATGTCGACCGTGTTGCCGCAGACGTTGACCGGGATGTGGACCGGGACCTGCACGACGTTGCCCGACAGGACGCCCGGGGAGTGAGCGGCGGCGGCCTGGGCGCCGGCGTCGGCAGCGGCGACACCGGCGGTGCCCGCCACCGCGGCGGCGGCGACGGAGGTCAGGGCCAGGCCCTTCGCGATACGCGACATGGAGAAGTGCTCCTTGGGGTTGACACAAACATCCGGGCGGGTGCCCGGCGCAGTGTCAACGCGTGGCACGCGCGTGAGTTGTGCCGCCGAAAGGGTGATCTCACGGAAATCGGCGTTCACGATTCCAACACACTTACCCGGTTTCACCGTATTAGTACGGATAGCGGCTAGAGTCCCACACCATCCGACGCATCCCGGTGCACCACTGCGGGGCATCGACCGAGGGCACTCTCCGAGAGCTCCGGACGTGGCGGTGACCAGCCGGTTCCCTGCGGTGAGGCGCGTTTCCGCCCGTCCCGAGCATTTTCCGTGAGCGAGGAAACGCGTATGCACCTGCCACCGACCGACTCCCGGTCACGGGTTCTGCACGTCACCCAGCCGGTGGACGGCGGGGTCGCCCGAGTCGTGGCCGACCTGACACGGGCCCAGCTCGCCGCGGGACTCCGCGTCACGGTCGCCTGTCCGGACGGGGGCTCTCTCGCCGCCGGACTCCGTTCGCTGGGCGCCGACGTGCGGCACTGGCCGGCGACGCGGTCGCCGGGCCCGGCCCTGCCGGCGGAGGTACGGCGGCTCGCCCGCGTGATCGGGAACGTGCGGCCCGCTCTCGTGCACGCGCACAGCTCGAAGGCCGGCCTCGCGGTGCGGCTCGCCGTACGGGGGCGGGTGCCGACCGTCTTCCAGCCGCACGCCTGGTCGTTCGAGGCGGTCGGCGGGGCCGCCGCGGCGCTCGCGCTCGGCTGGGAGCGGTGGGGCGCGCGCTGGGCGGCGCGCACGGTGTGCGTGAGCGAGGCGGAGCGGTCGCGCGGGGCGCGGGCCGGGATCGGCGGGCGGTGGACGGTGATCCCGAACGGCGTCGACCCCGGCCGCTTCGGCACCGTTACCGCGCAGGAGGTGGACGCCGTCCGGCTGCGGTGCGGCGCCGGCCCGGACGCCCCGCTGGTGGTGTGCGTGGGCCGCCTGTGCCGGCAGAAGGGCCAGGACGTCCTCCTGGCCGCCTGGGGGTCGGTGCTCGCCCGGGTCCCGGGTGCCAGGCTGGCACTGGTCGGTGAGGGCCCGGACCGCGCCCGTCTCGCGGCACGCGCCTCGGCGTACGGCTTCGGCGTCGCGGCAGTCCCCGGTGGCGGGGCACGGACGGGCCAACGGGCCCCCGCTCCGGTGCTGTTCGCTGGTGCCGTCGCCGACGCCGCTCCCTGGTACCGGGCCGCCGACCTGGTCGTCCTGCCGTCGCGCTGGGAGGGCATGGCGCTGGCCCCGCTGGAGGCGATGGCCTGTGGCCGGCCCGTGGTGATGACCGGCGTGGACGGGGCCCGCGAGGTGCTGCCGCCCGCTCTCGTCCCGCACTGCCTGGTGCCGCCCGGGGACGCGGTGGCGCTGGCCGACGCCGTGAGCGGGCTGCTGCTCGACGCGCCGCTGCGCACGTCGCTGGGACTGCGGGGGCGCGCGCACGTCCGGTCCGCGCACGACGTACGCCACACCGCCGCCGCGGTCGCCGCGGTGTACGCCGACCTCCTCGGCGGGGCCGGAGCGGCCGGACACGGGGCGGCGGGCGAGGCGCGCATCCTCCCCAGACCCGTGGGCCGGCCGGTCGTCGCGTCCACCGAGTACAGGGAGTCCACACACCCGTGACCGCGGAAAGCACCGTCCCCACCCCCGCCGGCCAGCC
Organism: Streptomyces sp. NPDC058796; assembly: GCF_042745235.1. NCBI lineage: Bacteria > Bacillati > Actinomycetota > Actinomycetes > Kitasatosporales > Streptomycetaceae > Streptomyces > Streptomyces sp. NPDC058796. The sequence continues at coordinate 802,878 of NZ_JBHYOP010000001.1, forward strand.
GCGCGACCTCGGCGCCTCCCCCGTCTCGCTACTGCCGCGGCGCACCGGCGCCGCGGGCTTCCGGCTCCCCGCCGGGCGTCCCGCTCCGCGGCCGGACTCCCCGCTGCCGCTGATCGTGGCGGACGGCACGGCGGCCCTGCCGGGTTCGCTGGTCCTGACCGGCGCCCCGCACCAGCCGCTGCTCGCGGTGCTGCTGGTCACCGCCTCAGTGCTGCTGTGCCCGCGCCCCGCCCGGCGGCTGCCGGGCGTGCTGGACGACCTGCCCGCCCTGTGCGGCCGTGTCGCGGTGCTCTGGCTGTCGCTCGGGGCGCTCGTCGCGGCGTACGCCCCACCGCACGCGCTGTCCGCCCGCACCCTGCTCCTCGGTTTCCTCCTGCACGCGGCGACGGGCTGCGCGGGCCGGGGCGTCGTGCACCGGCGGCGGCGTACCGCGCTGCGGGCCCGCCCGCGCGCCGCCCTCGTCGTCGGCCCCGTGGCGACCGCGCAGCGCGTGGCCTCGGCCGTGCTGCGCGAGCCGCGTTGCGGGGTGCGCCCGGTCGGGCTCGTGGCCGAGGAGCCCGGCGCCGCCCCGGGCGGCCTGCCCGTGCTGACCACGGGCGAGGAGGTGCGGCGGGCGGTCGTGCAGAACGGCGTACGGGACGTGCTGGCCGTGCACCCGTCCGTGCGCGGCCGTCAGGGCGCGATGCTGCGGGCGCTGGCCGAGTCGGGGTGCGTGGTGTGGGAGGTCGAGGCGGACGCCCCGTCCTGCACCGACACCCCCGCCCTCTCGTCCGCGGGCCGGGACCGGCTCGCCGGATTCGCCTGCCGGCGGCTGGAGCCGGACGCCCGGCGGCCGGGGCGCGCCGGCAAGCGGGTGCTGGACGTGGCGGTGTCCGGGGCGCTGTTGCTGCTGCTGAGCCCGCTGCTGCTGGTCTGCGCGGCCGTGCTCAGGGTGGTCGGCGGTCCGGGCGTGGTGTTCCGGCAGGAGCGCGTCGGCAAGGACGGCGCGCCGTTCACGCTGCTGAAGTTCCGCACCCACCGCCCGGCCGACGCGCACGAGTCGGCCACCCGGTGGAGCGTGGCGGACGAGCGGCGGATGCCCTGGTTCTGCCGCTTCCTGCGCCGTACCTCGCTCGACGAGCTGCTCCAGCTGTGGAACGTCTTCCGGGGCGACATGAGCCTGGTCGGCCCCCGTCCCGAACGCCCGTACTTCGTGGCGCGGTTCAGCCAGACCTACCCGGGATACGCCGCCCGGCACCGGGTTCCGGCCGGCATCACGGGGCTGGCCCAGATCAACGGGCTGCGCGGCGACACCTCCATCGAGGACCGGGCCCGCTTCGACAACGCCTACATCGACGACTGGTCGCTGTGGCAGGACGTCTGCATCCTCCTGCGCACGGCCGTCGCGCTCGTGCGTCCGACGGGGAGCTGAGCGAGGTGGCCCACGCCCTGCCCCTGGCGTCCACGGCGCGCGTACGACGGCGGCTGCCGCCCGTGCTGGCCGTGGTGGCGGTCGTCGCGCTGCTCGCCCTGCCGGTCGCGGGTGACGGCGCGGACGGCGCGCACCCGGCGGACGCGGCCTCGGGGCTGGCGGTGCTGTACTGCGCCGTCCGGCTGGTACGGGACCGGCGGCGCCCCCTGTCCGGGAGGGCGGCCGCGGTGCTGGGGCTGCCGGTGCTCGGTCTCGCCGTCGCCGCCGCGGGCGCGCTGTCGCCGGGGGCGGGGTTCACCGGCCTCGGCCGCTGCCTCCAGGTCTTCGTCCTCGTCCCCGCCGCCGTGCTGCTGCTGGTCCGGGACCGCGGTGACGTGCGGCTGCTCGCCTGGTCGATGGTGGGGCTCGCGGCGTGGCAGGGAGCGGTCGGCGTCCACCAGTACGTCACCGGGACCGGGGCCTCCTACCAGGGCGAGCAGGTCCGGGCCGTGGGCACCTTCGGGCCACAGGACGTGATGGGCATGGCCACGGTGGTCTCCCTGGGCCTGGTCTGTGCGGTGGGGCTGGCGCTGGGCCGGACGCCGGTGCGGCAGCGGCTGCTCGCCGCGGGGTGCGCGCTCGTCCTGCTGCTGCCGCTGGCCCTGTCGTTCAGCCGCGGGGCGTGGATCGCGACGGCGGTGACGTGCGCGGCGCAGCTGCTGTGCGCCGGGGTGCGCCGGGCGCTGGCGGTGGGCGCGGCCGTGGTGGCGGCGGGCGTGGTGCTGGTGGGCGGGTTCGGGGTCGGCACGGTGATGCTCCAGGAACGGCTCGGCAGCATCACCCGGGTCGCCGACGCGCCGGACCAGTCGGTGACCGACCGGTACACCATGTGGGCGGCGGCCGTCGGCATGTGGCGTGAGCGGCCGCTGACGGGCGTCGGGCTGAAGGGCTTCCCCGAGCACCGCGACGGGCACGCCTCGCTGGCGCTGTCCTCGGGCAGCGAGACCGACGGCGCCGGCGCGGGCTACCGCAGGCAGCCGCTGCTGTCCCCGCACAACATGTACCTGCTGGTCCTGGCCGAGCAGGGGCTGATCGGGCTGCTCGCGCTCGCGGGGAGCTGGCTGGCGCTGCTCGTGCTCGGGCTGCGGAGGCTGCGTGCGGCGCGGCGTTCCGGGCGGGCGGGGCAGGACTGCGCGCTGGTCGCCTGCGGGCTGCTGGTGTGGCAGCTGACCGACTTCGCGTACGCCGACATCGGCGGGCCCTCGACCGTGCTGACGGCGGTGTGCTTCGGGCTGGCGGCGTGGTGGGGGCTGGGGGACGGTGCGGGAACCGCGGCCCGAACGGGGACGCGGGCCGGCGCCGGGGACGGGGCGGGGACCTGGGCCGGAGCAGCCGCGGACCCCGGGCTCGCGACGGTGCCGCGGGCCGGTGCGGAACGCGGGCCGAGTCGGGAACACGGCCCGGGTACGGAGCACGGCCCGGGTACGGAAGACGACCCGGGTACGGAACACGGCCCGGGTACGGAACACGGCCCGGGTACGGAACACGGCCCGGGCGAGGAACGCGGTCCCGGTGCGAGACGCGGCACCGGCACACCCCGCACCCCGAGCGCGGAGCCCGTGCCGCGCGCCGAAGCAGTGCCGCGCGCCGGCCGCCGGCCCGGTGGGAAGCCCCGGTCGGGACGGTGGCCCGCGGTGGGTCCGGTTCTCCGCGCCGTCTTGGGAGCGAGGACCGGCGCGCGCCGCCACCGCCCCGGCCCGGGCCCCGGGGAGGTGCCGACCCCGTGAAGACTTCCGCAGTAAACCCCCCGGACGAGGCGGCGGTGCCCGCGGCCCGGAGCGTCGACACTCAGGAGACCGAGGCCGCCGTGCCCGCCGAGGGCCGGCCCTCCTCGGGCCTCCTCGCCCGTGCCGCGCTGCTCACGGCCGTGCTGTCGGTGGCCGGGTCGGTGCTCGGGCTGGTCCGCGACCAGGCGCTGGCCCGGCTGTTCGGGGCCGGGCGCGAGACGGACGCCTTCCTGGTGGCCTGGACGGTGCCGGAGTTCGCGGCGACGCTGCTCATCGAGGACGGGCTGGCCTTCGCGCTGGTGCCGATGTTCAGCCTTGCCCTGGCCCGCCGCGCGCAGGGCACCGCCCCCGGCGACCCGGTCCGCGCGCTGGTCGCCTCCACCCTGCCCCGGCTGGCGCTCGCCTTCGCCGCGGCCGGCACGCTGGCCGTCGTCGCGGCGCCGGTGCTGGTGCGGGCCCTGGCCCCCGGCCTGCCCGACCACGCCCTGGCCGTCGACTGCACCCGCCTGACCGCCACCTGCGTCGTGAGCTTCGGGCTGGCCGGGTACTGCAGCGCCGCCCTGCGCGCGCACCGCCGGTTCCTGGCACCGGCGGCGATCTACGTCGCCTACAACACCGGCATCATCACCGCGATGTTCGTGCTCGGCGGGCGCTGGGGGGTGCGCTCGGCGGCCGTCGGGGTCGCGGTCGGCGGCGTGCTGATGGTGGCGGCGCAACTGCCGTCACTGCTGGGGCAGCTGCGCCACCGGGACGGCACCGGCACGGCCCGGACCGCGATCACCGCCACGGACGGCCCCGCCCCGGCCCGCCGCCTCGCCCTCGCCCTGTTCGGCACCGTCCTGCTCTTCGCCCTGTGCCGGCAGTCCCAGGTCGTCATCGAGCGTTTCCTCGCCTCCGGGCTCCCTTCCGGCGCCATCTCGCACCTGAACTACGCGCAGAAGGTGGCCCAGATCCCGATGACCCTGTCGCTGATGCTGTGCACGGTCACCTTCCCGGTGGTGGCGCGGGCGGTGGCCGACGGTGACACCGAGCGGGCCCGCGACCGGGTGGAGGGGGACGTGGCGCTGGCCGCCGGGCTGGTGCTGCTGGGCACGGCCACGGTCGTGGCCTGCGCACCGCAGATGATCCAGCTGCTCTTCCAGCGCGGCGCGTTCACGGCCGCCGACACGGCCGCGACGGCGGGCGTGATGCGCGTGTACGCCCTCGGACTGCTCGGCCAGACGGTGGTGGGCGCGCTGGCCCGCTCCTACTTCTCGGCGGGCCGCGCCAGTTGGTACCCGCTCGGCGCGATGGCCGCCGGCATCGCCGCCACCGCCGGCATCGGCGCCTTCGCCGTCGTCCCGTGGGGCGTGGCCGGGATCGCCGCCGCCAACGCCGTCGGCATCACCGTCACCGCCGCCCTGCTGCTCGCCGGGATGGGTCCGCGCAGCGTCCCCGTGCGCGTGCCGCGCGTCCTCGGCGACCTGGGCCGGCCGGTACCGGCGGCGGTCGGGGCGACGGTCGTGGGCGCGCTGGTCGCGGACCGGTTCACCGGTCCCGGCGGCTCCCCCGCCGTCGCCCTGGCCGCCGGTGCCGCGGCCGTCGCCGGCGTCTTCGCCGTCCTCGGCCTGGCCCTGGGCGTCCAGGGCGTCGCTCCCGCCCTGGGTTCTGTCCGCCGTTCCCTCCGCCCCGTCACACGAAGGCTCCCGCATGGCCGCATCAGCTTCCGCTTCCGCTTCCGTCTCCGCCTCCGTCCCGGCTCCCGCCTCCGCCGTCTCCGCCGGTACCGCTGACTTCCGCGCCCGCACCGGCCCCCGTACGCGCACCGGAGCCGCCACCCGCCCCGACACCGTTCCCTGGGTGGCGATGTACCACTCCGTAGGCGACGTCTCCGACGACCCGTACCGCGTCACGGTCACGCCCGAGCGGCTGGACGCGCAGCTCGGCTGGCTGCGCCGGCGCGGTCTGCGGGGGGTGTCCGTGGCCGAGTTGCTGGCGGCGCGGGCCCGCGGCGAGGGCCGGGGCCTGGTCGGGCTGACCTTCGACGACGGGTACGCCGACTTCGTCGAGCACGCCCTGCCCTGTCTGAGCCGCCACGGCTGCGGGGCCACCCTGTTCGTACTGCCGGGGCGGCTCGGCGGCGACAACGCGTGGGACCCGCTGGGCCCGCGCAAGCCCCTGCTGACCGCCGACGGCATCCGGCACGCCGCGGCCCAGGGCGTCGAGATCGGCTCGCACGGCCTCACCCACATCGATCTGACCGAGGCGGACGGCGCCACGCTGAAGGCCGAGACCGCCGGGAGCCGGGCCCTGCTCACCGAGCTGACCGGCGCCCCGGTCACCGGCTTCTGCTACCCCTACGGCACGGTCGACGCGCGTGCCGCCGACGCCGTACGGGCCGCCGGGTACACCTACGCCTGCGCCATCGACCCCGGACCGCTGACCGGCCCGCACGCGCTGCCCCGCGTGCACGTGGGGCAGCGGGACACGGCCGTACGGCTGCTGCTGAAGACCCGGCTGCACCGCCTGCGCCGCCGTGCCGCGACGGGGGTGTGAGGTGAAGGCCCTGCACGTCATCACCGGCCTCGGCGTGGGCGGCGCCGAGCAGCAGCTGCGGCTGCTCCTGCGCCACCTCCCCGTCGACTGCGACGTCGTGACGCTCACCAACCCGGGCCCGGTCGCCGACGGTCTGACGGCCGACGGCGTCGACGTCGTCCACCTGGGCATGGCCGGCAACCGCGACCTGGCCGCGCTGCCCCGCCTGACCCGGCTGATCCGCACCGGCGGCTACGACCTGGTCCACACCCACCTCTACCGGGCCTGCCTCTACGGCCGCCTCGCCGCCCGCCTGGCCGGCGTACGCGCCGTCGTCGCCACCGAACACTCCCTCGGTCACTCCCAGATGGAGGGCCGCCCGCTCACCCCGGGCGTCCGCGCGCTGTACCTGGCCGGGGAGCGGCTGGGCAGCGCCACGGTCGCCGTCTCGCCCACCGTCGCCGACCGGCTGAAGCGGTGGGGCGTACCCGCGCCCCGCATCGAGGTCGTCCCCAACGGCATCGACCTGGCCCGCTTCCGCTTCGATCCGGTCGCCCGCCTGCGCACCCGCCGCCGCCTCGGCCTGCCCCAGGACGCGTACGTCGTCGGCGGCGTCGGCCGGCTCACCCCGGGCAAGCGGTTCGACGTGCTGGTCCGCGCGCTGGCCCGGCTCCCGGACGACTGCTGGCTGCTGCTGGTCGGCGGCGGCCCCGAGGAGCACGTCCTGCGCCGTACCGCCCGCGAGGCGGGGGTCGCCGACCGCGTCCTGCTCACCGGCGAACGCCCCTACGTCCCCGACGGCTCCCCCGGTCCCGACCTGCCCTCGCTCGCCTCGGCGATGGACGTGCTCGCCGCGCCGTCGGCCGAGGAGGCCTTCGGCCTGGCGGTCGTGGAGGGCCTGGCGTCGGGGCTGCCGGTGCTCTACTCGTCCTGCCCGGCGATCGAGGACCTGCCCCCGGACGCCGCGCCCACGGCCCGGCGGGTCACCGGCGGTGCGGAGGACTACGCCCGCGCGCTCGCCGGGGTACGCGCCGCCGCCGGACCGGGCCCGGGGCCGCGTTCCGCGCCCGAGGCCGCCCGCCACTACTGCGTCACCCGCAGCGCCGCCCGGCTGGTGGACGTGTACGCGGCCGCCCTGACGCACCCGTTGTCCCCGGCACTGAAGGGAGTCAGTTCCGCATGACCGAGTCCATGACCCGTCCCCCGGCCGAGGCCGCGGCACCCGCGGCACCGGACGAGGAGGCCGCCCCGCCCTCCCGTCCCCGCCGCGCGCTCGCCGCCCTGCGTCCCGTCCTGCGCCGCGTCCGCGCCCTGCCGCCGTGGTCCGCGCTCGTGGCCGGGGTCCTCGGCGGGGGGCTGCTCGGCGCCGGCTACGGCCTGGTCACCACCGCGCAGTACTCGGCGACCAGTTACGTCGTCGCCGTCCCCGCCGACGCGTCCGACCCGGCGTCCGCGCTGGGCTTCGCGCAGGCCTACGGCCGGGTCGCCACCCAGCTCGCGGTGCTCGGGGACGCGCAGATGCACGCCGGGGTGCCGGTGGCGACCCTGGAGGAGAGCGTGCGCACCGCGACCTCGCCGGACGCGCCGATGGTCTCGGTGACGGCCACCTCCTCCCGCCCGGTGGAGGCCGCCGACATGGCCAACGCGGTCGCCCTCGCGCTGACCCGGCACGCTGCCGCGTCCGCCGACGACACCCACGTGGAGCTGCGGCAGTTCGCGCGCGCCACCGAGCCGGCCGAGCCGTCATCGGCGCCGGCCGCCGTGACCGGGCTGGTCGGCGCGAGCGCGGGCGGGCTGCTGGGCGGCCTGGCGCTGCTGGTCCGCCCGCGCCGGGCCGCGCGGGAGTCCGGCCGCGCGGCGGCGCCCGTGCCCGGTCCCGCCCCGGCCGCCGACGTCCGCGGACAGCTGTGACGACGTACCCGGCGACGCACCGGGCGCCGTGCCCGAGCGCGCACCCGCCGCCGTGCCCGCCGCCGGTGTACACGACGGAACTGGTCACCGACGAGGACCGCTTCGGCGCGCTGGCCGCGGACTGGGGCCGGCTGTACCACCGGTGCGCGGCGGCGACCCCGTTCCAGAGCCATGCCTGGCTGCACGCGTGGTGGCGGTCGTACGGGGTGCCCGGCCGGCTGCGGGTGCTGCTGGTCCGCGACGGCCGCGAACTGGTCGCCGCCGCGCCGCTGACCCTCGTACGGCGCCCGGTCCCGGCGCTGGTGCCGCTGGGCGGGGCGATCTCCGACTACGGGGACGTCCTGCTGGACGACGGACGCGGGGACGCCGCGGTGGCCGCGCTCGCCGGGGCGCTGTCCCGGGCGGCCCGCACCGCGCTGATCGATCTGCGCGAGGTACGGCCGGGCGCCGCCGCCGAGCGGGTCTGGGACCGCTGGCGCGGGCCGCGGCGCCGGGTGCCCGACTCACTGTGCCTGGAACTGCCCGCAGCGCCCCTGCCCGAGCTGATCGCCCGGCTGCCCTCGGCCAAGTCCCGGCAGCGGGTCCGCGCCAAGCTGCGCAGGCTCGACGCGCTCGGTGTCGTCAGCCGCACCGTCCCGCCCGGCGAGGTGGACCCGGCGCTGCGCCGGCTGCTGGAACTGCACCAGCTCCAGTGGCAGGGGCGGAAGGTGACCGGCGAGCACCTGCGGACGCGGTTCCGCGACCACCTGGTGCGGGCGGTGGGGCCGATGGTGCGCTCCGGGGACGCGGTGGTCACCGAGTTCCGGATGGACGGCGAGGTGGTGGCCGTGGACGTGACACTGCTGTCGCGGCGGCTGGCGGGCGGCTACCTGTACGGCGCCCATCCCCGGCTGCGGGAACGGAAGGCGGACGTGGCCGTGATGCTGCTGGACGCGTGCGCGGAGCACGCCCGGGCGCCGGGGCGCTCCACGCTGAGCCTGCTGCGGGGCGACGAGGCGTACAAGCATCACTGGCGTCCGGAGCCGGTGGCGAACCAGCGGCTGCTGCTGGCCCGGCGGCCCACGGCCCCGCTGCTCACGGCGGCCCTGTGCGACGCGGCCGCGCGCCGGCGGGGCAAGGAGCTGCTGCGGCTGTGGCGGGAGCGGAAGGAGGGCACCGGTGGCGGCGGGAACTGACCGGCCCCGCCGCCCCCGGTGCGGGCGGCTACTTGTGGCGCGAGTACCAGTCGAGGCGCATGCAGAGCTTCCCGCCGAGCCAGTACTCGACCCAGTCGCCGAGGTTCAGCGGCGAGCAGTCGGCGGCGGGCTCGGGCGCGGTGGGCGCCGTGGGGGTGGTCGGCTCCGGGGCCTCGGGCGCGGGCTCGTCGGTGCGGCCGAAGAGCACGGACCGGTAGACGGCCGTGGACCGGGGGTTGTCGTCGCACTGCCACACGCCGTGCGGGCAGTAGTCGGTGAGCGTGTTGTACACGGGTTTGTGCTCGTCCATCCAGGCGAGCATGCGCCGCATGTACTCGGCGTTGTCGCCGTTGCGGAACAGTCCCCATTCCGGATAGGAGATGGGCTTGCCGTGCGCCTTGGCGAAATCGACGTGCGCCTGGAGCCCGTAGGGCTCCGTCACCTGTTCGTCGAACGGCATTCCGCGCGGCTGGTCGTAGGAGTCCATGCCGATGATGTCGACCGTGGCGTCCCCCGGATAGCACTCGGTCCAGGGAATGGCGTCCCGGCCGCGGCTCGGCGTGAAGTCGAAGCGGAACTTCTGTCCCGGCACCGCGCGCATGGTGGTGACGATCCTGTTCCAGTACGTCTTCCAGGCCTCGGGGTCCGGCCCGCAGCGGTGGCTGTACGTGGTGCCGTTCATCTCCCAGCCGAGCACAAGGACCGTGTCCGGCACGCCCAGTTCGACCAGCCGTTCGGCGAGGGCGCGGTAGTGGTGGTCGAAGCGGCCGGCGGCGCCCTGGCGCAGGAGGGCGCGCACCTCGTCGTCGTCGAGCCCTTCCTCGTTGCGCGCCATCATGGGGACGTTGAGGACGAGCATCCGGTCGGCCTCGCGGGTGCGCCAGTCGGCCCACACGTCGAGGAAACCGGGGGCGCCCGCGATGTTGCTCCAGCGGTCGCCGGGCAGGTAGGTGTGCCCGACGCTCAGTTCCGCGCCGCCCAGCCAGTGGCTCAGCTCCGCCATCCGGGCCACGCCGCGCGGGCCGTAGTCGAGGTAGGCGCCGAAGGCGGGGGCGGCGGCCGCCGCCGGTGCCTGGGCGGCCGGCGGGGCCGGTGCGGGTGGCGGCGGTTCTCCGGCGGCGACCTGGGGGCCCGCGGCCAGCAGGGCCGCCGCCGCGAGCACCGCCGCCACCGCGTACGCCGGCCGCCCCGGCCGGGTCCGTGTCCGACGTACGGCCATGCCGGCTCCTTTCCTCGCCTTGAGTGAACGCATTACTGACACTCAGTCATATGAAATGCCATCACGCCACCGCGGTTACGGCTTTCGAGTGGGCCGATCGCCCGCTTCGGTGACCCGGAACGAAAACGAAGGAAGTCTCCCGTGTCGCTTTTCGACACCCGCGTCCCCGCCGTTCTGCTGCGGACCGACCGGAATCCCTTTCACCACGGAACACTGGGTGCCGTGCGTTCGCTCGGCCGCGCGGGCATCGAGGTGCACCTGGTCGCCGACTGCGCCGGGAGCCCGGTCGGAGCCTCCCGCTATCTGAGCCGGCTGCACACTCCCCCGCCGCCCGGTGCGTCGCCCGCCGACGTCGTGGCGACGCTGCGCCGGGTCGCCGCGCGGGTCGCCCGGCCCGCGGTGCTGATTCCGATGGACGACGCGTGCGCGGTCGCGGTGGGGCTGGCTCGGGCCGAGCTGGCGCCCCGGTACCTGCTGCCGGACCTGCCCGGCGCGCTGCCCGGGCGGGTGGCCGACAAGGCGGAGCTGGCGGGTGTGTGCGCGGCGCTGGACGTGCCGCACCCCGAGACGCTGGTGCCGGACGGGCCGGACGACGCCGCCCGCGCCGCCTGGCGGCTCGGGCTGCCGGTGGTGGCCAAGTGGAGCCGGCCCTGGCTGGTGCCGCCGGGCGCCGGCCTGCGCAGCACCGCGCTGGTGCGGTCGGCGCGGGAGGCGCGGGAACTGTACGCACGGGCCGAGGAGGCCGGCAGCCGGCTGCTGCTCCAGGCGTTCCTGCCGCCGGGGCCGGACCGCGACTGGTTCTTCCACGGCTACGCCGACCGTTCGGGCGCGCTCCGCGCGGGCGGGCCCGGCCGCAAGACCCGCGCCAGGCCGCGGGGCGCCGGTCTGACGGCGGTCGGGCGCTGGACGCCGAACCCGCGGGTGCAGGCGCTCGCCGAGCGGATCACCGGCGAGCTGGGCTACCGGGGCATCCTCGACCTCGACTTCCGCCGCTGCGGGACGACGGGCCGCTACCACCTGCTCGACTTCAACCCGCGTCCGGGCGCCCAGTTCCGGCTGTTCACCGACACCGCCGGGCTGGACGTCGTACGCGCCCTGCACCTGGACCTGAGCCACCGCCCGCTGCCGGACGGGGCGCCCCGTCCGGGGCGGGCCTTCGTGGTGGAGAACTACGCGCCGCTGAGCGCCCTGCGTCCCACACCCGAGGGACGCGAACTGGCCTGGCACGCCCCGGACGACCGGGCGCCCGGCCGGGCCCTGTGGACCCTGTGGGGGCGCCACGTGGCCGCCCGCCTCCTGACCCGCCCGCACCGCCGGCCCCGCCCCCACCCGGGCACCCCGGCACCGGCCCACCCACGCGTCGTACGCCAGGCGCCGGCGCCCTCCCCCGACCGCGCGGACCGTGCGGAGGAGGACAGGGCGGGCAGCCACTGAGGCGCCCGGCCACCCGGGCAGCACCGCGCCCCCGGTCGACCGTGCGGGGTCGGCCGGGGGCGTCGGGGGCGGGTCAGCGGCGGGCGGCCGGGCGGCTGCGCCGGTACAGGATCGCGCCGGCGGCGATCAGCCCGGCGCTGGCGGCCGCCATGCCCGCCATGGCCTCGCTGCCGGTCTCCGCGAGGACCGGCGGCTGCTCCTCGTGCGGAGACGGCGGGGTCTCCTCCTCGCCCGCGGGCGGCGGGGTCTCCTCCTCGCCGGACGGCGGGGGCTCCTCCTCCTCGGCCGGGGGCGGCGGCTTCTCCTCGGTGGGCGGAGTCGTCGGGGGCGGCGGCTCCTCCTCGCCGTATCCGGGCGGCTCCTCCTCCTGCTGCTGGTCGCAGGAGTTGCCGAAGACCGGGTTGAGCGCCGCGATCACGTCGACGGTGTTGCCACAGAGGTTCACCGGCACGTCGACCGGCACCTGCGCGGCGTTGCCGGAGCCGACGCCGGGCGAGCCCACGGCCTCGCCGTCCGCGACGGCGCCGGAGGCGGTGCCGACGTCGTCGGCGTGCGATCCGCCGTACCCGCCGTCCTGGTCCGAACCGTATCCGGAGCCGGAGTCGCCGGTGTGCTCGTCCGAGCTGTTCTCGCACTCGTTGCCGAAGGCCGGGTTCAGTGCGGCGATCACGTCGACGGTGTTGCCGCAGGCGTTCACCGGCACGTCGACCGGGACCTGGACGGCGTTGCCGGACGCGACGCCCGGCGAGTTCTTGGCGGCTCCGTCCGCATGCGAGTCGGCAAGGGCGGGGCTGCCGCACAGGGAAAGGATGCCCGTCGCGGCGGCTGCCGCGACCATCCCCCTGCTCAGGGTCTGTCGCACTCTGGTTGTCTTCCTGCTGGTAGAGATGGCTGGAGTACCGGCTGCGGACAAGCCTTGAGAAAGAGGGAAAGCCGGCCCCGAACCAAGCGAGTTGGTCAAGGCCGGCCGTGACGCAGCCGGTCCGTGCGGAACGACGTCAGTCGTTCTCGCACGCGTTGCCGAACGCGGGGTTCAGGGCGGCGATGACGTCCACCGTGTTGCCGCACACGTTGACGGGAACGTGTACGGGAACCTGGACGAGGTTGCCGGACAGGACACCCGGGGAACCGACGGCGGCGCCCTCGGCACCAGCGTCGGCGAAGGCCGGGGCGGCCATACCGAGGGCCAGGATGGCGCCCGCGACGACAGCAGCGCTCTTCTTCATGAACTTTCCCTTCTCTGCGGTCATGCCTGAATGACGGCCGAAACCGCGCGAGCACAGCATTGACGGCTCGCACCATGACCTGCAGCCTGCAAACGAGGAATTGACGGCCGGGGAAACTACCGAACGTGGGACACCGGAAAATTCACCCGGATGCATCACGACACAGTCCGACCGTTCCCCCAGGAGAGCGACGACGTCATTCCGCTCGCCCGGCGAAAAGCCCGGCCCGGTCACGGCACGGGCGGCCCGCGGGGAAGTCAGCGGGCCGCCCGTGCCGGGCGGGGTACGGCTCAGCCCTCGCTGTTCGCCGACAGCACCGACAGGTCCTCCAGGACGTGCGAAATCGCACCGTCCCGCTTGGCCTGCGTGGAGTTGTCCGCGCACTGCTGCGCCAGGTCGTCCGACAGGATCGGCACGTCCTGGATCGGCACGATGTTGATGACGGCGACGTTGATGTCCTCGAGGCCGACGCACGGCTTGTTCAGCGTGCCCTCGACCAGCGACAGCTGCGGGCTCATGTCGCCGTCGGTCGCCGAGTTGCCGAACGACGACGAGGCGCCGTTGCCGTTGGCCACGGCCGGCCCGTTGTCGTCCCCGATGGCCAGGGCCTGAGGGGCGGCAGCAGCGGACATGCCGATCACAGAAGCGGCAGCCGCCGCGGCGACCATTGCCTTCTTGAGCACTTCGCGTTCCTTTCGTCGTAGCGACGCACTGTCCTACGGCCTCATCAACCCGGTGCGGAGTGATTGGTTGCGGGCGTTCACCCGGTTGGCCCGCACGGCATCTCGAAACCCCTGGAAAGGACGCCGGGAAATGGCGGGGAAACACGGACCCGTACACATTTCCCCGTGTCCGCCGACAGAGTGAACGGGAGAAACCCGGCCGCGTACACGGAGTTGACCAGGGCGCTCCGGTGGACGGGGTTTTTCAGAAAGGACTGGCCAAATGATCAAGAAGGTAGTCGCCTACGCGGCGATCGCCGCCTCCGTCATGGGCGCCTCCGCTGCCGCGGCCCCGCAGGCGATGGCGATCGGCGACGACAGCGGCCCCGTCTCCGCGAACGGCAACGGCGCCTCGCAGTACTTCGGCAACTCGGCGACCCACGGCAACATGAGCCCGCAGATGGCGCTCATCCAGGGCTCGTTCAACAAGCCCTGTATCGCGGTCAGCGACATCCCGGTCAGCGTCATCGGCCTCGTGCCGATCCAGGACGTGCCGATCCTGTCGGACGAGCTGACCCAGCAGTGCGCCGAGAACTCCACGCAGTCCAAGCGCGACGGCGCGCTGGCCCACCTGCTGGAGGACGTCTCGATCCTCTCCTCCAACGGCGAGGGCTGACACCGGTCGAGGGGCGGGCCGCCGGGCGCATCGGCGGCCCGCCCCTTTCGCGTGCCCGGCTGTCGGCCGGTGCCGCGAGCGTCAGTGCCCCGGCGCGGCGTACAGCGCCTCGATCTCGTCGGCATAGGCGGCCACCGCGGCCTGCCGCTTCACCTTCAGGGACGGGGTGAGCAGGCCGTTCTCCTCGGTGAACTCGCCGTCGACGATGCGGAAGGCGCGGATGGCCTCGGCGCGGGAGACGGCGGCGTTGGCGTGGTCGACGGCCTTCTGGACGTCGGCGCGCATCCGCACGTCCCGGACGAGCTCGGACAGCGGGGTGTCGGCGGGGAGCTTGCGGACCGCCAGCCAGTGGGCGACGGCGTCCGGGTCGAGGGTGACCAGGGCGGCGACGAAGGGCCGGTTGTCGCCGACGACGAGGCACTGCGCGACGGGCGGCCGGCTGCGCAGGCGGTCCTCCAGGACGGCCGGGGAGACGTTCTTGCCGCCCGAGGTGACCAGGAGGTCCTTCTTGCGCCCGGTGATGGTGAGGTAGCCGTCGTCGTCGAGGGAGCCGAGGTCGCCGGTGGCGAACCAGCCGTCGGTGAGGGCGGCGTCGGTGGCCCCGGGGTTGTTCCGGTAGGCGCCGAAGACGATGCCGCCCTTGACCAGCACCTCGCCGTCGTCGGCGATGCGCACGGCCGCGCCGGGGATCGGCGGGCCGACGGTGCCGGGGCGGGGGCCGAGCGGCGGGACGATGGTGGCGGCGGCCGTGGTCTCGGTGAGGCCGTACCCCTCGTAGACCATGATTCCGGCGGCGTAGAAGAACAGGTTGAGGTCGCGCTCCAGCGGGGAGCCGCCGCTGATGGCGTAGCGCATCCGGCCGCCGAGCTCCGACCGGACCCGGCGGTAGACCAGCAGGTCGTACAGGGCCCAGCCGGCCCACAGGGCGGGGGCGGGGCCCTTGCCGCGGCCGAGGAAGCGTTCCAGGTGGGCCGCGCCGAAGCGGACGGCGAGGCGGTGGGCGCGTTCGAAGGAGGCGCCGCGGCCCATCTTCTCGGCGGTCGCGCGGCCCGTGTCGTGGATCTTCTCGAAGAGGTAGGGAACACCGACCAGGAAGGTCGGGCGGAACTCCTTGAGCGCCGGGCGGAGTTCGTCGGGCTTGATGCTCGGGAAGTGGCCCAGCTCGATGCGGGCCAGCAGGCAGGCGATCTGGATGGTGCGGCCCAGGATGTGGGCGAGGGGCAGGAAAAGGAGGGTCGAGGCGGTCTGGCCGGTGACCTCCTTGAAGATCGGGTGCAGCAGTTCGACCGTGTTGGCGGCCTCGGCGTGCAGGTTGGCGTGGGTGAGGACGCAGCCCTTGGGGCGGCCGGTGGTGCCGGAGGTGTAGCAGACGGTCGCCACCGACTCCGGGGTCAGGGCGGTACGGCGCTTGGTGACCTCCTCGTCGGTGACGCCCAGGCCGAGGGCGGTGAGGTCGGCGAGGGCGCCGGCGTCGAGTTCCCAGGCGCGCGGGCGCTCGTCGTGTCCGGCCGTGGCGGCCACGACAGTGGCGGTGCCCGCGGCGGTCTCGGTGACGACGTGGCGGGCGCCGGAGTCGCGGACGATCCATTCGACCTGGTCGGCGGAGGAGGTGGCGTACACGGGGACGGTCTGGCCGCCGGCCGTCCAGATCGCGAAGTCGAGGACCGTCCACTCGTAGCGGGTGCGGGACATGACGGCGACCCGGCCGCCGGGTTCCAGACCGGCGGCGATCAGGCCCTTGGCGACGGCGGTCACCTCGCGGGCGAACTCCGCCGCGGTGACCGGCTCCCAGACGCCGTTCACCTCGCGGCGCAGGACGACGGCGCCGGGCGCCTCGGCCGCGTTGGTGAACGGGATGTCGGCGGTGCTGCCCGTGGTGGGGCGGGACGCCAGGGGCGCGGTGCGGGCCTCGCGGACGGTGCCGTGCGCGTCCCGGACGGTCTCGGTCCGCGTCCGGGAGACCAGGTCCCCGCGCTGCCTCGCCCGTTTCAGGTCCCTGCGTACGCCCATGTCGGCTCCCGGTCGCGGATCGGAGTGGTGTTGCGCTGCCTGTTCCCCTTACTTACTTGAGAGTAAACTTACTCATGCGTAAGGGGTCAACGGGGTCGACCGGCGTACGGGTCAGGTCAGCCGGTCCGCCTGCCGGACGGCCTCGGCGAGCCGGCCGATCTCCGGGTCCTCCGTCCGGTCGGCCAGCGCGTCCGCGCGTTCGGCGAGTTCGCCGAGGCGCGGAGCGCCGGGCAGGGCGCCGTCGCCGTCGTACGGGGAGCGCAGGGCGTCGGCGAAGTAGGCGGCGGTCGCGGTGACCCGCAGGCCGCGGTCCGCCCCCCACACCGAGGCCTGGAGGTCGCCGGCCTCCACGTCGCCGGACTCCTCGTGCGGTGCGCGGCTGTCGGGGTCGAGCCAGCGGACGGTGGCGGTGGCGAGGTGGCCGTCGGCGCCGGGCCGGACGCGGACGGCGTACAGGGCGGTGACGGTGTGGCCGGGGCCGGTCTCGCCGCCGTCGACGCGGTCGTCGCGGAAGTCCTCGTCGGCGACCCGGCGGTTGTCGTAGCCGACGAGGCGGAACTCGGCGACCGTCTCCGGGTCGAAGGCGACCTGGGCCTTGGCGTCCCGGGCGGTCAGCTCGATGTGGCGCGGGAGCTGCTCGCAGAAGACCTCGCGGGCGTCCTCGGTGGTCGAGACGTACGTGGTGTGGCCGTCGCCCTTGTCGGCGAGGCGTTCCATCAGGGCGTCGCCGTAGTCGCTGCCCACGCCGACACCGAAGAGGGTGATGCCGTGCTCGCGGCGCTCGTCCGCGATGCGTTCGAGGATGGCGTCCGCGTCGGTGTCGCCAGTGTTGGCGAGGGCGTCGGAGACGAGGACGACGCGGTTGGTGGCGCCCTCGCGGCGGCCCTCGACGGCGGTGTCGTAGCCGGCCTCCACGCCCGCGCCGAGGTTGGTGGACTGGGCGGGTTCCAGGCTGTCGACGGCGTCGTGGATCCGGCCGCGGCGCTCGCCGAGCCGGGTCATCGGCAGGACGGTCTCGGCCTCGTCGCTGAAGGTGACCAGCGCGACCGAGTCGTCGTCGCGCAGGCGGTCGGTCATCGTGCCGAGGGATTCCTTGGCGAGGTCGAGGCGGCCGGGCTCGGCCATGGAGCCGGAGACGTCGATGACGAAGGTCAGGGCGGCCGGCGGGCGTTCGCCCTCCTGCTCGGCGCTCCGGGTGGCCAGGCCCACGCGCACCAGGGACCAGTCCTCCTCGTCGGTGCGGGCGCCGTCCACGGTCACCGTGAAGCCGTGGCCGTCGGGGCGGTCGTAGTCCTGGCGGAAGCTGTTGACGAACTCCTCGGGCCGGACCGTCGACGGGTCGGGCAGCCGGCCCTCGGCCAGGGTGCGGCGGGCGTAACCGTAGGAAGCGGTGTCGACGTCCAGGGCGAAGGTGGAGAGGAGGTCCGGCTCGGGGGCGATCTCCCGGGAGTCTCCCGTCCCGCCGGTGCTCGCGCCCCCGTCGTAGCGCTGTCCGCCCTCGCCGCGCGGTCGGTCGGGTGCGGGCATCGGCGCGGAGTTCCCGCCCCGGGAGTCCACCGCTGTGTCCTTCGCGCCCCGCGCCGCGTCGTCGCCTCCCCCGCAGCCGGTGAGCAGCAGGCCGCCCGCCGCGGTGAGCGCGAGCAGCGCGCCGATCGGCCCTCGTGTCCGGTGACGCCTCATCTTCCGTGCCCCCTGGTCCCGTTGACGCCGGTGTACGTGACTGTGACGGCGCGGGAGGGCGGAACGTGCGGCACGGGACGTCACGGGTGCGTCTCGAAGCGGGCACGGCGACGGGCCGCCGAGACCGGTGGGTGATCCTCCGGTGACCTCGCCGAGGTCTGCCCGTCCTGCCGGGGCGTGGGAGTCGGGCGCTAGGACACCACGTCCTTGCGGGCGAAGCCCCGGAAGGCCAGGGCGAAGAGGACCAGGGCGTACGTCAGCGACAGCGACGTGCCCTGGATCAGACGGGTCCAGTCCAGCTCGGGACGGACCGTGTCGAGCCAGGCGTACTGCCAGTGCGCGGGCAGGAGGTCGCGCCAGCCGCCGAGGGCTGTCACCTCGTCCAGGACGTTGCCGATGATGGTCAGGCCGACCGCGCCGCCGACCGCGCCGAGCGGGGCGTCCGTCTTGGTGGACAGCCAGAACGCCAGCGCGGCGGTGACCAGTTGCGAGACGAAGACGTACGCCACCGTGATGGCCAGGCGCTCGGCCGCGGTGCCGGTGGACAGGCTGCCGCCGGTGGGCAGCTCCAGCGGCCCCCAGCCGTAGGCGGCCGTGCCCACGGCCAGCGCGGTCAGCGGCAGCAGCACCATCGCGGCCAGGCTGAGGGTGAGGGCGACGACCAGCTTGGACCAGAGCAGGCGGGCGCGGGGCACCGGCGCCGCCAGCAGGTAGCGCAGGGAGGACCAGCCGGCCTCCGAGGCGACCGTGTCCCCGAAGAACAGGGCGACGGGCACGACGAGGAGGAAACCCGCGGAGGCGAACAGGTTCACCGCGGCGAAGTTCGCCCCCGACGCGGTGGCCGAGTCCATGAGGCTGATCTGGTTGTTCGCCCCGCCCGGTTCCCCGCCGATCCGGAAGGCGACGAGCAGGACGAACGGCAGGGCGAACAGGATGCCGCCCATCACGAGCGTGCGCCGCCGCTTCAGCTGCCGGACCAGCTCCACCCGCACGGGCAGCGTGCGGCCCGCGCGGTAGCCCTCGGCGACCTCCCGGGGGCCGCCGGGCGCGGCGCGATCGGCCAGCGTGCTCATGCTCAGTCTCCGATCAGGGTGAGGAAGGCGTCCTCGAGGCGTCGGTGGGGGCCCACCGACTCCACGGGCACGTCCAGGCGGACGAGTTCGGCGATCAGGTCCCGGGCGGTGCCGTCCGGTCCGAGGCGGACCAGCAGGCCGCCGTCGGCCACCGCCGCCGAGGACACGCCCGGCAGCGCGGCCACCTTGTCGGCCAGGGGCGCGTCGACCGCCGCCGAGGTGCCCACCAGCAGCGTGTCGCCGGAGCCGACGATCTCGCCGACCGGGCCCGCCTGCACCAGCCGCCCGTGGTCCATGACCACCAGGTGGGTGCAGCTCTGCTCGACCTCGGACAGCAGGTGGCTGGAGACGATCACCGTGCGGCCGGCCGCCGCGTAACGGATCATCACCTCGCGCATCTCGCGGATCTGCGGCGGGTCCAGGCCGTTGGTCGGTTCGTCCAGGATCAGCAGGTCGGGCAGGCCCAGCATGGCCTGGGCGATGGCCAGGCGCTGGCGCATGCCCTGGGAGTAGGTGCGCACCGCGCGGGCGAGCGCGTCGCCGAGCCCGGCGATCTCCAGGGCCTCGTCGAGGTGGGCGTCCTCGGGCGGGCGGCCGGTGGCCCGCCAGTACAGCTCCAGGTTCTCCCGGCCGGACAGGTGCGGCAGGAACCCCGCGCCCTCGACGAACGCGCCGACGCGGGAGAGCACCGGGGCGCCGGGCGCGATGGCGTGCCCGAAGACGCGGATCTCGCCGCCGTCCGGGGTGATCAGGCCCATCAGCATGCGCAGGGTGGTCGTCTTGCCCGCCCCGTTCGGCCCGAGCAGGCCGAGCACCTGGCCCTGCTCCACGCGGAAGGACAGGTCCCGGACGGCATACCGGTCGCCGGACTTGCCGTACCGCTTGGTCAGGCCGGTGATCTGGAGCGGTACGCCGGACAGCGCGGGGTCGGGCGGCGGCGCCGTGGTGCGGCGGCGGGCGGTCAGCAGCAGGGCCGCGGCCAGCGCCGCGCCCGCGAGCGGCGCCCACCAGACCCAGGCGGGCAGCCCGGCCACCTGGCCGGTGTCGCCGAGGCCCGCCGGGACCGACAGGCCGCCCTTCAGGGAGACGGTGTACGTGGCGGGGGCGGCCGGGGAGGCGTAGCCGAGGTCGGTGGAGGACAGGACCAGGCGCAGTCGGTGGCCGCGCTCCACCTCGTGGTCGATCGCGGGCAGGGTGAGCCTCACGTCCCCGCCGTCGCCGATGTCGTCCACCCGGACGGGCGTGACCAGCTGGGAGGGGAGCACCGGCTGGGCGCCACCGGGTCCGACGTCGTACACCTTGGCGAAGAGCACGGCCTCGTCCCGGGTGGACTCCACGTGCACGGTCGCGGTCGGCGAGCCGGTGATCCGGAGGTCCTCCTCCAGCGGCGCCGACTCGAAGGCGGCGTGCTGGCCGGGGAAGTCGAGGGAGACGCCGATGCCGAGGGAGGAGAGCTGGGAGAGCCCGCCGGACCCGCCGATGCCGGGCAGGGCGGAGACGGCGGGCGGGCTGGCGCCGGCCGGGTTGTCGAAGGACTGCTCGCGGCCGCGCAGTCCGATCGCGCGCGGCTCGCTGTCCAGACCGGGGTAGGAGTCGGCGCTCACGCCCTCCAGGCGGGGCTCGCCGTCGCCGCTGC
Source organism: Streptomyces sp. NPDC058796 (assembly GCF_042745235.1). Lineage (NCBI taxonomy): Bacteria > Bacillati > Actinomycetota > Actinomycetes > Kitasatosporales > Streptomycetaceae > Streptomyces > Streptomyces sp. NPDC058796. Next base: position 823,271 of record NZ_JBHYOP010000001.1, read on the forward strand.
CGGTGCCGACGGTGCGGGTGACGCGGAAGGCGGGACCGGTGCCGGCCGACGCGTCGTCCTTCAGGTGGCGGTCGAACCACGCCCCGATTCGGGCCTCGACGCGGTCGGTCTCCAGGTCGCCGCCGTCGTGCCCGCCCGCGATCCAGTCGACGGCCACCGGGGCGCCGTTGTCCCGGATCGCCTCGGCGGCCAGGTCGGCCTGGCCCAGCGGGAAGAGGGAGTCGGTCTGGCCCTGCACCAGCAGGGTGGGCACGTCGATGCGGTCGGCGACGGCCTGCGGGCTGCGCTCGTCGAGGAGAGCCGTGGCCTCGGCGTCCGGCTTCCCGGACTCGGCGACGCGCTGGTACATGCGGCACAGCTGGTCCTCGAACCGGTCGCAGCCGCCGCCCAGGTTGACGAAGATGCCGGCCCAGAGCTTCTTGAAGACGCCGTTCGGGAAGAGGGCGTCCGAGAGGTTCCAGTAGGTGACGGCCGGGGCGATCGCGTCGACCCGGTCGTCGTACCCGGCGGCCAGCAGCGAGACCGCGCCGCCGTAGGAGCCGCCGGCCACGCCCACGCGCGGGTCGCCCTTCCCGTCCAGCCGGACCTCGGGCCGCTCGGCCAGCCAGTCGATCAGCCGGGAGACGTCGGCGACCTCGCCGTCGGGGGCGTTCAGCCCGATCTTCCCGGTGGACTCGCCGAAGCCGCGCGCCGACCAGGTCAGGACCGCGTACCCGTCGCGGGCCAGGTCCTCCGCCTGGTCCCGCAGGTCGGCCTTGCTGCCGCCGAAGCCGTGCGCGAGCAGGACGGCCGGGCGGCGGCCGTCGGAGCCGGCCGTGAAGTACGAGGTGTCCAGGCGCACTCCGTCGCCCACGGCCACGACCCGGTCCGAGCGGTGCACCGGGGGCGGTTCGTCACCGGCGACGGCCGTCCAGGTCCCGGCGCCGGCGAGCACGACGACGGCGGCCGCGGCGGCGAGCATCCGCCGCGGCCCCCGTACCAGCCCTCGCACGCGGGGCAGTCGAAGATCCATGCGTCAACGGTACGGGCCGCCGCCGACATCGGGGGCAGCCCCGGGGCCGAACCTCCGCCCCTCCCGGGGAAGTACGCGGCGGGCGTCGCGTACCGCGGACGCGGTAGGGGGAGTTGCGGCCGGATCACGTCCGGGCGGTCGCGGGACCGGGGTTCCGGGACGGCGGCGGTCACGGCCGGGACGGCTCCGGCTCCCTGACGTCCTCGGGGACGGTCACCAGCCAGCGGGTGTCGCGGCGCGGGCGCAGGTACAGGGCCCAGTACAGGGTGGCGACGGCGGTGATGCCGCCGGTCCACAGCAGGTGGCTGGTCTCCTGCTGGGTCAGGATGTAGGCGAGCACCGCGATCAGCAGAACCGGCACCGCGGGCCACAGGGGCATGCGCCACGCGTGCGCGTGCCGGTGGGAGCCGCGGCGGGCGAGCAGGGCGGCGACCGCGACCAGCAGGTACATGCCGGTGACGGAGACTCCGGTGACGCCGTACAGGGTGTCGAGGTCCACGAAGCACAGCGCGGCGCCGGGCACTCCGACGGCGAGGGTGGCTACCCACGGGGAGCCGAACCGGCCGAGCTTGGCGAAGACGGTGTTCACCGGCCGGGGCCACGCCTTGTCGCGGGCGGAGGCGAACAGGACGCGGGAGTTCTGGATGACCATGACGATGCCGGCGTTGACGATCGCGAGGGCCACGCAGAGGCTGACGAAGGTGCCGACGGCGGAGTTGGACCAGGCGGTGACCATCGAACCGATGTCGCCGCCGGACAGTTCCGCGAGGTCGGAGGCGCCGAGGGTGATGGCGACGACCGGGACCAGGATGATCACGGCGGAGATGCCGAGGGTGGCGAGGACCGTGCGGGCGACGTTGCGGCGCGGGTCCTCCAGTTCCTCGGAGAGGTAGACGGCGGTGGAGAAGCCCTGGGTGACGAAGAGGGCGATGGCCAGCCCGGAGACGACCAGCAAGGCCGTCACGGGGTCCGCGCCGCCGTCCGCGCCGGCCACCTCCATGGAGGCGAGGCTGCCCGGGCCGCGCTCGGCGTGGGCGAAGCCCAGCACCGCGACGACGGCCGCGGCGATGACCTCCAGGACCAGGAAGACGCCGGTGATCCAGGCGTTGGCGCGCAGGTCGAGCAGCCCGGCGAGGGTGGCGAGCAGCATGACGCCGGCGCCCGCGAGGGACGGGTCGAGGCGCACGACCGGTTCGAGGTAGTCGGCGGTGCCCATCGCGATGACCGGCGGCACGACCATCACGACCAGCAGGGAGAGCACGAAGACCAGCCAGCCCGCCAGCCGCCCGGCCATCGTCGACACCATGGCGTACTCGCCGCCCGCGCTGGGGATGAGCGTGCCCAGCTCGGAGTAGCAGAAGGCCACGGCGACGCACAGGAGGGAGCCGATGGCGATCGTCAGGGCGGTGGCGGTGCCGAGGGAGCCGAACAGGTCGGGCACGACCACGAAGAGCGTGGATGCGGGAGTCACGCACGAGAGCGTCAGCAGGGTGCCGCCTACGACGCCGATGGAGCGCTTGAGGGTCCGGGACTCCGGAGGGGCCGGGACGTCCGGGGGCGCGGCGGCGGTCTCGGCGGGGCGGAGCGTGTCGGTCATGGAGCGGTTCCGATCGACTCGTGCGGCGTGGTTCGGGCGGGAGCGCTATCGCCTCCGGCGGCTTGGTCGTACGTGGTTCTCGTCCGCTCCCGACGCCAGATGGAATACCGACGAAAACCGCTGCGTCAATGGGTGTTTACCTACGGAAACCGTTGAGCAGGACCCATGGAACACCCGGAAAGCGCATCACGCTCCTTCAGGGACGGGCCCATTGAGGCGTACGGGAACCGCAGGGACCGGGGCGAAAAAGCGGGCCGCCGCCCGCTCTCCGGGCGCTGTCGGTGGCGCCCGGTAGAGTCCTGGGCACAGGTGAATCACAGGAACACGGCAACGGGTGGGGACTCATGAAGGTGAAGTACACCGCGGCCTGGGTGGGGCTGACGGCGGCGGCGATGGTCGCGGCGACCGCGTGCGGCTCGGAGGGCGCCAAGTCGGCGGCCGAGGGCGCCGAGAAGGCGGCCGACACGGCGGTGAGCAAGGCCGACACGATCATGGCGGCGCTCTCGCGGGCCACCGACCGGACCGAGGAGCTGGGCTCCGCCGAGGTCAGGACGACGACCGACCTGGGCACCGGCGAGCCGATCGCCATGGACGGCACGTACTCCTGGGGCGACGGCTACGCGCTCGACGTCGAGATGGACACCGAGGCCGTGCAGATGCAGGACCTCACGGACTCCCCGACCGTGCGCACCCTGTTCGTGGACGGCGCCTACTACTACGACATCGCCCCGCAGCCCGCCGGCCCGCTCGCGGGCAAGGAATGGATGAAGATCGACGGATCGGCGATCTTCGGCGAGTCCGGCGCCGCCGCGTTCAGCGGGGCCGGCGGCGGGGCCAGCCCGGCGGACTCCATGAAGGGTCTGAAGTACGCCAGCGACGTCGAGGACCTCGGCCCGGAGACCGTCAACGGCAAGCCCACGACGCACTACCGCGCTGTGCTCGACGGGGAGGACATGGGCAAGTTCAAGGACGCCTTCAGCGGCGCCGACAGCATGCTCAACTCCGCCGGCAGCGACTCGATCACCATGGACATCTGGGTGGGCGAGAAGGACCTGCCGGTGCGCCTGACGCAGGAGTTCGGCGCCATGACGGTCACCATGGACTTCGACAAGTTCGGCGCCACGAAGGAGATCGTGACACCGCCCGCCCAGGAGGTCGGGGACCTCACCGAGGAAGTGAAGGACTCCGGGGCGATGACCGGCTGAGACCGCGGGACGGTGCCCCGGCCCGCACGGGCGGGCCGGGGCACCGGGTTTCGGTGGTCGCGCTCAGTGGTTGCGCGGGAAGCCCAGGTCCACGCCCGCCGGGGCGTCGGCCGGGTCCGGCCAGCGGGTGGTGACGACCTTGCCGCGGGTGTAGAAGTGCGTGCCGTCGTTGCCGTAGATGTGGTGGTCGCCGAAGAGCGAGTCCTTCCAGCCGCCGAAGGAGTGGTAGCCGACGGGGACCGGGATCGGCACGTTCACGCCGACCATTCCGGCCTCGACCTCCAGCTGGAAGCGGCGGGCGGCGCCGCCGTCCCGGGTGAAGATCGCGGTGCCGTTGCCGAACGGGGAGGCGTTGATGAGCGCCAGGCCCTCCTCGTAGGTGTCCGCGCGCAGCACGCACAGCACCGGGCCGAAGATCTCGTCCTGGTACGCCTTCGCCGTGGTCGGCACCCGGTCCAGCAGCGAGATGCCGATCCAGTGGCCGTCCTCGTGGCCGTCGACCGTGTGGCCGGTGCCGTCGAGCACGACCTCGCAGCCCTCGGCCGCCGCGCCCGCCACGTAGGACGCCACCTTGTCGCGGTGGGCCTTGGTGATGAGGGGACCCATCTCCGAGGCCGGGTCGTCACCGGGGCCGATCTTGATCTTCTCGGCGCGCTCGCGGATCCTCTGGACCAGCTCGTCACCGATCGCGCCGACCGCGACGACCGCGGAGATCGCCATGCAGCGCTCGCCCGCCGAGCCGTAGGCAGCGGACACGGCGGCGTCGGCCGCCGCGTCCAGGTCGGCGTCGGGCAGCACCAGCATGTGGTTCTTGGCGCCGCCGAGCGCCTGGACGCGCTTTCCGTTGGCGGAGGCGGTGGTGTGGATGTAGCGGGCGATCGGGGTGGAGCCGACGAAGGAGACAGCCTTGACGTCCGGGTGCTCCAGGAGGCGGTCCACGGCCACCTTGTCGCCGTGGACGACGTTGAAGACGCCGTCCGGCAGGCCGGCCTCGGAGAGCAGCTCGGCGATCTTCACGGCGGCCGACGGGTCCTTCTCGCTCGGCTTGAGCACGAAGGTGTTGCCGCAGGCGATGGCGATGGGGAACATCCACATCGGCACCATCGCCGGGAAGTTGAACGGCGTGATGCCGGCGACGACGCCGAGCGGCTGCCGGATCGAGGACACGTCCACGCGGGTGGCGACCTGCGTGGACAGCTCCCCCTTCAGCTGCACGTTGATGCCGCAGGCCAGGTCGACGATCTCGAGGCCGCGCGCGACCTCGCCGAGCGCGTCGGAGTGCACCTTGCCGTGCTCGGCGGTGATCAGGTCGGCGATCTCGTCACGGTGGGCGTCGAGCAGCGCCCGGAACTTGAAGAGGATCGACGTCCGCTGCGCCAGCGAGGACTGACCCCAGGTCAGGTAGGCCTCCTGGGCGGCGGCGACCGCGGCGTCCACCTCTTCGACCGAGGCGAAGGCGACCTTGGTGGTCACCGCGCCGGTCGCCGGGTTCGTCACCGGCCCGTACGTGCCCGAGGCGCCTTCGGCGGTCTTGCCGCCGATCCAGTGGTTGACGATGTTCGTCATGACCGAGAACTCCTTCACAGATGGCGGCGACGGGTCGAGACGTGCCGTTGGTCCAGCTCACCGGCGGTGACCGCCGACGGTCGGGTCGCGGTCACTGCCATGGGTCCATCCCAGCAGCCGGGCGCTCCGGGCGCGCCCGACACTGTGTATGCGGTTTGGGCGTCCGCGTAGACACGTGGGGCAGTGTCGGCGCCCGGTGCCCCGACGGGACGGGGGGACCTCCGGCGCGGTGCCGGTGCGAGCGGGGAGTCGGCGCTCACGCCTCGCTCCTGCCAGGGCGAGTCGGCCGTCCCGCGCCGGAGGCGTTCGGTGGGGGAACCGGCGACGGCGGGCGCGCGCTCCGGGGCCGGCCCCCGGCGATCGGGTCGTGCGCCATCGCGTTCCCCTTCGTGCGCGTCCTGGTGCCCGTCTTCGTGCCGGGCGTCGTGCCCGCCGTTCCCGTGCCCGCCGTTGCGTCTCCCCCGGTTTCTAGCCCCGCGGGTCCAGCCTGTCAATGTTTTGTCCGGACATTCGGACGACACGGTCGGGACAACCGCCCGTCCGCACGCACGAGCCGCACCCGCCCGGCCCGGAGTCAACGCGCCACGCCCGGGCCCGGGCGTACGCCTTCGTGGCACTCGTGTCACAAAGGGCCCGGTTCCGTCACGCATGTCACGCGTGCACGGGACTTCCGTCACATCCGGGAACGGCCCCTGACCGTCCGTCACCCGGTGTCGTTCACCCGTAACACGCTTGGTGATCGCCGACGCAGCACCCCGGCTCCCCCCGGCGGCCGACCCCGGCCGCCGCCGTGGTGCGCGCAGGGAGGTGCGACTGGTGACCGACCGAAGGCTCTGGTCCTACAAGGACATCGCGGCCCACATCCGGGTACAGCCGGACACAGTGCGGTCGTACCGCAAGCACGGGCTGCTGCCCCCGCCCGACCACGTGGAGGGCGGGAAGCCGTACTGGTACGCGGACACGGTCCGGGCCTGGGTGGCGTCCCGGCCGCGCAACCGGAAGCGGTAGGCCGGAAATCCGTTGGGAGTCCCGTCGCCCGGTCGGGCACAGTGCCGTTCATGGACTTCTCCGTGAAACCCGTCCTGACCGGCGACAGGACCGTTCTGCGACCGTTCACCGAGGCGGACGCCGGGCGCATGTGGGACATCATCAACGACCCCGAGGTGCGGCGCTTCACCGGCTCGCCGGGGCACGAACTCACACCCGAGGTGCTGCGCACCTGGTACGGCTCGCGCAGCGCACAGCCCGACCGTCTCGACCTCGCCGTCACCGACCCCGCCGACGGGGAGCTGCTCGGCGAGGTCGTGCTCCACGACTGGGTGCCCGCGGACCGCTCCTGCACCTTCCGCACCCTGATCGGCGCGCGCGGGCGCGGCCGCGGCATCGGCACCGAGGCGACCCGGCTGGTCGTCGGCCACGCCTTCGAGGAACTCGGCCTGCACCGCGTCCAGCTGGACGCCTACGCCTACAACCACCGGGCGCTGCGGGTCTACGAGAAGGTCGGGTTCGTGCGCGAGGGCGTGCGGCGCCAGGTGGAGCTGCGGGACGGCGCGTGGGTGGACGAGGTGCTGATGGCCGTCCTCGACCACGAGTGGGCCGTCCACCGCGGGCGCCCCGGGGGCAGCCGTCACGGCTCGATGACCGTCACGCCCGCGCCGGGCGCCGTCCCCATCGCCGCGAGGGCCGCCGGGACCGCCTCCAGCCCGATGGCGGACGTCACCAGCAGGTCGGGCCGGAGCACTCCGCCGCGGACCAGCTCCAGCATCGGCGGGTAGGTGTGCGCGGCCATCCCGTGACTGCCGAGGAGTTCCAGCTCCAGGGCGACGGCGCGGGCCATCGGCACCGGTGTGGTGCCGTCCGCCGAGGGCAGCAGCCCGACCTGGACGTGCCGCCCTCGGCGGCGCAGGCCGGCCACGGACGCGGCGCAGGTGACGGGCGAGCCGAGGGCGTCGAGGGAGAGGTGGGCGCCGCCGCCGGTGAGGCCGCGGACGGCCGCCGCCGTGTCCGGCGTCCGGGACGCGTCCACACACTCCACCGCGCCGAAGGCGCGCGCCAGCTCCAGCGCCCGCGCCGACACGTCCACGGCGACCACCCGGGCGCCCGAGGCCGCGGCGGTCATCACCGCGGACAGACCGACGCCCCCGCAGCCGTGCACCGCCACCCACTCCCCCGCCGCGACGCGGCCCTGCTGCACGACGGCCCGGAAGGCGGTGGCGAACCGGCAGCCGAGCGAGGCGGCGGTCGCGTACGACATGCCCTCGGGGACGGCGACGAGGTTGACGTCGGCGTGGTCGAGCGCCACGTACTCGGCGAAGGACCCCCAGTGCGTGAAGCCCGGCTGGGTCTGGCGCTCGCACACCTGCTGGTCCCCCGCCGCGCACGCGGCGCAGCTCCCGCAGGCGCAGACGAAGGGCACGGTCACCCGGTCGCCGGGCCGCCACCCGGCCACCCGGTCGCCGACCGCCTCGACGACGCCGGCGAGTTCGTGACCGGGCACGTGCGGCAGTGTGATGTCCGGGTCGTGGCCCTGCCAGCCGTGCCAGTCGCTGCGGCACAGCCCGGTGGCCTCGACGCGCACCACGACGCCGTGCGGCGCGGGCTCCGGGTCGGCGACCTCCCGGACCTCGGCCGGCTCTCCGAAGCGCTCGAACACGACTGCGCGCATCCGTCACCCTCACTCCCGTGCTTCCCGCACCCTCGTGGGGAGTTCCGTGGCGGGGTTTCCGCCTCCCGTCCCCCATCTCACGGCAGGCCCATCCGCAGTCATACCCCCTAGGGGTACAGTGGGAGGTGCGGGGCCACGCCGGCCACGCACAGACCACCATGCACGCCCCGACGAGGAGTAACGACATGACCGCCCAGACCGACACCCAGGGCTCCGTCACCACCGTCTACCAGGTGAGCGGAATGAGCTGCGGACACTGCGAGGGCGCCGTCTCCGGCGAGATCTCCGAGATCGCGGGCGTCGGCTCGGTGCAGGCGGTGGCCTCCACCGGCCAGGTCACCGTCGTCTCCGAGGCGCCCCTGGACGACGAGGCCGTGCGCGCCGCCGTGGACGAGGCCGGCTTCGAGCTGGTCGGCAGGGCCTGAGCGGCCCCGCCGGGGGTGGACGGGAGTTCGGACCATGACCAGCACCACCGCGGAAACGCCCACGGACGCCACGGCCACCGAGCCGGACCTCGCCGAGGTCGAGCTGATCGTCGGCGGGATGACCTGCGCCTCCTGCGCGGCCCGCGTCGAGAAGAAGCTCAACCGCATGGACGGCGTCACCGCGACGGTGAACTACGCGACGGAGAAGGCCCGGATCACCCACCCGGCGGCCACCAGCGTCGCCGACCTGATCGCCACCGTCGTCAAGACCGGCTACACCGCGGAGGAACCGGCGCCGCCGCCGGAGCCGGCCGCCGACTCGGAGGCCACCGCCGCCGAGGCCGCCGGCGCGGACGACGACCCCGAGCTGTCCGCCCTGCGCCACCGCCTGCGCGTCTCGGCCCTCCTCGCCGCCCCCGTCGTACTGCTGGCCATGGTCCCGGTGCTGCAGTTCGACAACTGGCAGTGGCTCTCGCTCACCCTGGCCGCGCCCGTGGTGGTGTGGGGCGGCCTCCCGTTCCACCGCGCCGCCTGGACCAGCCTCCGGCACGGCGCCGCCACCATGGACACCCTGGTGTCGCTGGGCACCCTCGCGGCGTTCGGCTGGTCGCTGTGGGCGCTGTTCTTCGGGGACGCGGGCATGCCGGGCATGCGGCACGGCTTCGACCTCACCGTCTCCCGCACCGACGGCGCCTCGGCGATCTACCTGGAGGCCGCCGCCGGAGTCACCGCCTTCCTCCTCCTCGGCCGCTGGCTGGAGGCCCGCTCCAAACGCCGCGCCGGGGCCGCGCTGCGGGCGCTGACGGAGCTGGGGGCCAAGGACGTCTCCGTCGTGCGGGACGGGCGCGAGGTGCGGGTGCCGGTGGGCCGGCTGGTGGTCGGCGACCGGTTCGTCGTCCGGCCCGGCGAGAAGATCGCGACCGACGGCAGGGTGGTCGAGGGTGCCGGTGCCGTGGACGCCTCGATGCTGACCGGCGAGTCGGTCCCGGTGGACGTCGGACCCGGCGACACCGTCACCGGCGCCACGGTCAACGCCGGGGGCCGGCTGGTGGTGGAGGCCACCCGGGTCGGCGCCGGCACGCGGCTGGCGCGGATGGCGAAGCTGGTCGAGGACGCGCAGAGCGGCAAGGCCGAGGTGCAGCGGCTCGCCGACCGGATCTCGGGGGTCTTCGTCCCCGTGGTGCTGCTGATCGCGTTGGCGACCTTCGGCGGCTGGCTGGGCGCCACCGGCGACACGGCCGCCGCGTTCACCGCCGCCGTCGCCGTACTGATCATCGCCTGCCCGTGCGCGCTGGGCCTGGCGACACCGACCGCACTGATGGTGGGCACGGGCCGCGGCGCCCAGCTCGGCATCCTGATCAAGGGCCCGGAGGTGCTGGAGTCCACCCGGCGCGTCGACACGGTCGTCCTGGACAAGACCGGCACCGTCACCACGGGCCGGATGACCCTGCACGAGGTGCACGCCGCCGAGGGCACCGACGAGGCGGAGCTGCTGCGGCTCGCGGGCGCCGTCGAGCACGCCTCCGAGCATCCCGTGGCACGCGCGGTCGCCGCCGGCGCGGAGGAGCGGACCGGCACGCTGCCCGGCGTCGAGAACTTCGAGAGCCTCCCCGGACAGGGCGTACGCGGGCGCGTCGAGGGCCGTGAGGTGGCCGTGGGGCGCCTCTACGAGACGCTCCCGCCCGGGATTGCCCGCGCTCGCGACGAGGCCGCCAGGGACGGCCGTACGGCCGTCGTGGTCGGCTGGGACGGCGTCGCGCGCGGGGTGGTCGCGGTCGCGGACACCGTCAGGGAGACCAGCGCACAGGCGGTCTCCGAGCTGCGCCGGCTGGGCCTGACCCCCGTCCTGCTGACCGGCGACGACCGGCGGGTGGCCGAGTCGGTCGCGCGCGCCGTCGGCATCGACGAGGTGATCTCCGAGGTGCTGCCCGAGGAGAAGGTGGCCGTGGTAGAGCGGCTGCGGCGCGAGGGCCGTACGGTCGCCATGGTCGGCGACGGCGTCAACGACGCGGCCGCGCTCGCCACCGCCGACCTGGGCCTGGCGATGGGCACGGGGACGGACGCGGCCATCGAGGCGGGCGACCTGACGCTGGTGCGCGGGGACCTCAGGGTCGCCGCGGACGCGATCCGGCTGTCGCGGCGCACCCTGTCCACGATCAAGGGCAACCTCGTGTGGGCCTTCGGCTACAACGTGGCCGCGCTGCCGCTGGCCGCCGCCGGGCTGCTGAACCCGATGATCGCGGGAGCGGCGATGGCCTTCTCCTCGGTCTTCGTGGTGACCAACAGCCTGCGCCTGCGCGCGTTTCGCTGAGGTCTCGATGACCGGAGCCCTCTGGAGTCCGGCACGCACCTCACATAAGCTCTTCACAAGGCTCGCGCATCTTCCTTACGCTTGGGTCCCGGTCGACGTATCGGGGCTCTTGCGCACCTAAGGGACATATGCAAGAGACGCAGATCACAGTGATGCGAACGTAACCATTGAAGGGGTTCGAAGGTCTAAGTTGGCGATGTCAGGCAGCGTCTTGGGGGGCGCCACCTGGCATCTGGGGATGTCTTGGGGGACTTTCCCAGAGCTGCGTTGCCGGGACACGTACACCGGGAAGCTTTGAGCGGCCCTCCCGGGTGCGCTGTCCCGGCAGACCGCACGACACGTACGGCGGGCTCGGCCCGTTGTGCTCATACACAGCGATTCAGGCGCTGTCCTCACAGACGCCCGGCCGGATCCCGTGGGGGGAATCCGCACCGGGACATGGGAAGGCGCCCTGGTTCGTCGGCCCGTGGGGGGACCGGCGCCAGGGCGCCTTCTGCTGTCCCGGTGCGGAACGCGCAGAGGGGTCCCGTACCCGACGGCCTCACGTCGTCGGGTACGGGACCCACCGGCCCGGGGAAGGAGACGCTCAGCGCTCCTCGACCGGCACGAAGTCGCGCTCGACGACGCCGGTGTAGATCTGGCGCGGGCGGCCGATGCGGGAGCCCGGCTCCTTGATCATCTCGTGCCACTGGGCGATCCAGCCCGGCAGCCGGCCGAGGGCGAACAGGACCGTGAACATCTCGGTCGGGAAGCCCATGGCCCGGTAGATCAGGCCGGTGTAGAAGTCGACGTTCGGGTAGAGGCTGCGCGAGACGAAGTAGTCGTCGGAGAGCGCGTGCTCCTCCAGCTTCAGGGCGATGTCCAGCAGCTCGTCGGACTTGCCGAGGGCGGAGAGCACGTCGTGCGCGGCGGCCTTGATGATCTTGGCGCGCGGGTCGAAGTTCTTGTAGACCCGGTGGCCGAAGCCCATCAGGCGGACGCCGTCCTCCTTGTTCTTCACCTTGCGGATGAAGGTGTCGACGTCGCCGCCGGAGTCGCGGATGCCCTCCAGCATCTCCAGCACCGACTGGTTGGCGCCGCCGTGCAGCGGACCCCACAGCGCGTTGATGCCGGCCGAGATCGACGCGAACATGTTCGCCTGGGAGGAGCCGACCAGGCGGACCGTGGAGGTCGAGCAGTTCTGCTCGTGGTCCGCGTGCAGGATCAGCAGCTTGTCCAGAGCGGAGACGACGACCGGGTCGAGCTCGTACTCCTGGGCGGGGACCGAGAAGGTCATGCGCAGGAAGTTCTCGACGTAGCCGAGGTCGTTGCGCGGGTAGACGAACGGGTGACCGATCGACTTCTTGTACGCGTAGGCCGCGATCGTCGGGAGCTTGGCGAGCAGCCGGATCGTCGAGAGGTTGCGCTGACGCTCGTCGAACGGGTTGTGGCTGTCCTGGTAGAACGTCGACAGCGCGGAGACCACCGACGACAGCATGGCCATCGGGTGGGCGTCGCGCGGGAAGCCCTTGTAGAAGTTCTTGACGTCCTCGTGCAGCAGGGTGTGCTGCGTGATCTCGCCCTTGAAGGCGGCCAGCTGGTCGACGGTCGGCAGCTCGCCGTTGATCAGCAGGTAGGCGACCTCCACGAAGGAAGAACGCTCGGCCAGCTGCTCGATCGGGTAGCCGCGGTACCGGAGGATGCCGGCTTCGCCGTCCAGGTAGGTAATGGCGGATTTGTAGGCGGCGGTGTTGCCGTAACCGCTGTCCAGCGTCACCAGACCGGTCTGGGCGCGGAGCTTCCCGATGTCGAAGCCCTTGTCGCCGACGGTGCTGTCGATCACCGGGTAGGTGTACTCGCCGTCGCCGTACCGCAGTACTACAGAGTTGTCGCTCACGTCTTCCCTCACCGACGTAGTGCCTCATCTTCGAGGTGCCCTGACTGTCTCTACCATCCCCCACTTGGCTCAGGAGAGTGCACTCGGGGTCGACCATCGGGCCTATTGGCGGCACTCAGTGCCGCCAACCAGCTCATCCTGCCCCCTCTCCTCCCCATCCGGAAGTGCTCTGTGACCTTCCCGACTCATTTGATCGATCATTTTTTCACAGGGGCGGGGAGGTTTGCCGGAAGGTCTGCGGGGTCAGGGGCCCGCCAGCCGGAAGTCGAGCGCCGTGCAGCGCCGGCCGGCCGACACCGTGCGCACCGCCTGCCCGATCGCCTTGCGGGAACCGACGAGGACGACCAGCCGCTTGGCCCGGGTGACCGCGGTGTAGAGCAGGTTCCGCTGGAGCATCATCCAGGCGCCGGTGGTCACGGGGATCACGACCGCCGGGTACTCACTCCCCTGGGACCGGTGGATGGTCACCGCGTAGGCATGGGCCAGTTCGTCCAGTTCGTCGAATTCGTACGGAACCTCCTCGTCCTCGTCCGTCAGCACGGTGAGGCGCTGGTCCACCGGGTCGAGCGAGGTGACCACGCCGACGGTGCCGTTGAAGACACCGTTCTCACCCTTCTCGTAATTGTTGCGAATCTGGGTGACCTTGTCGCCGACCCGGAAAACACGGCCGCCGAACCTCTTCTCGGGGAGATCCGGGCGGCCGGGGGTGACGGCCTGCTGGAGCAGCCCGTTCAGCGTCCCGGCGCCGGCGGGTCCCCGGTGCATCGGCGCCAGCACCTGCACGTCGCGTCGCGGGTCGAGCCCGAACTTCGCCGGGATGCGCCGCGCGGCGACGTCGACGGTGAGCCGCCCCGCCTCCTCGGTGTCGTCCTCGACGAAGAGGAAGAAGTCCTTCATCCCGTCGGTGAGCGGGTGCTGCCCGGCGTTGATCCGGTGCGCGTTGGTCACCACCCCCGACTGCTGGGCCTGCCGGAAGACCCGGGTGAGCCGGACGGCGGGGACGGGACTGCCGGGGGCGAGCAGATCCCGCAGCACCTCCCCCGCACCCACGCTGGGCAGCTGGTCGACGTCCCCGACGAAGAGCAGGTGGGCGCCCGGAGGCACGGCCTTGACCAGCTTGTTGGCGAGGAGCAGGTCCAGCATCGACGCCTCGTCCACCACCACCAGGTCGGCGTCGAGGGGCCGGTCCCGGTCGTAGGCGGCGTCACCGCCCGGCTTCAGCTCCAGCAGGCGGTGGACGGTGGAGGCCTCGGCGCCGGTCAGCTCGGCGAGGCGCTTGGCGGCCCGCCCGGTGGGCGCGGCGAGTACCACCTTCGCCTTCTTCGCGCGGGCCAGCTCCACGACCGACCGGACGGTGAAGGACTTGCCGCAGCCGGGCCCGCCGGTGAGGACGGCGACCTTCTCGGTGAGGGCGAGACGGACGGCCGCCTCCTGCTCGGGCGCGAGATCGGCGCCCGTGCGCCGCCTGAGCCACCCGAGCGCCTTGTCCCAGGCCACGCCCTGGAAGGCGGGCATCCGGTCCTCGTCCGTGCGCAGGAGGCGGCGCAGCTGTCCGGCCAGGGCCAGCTCGGCGCGGTGGAAGGGGACGAGGTAGACGGCGGTGACGGGGTCGCCGCCCTCCGGGCCGGGGATCTTCTCGCGCACGACGCCGGGATCGTCTTCCGGGCTCTGAGGTTCGGCGGCCAGCTCACCGAGGCACTCGATGACGAGCCCGGTGTCCACCTGGAGCAGCTTCACCGCGTCGGCGATCAGCTTCTCCTCGGGGAGGTAGCAGTGCCCCTGGTCGGTCGCCTGCGAGAGGGCGTACTGCAAGCCCGCCTTCACCCGTTCCGGGCTGTCGTGCGGGATGCCGACGGACTGGGCGATCTTGTCGGCGGTGAGGAAGCCGATGCCCCAGACGTCGGCGGCCAGGCGGTAGGGCTGGTTCTTCACGACGGAGATCGACGCGTCGCCGTACTTCTTGTAGATGCGCACGGCGATCGAGGTGGACACCTCGACGGTCTGGAGGAAGAGCATGACCTCCTTGATCGCCTTCTGCTCCTCCCAGGCGTCGGCGATCTTCTTCGTCCGCTTGGGACCGAGGCCGGGCACCTCGATGAGCCGCTTGGGCTCCTCCTCGATGACGGTGAGGGTGTCGATGCCGAAGTGCTGCGTGATGCGGTCGGCGAAGACCGGCCCGATGCCCTTGACGAGGCCGGAGCCGAGGTAGCGCCGGATGCCCTGGACGGTGGCGGGCAGGACGGTCGTGTAGTTCTCGACGTGGAACTGCTTGCCGTACTGCGGGTGCGAGCCCCAGCGGCCCTCCATCCGCAGCGACTCCCCGACCTGCGCGCCGAGCAGCGCGCCGACGACGGTCAGCAGGTCGCCGGCTCCTCTGCCGGTGTCGACGCGGGCGACGGTGTAGCCGTTCTCCTCGTTGGCGTACGTGACGCGCTCCAGGACGCCTTCGAGGGTGGCGAGCCGCCGCTCGCCGGGGGCCGCGGGGGACTGGGTGGGCATGGTCCGACGGTACCGGTGGGGTGTGACAGGGGTGGCCGGGACCGGCTTCTCAGTACGCTCGCGGCGTGGAGTACGCGAGGACGCGCGCCATCGCCGGGAGTCTCGGGGCGCGGGCCGGCGGCAGCCTGACCCGGCGCTGTCAGTGGGGATCATCAGGGTCGGCGCACTTGATCACTCGAAGGAGCATCGCCGATGAAGTCCCCGGCCGAACTGGACACCGTCCCGTGGCAGAACCTGGACCACGCCTACGGGCCGGCCGAGGACGTGCCCGAGCTGATCAGGTCGCTCTACCGGGACGACGAAGAGGCCGCCGACGCGGCGATCCACGAGCTGTACGGCAACATCCACCACCAGGGCACGGTGTACCCGGCGTCGGCACCCTCCGTGCCCTTCCTCGCCCACGCCGCCCGGCACATCCCCGGCAGACGCACCAAGTTGCTGATGCTGCTCGCCACTCTCGCCGACCACGACCGCTCGGACTCCGAGTCCGCGCACTGGCCGGACAGTTCGGTCGCCGAGGTCTGCGCGGAGCTGTGCCGGGTGCTTCCGGAGCTGCTGCCCTGCCTGTCGGACGGTGAGCGCCCGGTGCGCCGGGCGGCGCTCCGGGTGGTCGGGGCCGTCGCGGAACTGTTCCCCACCGGGTTGCGGGCCCAGGTCGAGCATCAGGTGGCCCGGCTGCACGTTGACGATCCGGTCCCGGCCGTGCGCGCGGACGCGCTGGTCGTGCTGGACCGCATGGGGCGGGAAGCGCTGCCGCTCGACAGCCCGTTCCCCGAGGTCAGGATGGCGGCGGCCACCCTTTTGGCCGAGCGCTGCGGGCCGCCGTACCCGGCGGAGCTGATAGAGGTCCTCGGCGACGACGGGGCCGAGCCCGACCCCGGGGACGACGATTTCCCCTGGGCGGGCACCAGCGACCCGGACTCCCACCTGACCGGGCTGCTGGCCGAGGACCCGGACGCCGCCCTCGCCGTGGCCGCCCGCTGGATCGAAGCCGGGGACCTGGGCTCGCGCGGCTCGTGGCTGGCCCGGGAGATCACGGAGGTCTGGCGCGACCGGGAGCCCGAGGTGCTGGAGCTCCTGGTCACGGCTCTGTCCCACCAGCGGGACACCGCCGCACGCGCCCGGGTCCTGGGCTTCATCAGCCGCTGGGCCGACCGTCTGCCGAACCCCGGCGACCGTCTGCGGGACACGTTGTACGACTGCGCCCGCACCGAGCCGGAGACCGCACGCCCGGCGCTCCTTGCCCTGGTCCGCTGCCGCGACCCACGCGCCCTCGCCCCGGTACTGCGCCGCCCCGACGCGGAGGCGGTTCGCGCGGCGGCGCTGTCGTTCCCGGATGCGGCGGGGGAGCTCGTGTCCGTCATCCGCCGGGAGCTGGCGGCGGGCGCCACCGGGAACGCGGCTGCCGCTCTGATCACGGCGCTGGAGCCGCTCGGCACCCTCGCCCGGCAGGCCCGGCCCGAGCTGGTGGAATGCCTGCGGACCCGCCGCGCTGCCGTCCCCGCCGCTCGGCAGCTCGGCCTGGGCGGCATCCTGACGGACGAAGTAGGCACCGCTCTGCGGGAGGCCGACGAGAGCAGCGATGCCTCGCTCCGCGCCTCGGCGGCCGTCGCCCTGTTCCGGCTGTCCGGTGACGCCGCCCCGGCACTCCGAACGTTCCGCGAACTGCTCTCGGCGGCGCAGGGCCCGGTGCACTGGCACCTGGACCGCCTCCAACCCCTCGGCAGCGCCGCCGCACCCCTGCTCCCCCTCATCGAACCGATGCGGGCGGCCCGATACGAGTGGACGCGAGTGACGTCCGCCGAGGCGCACTACTGGATCACCGGCTCCGCGGAGAGTGCCGTCGCCGTCCTCACCGAACTGGTCGGCCCCAGCCCTGTCGGGCTCCGCGCCCTCAAGGCCCTGGCCTCGATCGGCCGGACACCCGAGGAACTGCGCCCCGCACTCCGCGCCTTCGCCTTCTCGCCGCTCCGTCTGCTCGGCGCCACGCCCTTCTCCGAGTGCCACGAGGACGAGGAACTGCGCGCACTGGCCTGGCGTCTGCTCGGAGCCGGCACCGACCACGGTGGTCACAGCCTGGCGAACAGCCCTGCCAGCGGGGCGGGCGTGCGGGCCGGGTCCAGAGCCTCGACCAGGACGCGGCCGTAGTGGATCTTGCGGCCCTTCTTGGTGCCGAAGAAGCGGCGGAGCTGCTGCCGGGCGGTGCGGTTCTGCTGGGCGGGCTGACGGAGGAAGGTCTGCAGGGGGCGGAGGTCGCCCTCCGCCTCGATGAGCTCCGCCACCCGCTCCTCGCCGAGCGCGCGGATGAGCTCGTCCTCCAGGTCGGCCGTGCAGACGAAGAGGTCGTCGGGGGAGGCTTGCGCGCGGTCCAGGGCGCGGACGTAGTAGCCGCGTTCTCGCTCGTCGCACAGGCCGGTGAGGCGCAGGTCCAGGCCGGTCGGGCCGAGGAGGCCGGCGAAGCGGCCGACGCTCATCGCGCCACCCATCGGCAGGACGCAGACGCCCTCCGCCGCCAGGTCCCGGCCGTGGTGCGCGGCCAGTGCGTCGACGGCCGCCGTGTCGCTCGGCCCTTCGAGCAGCACCGCCGTGCGGACGGACAGGCGCCCGGCGAGGACGCGTGCGGGGTCTTCGGGTCCGCCCGCCGCCCACGCCGTGACCGCGTCCCGGAACGATGCCATGTCCGCCATGGGTCGAGTCTCCGCCCTCGGAGTCCGGCGCGGTAGCGAATAACGCGGTTCCGTCCGTTTGACGTGCAGCCTGTCGGCTGCCTAACGTAATAGGCAGCCAATGGGCTGCATGTCAGAGGGGCGGAGATGGACGAGGTCTTCAAGGCACTGGCCGACGGCAGCCGGCGGCGGCTGCTGGACAGCCTGAACGCGCGCAACGGGCAGAGCCTGCGCGAGCTGTGCGCCGGGCTGGACATGGCCCGGCAGTCGGTCAGCAAGCACCTGGCGGTGCTGGAGGCGGCCCACCTGGTCACCACCGTCCGGCGGGGCCGGGAGAAGCTGCACTACCTCAACGCCGAGCCGGTCAACGCCATCGCCGAACGCTGGATCAGCCGCTACGACCGGGAGCGGGTGCGCGCACTCGCCGACCTCAAGCACGTGCTGGAGAACACCGCCATGGACAGCAACGCGTTCGTCTACACGACTTACATCAGGACCACGCCCGAACAGCTGTGGCAGGGCCTGACCGATCCGGCCTTCACCCGGCGCTACTGGGGTGTCGAGTTCGGCACCGACTGGGCGGCCGGGTCGTCCGTGGTGTGGAGGGAGCGGGAGACGGAGACCGCCGACCCGCAGCAGGTCGTCCTCGAGTCCGAGCCCTTCCGGCGCCTGTCGTACACCTGGCACACCTTCGCCCCCGAGTGGGCGAAGGCCAACGCGATCGACGACGAGACCCTCGCCAAGGTCGCCGCCGAGCGGCGGTCGAAGGTCACGTTCGAGATCGAGGACCTCGGCGAGGGATTGGTGAGGCTCACCGTCGTCCACGACGGTTTCGAGCCCGGCAGCACCGTCCGCGAGATGATCCAGCACGGCTGGCCGGCCCTCCTGTCCGGCCTCAAGACGCTGCTGGAGACCGGCGAGACGCTGCCGGAGCCCCAGTGAGCCGGTCGGTCACCGGCGCAGGGCCGTCTCCCGGTGCATGTGCGACAGCTTCTCCGGGTTGCGGACGGCGTAGAGGCCGCTGATGCGGCCCTCGTCGAAGCGGACCGCCACCACGGTGTCGAGCTCGCCGTCGAGGTGGACGACCAGCGCCGGGTAGCCGTTGACCTGGGCCGGTTCCATCGACGGCGTGACGTTGTGCTTGGCCAGTCCGCCGAGCACCAGGCGGGCCACCTTGTCGGCCCCCGTGACGGGGCGCAGGACGGCCTGCTTGATGCCGCCGCCGTCGCCGAGCAGGACGACGTCCGGGGAGAGGATGTCGAGCAGGCCCTGGAGGTCGCCCGTCTCCACGGCCCGCCGGAAGGCCGCGAGGGCCTTCCGGGACTCGGTCGCCGAGACCACCCCGCGCGGGCGGCGTGCCGCGACGTGGGCGCGGGCCCGGTGGGCGATCTGCCGGACGGCGGCCGGGCTCTTCTCCACGGCCTCGGCGATCTCGTCGTAGCCGAGGTCGAACACCTCGCGCAGCACGAACACCGCCCGCTCGGTCGGCGTCAGCGTCTCCAGCACCAGCATCATCGCCATCGACACGCTGTCGGCCAGTTCGACGTCCTCCGCCACGTCGGGCGTGGTCAGCAGCGGCTCGGGCAGCCAGGAGCCGACGTAGGACTCCTTGCGGCGGCCGAGGGCGCGGAGTCTGTTCAGGGCCTGGCGGGTGGTGATGCGGACGAGGTACGCGCGCCGGTCGCGTACGGCGCCGAGGTCGACGTCCGCCCAGCGCAGCCAGGTCTCCTGGAGGACGTCCTCGGCGTCCGCCGCCGAGCCGAGCATCTCGTACGCGACCGTGAAGAGCAGGTTGCGGTGGGCGACGAAGGCCTCGGTGGCGCCGTCCTGGTCGCGTCCGCCGTTCTCGCTGGTCACCGGCTTCTCCCGTTCGTTCGGCTCGGTCCTGTCGGTGTCGTCCCGCGCACAGGACACCGGCCGCCGCCGTCCTGTGACACCCGCCGCCGGTGGGCCACGTCACACCGGCGGCCCGTCACAGGGACCGGGCCGGCGGCGTCTCGTGTTCGTCACCGAGACACCGAGACACCGAGAACGAGGACGGGATCATGGACTTCCGATTCAACCTGCTCGAGAACGAGTTCGGCGGCAGGTTCGCCAAGCGGTTCGCGGGCGCCGGGATGCTGGTCCACCAGTCGGCGCTGCCGAAGTCGACGCAGGAGCTGGTGTCCCTGCGGGCCAGCCAGATCAACGGCTGCGGCCACTGCGTCGACATGCACGTCAAGGAGGCGGCCGCCGCCGGGGAGAGCGCGGTGCGGTTGCACCTGGTCGCCGTATGGCGCGAGTCCACCGTGTTCACCGAGGCCGAGCGGGCCGCGCTGGCACTCGCCGAGGAGGGCACCCGGCTCGCCGACGCCCACCAGGGCGTGTCCGACGAGACCTGGGCTCAGGTGCGCAAGCACTACGACGACGACCAGATCGCCGCGCTGATCTGCCAGGTCGCCCTGATCAACGCGGCCAACCGGCTCGCCGTGATCACGCACCAGAAGGGCGGTTCCTACGAGGCGGGGATGTTCGAGGCGGCAATGAGCTGACGCGCGGGCGTCGGCGCGGGGCCGGGTTGGTGGGTGGCCGTTGGGGCCGCCCGCTTCCTTGCCAGTGTCGTGCCTCCGCGACCCGAGTAAAGGGCGCTGCGCGTCGCCTTCGGCGATCGGCCTGCGGCCGACCCTTGACTCGGCTCGCTCCACCACGGGTCAGAAGCGAGCGAGCGGCCCGGAAACACGGGTGGCCGAGCCGGGTTCACGATCAACCGCCCCCTGCGTACCCACCCGGCGACGGCGGAACGCACCAGCGCCTCGCCAGCACGCCACCTCGGCTCAGCGGCTCACCCCCGGTGGGCGGTACCGGTCACATGCGCCGCCCCAGCACCGTAGCCGCACGCCACACCGTCCCAGCGGCCAACCCGAGCGGGCACCACAGAACCACCCCCCGGACCACCCTCCAAAAACGGATGACACTTCACCCCGAAGTGTCATCCATTTCCCAGACCACCCCCAGACCCCCACCCACCATCACCCACTACTCCCCACCACCCACCCAGCGGTCGCCGCTAAACCCACGCGGCGTGCCGGCGAGACGCGGACGCGCCCCGCACGCCCGGCGCGTACGCAGCCGACGGAAGGGACCGACATACGCCGGCCACCCGCCTTCCTCCGGCCGCCCGCACGCTTCTCACCCGTGCTGGAGCGAGCCGAGTCAAGGGTGACCCGAAGGGTCATCGCCGAAGGCGACGCGACCGCAGGAAGCGCCCTTTACTCGGCTCGCGGAAGCACGACACTGACCAAGAAGCGGGCGGCCCCACGGCCACCCAACAGCAGGCGGCCCCGAAGACGTACTCGGCATACGCCTCCGCACGCCGAGTCACGATTGAGTCTCGGGTACCTCTCACCCCCTTGTCATCACTCGTGTAATCGTTTCCAATCCTCCGTGTAATCGATTCCACGAGGAGGTGGAAACGGCGATGGCGAGCATCAAGGACGTCGCCGTCGAGGCGGGCGTGTCCGTCGCGACGGTCTCGCGCGTCCTCAACGGCCACCCGTCCGTCAGCCCCGGCGCCCGCGCCCGCGTGCTGGCCGCCGTGGAGACGCTGGGCTACCGCCCGAACGCCGTCGCCCGGTCGCTGCGCACCGATCAGACCCGCACCCTCGGCCTGGTCATCAGCGACGTCATGAACCCGTACTTCACCGAACTGGCCCGGTCCGTGGAGGAAGAGGCCCGCGCGCTCGGCTACAGCGTGATCATCGGCAACGCCGACGAGCGGCCCGATCTCCAGGACCACCACGTGACGACGCTGCTGGACCGCCGTATCGACGGGCTCCTCGTCTCCCCCACCGACGGCGGCTCCCCGCGCATGCTGGACGCCGCGCGGGCCGGGACGCCGATGGTGTTCGTCGACCGGTGGATTCCCGGCGTGGACGTGCCCGTCGTCCGGTCGGACGGGCGGGGTGCCGTGCGCGACCTCGTCGCCCACCTGCACGGGCTCGGGCACCGGCGGCTCGCGATCATCGCCGGGCCCGCCGCCACCACCACCGGACGCGAGCGCGTCGGCGCCTTCCGCGAGGCGCTCGCCGCGTACGGGCTTCCCCTCCCGGACGCGTACATCGGCCAGGGCGACTTCCAGGCGGAGAGCGGGCGCCGGGTCACCGAGGGCTTCCTCGACCTGCCCGAGCCGCCCGACGTCGTCTTCGCCGCCGACAACCTGATGGCGCTCGGCGCGCTGGACGCCGTGCGCGCGCGGGGTCTGAGTGTCCCCGAGGACATCGCGCTCGCCGCGTTCGACGACATCCGCTGGTTCGTGCACACCGACCCGCCCGTCACCGCGATCGCCCAGCCCACGGGCGACCTCGGCCGGGCCGCCGTACGCGCGCTCGTCGACCGGATCGCGGGGCGGACCGGTGAGTCCGTCACCCTGCCGGCGCGGCTCGTCGTCCGCCGCTCGTGCGGGGAGTCCCCCTCCGCCCGCGAACAACCCCCGTCCCCCTCCCCCGTACGAAGGAGTACGCCGTGAGCAGCCGCAGTCCGGACGAGTTGCTGCGCATCGAGGGCATCCGCAAGACCTTCCCCGGCGTGGTCGCGCTCGACAGCGTCGACTTCGACCTGCGCCGGGGCGAGGTGCACGTGCTGCTCGGTGAGAACGGCGCGGGCAAGAGCACCCTCATCAAGATGCTCTCCGGCGCCTACACGCCCGACGCCGGGCGGATCCTGGCCGGCGGCGAGGAGGTGCGCATCCACGGTGCGCAGGACTCCGAGCGGCTCGGGATCGCCACCATCTACCAGGAGTTCAACCTCGTTCCCGACCTGACGGTCGCCGAGAACATCTTCCTGGGGCGCCAGCCCCGCCGGTTCGGGATGATCGACCGGAAGAAGATGGACGCGGACGCGGCGGTGCTGCTGGAGCGGGTGGGGGTCAAGGTGTCCCCGCGCGCGCGGGTGCGTGAACTGGGCATCGCGCGGCTCCAGATGGTCGAGATCGCCAAGGCGCTCAGCCTGGACGCGCGCGTGCTCATCATGGACGAGCCGACCGCCGTGCTCACCTCCGAGGAGGTCGACAAGCTGTTCGCGATCGTGCGGCGGCTGCGCGAGGACGGCGTCGGGATCGTCTTCATCACCCACCACCTGGAGGAGATCGCCGCCCTCGGTGACCGCGTCACCGTCATCCGGGACGGCAGGAGCGTCGGGCAGGTGCCCGCCTCCACCCCGGAGGACGAGCTGGTACGGCTCATGGTCGGGCGGTCGATCGAGCAGCAGTACCCGCGTGAACGCGCCGACGCCGGTGAGGCGTTGCTCAAGGTGGAAGGGCTGACGCGGGACGGGGTCTTCCACGACGTCGGGTTCGAGGTGCGGGCCGGTGAGGTCGTCGGCGTCGCCGGGCTCGTCGGGGCCGGACGGACCGAGGTCGTGCGGGCCGTGTTCGGCGCCGACCCCTACGACTCCGGGACCGTGCACGTCGCGGGCGCGCCGCTGCGGCGGCACGACGTGAACGCCGCCATGGCCGCCGGGATCGGGCTCGTGCCCGAGGACCGCAAGGGGCAGGGGCTCGTGCTCGACGCCTCCGTCGAGGAGAACCTCGGGCTGGTGACGCTGAAGTCGTCCGCCCGCGCGGGGCTCGTCGACCTCAAGGGGCAGCGCGCGGCGGCCGAGCGGGTCGCCGGGCAGCTCGGCGTGCGGATGGCCGGGCTCGGGCAGCACGTGCGCACCCTGTCCGGCGGCAACCAGCAGAAGGTCGTCATCGGCAAGTGGCTGCTGGCGGACACCAAGGTGCTCATCCTCGACGAGCCGACGCGCGGCATCGACGTCGGCGCCAAGGTCGAGATCTACCAGCTGATCAACGAGCTGACGGCGGCCGGTGCGGCCGTGCTCATGATCTCCAGCGACCTGCCCGAGGTGCTCGGCATGAGCGACCGGGTCGTCGTCATGGCGCAGGGACGGGTCGCCGGGGAACTCCCCGCCGACCGTGCCACCCAGGACGCCGTCATGGCGCTCGCCGTCAGCACCCCCCACACCGACGAGACCGGAACCGGAACGGAGGCCTCCCGTGGCCACTGACACGCTCAAGAGCAAGCCGGGCGCGCGGGGCGGCGCCACGGGCGGCCTGCGCCGCCTGCTGCTCGACAACGGCGCCCTGACGGCGCTCATCGTCCTCGTCATCGCCATGTCGGCGCTGTCCGGGGACTTCCTGACCGCCGACAACCTGCTGAACGTCGGCGTCCAGGCCGCCGTCACCGCGATCCTCGCCTTCGGCGTCACCTTCGTCATCGTCTCGGCCGGCATCGACCTGTCGGTCGGATCGGTCGCCGCGCTGTCGGCCACCGTGCTGGCGTGGAGCGCCACCGAGGCCGGGATGCCGGTCGTGCTCGCGGTACTGCTGTCCGTCGCGACGGGCATCGCCTGCGGCCTGGTGAACGGTTTCCTCATCTCGTACGGGAAGCTGCCGCCGTTCATCGCGACGCTCGCCATGCTGTCGGTGGGGCGCGGTCTGTCGCTGGTCATCTCGCAGGGCTCGCCGATCGCTTTCCCGGAGTCCGTCTCCCACCTCGGTGACACGCTCGGCGGGTGGCTGCCCGTGCCGGTGCTGGTGATGGTCGTCATGGGGCTGATCACGGCGTTCGTCCTCGGGCGGACCTACATCGGGCGCTCCATGTACGCCATCGGCGGCAACGAGGAGGCCGCCCGGCTGTCCGGGCTGCGCGTGAAGCGTCAGAAGCTCGCCATCTACGCCTTCTCCGGCCTGTTCGCCGCCGCCGCGGGCATCGTGCTCGCCTCCCGGCTCTCCTCCGCGCAGCCGCAGGCCGCGCAGGGTTACGAACTCGACGCCATCGCCGCCGTCGTCATCGGCGGCGCCTCCCTCGCGGGCGGCACCGGCAAGGCGTCCGGCACCCTCATCGGCGCGCTGATCCTCGCGGTGCTGCGCAACGGCCTCAACCTGCTGTCCGTCTCCGCGTTCTGGCAGCAGGTCGTCATCGGTGTCGTCATCGCGCTGGCCGTCCTCTTCGACACGCTGCGGCGCAAGGCGGGCGCGACGACTCCGGCGGCCGGGGCGTCCGGCGGCGGGAACCGGGGCAAGCAGGCACTGACGTACGTCATCGCGGCCGTCGTCGCCGTCGCCGTGGTCGGCGCGACCTCGCTGCTGCACAGCGGGTCCTCGGACGGGAAGACGCAGAAGATCGGGCTGTCGCTGTCCACGCTCAACAACCCGTTCTTCGTGCAGATCCGCGCCGGCGCCGAGGAGCAGGCGAAGAAGCTGGGCGTGGACCTGACGGTCACGGACGCCCAGAACGACGCCTCCCAGCAGGCCAACCAGCTGCAGAACTTCGTCAGCGGAAGCCTGTCCTCGATCATCGTCAACCCGGTGGACTCCGACGCGGCCGGCCCCTCGGTGCGCTCGGCGAACAAGGACGACATCCCCGTCGTCGCCGTGGACCGCGGCGTCAACAAGGCCGAGACGGCCGCGCTGGTCGCCTCCGACAACGTCGAGGGCGGCAAGCTGGGCGCCCGGGCGCTCGCCGAGAAGCTCGGCGGCAAGGGCACCATCGTCATCCTCCAGGGCCAGGCCGGCACCTCCGCCAGCCGGGAGCGCGGGGCGGGCTTCGCGGCGGGGCTCAAGGAGTACCCGGGCATCAAGGTCGTCGCCAAGCAGCCCGCGGACTTCGACCGCACCAAGGGCCTGGACGTGATGACCAACCTGCTCCAGGCGCACCCCGACATCGACGGCGTCTTCGCGGAGAACGACGAGATGGCGCTCGGCGCGATCAAGGCGCTGGGTTCCAAGGCCGGGAAGTCCGTGCAGGTCGTCGGCTTCGACGGCACGCCGGACGGGCTGAAGGCGGTCCAGGAGGGCGCGCTGTACGCCTCCGTGGCGCAGCAGCCCAGGGAACTGGGCAGGATCGCCGTGGAGAACGCGTTGCGCGCCGCCGACGGCGAGAAGACGGAGAAGATGGTGAAGGTGCCGGTGAAGGTGGTCACCAAGGAGAACGTGGCCGGCTTCGAGGGCTGACACGTTCACCGGGACTCACTCGGGTTCATTGGGATCGGAGAGCGACTCATGTACGACTACGACCTCCTGGTCGTGGGATCGGCCAACGCCGACCTCGTGATCGGCGTCGAGCGGCGGCCGGGGGCCGGCGAGACGGTGCTCGGCACCGACCTGGCCGTCCACCCGGGCGGCAAGGGAGCGAACCAGGCGGTGGCCGCCGCCCGGCTCGGCGCCCGTACGGCGCTGCTGGCCCGGGTCGGCGACGACGACTACGGACGGCTGCTGCTGGACTCGCAGCGGGCGGCCGGCGTCGACACGGTGGGCGTCCTGGTCGGCGGTGCCCCGACCGGCGTCGCGCTGATCACCGTCGACCCGTCCGGGGACAACAGCATCGTGGTCTCGCCGGGCGCCAACGGCCGGCTGGCACCGGGCGACATCCGCGCCGCCGCCAGCCTCTTCCACGCCTCCCGCGTGGTCTCCACCCAGTTGGAGGTGCCGTTGGAGACGGTGGAGGAGGTGGTCCGGAGCCTGGCCCCGGGCAGCCGCTTCGTGCTGAACCCGTCGCCGCCGCTGCCGCTGCCGCGGGAGGTGCTGGACGCCTGCGACCCACTGATCGTCAACGAGCACGAGGCGAAGGTCATCCTCGGCGACGCCTGTGTGAGCGACCGCCCCGAGGACTGGGCCCGCATCCTGCTGGCCAAGGGGCCGCGCTCGGTGGTCGTCACCCTGGGCGCCGAGGGCGCGCTGGTGGCGTCGGGGGCGGAGGTGTCGCGGGTGCCGTCCGTGAAGGTGGACGCCGTGGACACCACGGGCGCCGGCGACGCGTTCACCGCGGCGCTGGCCTGGCGCCTCGGCACCGGCGAGTCACTCGCGGACGCGGCGGCCTACGCGGCCCGGGTGGGCGCGGCGGCGGTCACGAAGGCGGGCGCGCAGGCGTCGTACCCGACGGCTGCGGAGGCCGAGGCGCTGTGAAGAGGGCGGGGATACTGAACCGGCACCTCGCGGGAGCCCTCGCCGAACTCGGCCACGGGGACGGCGTCCTGGTGTGCGACGCGGGCATGCCGATACCGGACGGACCGTGTGGTCCCCGCGTCGTCGACCTCGCCTTCCGGGCCGGCGTGCCCTCCTTCGCGGAGGTGCTGGGCGGGCTGCTCGACGAGCTGGTGGTCGAGGCGGCGACGGCGGCGGCGGAAATCCGGGGCGCCAACGCGGAAGCGGCCGCCCTGCTCGACAGGCACTTCCCCGCTCTCCGGCTCGTCCCTCACGAGCGGCTGAAGGAGCTGTCGGCAAAGGCGCGGCTGGTGGTGCGGACCGGGGAGGCCCGGCCGTACGCGAACGTGCTGCTGCGCTGCGGGGTCTTCTTCTGACGGAGGCCTTCCGACGCGCACGGGGAAGGCCCGGAGAACTTCGAGGGGGTCCGGTCGCCGACCGGGCCCCCTCGGGTTTCCCTCCCCTTTTTCCCTCCCCGTCAGAACCCCTCGGTCCCCCCCGGGACCCCCCAACGGGGTTCTGACGACATGTACGACCCGCGGACCCGCGCAACGGTTGCACGGACCGCGGGATTTATTTGCCGGTGTCCGCGAGGTCCAGGTCCAGGTCCACGTGCGCGGCGAACCGCTGTGCCGTCTCGGCCAGCACCTCCCGCCCGTCCCGGGCCCACAGCCCGTCACTGAACAGCTCGACCTCGATGGCGCCGGTGTATCCGGCCGCCTCCACGTACCCCTGCCACTCCCGCATGTCGATCGCGCCGTCCCCGATCTGGCCGCGGCCGTTGAGGACGCCCTCGGGCAGCGGGGTGGTCCAGTCGGCGAGCTGGAAGGTGTGGATGCGGCCGCCCGCGCCGGCCCGGGCGATCTGCTCGGGCGCCCGGTCGTCCCACCAGATGTGGTACGTGTCGACGGTGACGCCGACCTGGTGGGCCGGGAAGCGTTCGGCGAGGTCCAGGGCCTGGGTGAGGGTGGAGACCACGCAGCGGTCGGAGGCGTACATGGGGTGCAGGGGCTCGATGGCGAGGCGTACGCCGTGCCGCTCCGCGTACGGGCCCAGCTCGGCCAGCGCGTCCGCGACGCGCTCCCGGGCGGCGCGCAGGTCCTTGTCGCCGGGCGGGAGACCGCCGGAGACCAGGACCAGGGTGTCGGTGCCGAGCGTGGCGGCCTCGTCGACGGCGCGGCGGTTGTCGGCCAGGGCCTTCGCGCGTGCGGCCGGGTCGACGGCGGTGAGGAAGCCGCCGCGGCACAGGGTGGTGACGGTCAGGCCCGCGTCGCGGACCAGTTTCGCCGCGGCCTCGACGCCGTACGCCTGGACGGGTTCGCGCCACAGGCCGACGTTGCCCACGCCGAGTTCGCGGCAGGCGGCGGTCAGTTCGGGCAGGGAGAGCTGCTTGACCGTCATCTGGTTGATGCTGAAACGCGCGAGATCGCTCACTGGTCCACTCCGTACAGCGACAGCAGGGTCCGCATCCGCTCCTCGGCCCTCTTCGGGTCCGGGAACAGGCCGAGGCCGTCGGCGAGTTCGTAGGCGCGCGCGAGGTGGGGCAGGGAGCGTGCCGACTGGAGGCCGCCGACCATCGTGAAGTGGCTCTGGTGGCCCGCGAGCCAGGCCAGGAACACCACGCCCGTCTTGTAGTAGCGGGTGGGGGTCTGGAAGAGGTGGCGGGAGAGTTCGACGGTGGGGTCGAGGAGGGCGCGGAAGCCCTCCGTGTTCCCCGTGTCGAGGACGCGGACCGCCTCCGCGGCCAGCGGGCCCAGCGGGTCGAAGATGCCGAGCAGGGCATGGCTGAAGCCCTGGTCGTCACCGGCGATCAGTTCGGGGTAGTTGAAGTCGTCGCCGGTGTAGCAGCGCACGCCCTGCGGGAGGCGGCGGCGCAGGTCGACCTCGCGCCGGGCGTCCAGGAGGGAGACCTTGATCCCGTCGACCTTGTCGGAGTGGGCGGCGATGACCTCCAGGAAGGTGCCGGTCGCCGCGTCGAGGTCGGACGAGCCCCAGTAGCCCTCCAGGGCCGGGTCGAACATCGGGCCCAGCCAGTGCAGGATCACCGGCTCGGCGGCCTGGCGCAGGAGGTGGCCGTAGACCTCCAGGTAGTCGTCCGGGCCCTGCGCGGTGGCGGCGAGGGCGCGGGAGGCCATCACGATGGCCTGGGCGCCGGACTCCTCGACGAGGGCGAGCTGCTCCTCGTAGGCCGCCCGGACCTCGGCGAGGGAGCTGGGGGCGGTGGTGGCGGTGAGCTGGTCCGTGCCCACGCCGCAGGCGATGCGGCCGCCGCACGCCTTCGCCTCGGCGGCGGAGCGGCGGATGAGTTCGGCGGCGCCGTCCCAGTCCAGGCCCATGCCGCGCTGGGCGGTGTCCATCGCCTCGGCGACGCCGAGGCCGTGGGACCACAGGTGGCGGCGGAAGGCGAGGGTGGTGTCCCAGTCGACGGCGGCGGGCGAGTCGGGGGTGGTGTCGGCGTACGGGTCGGCGACGACGTGCGCCGCGGAGAACACCGTACGGGAGGTGAAAGCGCTTCCCCGGGAGAGCGTCAGGGGCTCGGTGCGGGGCTCGTGGGCGCGGACGGTCCCGTCGGCGTTCGGCAGGCGGAGGGTCACAGCGCGATCTCCGGCACGTCGAGGCGGCGGCCCTCGGCCGAGGACCTCAGGCCCAGCTCGGCGAGCTGGACACCGCGGGCTCCGGCCAGCAGGTCCCAGTGGTAGGGGGCGTCGGCGTAGACGTGCTTGAGGAACAGCTCCCACTGGGCCTTGAAGCCGTTGTCGAACTCCTGGTTGTCGGGGACCTCCTGCCACTGGTCGCGGAAGGCCTCGGTGGCGGGGATGTCCGGGTTCCAGACCGGCTTGGGGGTGGCGGAGCGGTGCTGGACGCGGCAGCCCCTCAGTCCCGCCACGGCGGAGCCCTCGGTGCCGTCGACCTGGAACTCGACCAGTTCGTCGCGGTTGACGCGGACCGCCCAGGAGGAGTTGATCTGGGCGATCGTGCCGCCGTCGAGTTCGAAGACGCCGTAGGCGGCGTCGTCGGCGGTGGCGTCGTAGGGCTTGCCGTTCTCGTCCCAGCGCTGCGGGATGTGGGTGGTGGCCAGGGCGTGGACGGACTTCACGCGGCCGAACAGCTCGTGCAGGACGTACTCCCAGTGCGGGAACATGTCGACGACGATGCCGCCGCCGTCCTCGGCGCGGTAGTTCCAGGAGGGGCGCTGGGCCTCCTGCCAGTCGCCCTCGAAGACCCAGTAGCCGAACTCGCCGCGCACCGACAGGATGCGGCCGAAGAAGCCGCCGTCGATGAGGCGCTTGAGCTTGAGCAGGCCGGGGAGGAAGAGCTTGTCCTGCACGACGCCGTGCTTGATGCCGGCGGCGTTCGCCAGGCGGGCCAGTTCCAGGGCGCCGTCGAGGCCGGTGGCGGTGGGCTTCTCGGTGTAGACGTGCTTGCCCGCGGCGATCGCCTTCTTGATCGCCTCCTCGCGGGCCGAGGTGACCTGGGCGTCGAAGTAGATGTCCACGGACGGGTCGGCGAGGACCGCGTCCACGTCCGTCGAGACGTGCTCCAGGCCGTGCCGTTCGGCGAGCGCCTTCAGGGCGTGCTCGCGGCGGCCGACCAGGACCGGTTCCGGCCACAGCACGGTGCCGTCGCCGAGGTCGAGGCCGCCCTGTTCACGGAGGGCCAGGATGGAGCGGACGAGGTGCTGGCGGTAGCCCATGCGCCCGGTCACACCGTTCATGGCGATTCGCACCGTCTTGCGTGTCACGTCGTTCCCTTCGTACGGGCGGTGAGGTGGAGGTAGTGCGGTACAGCAAGCGCTTTCTATGCCATACGAAGCTAGCCTGTGGACGGTGGTCTGGACAAGACCGGAGGCCCTGGCGAGTTGTTCGAGGGGACGAACAGCGGCGGGCCGTGGCCGTAAGGTCACCTGGGACGGGACGGCGGTGCACGGCCGGTGTACGGCACAGGCGCGAGGCGGAGGACGAGGACATGACGGTGACCCTGGCGGACGTGGCGGCCCGCGCCCAGGTCTCCCCCGCGACGGTGTCGCGCGTGCTGAACGGGAACTATCCCGTCGCCGCCTCCACGCGCGAGCGGGTGCTCAAGGCGGTCGACGAACTGGACTACGTCCTCAACGGGCCCGCGAGCGCGCTGGCGGCGGCCACCTCCGACCTGGTGGGCATCCTCGTCAACGACATCGCCGACCCCTTCTTCGGCATCATGGCCGGCGCGATCCAGTCCGAGATCGGCGGGCCGGGCGGCAGGGCGGGCGGCGAGAGACTCGCCGTGGTCTGCAACACCGGCGGCACACCGGAACGCGAGCTGACCTACCTCACCCTGCTCCAGCGCCAGCGCGCGGCGGCCGTCGTGCTGACCGGCGGCGCGATGGAGGACGCGGCGCACCAGGCGGCGGTGGCGGCGAAGCTGCGCAAGCTGACGGAGGCCGGGACGCGGGTGGTGCTGTGCGGGCGGCCGCCGGCGCCGCAGACCGGGGCGATCGCGCTGACCTTCGACAACCGCGGGGGCGGCCGTGAACTGACCGAGCACCTCATCGGCCTCGGCCACCGGCGGCTCGGTTACATCGCGGGCCCGGAGGAACGGACGACCACCCGGCACCGGCTGGAGGGACACCGCGCGGCGCTCGCGGCGCACGGCGTCGAGGAGGACCCCCGCTGGACGGTCCACGGCCGCTACGACCGGCAGTCCGGCTACGAGGCGACGCTGGAACTGCTGCGCCGGGACCCGACGCTGACCGCCGTCGTCGCCGCGAACGACACCGTCGCGCTGGGCGCGTGCGCGGCGCTGCGGGACTCGGGGCTGCGGATCCCCGAGGACGTCTCGGTGGCCGGCTTCGACGACCTGCCGTTCAGCATCGACGCGGTGCCCGCGCTGACGACGGTCCGGCTGCCCCTCGCGGAGGCGGGGGCGCGGGCGGGGCGGATCGCGATGGGGCGGGAGGAGGCGCCGATCGGGGAGATCGCGGCGGTGCGGGGGGAATTGATGGTACGGGGGTCCTCCGGGGGTCCCCGGGGGTGAGACGCGCGGCCGGTTTCGCGGTGACCCGCGTGGGTGCGGGCGTCGCTGGGGGCCGCCGCCCCCAGACCCCCCTTCGGCCTGGACGGCCTCGTCCTCAAACGCCGGACGGGCCGAGAAGGCCCGCGTCGGGCAGTGAATGGAGGAGTGGGAGCGGTGCGGACGGGTACGCTCCGTCACCATGAAGCTGGCGTTCTCCACCCTCGGTGTCCCCGGCCTGCCCCTGCGCGACGTGCTGGACCTCGCGACCTCGCACGGCTACCACGGTGTCGAACTGCGCGCCCACCCGGAGGAACCGGTGCATCCGGGCCTGACGCCCGACGAACGGGCCGCCGTGGTGGCCGGGTTCGAGGCGGCGGGCATCGAGCCGCTGGGCGTGGCGGGGTACGCGCGGGTCGCCGCGCCGGGGGACGACGACGCCGTACTCGCCGAGGTGCGCGGCCTGCTGGAGCTGGCCCGTGACCTCGGTGCCCCGTACGTCCGGGTCTTCCCCGGCGGGGGCGGTGAGCAGAGCCCCGAGGAGGCCGACGCGACGGCCGCCCGGCGGCTGGGCACGGCCGCCGAGTACGCCGCCGACCTCGGCGTGCGCATCCTCCTGGAGACCCACGACTCGCACCGCACCGGCGCCGACGCGATGCGCGTCCTCGGTCTGGTCGGGCACCGGCAGGTGGGTGCGCTGTGGGACGTGATGCACACCTGGCTGGGCGGCGAGGAACCGCCGGAGAGCTACCTGGCCCTCGCCCCGCACCTCGGGTACGTCCAGGTCAAGGACATCGCCTCCGCCGACGACACCACCCCGCTGCCGCTCGGCGCCGGTGTGCTGCCGCTGGGCGAGTGCGTCGAGATGCTCTCCCGCGAGGGCTGGGACGGCTGGCTGTGCTGGGAGTACGAGAAGCGGTGGTACGAGGCGGCCGCACCGCTGCCCGGACTGCTGGACGCGGGACGCGAGCACCTGGTGCGGCTGCTCAACGAGTCGGCCTGACGGGGGCCGGGTTCACCCGGCGGGCGCCAGTTCCGTGACGGGCCCGTCGAAGGACGCCCGCAGGCGCCGGTCGTGGGAGACGACGACGAGGGTGCCCCGGTAGGAGGCCAGGGCGGCCTGGAGGTCTTCCATCAGGGCGGGCGAGAGGTGGTTCGTCGGCTCGTCGAGCAGCAGCAGACCGTGCGGTTCGGCGACCAGGCGGGCCAGTTCCAGGCGGCGCCGCTGCCCGGTGGAGAGGTCCCCGACCGGCCGGTCCAGGTCCGCGGCGCGGAACAGGCCGAGGGCGAGCAGCGTGTCGGCGCGGTCCTCCCCGAAGGCCGCCCGCACCGGCCGACGCGCCTCCTCGGCGGTCAGGGGCGAGGCCACCTGGCGCAGGAAACCGGCCCGCGCGGGGCGTCGTACCGTCGCGCCGGGCTCGGGGGTCAGTTCGCCGGCGAGGACCCGCAACAGGGTGGTCTTGCCCGCGCCGTTGGGGCCGGTGACCAGCAGCCGTCCGCCCGCCGGGACGCGCAGGGCGTCCAGGGCCAGGCGGCCGGGCACGCGCAGGCCGGCCAGCTCCACGCCGCCGTCGTCCGCCGCACCCCGGAGCACGGCGGTGAACCGCAGAGGTTCGGGCGGGGCGGGCGCCGGGTTCTCGGTGAGGCGGTGCAGGCGCTCGCGGGCGTTGCGGACGCGGCCCATCGCGCCGTGCGCCCGTGAGCGGGCCCGGAAGGCGCCCGCGCCGCTGAACGCCCAGGGGCCCTTGCGCGGGATCGCGTCGAGGCGTCCGATGTGGGAGTCGGCGAGGCGGGACTGCCGGGTCACCTCGGCCCGCCACTCCTCGTACTCCCGTGCCGTACGGGCGCGTTCGGCGGCCTTCGCCGTGAGGTAGCCCTCGTAGCCGTCGCCGTAGCGGCGTACCGAGCGGGTGTGGTCGTCGACCTCGAGGACCACGTCGGTGACCCGGTCGAGGAAGGCGCGGTCGTGGGTGACGGCGACGACGGTGCCCCGGTGTGCGCGCAGCCGTCCCTCGAGCCAGGCCACGGCCTCGTCGTCCAGGTCGTTGGTGGGCTCGTCGAGCAGCAGGAGTTCGGGCGCCGAGGCGAGGGTGGCGGCCAGGGCGAGCCGGGAGCGCCGGCCGCCGGAGAGGGTGCCGAGCCGCCGGGCGCGGTCCAGGCCGGCCGGCTCGCCGAGGTGGCGCAGGGCCACGTCGACGCGGCGGTCGGCGTCGTATCCGCCCCGTGCCTCGAACTCCGCGACGAGTGCGGCGTACCGCTCGCAGGCGGCCGGTTCGTCGCCGTCCAGGGCGGCGCCCGCCTCGCGGATACGGCGTTCGAGGAGGCGCAGGTCGCTCAGGGCGAGGTCGACGGCGTCCCCGACGGTGGCCGAGCCGGGCAGGTCCAGGGTCTGCGCCAGGTGCCCGACGCCGCCCGGGGCGACGACGGTGACCTCCCCGTTGTCGGGGCGCTCGGCGTCGGCCAGGAGGCGGAGCAGGGTGGACTTGCCGGAGCCGTTGTCCCCGACGACGGCGACCTTCTCGCCGGGCCGGACGGTGAACGACACCCGGTCCAGGACGACGTGGTGGGTGTAGCGCTTGGTGACGTCGGTGACGGTCAGCTGGGAGGCGGCGGGGCGGGCGGTGGCGGGTGCTGCGGCGCTTGGGAACAAGTGGGGCCCTTCGGTGGACTGCCAAGGAAGTAGACGATACGTCTCGTCTCGTTACATCGAAGACCTTACGCCGGACGCGGCCGGAAAGCAAGACGCCACGTCTCGGTCCGTTCGCGGAGAAGCGCGCCACCACGCGCTTGCGCGCCCCTCCCGCCCCACAACTCGCACGCGCCCCGACTTCGGCGGAGACCGGCGCCGGGCGGGAACCCCGGCGCGGCCGGGCGCGTCCAACCCGCGCTGCCGGACGAGTCTCCGTGGTGCGGTGTCGGCCTCGCTGCTGGCTGCGATCGCTGACCACCCTCTCCAGCCGCACCGCGGCCGGCAGCCCGCCGCCGTCGGCGCGCCCCCCTCCCAAGCGCCGGCGGCGGCCCCTCCGGCCCCGCCCGCCGCTTCCGGCGATGCCTGTGCGCTCCCTTGACTGGCAGAAACTTCCCGGATATTGGTGACTCCTTGGAAGTTTCCTTCAGCAGCTCTCCAGCGATTCCCAGCGGATCACTCCGGAAGGAGCGCACGTGCACCACAGCAGCACGGCCGGCACGGGAAGCACCGCACCCCCCTCCAGACGTACCGTCCTCGCCGCCACCGCGGTCGTCGGCGCGGCCCTGGCCGCCGGCGGCGGCACCGCGTACGCCGACGCCCGCAGGCCCGACGACGACAAGCTGCGCGCCCTCATCTCCCGCATGACGCTGGAGGAGAAGGTCGGCCAGCTCTTCGTCATGCGCGTCTACGGCCACTCCGCCACCGACCCCGACCAGGCCGACATCGACGCAAACCTCAAGGAGATCGGCGTCCGCACCGCGGCCGAGCTGATCGCCAGGTACCGGGTCGGCGGCATCATCTACTTCGCCTGGGCGCACAACACCCGCGACCCGCAGCAGATCGCCGACCTGTCCAACGGCATCCAGAAGGCGTCACTCGAACTCCCGCGCGGCCTCCCGGTGCTCGTCTCCACCGACCAGGAGCACGGGATCGTCGCCCGCGTGGGCGAGCCGGCGACCCTCTTCCCGGGCGCGATGGCCGTCGGGGCGGGCGGGTCGCGGTCCGACGCCCGCACCCTCGGGCGGATCGCGGGCGCCGAGCTGCACGCCATGGGCATCCGCCAGGACTACTCCCCCGTCGCCGACGTGAACGTCAACCCGGCCAACCCGGTGATCGGCGTACGGTCCTTCGGCGCCGACCCGGACGCGGTGGCGGAGCTGGTGGCCGCCGAGGTGACGGGGTACCAGCGGTCCGGGGTCGCCGCGTGCGCCAAGCACTTCCCCGGGCACGGCGACACCGCCACCGACAGCCACACCGGCTTCCCGGTCATCACCCACAGCCGCGAGCAGTGGGAGGAACTGGACGCGCCGCCCTTCCGCGCCGCGATCGAGGCCGGCATCGACGCCATCATGACCGCCCACCTCATGGTCCCGGCGCTCGACGACTCCGGCGACCCCGCCACCCTCTCCCGCCCCATCCTCACCGGCATCCTGCGCGAGGAGCTGGGCTACGACGGGGTCGTGGTCACCGACTCCCTCGGCATGCAGGGCGTGCGGACCAAGTACGGCGACGAACGGGTGCCGGTGCTGGCGCTGAAGGCCGGCGTCGACCAGTTGCTCAACCCGCCGGACCTGCCGCTCGCCTGGAACGCGGTCCTGACGGCCGTGCGCGAGGGCGAGCTCACCGAGGCGCGGCTCGACGAATCGATCCTGCGGGTGCTGCGGCTGAAGGCGAAGCTGGGCCTGTTCCGGGACGCGTACACCAGCCGCCGGGACGTCGACCGCACCGTCGGCACCCGCGGTCACCTGGCCGCGGCGGACCGGATCGCCGAACGCTCCACCACGCTCCTCGTCAACGAGGGCCGGCTGCTGCCGCTGTCGCGCCGGGAACACCGCCGGGTGCTCGTGGTCGGCGCCGATCCCGCCTCCCCCTCGGGCACCACCGGGCCGCCGACCGGCGTCCTCGCGGGCGCGCTGACCGAGCTGGGCTTCTCCGCCACCGCCCTGTCCACCGGCACGGCGCCCTCCGCCGCCGTCATCGACCGCGCGGTCGCAGCGGCCGGGGACGCCGACGCGGTGGTGGTCGCGACGTACAACGTGACGGCGGGCAGCAGTCAGCGCACGCTGGTCGCGCGGCTGCTGGAGACCGGCAGGCCGGTCGTCGCGGTCGCGATCCGCAACCCGTACGACGTGGCCCACCTCCCGGGCGTTCCCGCCTTCCTCGCCGCCTACTCCTGGACGGACGTCGAGGTGCGGGCCGCCGCCCGGGTGATCGCCGGGCGGGTGCGGCCGCGCGGCAAGCTGCCGGTTCCGGTGGTGCGGGCGGACGATCCCGAGACGGTGCTGTACCCGCTCGGGCACGGGCTGTCGTACCGCTCGTAGGCGGTCGCGGCCGGTCGCCGTCCGTAGCCCGCCTACGTCACGCGCCGGGGGCGCCCCCGTCACCCCTGCGCAATGCACCCCGCGCCGCTGGCGTGCCCCGCTGCGGCGGGTCACGCTGGACGGGGGATCCGGGGGGATGGCGATGCGTGGGAGATCGGCCGTGCGGGCGTTGTGCGCCCTGTCGGCGTTGTGCGCCGTGCTGCTGACGGGATGCCAGAGCCCGGCGGGCCTGGCGGGCGGCGGCGCCACGGACGGGAGCGGTGGCGACGGGGCGCCCGGTGGGGCCACCGCGTCGGGCCCGGCGGCCGTGCGGCCCTCCGGGTACGGGGCGGTGTTCCTCGCGATCGACGAGTGCAGTTCGTTCGGGACGGTCAGCTTCACCGAGGTACCGTGCGCCAGCGAGCGGGCGGCGGCGCGGGTCGTGGCCCGGGAGGACGGCCGCGCCGCCGACGGGCCGCCGTGCCCCGCCACCACCGACTTCGTCCTGCACATCAGCGAACAGCGCCCCTCCGCCGACGAGGACGGCGACGGGGCCGTGCCCCAGGGCTACGCCTGCATGCGCAGGCTCCAGCCCCCGCACCCCGGCGACCCGGGCGGCGGGGGCGGCCCGCGCACCATCGTCGGCGACTGCGTCTACGACGCCGGCGACGGCAAGGTCCGCGAGACCGCCTGCGACGGCTCCGGGAAGAAGAAGCCCCAGTTCAAGGTGGTCGAGGCGGTCGCCGCCCGGGCGGACTGCCCCGCCTCGACCGGGCTCTACGTCCGCCTCGGCGGCGAACGCCCGGTGGGCTGCGCCCGGCCGCTGTGAGCACCTCAGGGGCTCACACCCGACCGGCCGGGCGCAACCACCGTCCTACGGGCGCAGCGCCGGCTCGCGCTGCACGTCCCGCTTGTCCAGCTTGGCGTCGAACGTCGCCAGCGGCCTGGCCGCCGACGGGTCCTCCTGGACCTCGGCGGGGGCGACACCCGCCCAGTCGAGGATCCGGGCCGTGGCGAGGGCCTTCTCCTCGGGCACCAGACCGGCGACGTTGGCGCCGTGGTTCATGCCGGGCGCGGTGAGGACGTAGGAGTCGCGCGCGCCGTGCCCGAGGCGGAAGGGCTCGGCGCCCCACGGGTCGTTCTCGCCGTACACGAACAGCATCTGGTCGGCGTTGTGCCGCACCCAGCGGTCGACGTCCCGCATCGCCCACGGCTGGAACCGCATGTCGATGTCGCGCGGCACGAAGTTGCGCGGCGGCTGGTAGCCGTAGCGGATGTACTTCTTCTCGATGTGCGGGAAGTGGATCGTCGGCGCGCCCAGCTGTGTGCCCGCCTGGTAATAGTACGGCGTGTACGGGGCGAGCCCCTGGTCCGTGTAGAAGGAGAAACCGGAGATCGAGTCGACGGAGTTCCAGATCTCGTCGTCCGTCGCGTTCTTCGCGTCCGCCGGGATGTCCGCGCAGTCCTTCACGGTGCTGTACTGCCAGAAGCCCCAGACGTAGTCCAGGACGACGGCCTCGTAGGCGCGGTCGAGGCTGCCGATGGTGTCGAAGGTGTACCCGTTCTCGGCGGCGTACGCCTCGTACTTCTCCTTCAGCGGCGCCCGGCGCACCAGTGCCTCGCGCTGCACGCCGTTCAGCCGGTCGCGGCACTCCTCGGTGCCGACGCGGGCGAAGAAGCGGTCGTAGGCCGAGTCCTCGCGGTTGACGACGTCGTTGGGGGCGACGTAGGCGACGACGCCGTCCATGTCGCGCGGGTAGAAGCGCTCGTAGTAGGTGGCGGTCATGCCGCCCTTGGAGCCGCCCGTGGAGATCCAGTTCTCCGAGTAGACCGGCTTGAGCGCCTTGAAGATGCGGTGCTGGTCGCTGGCCGCCTGCCAGATGTCCAGCTTCGACCAGTCGGCCGGCTCGGGCCGGGACGGGGTGAAGTAGCGGTACTCCATGGAGACCTGGTTGCCGTCCACGATCTGGGTCGGCTCGCGGCGGCCGGGGTTCGTCGAGACGTTGTAGCCGCCGGTGTAGAAGACCGTCGGGCGGCTCACGTCCTTGTGCAGCACGGTGATCCGCTGCTGGAACGTGCCCTTGTACGGGCGCCGGTGGTCGACCGGCTGGGTGTAGTTGAGGACGAAGAAGCGGTAACCGGTGTACGGCTTCTCCTCGATCAGGCTCATGCCCGGTATGGACAGCAGCCGGTCCTTGATGTCGACGGCCTTCGGCTCGGCGGCGGTGGCCGCGCCCGCCGTGCTGACGGTGCCTATGAGCACCACGAGCGCCAGCAGCCATCTGAGCGCCTTGCGCATGCACCCTCCCTGTGAAACAGATGTGCGCCGGAAGCTATCGGAGCAAGTCACCCGTACACCAGGGGAGATCGCGAAATGGCCGGCGGCGGTGGCCGCCGGGGACGGGCTCAGCAGAGGATCCAGCCGGAGCTGACCGAGCGCCCCGACACCGTGCCCCGCACCCACACGCAGCGGTTCCCGGCGTGCACCGTCACCGGCCCCGCCCGGTGGGCGAACCGCCCCGAGTCCACGACCGGCCGGCCACCGCGCGCCTGCACACTGACGGACATCTGCCGTTTGGTGCCGGTCTTCTTCGGGACGGTGACGGCGCACACGTAACCGCCGCGCTGATACACGAGGACCGCACCGGTGGCGAACGGAAGCGTACGGACCTTGCGCCCCGGACACGCCGCCGCGGCCTGCGCCTCCTGCGGCACCGCGACGGCGAGCAGCCCGGCCGCCGCCAGCACGGCCGTGCCGAGTGCCAGCCGCCGGCGTATGCCGGCTCCACCCTGTCCCACCGTGGTCCTCTCCGTCCCGTCCGACCCCCGTACGGCGATCACCGTCGTACGGGTGTACGGACGCACGGCCCCTGTCGAAGGTTGCGCGGGCTCAGTGCAGCGCGCCGACCGGCTCCTCCGGTTCGGCGGCGCCGACGAACGTCCGCCACAGCCGCGCGTACCGTCCGTCGAGCGCCAGCAGCTCCTCGTGCGTGCCGTCCTCGGCGACCCGCCCGTGGTCCATGACGACGACGCGGTCCGCGCGGGCGGCCGTGGTCAGCCGGTGCGCGACGACGAGCGTGGTGCGGCGGCCCGCGATGCGGTCGGTGGCCTGGTTGACCTGCGCCTCCGTGGCCAGGTCCAGGGCCGCCGTCGCCTCGTCGAGGAGCAGGACGTCCGGGTCGACCAGCTCGGCGCGGGCCAGCGCGATCAGCTGCCGCTGCCCGGCGGAGAGGTTGCGGCCCCGCTCGGCGACCTCGTGGAGGTAGCCGCCGGTGAGCCGGGCGATCATCTCGTGGGCGCCGACCGCCCGCGCCGCCGCCTCCACCTCGGCGTCGGTGGCGTCCGGGCGTCCGTACGCGATGGCGTCGCGGACGGTGCCGGGGAACAGGTACGCCTCCTGCGGGACGACGCCGAGCCGGTGCCGGTAGGAGGTGAGGTCGAGGTCGCGCAGGTCCTGCCCGTCGACCGTGACCCGGCCGCCGGTCGGGTCGTAGAACCGGGCCACCAGCTTCACCAGCGTCGACTTGCCCGCGCCGGTCTCTCCGACGAACGCGACGGTCTGCCCGGCAGGGATGCGCAGGTCGATGCCGGTGAGGGCTTCCTCGTCGTCCCCGTACTGGAAGCGCACGTCCTCGAAGGCGATCTCGCCGCGCAGGGACGTGACCTCCGACGGCTTCTCGGCGGCCCGGGTGGAGGTCGGCTCCCGCAGCAGTTCCTGGATGCGTCCGAGGGACACGGACGCCTGCTGGTAGCCGTCGAAGACCTGGGAGAGCTGCTGGACGGGCGCGAAGAACAGGTCGATGTAGAGGAGGTACGCCACCAGAGCGCCCGTCGTCAGCGTCGCGTTGTCGATCCGCACACCGCCGACGACCAGCACGGCCGCCGCCGCCCCCGAGGACAGCAGCTGCACGAACGGGAAGTAGACCGAGATCAGCCACTGGCCCCGGATGCGGGCCTGCCGGTAGCTGTCGCTGCGCTCTGCGAACCGCCGCCCGCCGTCCCGCTCACGCCGGAACGCCTGCACGATCCGCAGCCCCGCCACCGACTCCTGGAGGTCGGCGTTGACCGTGGACACCCGCTCGCGGGCCAGCTCGTACGCCTTCACACTGGCCCGGCGGAAGAAGTACGTGGCGATGATCAGCGGCGGCAGCGTCGCGAACACGACCAGCGCCAGCTGCACGTCGATCACCAGCAGGGCGACCATGATGCCGAAGAAGGTGACGACCGAGACGAAGGCGGTGACCAGTCCCGTCTGCAGGAACGTCGACAGCGCGTCCACGTCCGTCGTCATCCGGGTCATGATCCGGCCGGTCAGCTCGCGTTCGTAGTAGTCCAGGCCGAGCCGCTGGAGCTGGGCGAAGATCTTCAGCCGCAGCGAGTACAGGATCCGCTCCCCGGTCCGGCCGGTCATGCGGATCTCGCCGGTCTGCGCCGTCCACTGGGCGAGCACGGCCAGCAGGCCCAGCAGCGAGGCCGCCCAGACCGCGCCGAGGGCCAGCTGGGTGACGCCCTCGTCGATGCCGTGCCGGATCAGCACCGGCAGCAGCAGCCCCATGCCGGCGTCCACGGCCACCAGGGCGAGGCTGATCAGCAGCGGGGTGCGGAAGCCGCGCAGCAGCCGTCGCAGCCCGTACGACTCCTCCGGCTCGACCGCCCGCGCCTCGTCCACCTCCGGCTTCCCGTCGGCCGGGGGCAGCGCGTCGACCTGGGCGAGCAGTTCCGGGGTGGCCGGGGTGCCGGCCAGGGCGGCGTCCCGCGGCGTGCGGTCGCCGGTCCACAGCCGCGGGGTGATCCCGCGCTCGGCGTCGAACTCGGCGTCCAGTTCGTCGCGTACGGACGTGTCCTCGGCGGGTGCGGCGGGCCGGGCGTGCCCCGGGGAGACCCCGCCCAGCTCGTCGGGGTCGGTCAGCAGACGCCGGTAGAGGGCGGAACGCTCCTGGAGCTCCTCGTGGGTGCCGAGGTCGGCGAGGCGGCCCCGGTCGAGTACGGCGATGCGGTCGGCGAGGCCGAGGGTGGAGCGGCGGTGGGCGATCAGGAGGGTGGTGCGGCCCCGCATGACCTCCTTCAGCGCCTCGTGGATCTCGTGCTCGACGCGGGCGTCCACGGCGGACGTGGCGTCGTCGAGGACCAGCAGTCTGGGGTCGGTGAGGATGGCGCGGGCGAGCGCGACGCGCTGGCGCTGGCCGCCGGAGAGGGTCAGTCCGTGCTCACCGACCGTG
The DNA here is from genome assembly GCF_042745235.1 of Streptomyces sp. NPDC058796. NCBI lineage: Bacteria > Bacillati > Actinomycetota > Actinomycetes > Kitasatosporales > Streptomycetaceae > Streptomyces > Streptomyces sp. NPDC058796. The sequence goes on from NZ_JBHYOP010000001.1 coordinate 865,249, forward strand.
GTGCCGTAGCCGTCGGGCAGCTCGGTGATGAACCCGTGGGCCTGCGCGGCCCGCGCCGCGGCCTCGATCTCCTCGTCGGTGGCGTCGGGGCGGCCGTAGGCGATGTTGGCGCGCACGGTGTCCGAGAAGAGGAACGAGTCCTCGGGCACCAGGGCGATGGCGGCCCGCAGCGAGTCGAGGGTCAGCTCGCGCACGTCGTGGCCGCCGACCAGGACGGCGCCGCGCGTCACGTCGTAGAAGCGCGGCAGGAGCAGGGAGACCGTGGACTTGCCGGAGCCGGACGAGCCGACGACGGCGAGGGTCTCGCCGGGCCGGATCTCGAAGGACAGACCGTCGAGGACGGGGGTGCCGGAGCCGTCACCGGCCTCGTTCCCGTTCCCGTTCCCGTAGGCGAAGGACACGTCGTCGAACTCGACGGTGGCCGGCGCGTCGGCGGGCAGCTCCTTGGCGCCGTCCTCGATCGCCGGTTCGGTGTCGATCAGGTCCAGCACCCGCTCGGTGCCGGCGCGGGCCTGCTGGCCGACGGTGAGGACCATGGCGAGCATGCGGACCGGTCCGACGAGCTGGGCGAGGTAGGTGGAGAAGGCGACGAAGGTGCCGAGGGTGATGTTGCCGCGCACGGCCAGCCAGCCGCCGAGGGCGAGCATGGCGACCTGCCCGAGGGCGGGGACGGCCTGGAGGGCGGGGGTGTAGGTGGCGTTCAGCTTGATCGTCCGCAGCCGCCCGGCGAAGAGCCTGCGCCCGACCTCCCTGAGCTTGCCCGTCTCCTGCTCCTCCTGCCCGAAGCCCTTCACCACGCGTACGCCGCTCACCGACCCGTCGACCACACCGGCCACGGCGGCGGCCTGCGCCTGCGCGTACCAGGTGGCCGGGTGCAGGCGGGTGCGGCTGCGACGGGCGATGAACCACAGGGCGGGCGCCACGGCGAGCGCGACCAGGGTGAGCGGCGGGGACAGCCACGCCATGATCACGAGGGAGATCAGGAAGAGCAGGACGTTCCCGATGGTCATCGGGAGCATGAAGAGCAGGCTCTGGATCAGCTGGAGGTCGCTGGTCGCCCTTCCGACCACCTGTCCCGTGGACAGTTCGTCCTGTCGCCGCCCGTCGAGCCTGGTGATCGTCCCGTACATGTCGGTGCGCAGGTCGTGCTGGACGTCGAGGGCGAGCCGGCCGCCGTAGTACCGCCGGATGTAGGTCAGGACGTAGACCACGACCGCGGCGCCGATCAGCAGACCGGCCCAGACGGCCATGTCCCTGGTCTTCGCGCCGATCACGTCGTCGATGATGACCTTGGTGATCAGCGGGACCAGGGCCATGACGGCCATGCCGCCCAGCGACGCGCCGAGGGCGAGGATCACGTCCTTGGGATAGCGCCAGGCGTAACCCGCCAGTCGTCGTGCCCATCCCCGTTGCGCGTCCACGCCGTGCCCTCCGGTCGTCCGTCGGTCGTCCTGCTCACCTGATCTACCGGAAGGCACCAACGCGGGCGAGCGGGGATTTCATCCCGCAGCGACGATTCAGGCGCGCACGCGGAGCCGCAGGAAGCGGGTCGTCTGCACGGCGTTCTGGTTGTCGTCGCTGACGATCAGGACGTCCAGGCGGCCCTTGCTCCGGCCGGTGACGGCCATCCCCTCGAAGTTGTCGAGGAGCGGGTTGGGCTGGGGCTGCTTGGCGGTGGCGCCGAGGGTGGGGCAGCCGGCCAGGTCGGCGAGGAGGGTCTTGCCGAGTGCGGCGCCGCCGCCGTGCCGGTCGGTCAGGTACAGGCGGACGGTGTTGCCGACGCCCGAGGTGAAGCCGCGTTCCAGGACGAGCAGGCGGCCGGAGGGGGTCGCGGTGACCTCGGAGACGCCCAGGCCGGGGTCCGTCCGGTACGCGAACCGGGTGCCGAGCCGGAAGTCGCCGTGCCCGGCCCGCCGCCAGGTCTGGAAGCGGACGAGGTCGGCGGGGTCCCCGGCGAGCGGGTACTCCATGGAGGCGATCAGGGTCCGGCCGCCGGGCAGGAGGGTCAGCCCCTCGAAGCTGCCGTTGGCCCGGGCGCGGCCCTCCGGGGCGGTGCGCAGCGCCTCCGGCACGGGGAGGCGGCCGAGGATCTCGCCGGTACGGGAGTAGCGGCGGACGGACGGCTCGGTCTCGGAGGAGACGAGGTAGGTGCCGTCCCGGTCGGTTACCAGTCCCTCGGCGTCGAGGGCGGCGCCGTTCTCGTCGGTGAGCGGGACGACGTCCCGTGGCTGGAGGGAGCGGGCATCCAGCCGGAAGAGGGCGGACCGGTCGGAGAGGGCGGCGACCGTGCCCCGGCGGTCGGGGGCGAGTGCGGAGAAGTTGCCGACGTAGGTGCCGTCGTGGGTGGTCTTGTCGAGGGCGTCGGAGTAGCCGGCGAGGGAGACGGCGGGCGAGCAGGCGTTCCCCTGCGGACGTTCCTGTGCGACGGCCGGTCCGGCGGTGACCAGGCAGCCGGCCACCGCGAGGCCGGCGGTGAGGGTGGCGAGGGAGGTGCGGAGCATTCTCGGGCGCATGGCCGAAACCCTAGGCCGGGGGAATGGCCGAGAGTTGACCGCTTTCCGAAGGACAGGGTTCGGCGGGGTACAGGTGGCAAGTAATGAGCCATGCCAGACCAGAACGAGAGCGGCCACAGACTGGCCGGTCGGCTGTACGCGACGATGCGAGTACTGAAGTTCCTCACCAAGCCCTCCGAGCCGAAGCCGGTCGCCGATGAGGAACTCACAGGGCAGGACAGTCCGAGCGAACGCATCCAGGACCTGAAACTGGACCTCTTCAAGGACCTGGTGGTCACCCTCCAGAAGGGCAGGCACGCGAAGGCGGCCGGTGAGGTGTTCCGCGCGATACCCGCCCTGGTGCCCAGGCAGAGTGTCGCCTTCGAGAAGAACCTCGGCGTGCACGGACTGGCCGAATTCAACGCCGGCTATCGCGCTCAGCTCGCCGAGTTCAAGGAGGCCTTTCCGGAACTGGTCGAGTGACGGCTCACCTTCAGCGCGACCTCATGCCCCGGCTCTGGGCGACGCGGTGCACCTCGGTGAGCGCCTCGCGCATGCGGTGCAGCGTGAAGCGGAGCTGTTCGGGCGTCGCCCGAGCGTCCGCGAGCAGGGCGGCGGCGTGGTCCAACAGCTCCTCCGCCATGTCGAGGTGGGTGGTCTCGACGACGTCGGCGATCCGCGACAGCGGGCCGTCGCCGTCGGTCAGCAGGTAGCAGGGCTTGCCCTCGGAGCCGGCCCAGGGCAGCAGCCGGGCCGGACGCGCGCCGTACTTCACCGCGCCACCTCCACGCCGTGCGGCACCCGCGGGCCGAGGTCGATGCCGTGCACCGCGAACCGGAGCGCGCGGCGCCGGGCCTGGCGCCGTCGGGCCTCCTCCTGCCGTTCGTGGGCGAGCAGGTAGGGGCGTACGAGCACGTTGTCCTCTCCCCGCAGGGCCGGCATACCGGTGCGGCGGACGGTCATGTCCGGGGTGTACGAGGGTTCGGCGGATTCCGTCGCGGGAGGACGTCGGCGGCGGCGCCGCCCTGAGCCGGGCAGCAGGAGGGCGAGCAGTGGAAGCAGGGGCAGCCCGGCGAGGCGGGCGATACGGTGACGCATGTCGTCGGCTCCGTGGAGATCGGTGACCACGCCCCCGGACCGGTGCGACGGTCGCGGGGGTCTCGCTTTCCGTAGCGATGCGCGTACAGAGTGAGACGAGCGGAGCTAGGCTCGCCAGGGGTGCGGATGTGACGGCGCCTTTGTCACACGGGAGTCGAACGGATGAGCAACATCTACGGCGACTGGCTCAAGCAGCAGCGCGAAGCGGCCGACCTGACGCAGCAGCAGCTGGCCGACATGGCCATCATGACGCGGTCGCACATCGCGCACATCGAGGCGGGGCGCCGGGTGCCGTCGAAGGAGGACGCGCGACGGCTGGACCGCGCCCTGAACACGGGGAATGTGCTGAGCAGCTTCCTCCCGGAAGAGGACGCGGCGGTCGCGGACTACTTCGAGGCGGCAAGGCAGTTGGAGTCGCAGGCGGTGACCATCCGGGAGTCGGCTGTGACGTTCGTGCCCGGGCTCCTCCAGACCCGGCCGTACGCGCGTGCAGTCCTCAGCACGACGTATCCTCCGTTGACCGCCGAGGAATGTGACAGGCGCCTTGTCACACGCCTCGAACGGGCGAGGCTCCTTGACGACCCGGTCACACCCGTCTTCTGGGCGTTGCTGGACGAGGCGCTGCTGCACCGCGTCGTGGGTGATCGAGAAGTCATGGCGGGGCAACTGACACACATCGCCGGTCTCGCGGAGGCAGGGCGTGTGCGAGTGCACGTGATGCCCCGGGACCGGGGCGCCTATCCGGTGATGCAGAGCATGCTGAGCCTGATGTGGTTCGAAGACCAGCCGCCCGTGGCGTACTCGGAAGGCATCCACGTAGCCAAGATCCACGACAGTCCGGCCGTCGTCGACCGATTGCAGGGCGCCTACTATCACGCGTTGAGCGACGCACTGTCGCTCCGCGAAACGGTCGCCCTGCTCAAGTCGACAGCGAAGGACTACGAAGACGATGCCTGAGCCTGTGATCCCGAACGCGGCCGAGCTTGTGGGCTGGCGCAAGTCCAGCTACAGCGGCAATGAGGCCGGAAGTTGCCTGGAGGTGGTGGACGGTCATCCTGAGGGGATACCGGTGCGGGATTCGAAGGTTCCCGACGGGCCGGCGTTGCTCCTCTCTACTTCCGGCTGGACGTCGTTCATCACGTCCCTCAAGGAAGACCCCCCTCCCTCCAAAGCGTGAACACTTCACCCTCAACTGTCCTCCGCTCGCTCATACGAGTGCCCAGATGACATTCACCCCCCAACTGCTCACGCCTTTTCCCGGCCATGGGGCCATGAGCCCCGCCTCCTGGCCCTACCGCAACCCCCTCGGCACCGGAAACGTGATCAGCACGGTGCGCACCCTCATGCGCACCGACGGCCAACGTGTCCGTGACCGCCATCGCCCGCGCCTCCAGGCTTCACCTGCGCGCGCTTCAGACGGAACTCGCCCGAGCCTTCGACGAGGCGGACCGTACCGACCCGAGCGACGGCACCGTCGACGGAATCGTGCGGCACCTGACACAGGTCGTACGCATCGTCCGGCGTCATCCGACGACGGCCGCCGTCGCCCGAACCTCGCGCACGGCGCTGCCCCGGGCGCATGCCGCGACGGACGGCCCCCTGGTGCAGACGGTCACCGGACGCGTCAGCGATCTGCTGCACCCCCTCGCCCCCCGCGGCGGCGTGTGGAGCGATGCCGCCCTGTTCTCCAGGCCCTGGAAGGTCCTGTGGATCGCCCGTCCCGCCGCCCTCTGTCCCGAGGCCGTCGGTGACCAGGAGTGGGAGGACACCTTGGACGGGGCCTTCGCCGAGTTGCTGCGCGATCTGCTCGCCCCTTGGGCCACGGCGGACTGAGCACGGCCCGGGATTCACAGCTCGCCCCGAGTCGGAGCACAGTTCCCGCCCAACGCCGACGGAGACGGTGGCGTGGTGACATCTGCCACCGCTCTCCCGCAAGCGGCCCCCGAGCCGCCGCCCGTGCCGTCTCCCGCGCCCAGCGCGCCACGCTGGTCGTTGCCGGCGCTGCTCGCCATCCTCGCCCTGGCGGCGGGGCTGTACTCCTGGAACCTGTCCGGGTCCGGTCTCAACGGCTTCTACAGCGCCGCCGTGCTCAGCGGCACCGAGAGCTGGAAGGCGTGGTTCTTCGGCTCGCTCGACGCGGGGAACTTCCTTACCGTCGACAAGCCACCCTTCGCCCTGATGGTCATGGGGTTGTCCTGCCGCCTCCTGGGCTACGGCACCTGGCAGATGATGCTGCCGCTGATTCTGGCCGCGCTGGCGACGATCTGGGTCCTGCACTCCTCCGTGAAGCGTGTGTGGGGCCACGCCGCCGCGGCGATCGCGGTGCTCGTTCTGGCCCTCACGCCGATCACGGTCGCCATCAACCGCGACAACAACCCCGACACGCTCCTCGTCTTCCTGATGGTGGCCGGGGCTGCCCTCAGCCTGCGCGCGGCCCGCAACGGGCGGCTGCTGCCCCTGGTCGGCTCGGCGGTCTGCTTCGGGCTCGCGTTCAACACCAAGATGCTCCAGGGCTACATCGCGTTGCCGGCGATCTTCGTCGTGTACGTGTACGCGACGAACCTGGGCTGGGCCAAGCGGATCAGGAACCTGGTGCTCGCAGCCGTCGCTCTGGTGGTGTCCAGCTTCTGGTGGGCGGCCGCGGTGTCCTTGGTCCCCGCGTCCGAGCGACCGTACATCGGCGGTTCGACGGACGGCACGGCCTGGGACCTGATCACGGGCTACAACGGGCTCGGCAGGATCTTCGGCGGCGACGGCAACATGGGCGGAGGAGGTGGGGGCGGCGGGGGCGGCTTCTCCGGTGCGGCGGGCATCGGGCGGATGTTCAACGACGTCCTCGGCGGCCAGATCTCGTGGCTGCTCCCCTTCGCGGGCGTCGCGCTCGTCGGCGGCCTGGTGCTGTGCGGCCGGGCGCCCCGCACCGACCTCACGCGTGCCGCGCTGGTGCTGTGGGGCGGCTGGACGGTGCTGCACTACCTGACGTTCGGCATGGCCGAGGGCACGATGCACCCGTACTACACGACCGCGCTCGCCCCGGGCGTCGCGGCGCTGTGCGGGGGCGGCGGCGTCATGCTGCTGCGCGCCTTCCGGGCCGACCGGCGCTGGGTGTGGGTGCTGCCGCTCGCCCTCGGTGTCACCGGCGTATGGGCGGTCGTGCTGCTGCGCCGGGCCCCGGACTGGAACTCCTGGCTGTGGCCGGCCATCGCGGTGGTCATGGCGCTGGCGGTCACGGGCCTGCTCGTCTTCCGTTCGGGGCGCCGGGTGCGGCTGCTGGCGGTGTCCGTGGCTGCGGCCGTCGTCGCCGGGGTCGCGGGCCCGGCGGCGTACGCCTGGTCGGTGCCGTCCGGTTCGGGCGGCGGCATGGGCGGGACCAACCCGACCGCCGGTCCTTCGACGGGCGGCGGCATGGGCGGGCCGGGCGGCGGAGGCGGCCGGGGCCGGCTCCCGGGCGGCGGGGAGGGCCGGCCGGGTGGTGAGGCGCCCGGCGGGCAGCCGCAGGCCGGTCAGGGCGGCCCCGGCGGCGGTTACTCCCCGGGCGGCGGCGAGAAGGACCAGGCTCCGGGAGGCGCGACCGGCTCGGCCCCGAACGGCACACCGCCAGGCACCGGCACCGCAGCGAACGGCGACACGGAAATGAATGACGACACGGGCCAGGACGCGGGGGCGTCCGGCGGCACCGGCGCGGGCGGGCAGCCGGGCAGCGCGAGCACCGAGCTGGTCGCCTACCTGAAGAAGCACCAAGACGGCGCCAAGTGGCTGCTGGCCGTCCCCAGTTCGCAGAGCGCCGCCCAGCTCATCCTCGGCAGCGGCGAACCGGTCATCTCCATGTGGGGCTGGTCGGGCAGCGACAACGCGATGACCCTCGCCCGGCTCAAGGAGCTGGTGGAGCAGGGCGAGTTGCACTACGTCCAGGTCGGCGGGGGCACGGGCGGCGGCTCCGGGACCGGTTCCGAGGTGACCCGGTGGCTGCAGGAGCACGGCACGGCCGTGGAGGCGAGCGATTACGGCGCCTCGTCCACGTCGGGGTCCTCCTCGGACCTCTACCGGCTGGACCCCTCAGACGTCACCTGACGCCTCCTCAGTGACACGGCGGCCCTCGACCACCCTGGTCGGGGGCCGCCGTCACGCAATCGCCACCCTGCGTACACCCCACCTCCAACATGTCCATGTCACGCTCGAATCACCGCTCCACTCCACACGCGTAGATCGGACACCCCACATGCTCGCGATACGCACCCGGCGCCGGAAAGCGGTGGCCCTCGCCACGGCCGCCGCCCTCGCCGCCCTCGCCGCCCCCTCGCTGACCGCGACCCCGGCCACCGCGGACCCGGCGACGGCGCCGGCCACGGCACCGGACTACGACTCGACGTACTACAAGGACGCGATCGGGAAGACGGGCGACAGCCTCAAGTCCTCCCTGCACACCATCATCAGCGACCAGACCAAGCTCTCCTACTCGGCGGTCTGGGACGCCCTGAAGGTCACCGACCAGGACCCGGCCGACAGCGGCAACGTCATCCTCGTCTACTCCGGCATCTCCCGCAGCAAGTCGCTGAACGGCGGGGACACCGGCGACTGGAACCGCGAGCACGTGTGGGCCAAGTCCCACGGCGACTTCGGCACCTCGACCGGACCCGGCACGGACATCCACCACCTGCGTCCCGAGGACGTGCGGGTCAACGGCGTCCGGGGCAACAAGGACTTCGACAACGGCGGCAGCGGCTTCACCGACAGCGGCGGCAGCCTCACCGACTCCGACTCCTTCGAACCCCGCGACGCCGTCAAGGGCGACGTGGCCCGCATGATCTTCTACATGGCGGTCCGCTACGAGGGCGGCGACGGCTGGGCCGACCTCGAGGTCAACGGCAGCGTCGACAACGGCAGCAGCCCGTACATCGGCAAGCTCGACGTGCTGAAGCAGTGGAACGACGAGGACCCGCCGGACGCCTTCGAGGAGCGCCGCAACCAGGTCATCTACGACGAGTACCAGCACAACCGCAACCCGTTCGTCGACCACCCGGAGTGGGTCGAGGCGATCTGGTAGGCCCGGCCGCCGTCAGTCCAGGTGCGTCGGCGCGAACATGCGCAGTACGGCGGGGAGGACGACCACCGAGGGCCCCGGTGTCGCCAGGGCCTTCGCGAGGTCGGCCTCCAGGGCCTGAGGGGACGTCCGCACGCCCGGCACTCCGAACGACTCGGCGAGGGCCACGTAGTCGGGGCGGGTCAGCTCCGTCGCCGTCGGCTCGCCGAAGGCGTCGGTCATGTACTCGCGCAGGATGCCGTAGCCGCCGTCGTCGACGATCAGCCAGGTGACGTTCAGGTCGTACTGGCGGGCGGTGGCCAGTTCGGCGATGGAGTACAGGGCGCCGCCGTCGCCGGAGACCGCCAGGACCGGGTGGGTGGGGTCGGCCGCCGCCGCTCCGAGGGCCGCCGGGAAGCCGTAGCCGAGACCGCCTGCGCCCTGGGCCGAGTGCATGGTGTTCGGGGCCTTGGCGTCGAAGGCCGACCAGGCCCAGTACGCCAGGATGGTCATGTCCCAGAAGGACGGCGCGCCGGGCGGCAGGGCCCCTCGGACGGCGGCGAGGACGTCCTGCTCCAGGGTGAGTTCCTGGGACGCGATGCGTTCGCGGACCTTGTCCAGTACCGCGCGCACGCGCTCCGGGGCCGCCGGGTCCGTCCGCTCCCCCACCGTCTCCAGCAGTGCCTGGAGGGCGAGGCGGGCGTCGGCGTGGATGCCGAGGGCCGGGTGGTTGGACTCGAGCTTGCCGAGGTCGGCCTCGATCTGGATCACTCGGCCGCGCGGCTTGAAGGTGTGGTAGTTCGAGGAGAGTTCGCCGAGGCCGGAGCCGACGACGAGGAGTACGTCGGCGTCCTCCAGGAAGTCCGTGGTGTGGCGGTCCTCCAGCCAGGACTGGAGGGACAACGGGTGCGTCCACGGGAAGGCGCCCTTGCCGCCGAAGGTGGTGACGACGGGGGTCTGGAGGCGTTCCGCTAGCTGCCGGAGCTTCTTCGACGCGTCGGCCCGGACGACTCCGCCGCCCGCGATGATCGCGGGGCGCTCCGCGCGCGTCAGCAGGTCGGCGGCGACCGCCGTCAGTTCGGGGCGCGGGGGCAGTTCCTCGGGGAAGGTGTCGCCGCCGGTCACGACCGGGATCGGCGTCTCGGCCAGGAGGACGTCCTGCGGGATCTCCACCCACACGGGGCCGTGCGGGACGGTCAGCGCCGAAGTCCAGGCCTCCGCGATGGCGGAGGGGATCTGGGACTGGGTGCGGACCGTGTGGACGGACTTCACCACGCCGCGGAAGGAGGCCGCCTGGTCGGGGAGTTCGTGCAGGTAGCCGTGGCGTCCGCCGCCGAGGCCGGCCGTCGGGACCTGGCTGCTGATCGCGAGGACGGGCGCGGAGGCCGCCCGCGCCTCCTGGAGCGCGGCCAGCGAGGTGAGGGCCCCCGGGCCGGTCGACAGGAGCAGCGGTGCGGCCTCGCCCGTGACGCGGCCGTAGGCGTCGGCGGCGAAACCGGCGTTGTTCTCCACCCGCAGGCCGATGTAGCGCAGGTCGGAGCGGCGCAGGGCGTCGAACATGCCGAGGGCGTGCTGGCCGGGCAGGCCGAAGACGGTGGTGGCGCCGAGCCCGGCCAGGGTCTCCACGACCAGGTCTCCGCCGTTGCGGCCGGGGGGAGGATTCAGTGCGGCCTCCGTCTGGGCGGCGGTCGGACGGAGTACCAGGTCGTGGTCGTGGGTCACTTCGCGCGGGCCTCTGCGATCTGGCGGGACATGATGGTGGTCAGTTCGTACGCGGTGTGGGAGGCGGCGACCGAGGTGATCTCCGCGTGGTCGTAGGCCGGGGCGACCTCGACGACGTCGGCCGACACCAGGTTGCAGGACGCGAGTCCGCGCAAAATCTCCAGCAGTTCGCGGGAGGTCATGCCGCCGGCCTCGGGGGTGCCGGTGCCGGGGGCGTGGGCGGGGTCCAGGCAGTCGATGTCGATGGAGATGTACAGGGGGCGGTCGCCGATGCGCTGGCGGAGCTGGTCGGCGACCTCGTCGGCGCCGCGGCGGTAGACGTCGGCGGAGGTGACGATGCCGAAGCCCATCTTCTCGTCGTCGGTGAGGTCCTGCTTGCCGTACAGAGGGCCGCGGGTGCCGACGTGGGAGAGGGCGGAGGTGTCGAGGATGCCCTCCTCGACGGCGCGGCGGAAGGGGGTGCCGTGCGTGTACTCGGCGCCGAAGTAGGTGTCCCAGGTGTCGAGGTGGGCGTCGAAGTGGAGCAGGGCGACCGGGCCGTGCTTCTTGGCGACCGAGCGCAGCAGGGGCAGGGCGATGGTGTGGTCGCCGCCGAGGGTCATGAGGCGGGCGCCGGTGCCGAGGAGGTCGTCGGCGGCGGCCTCCACGGTCTCTACGGCCTCGTTGATGTTGAAGGGGTTGACGGCTATGTCACCGCCGTCGGCGACCTGGGCGAGGGCGAAGGGGGAGGCGTCCTGGGCCGGGTTGTACGGGCGCAGCAGGCGGGAGGCCTCGCGGATGGCGTTGCCGCCGAAGCGGGCGCCGGGCCGGTAGGAGACGCCCGAGTCGAACGGCACGCCCACCACGGCGACGTCGGCGGCGGTGACCTCGTCGAGGCGGGGCAGCCGGGCGAAGGTCGCGGGGCCCGCGTAGCGCGGGATCCGGGAGGAGTCGACGGGGCCGCGGGGCGTCTCGTTGCTGCTCATGTACTGCCTTCCTTCTTACGCTTCGTCGCGTATGCACTACTGCTGTCCGACTCTACTGGTGAGTCGGGACCGCCGGTTCGGACTGGGGTTCGGGGGCCCGGCCGGCGAGGCGTTCGCGCCAGGCGGTGAGGGTCGCCTCGTCGGTGGGGCGGGTCGCCAGGGAGACGGCGACGTAGGCGGCGAGGGAGGCCAGGAGGCCGTAGTAGACGGGCTCGTTGGCGAGGATGCCGCAGGCCGCCATCAGGCCGACGACGGCGAGTCCGCCGACGGCGACGGAGGCGAGGGCGCCCTGCGCGGTGCCGCGCTTCCACAGGAGGCCGCCGAGGATGGGGACCAGGAGGCCGCCGACGAGGAGGTTGTAGGCGACGGTGAGGGCCTCCACGACGTCGTTGAGGGCGATGGAGATGAGGATGACCGCGACGCCCATGGCGAGGATGAAGGCGCGGTTGCCCTTCACCTCGTCGTGCCCGTCCGCGCCCTCGCCCTCCGGCCCCCGGACCGCGCCGCGCAGGCGGGACCAGATGTCGTTGTTGGCGACGGTGGCGCAGGCGATGAGGGCGCCGGAGGAGGTGGACATCACGGCGGCCAGGGCGGCGGCCAGCACCAGTCCGCGCACGCCGATCGGCAGTTCGTCCTTGACGATGGTGGCGAAGGCGTCGTCGGGGCTGGCGAGCTTGGGGTAGAGCACCTTGGCGGCGGTGCCGATGACCGCGCCGGCGACGGCGTAGACGAGGCAGTAGGTGCCGGCGACGGTGCCGCCCCACTTGGCGGTGCGGTCGCTGCCGGCGGTGAAGACGCGCTGCCAGATGTCCTGCCCGATGAGCATGCCGAAGGTGTAGATCAGCACGTAGGTGAAGATGGTCTCGCCGCCGATGCCCAGCGGGTCGAAGTACTCGGTGGGCAGCTGGGCCTTCATCTCGCCGAAGCCGCCGGCCTTGACGACCGCGACGGGCAGCAGCAGGAGCAGTACGCCGATGGTCTTCACCACGAACTGCACCATGTCGGTGAGGGTGATGGACCACATGCCGCCGAGCGTGGAGTAGGCGACGACGATGGAACCGCCGAGGACGATGGCGAGGGTGCGGTTCACGTCGAAGAGGACGTCGAAGATCGTGGCGTAGGCGATGGTGGAGGTGACGGCCAGCATCAGGGTGTACGCCCACATGACGACGCCGGAGATCACGCCGGCCCGGCCGCCGTAGCGCAGGTCGAGCATCTCGGAGACGGTGTAGACCTTCAGGCGGGCGATGCGCGCGGAGAAGAAGACGGAGAGCGCGAGGATGCCGAGGCCGATGGTGACGACCATCCAGGCGCCGGAGAGCCCGTACTGGTAGCCGAGGCCGACGCCGCCGATGGTGGAGGCGCCGCCGAGGACGATGGCCGCCATGGTGCCGGAGTACATGCCGGGGCCGAGGCGCCGTCCGGCGACGAGGAACTCGCTCTTGGACTTGGCGCGGCGCATGCCCCACCAGCCCATGGCCAGCATGCCGGCGAGATAGACGACGATCACGATGTAGTCGACGGCCATGGGGCCCTCCTTCGCGCACTCTCGGTGGCGTGTCGTGCGATGGGTTTCTCCGGTGGCGCCGCGGGGACATCCGCCCGTACCCGCGGCTGCCGGTGTGGATTCCGGTTCGGGTTGACATTAGGTGGCTGGAAAGCGGCTGCGAAGTGTACGTTTCATCCAGCGGGGGCCATCTGAGTGGAGGAATCGTCCATCGTGCAGGAATCGGCCGTCCCGCCCGTCCCGCCCACTCCCCCGGTCTCGCTGGCGGCCCTGCTGTCCCGCGACGACCTGGGGCTCCGCCAGATCACCGGGCCCCCGGCGGCGGACGTCACGCTCCACGGGGCGCACACCTCGGAGATGTCCGACCCCTACCCGTACCTGCTGGGCGGTGAGCTGCTGCTGACGGCGGGCGTGCACATTCCGGATGCGGGGGGCGCGGGGGCCTCCTACTTCGACGACTATGTCGCCCGGATCGTGGCGGCGGGCGGCGCGGCCCTCGGCTTCGGGGTGGCGCCGGTGCACGACACGGTGCCCGGGGCGCTGGTCGCGGCCTGCGAGGCGTACGGGCTGCCGTTGGTGGAGGTGCCGCCGCGGACGACGTTCTCCGGCGTGGCCCGCGCCGTGTGGCAGCTGATGGCGCAGGCCCGGCTGGCCGAGCTGCGGCGGATCTCGGAGGCGCAGCAGGGCCTGGCCGCGGCGGCCTCCCGTCCCGATCCGGTGCCGTCGGTGCTGCGCCGGCTGGCCGGCCGGCTCGAAGGGCGGGCGGTGCTGTACGGGCCGGAGGGCACGGAGATCGCGGCGGCGGGACGGGAGCCCGGGGACGAGGTGCGGCGGGCGCTGGCGCAGCTGGCCCGGTTCGTCACCGGGCACGCCTCCAGCACCGCCACGGACACGGTCGCCGGCACCCGTCTCGCGGCGTACGCCCTCGGCACCGGGCAGGGCTTCGTCCTCGGGGTCGCCGCCCCGCACCGGGAGTCCGGGGACCACACCATCGCGTCGGTCGCCGCCGTGCTGCTCTCCCTGCTCACCGGCGAGCACCAGAGCGGCACGGGCGCGGCCCGCTCCTCGGCACTGGTACGGCTGCTGCTGGGAGCCCGGCGCGAGGAGGTCGCCCCGCTGCTGAGCGGCGGCGCCGTCACCCGCTGGTACGTCGTCCACGCCCGCCCGGACACCGGCACCCCCGACGCGGTGTCCGCCTCGGCCCTGGGCGCGGCCCTCGGCTCTCCCCTGGTCGACGCGCGGGACGACGTCGTACGGGTCCTGGTGCCGGCGGGCCGGGAGCCCGGTCGGGGCGGCGGCTCACAGGGCGGGACGGTCGAAGGTCCGCGGCGCGACGCGGGGGCGACGGCGGACGGTCCGGCCGTCGGGAAGGTCACTGCGGTCACGCCGGAAGCAGGCCGGGGCGCCTCCACCGGCCAAGACCGCCCCGGTGCGTTCGCGGTCCCGGCCCCGGCGGAACCCCCCACCAGCCCCGGCCCCGCCCCGCAGCCCGGCTGGACGATCGGTGTGAGCGCCCCCGCCGCCCCTGCCGGGTGGCCGACCGCCGACGCGCAGGCGGCGCGGGCGCTGGCGCGGGCCAGGGCCCTGCGGGCCCCGCTGGTCCGGCATGCCGAGCGGCCGGCGTTCGCCGACCTGGTGCCGGCCGGTGAGGCCGAGGCGCACGCGCGGGCGCTGCTCGCGCCGATCACCACCGTTCCGGCGCTCGCCGAGACGCTGCGCGCCTGGCTGTCGCTGCACGGCAGCTGGGACCGCACCGCCGTCGCCCTGTCCGTGCACCGCAACACCGTCCGGCAGCGCGTCGCCCGCTGCGCCGCCCTGCTGGAGGCCGACCTCGACGACCCGGACGTACGGATGGAGCTGTGGTTCGCGCTGCGGCACCTGTGAGGGACCACACCGTGACCCGCGTCCCAGCCTGCGGCATGCCGAAGACGCCCACGGGCGGCTGCTACACAATGGAGCCATGCCGATACCCGGGACACCCAGCCGCGCCGAACTGGCCGAACACCTCGTCAGAACCCGTATCGCGGGCGACGTCGCCACGCCCCGCGAGAACAACCTCTCCCACTACCGCAAACTGGCCAACGGCGACCGGGGCTTCTGGCTCGGCCTGGAGCTGGGCGACCGGTGGAGCGACGAGCAGGACGTCCTCGCGGTGATGGCGGAGCGGGTCGGCGTCAACGACGACCCGGAGTACCGGTACGGCCAGGACACCATCGACCCCGAGCTGACCGTGGCCGCGCTGGAGCGCATGGCCGGCCGGCTGCGCAAGGCGGCGGACGGCGGCCAGCGGGTACTGTTCGCGACCGGTCACCCGGGCGGTCTGCTCGACGTGCACCGGGCCACCGCGAACGCCCTGCGGGCGGCGGGCTGCGAGATCGTCGTGATCCCGGAGGGGCTGACGACGGAGGAGGGGTACGTCCAGCAGTTCGCGGACGTGGCGGTGCTGGAGCACGGCGCCTCGCTGTGGCACACCCATTCCGGTGAGCCGATGAGGGCCATCCTGACGGGGCTGGAGCGCGAGGGCCGCCCGCTGCCCGACCTGGTGGTCGCCGACCACGGCTGGGCGGGTTACGCCGCCCAGCACGGTGTCGACTCCGTGGGCTACGCCGACTGCAACGACCCGGCGCTCTTCCTCGCCGAGTCCGAGGGCACCCTCCAGGTCGCGGTGCCGCTGGACGACCACGTGGTCAGCCCGCGCCACTACGACCCGATGACGGCGTACCTGCTGGGCGAGGCGGGCCTCGTCGGCTGACCGGCGCCGGTCACGGCCAGGGGTTGAGCCCCTCCGAGCGGCGCTGCGCGAACCCGGGCGTCGGGTCCAGGTAGACCCGGCGGATCATCGGGAACTCCTCGCGCAGCCGCTGCTCGGCCCGCTCGCTCGCCCACTCGATCTGCGCCGCCGTCGCCACGTCCCGGAAGTCGACCTTGGCGGCGACCAGCGCCTCCCGCGGCCCCTGCACGAGGGTGGTCAGCTCCAGTACGGCTTCGATGTGCTCGACGGCCACCAGTTCCGCCCGGACGCGCTCGCGCACGGTGCGGGGCAGCGGGCGGCCGATGAGGAACTCGGCGTTGGAGCGGCCCAGTACCCAGGCGACGTACAGCAGCAGGGCGCCGATGCACAGGGAGGCGACGCCGTCCCAGACGCCGGAGCCGGTGAGCTGCCCGCCGAGGAGTCCGCCCGCGGCGAGCAGCAGGCCGGCCAGCGCGGCGGAGTCCTCCAGGACGACGGCCTTGACGGCGGTGTCGGGGGTGCGGCGCAGGTAGCGGCCGAAGGGCACCTTGTGGCGGCGGGCCTCGCCGCGCGCCTGCCTGAGGCCGGTGCGCAGCGAGTAGCCCTCCAGGAGGAAGGCGACGGCGAGGACGAGGTAGGCGATCAGCGGGTCGCCCACTTCCTCGCCGTGGGTGAGGGTGTGGACGCCGTCGTAGAGGGAGAAGACGGCGCCGCCGACGAAGGTGGCGACGGCTGCGAGCAGGGCCCAGATGTAGCGCTCGGGGCCGTGGCCGAGGGGGTGGTCCTCGTCGGCGGGGCGGGCGCTGCGTTTGAGGGAGGTCAGCAGCAGGACCTCGGTGACGGTGTCGGCGACCGAGTGCGCGGCCTCCGACAGCATCGCGCTGGACCCGCTGATCACACCGGCCACCGCCTTGGCGATCGCGATGCCGAGGTTGGCGAAGGCGGCGACCAGCACCGTGAAGGTGCTCTCGCCGCCACCGGTCTCGTGCCGCTGAGGTTGCGCCATGCCCCTCAGTGTTCCCGAGGGACGCGCACCACGCCTTCCTGGATGACCGACAGGGCGAGCCGCCCGTCCTGGGTGTAGATCCTCGCCTGGCCGAGGCCCCGGCCGCCGGACGCGGACGGGGACTGCTGGTCGTACAGCAGCCACTCGTCGGCGCGGAAGGGCCGGTGGAACCACATCGCGTGGTCCAGCGAGGCCCCGACGACGTCGCCGACGGCCCAGCCACCGCGGCCGTGCGCGAGCAGGACCGAGTCGAGGAGGGTCATGTCGGAGACGTAGGTGGCGAGGACGACGTGCAGGAGGGGGTCGTCGGAGAGCTTGCCGTTGGTGCGGAACCACACCTGGGAGTGCGGCTCGCGGGGTGTGCCGAAGTCGCCGAAGGGCGGGTCGTCGGCATAACGCAGGTCGACCGCGGCCCGCGCCTCCAGGAACCGCTCCACGGTCTCGGCGGGCAGGTGCGGATAGCTCCGCAGCCGCTCCTCCCCGGTGGGGAGGGTCGCCGGGTCGGGGGCGTCCGGCATCGGGGCCTGGTGGTCCAGGCCCTCCTCGTACGTCTGGAAGGACGCCGACAGGCCGAAGATCGGCTTGCCGTGCTGGACGGCGACGACGCGGCGGGTGGTGAAGGAGCGGCCGTCGCGCAGGCGGTCGACGTTGTAGACGATGGGGGCGCCGGGGTCGCCGGGGCGCAGGAAGTACGCGTGCAGGGAGTGCGCGTGCCGGTCGGCGGGGACCGTGCGCCCCGCGGCGACCAGGGCCTGGGCGGCCACCTGCCCGCCGAAGACCCGGGGGACGACGGCGGAGCGGGAGTGGCCGCGGTAGATGTCCTCCTCGATCCGCTCGAGGTCGAGCAGGTCGAGGAGGGACTGGAGTGCTTCGCTCATGCCCCGAGGGTCACAGGCCCATGTTCTTCGCGATGATCATCTTCATGACCTCGCTGGTGCCGCCGTAGATGCGGTTGACGCGGTTGTCCGCGTACAGGCGGGCGATCGGGTACTCGTTCATGTAGCCGTAGCCGCCGTGGAGCTGGAGGCAGCGGTCGATGACGCGGTGGGCGACCTCGGTGCAGAACAGCTTGGCACTCGCGGCCTCGGCGGGGGTGAGTTCGCCGGCGTCCAGGGCCTCGGTGGCGCGGTCGGCGACGGCCTCGGCGGCGTCCACCTCGGCCTGGCAGGCGGCCAGCTCGAACTTGGTGTTCTGGAAGTGGGCGACCGGCTTGCCGAAGACGGTGCGCTCCTGGACGTACTGCGTGGCGAAGCGGACGGCGGCCTTGGCCTGCGCGTAGGCGCCGTAGGCGATGCCCCAGCGCTCGGAGGCCAGGTTGTGGCCGAGGTAGGAGAAGCCCTTGTTCTCCTCGCCGAGGAGGTCCTCGACGGGGACCTTGACGTCGACGAAGGCCAGCTCGGCGGTGTCGGAGGTGCGCAGGCCGAGCTTGTCCAGCTTGCGGCCCACCGAGTAGCCCTCGGACTTGGTGTCCACGGCGAACAGGGAGATGCCGAAGCGGCGGTCCTCGGCGGTGGGCGCGGAGGTGCGGGCGCAGACGATGACCTTGTCGGCGTGGACGCCGCCGGTGATGAAGGTCTTGGCGCCGTTGAGGACGTAGTGGGTGCCGTCCTCGCTCAGCTTGGCGGTGGTCTTCATGCCCGCGAGGTCGGAGCCGGTGCCCGGCTCGGTCATCGCGATGGCCCACATCTCCTCGCCGGTGACGAACTTCGGCAGGTAGCGCTTCTTCTGCTCGTCGGTGGCCAGCATCTTGATGTAGGGCAGGGCGAGCAGCACGTGCACGCCGGAGCCGCCGAAGGTGACGCCCGCGCGGGCGGTCTCCTCGTAGTGGACGGCCTCGAACTTGTGGCTGTCCATGCCCGCGCCGCCGTACTCCTCGGGCACGTTGATGCCGAAGATGCCCAGCTCGCCGAGCTTGTAGTAGAAGTCGCGCGGCGCCTGGCCCGCGGCGAACCACTCGTCGTAGACGGGGACGACCTCGGCCTCGATGAAGGCGCGGAGGGTCTCCCGGAACGCCTCGTGGTCCTCGTTGAACACCGTACGGCGCACCGCGCCACCTCCAGGGGTATGTATCTAAGCGCTTGCTCAGACCTCACCGTACCGGCGGGTAGGGAGGAGCGTCCAGAGCCGGGCGCGGGTAACCCTCGTCACTCCCCGCGCCCCCTCATCCGGCGGCGACCGCCGCGAACGCGCCCCGAGCCATCCGGTGCAGCAGCCCCGCCGTCACCGCGCGTCCGGGCAGGGAACCGGGGCGGCCCAGGTGGGGGGTGGAGTTCAGGAGGCCGAAGACCGAGTGGACGGCCGAGCGGGCGCTCGGCTCCGGGACCGCCGGGTAGACCTCGCGCAGCACCCCGACCCACAGCTCGACGTACTGCCGCTGGAGCTGGCGGACCATCTTGCGGTCGGCGTCCCGGAGGCGGTCCAGCTCGCGGTCGTGCAGGGTGATGAGCGGGCGGTCGTCGAGCGCGAAGTCGATGTGACCCTCGATGAGCGAGTCGAGCACCGCCTCGGGACCCGCGCCGGAGCCGGTCACCCCGTCGGCCTCGGCCAGCCGCCGCTTCGCCCCGGTCAGCAGCGAGTCGCTGATCCCCACCAGCAGCTCGGCGAGCATCGCGTCCTTGCCGGCGAAGTGCCGGTAGAGGCCGGGGCCGCTGATGCCGACCGCGGCCCCTATCTCGTCGACGCCGACGCCGTGGAACCCGCGCTCGGCGAAGAGCCGGGCGGCCTCCTTGAGGATCTGCTCGCGGCGGGTGGGGGCGTCGGTTCTGGTGGCCATGGGATCAATTCTAGACAGGGCGGTTAGCGGTCGTTAACCTGAGGGAAATGCGTTAACGCTCATTAACCGATCGACCGATCGACCATCGGGTGAGGGGACCGCAGGATGCACGAGGCACCGGAGCTGACGACGGCGGCGGATCCCGCCTCCGAGGCCTTTCGGGCCAACGAGGAGGCGCACCGCGTCCTCGTGGAGGAGCTGCGCGCGAAGCTCGCGGCGGCCCGGCTCGGCGGCGGGGAGCGGGCCCGGGCCCGGCACACCGCCCGCGGCAAGCTGCTGCCGCGCGACCGCGTGGACACGCTGCTCGATCCGGGCTCGCCGTTCCTGGAGCTGGCGCCGCTCGCGGCCGACGGGCTGTACGACGGACAGGCGCCGGCCGCCGGCGTCATCGCCGGGATCGGCCGGGTCAGCGGCCGGGAGTGCGTGATCGTCGCCAACGACGCCACGGTCAAGGGCGGCACGTACTACCCGATGACGGTGAAGAAGCACCTGAGGGCGCAGGAGGTGGCGCTGGAGAACCGGCTGCCGTGCCTGTACCTGGTGGACTCCGGGGGCGCCTTCCTGCCGATGCAGGACGAGGTCTTCCCGGACCGCGAGCACTTCGGGCGGATCTTCTACAACCAGGCCCGGATGTCGGGCGCCGGCATCCCGCAGATCGCCGCCGTCCTCGGCTCCTGCACGGCGGGCGGGGCGTACGTCCCGGCGATGAGCGACGAGGCGGTGATCGTCCGCAATCAGGGCACGATCTTCCTGGGCGGTCCGCCGCTGGTGAAGGCGGCCACCGGCGAGGTGGTCACGGCGGAGGAGCTGGGCGGCGGCGAGGTCCACTCGCGGGTGTCGGGCGTGACCGACCACCTGGCGGAGGACGACGCGCACGCGCTGCGGATCGTGCGGCAGATCGTCTCCACGCTGCCCGAGCGCGGCCGGCTCCCCTGGGGCGTGGAGCCCGCCGTCGAGCCGAAGGTCGACCCGCAGGGGATGTCCGGCGCGGTCCCGGTCGACTCCCGCACCCCCTACGACGTCCGCGAGGTCATCGCGCGGGTGGTGGACGGCTCCCGGTTCGCCGAGTTCAAGTCCGAGTACGGGCAGACCCTGGTCACCGGTTTCGCCCGCGTCCACGGCCACCCGGTCGGCATCGTCGCCAACAACGGCATCCTGTTCGCCGAGTCGGCCCAGAAGGGCGCCCACTTCGTCGAGCTGTGCGACCAGCGCGGCATCCCGCTGGTGTTCCTGCAGAACATCTCCGGCTTCATGGTCGGCAAGGACTACGAGGCGGGCGGCATCGCCAAGCACGGCGCCAAGATGGTGACGGCGGTGGCGTGCACGCGGGTCCCGAAGCTGACGGTCGTCATCGGCGGGTCGTACGGCGCGGGGAACTACTCGATGTGCGGGCGGGCGTACTCGCCGCGCTTCCTGTGGATGTGGCCCAACGCCAAGATCTCGGTGATGGGCGGCGAGCAGGCCGCGTCCGTGCTGGCCACGGTCAAGCGGGACCAGCTGGAGGCCCGGGGCGAGGTGTGGCCGGCCGAGGAGGAGGAGACCTTCAAGGCGCCCATCCGCGCGCAGTACGAGCACCAGGGGAACGCCTACTACGCGACCGCCCGCCTGTGGGACGACGGGGTGATCGAGCCCGCCGACACCCGGCAGGTGCTGGGCCTGGCCCTGACCGCGTGTGCCAACGCGCCGCTGGGCGAGCCCCAGTTCGGCGTCTTCCGGATGTGAGGAGGGGACTTCGATGGGGAGCGCGATGGGGAGCTTGATGTTCGACACGGTGCTGGTGGCCAACCGCGGCGAGATCGCGGTGCGGGTCGTGAGGACCCTGCGCTCGATGGGCGTGCGCTCGGTGGCGGTCTTCTCCGACGCCGACGCGGACGCGCGGCACGTGCGGGAGGCCGACGAGGCGGTACGGATCGGCCCGGCGCCGGCGGCGGAGAGCTATCTCTCCGTCGAGCGCCTGCTGGAGGCCGCCGCCCGCACCGGCGCGCAGGCCGTCCACCCGGGGTACGGCTTCCTCGCCGAGAACGCCGCCTTCGCGCGGGCCTGCGAGGAGGCGGGGCTGGTCTTCATCGGTCCGTCCGCCGACGCGATCGCCCTGATGGGCGACAAGATCCGCGCCAAGGAGACGGTGAAGGCGGCCGGGGTGCCGGTGGTGCCCGGCTCCAGCGGCAGCGGCCTGACGGACGCGCAGCTCGCCGAGGCCGCCCGGGAGATCGGGACGCCGGTGCTGCTGAAGCCGTCGGCCGGTGGTGGCGGCAAGGGCATGCGGCTGGTGCGGGACGCGGCCCTGCTGGCCGACGAGATCGCCGCCGCCCGCCGCGAGGCCCGCGCCTCCTTCGGCGACGACACGCTGCTGGTGGAGCGGTGGATCGACCGGCCCCGGCACATCGAGATCCAGGTCCTGGCCGACGGCCACGGGAACGTGGTGCACCTGGGCGAGCGCGAGTGCTCGCTGCAGCGCCGGCACCAGAAGGTGATCGAGGAGGCGCCGAGCGTCCTGCTGGACGAGGCGACCCGGGCCGCGATGGGCGAGGCGGCCGTGCAGGCGGCCCGCTCCTGCGGCTACCGGGGCGCGGGCACGGTGGAGTTCATCGTGCCGGGCGAGGACCCCTCGCAGTACTACTTCATGGAGATGAACACCCGCCTCCAGGTGGAGCACCCGGTGACCGAGCTGGTCACCGGCCTCGACCTGGTGGAGTGGCAGCTGCGGGTGGCGGCGGGCGAGGAGCTGGGCTTCGCGCAGACGGACGTGCGGCTGACCGGGCACGCCGTCGAGGCACGCCTGTGCGCCGAGGACCCCGCCCGCGGCTTCCTTCCGTCCGGCGGCACGGTGCTCAGGCTGCACGAGCCCGAGGGCGACGGCGTGCGCACCGACTCCGGGCTCAGCGAGGGCACCGAGGTCGGCAGCCTCTACGACCCGATGCTGTCCAAGGTGATCGCCTACGGCCCCGACCGCGCGACCGCTCTGCGCAAGCTCCGGGCGGCCCTGGCCCGGACGGTGACGCTGGGCGTGCAGACCAACGCCGGGTTCCTGCGGCGGCTGCTCGCGCACCCGGCGGTGGTGGCGGGCGAGCTGGACACGGGGCTGGTGGAGCGGGAGGTCGACGCCCTGGTCTGCACGGACGTACCGGAGGAGGTGTACGAGGCGGCGGCGGCCGTACGGCTGGACGCGCTGCGTCCGCGCGGCGACGGCTGGACGGACCCCTTCTCGGTGCCGAACGGCTGGCGCATGGGCGGCGAGCCGAAGCCGGTCGCCTTCCACCTGCGGGTCACGGACCCGGTGGAGCACGCCCCGCGCGGCACGCACACCGTCACCGACGACCGGGTCGCCGTCACGCTGGACGGCGTCCGGCACACCTTCCACCGCGCCGCCGACTGGCTGGGCCGCGACGGCGACGCCTGGCAGGTGCGTGACCACGACCCGGTCGCCGCCTCCCTGTCGGGCGCCGCCCACGCGGGTGCCGACTCGCTGACCGCGCCGATGCCGGGCACGGTGACGGTGGTGAAGGTGGCCGTCGGCGACGAGGTGAGCGCCGGGCAGAGCCTGCTGGTGGTGGAGGCGATGAAGATGGAGCACGTCATCTCCGCCCCGCACGCGGGCACGGTCGCCGAGCTGGACGTGGCGCCGGGCACGACCGTGGCCATGGACCAGGTGCTCGCGGTCATCGCACCCACGGACGACGGCGAACAGGAGACGGCGTGAACACCTCCGAACTGGGCCTGCCCATGGCCGTACCGGCGAAGGGCCTGCCCGCCCGCGTCCGCATCCACGAGGTGGGCGCCCGCGACGGCCTGCAGAACGAGAAGGCGACGGTGCCGGTGGCGGTGAAGGCGGAGTTCGTCCGCCGCCTGGCCGGCACGGGCCTGACGACCATCGAGGCGACGAGCTTCGTGCACCCCAAGTGGGTGCCGCAGCTGGCGGACGCGGAGGAGCTGTTCCCCGCCGTCGCCGACCTGCCGGTCGAGCTGCCCGTCCTGGTGCCGAACGAACGCGGCCTCGACCGCGCCCTCGCGCTCGGTGCCCGCCGCGTCGCGGTCTTCGCCAGCGCCACGGAGTCCTTCGCCAAGGCCAACCTCAACCGCACGGTGGACGAGGCGCTGGCCATGTTCGAGCCGGTGGTGGCGCGGGCGAAGGACGCGGGCGGCGTTCACGTACGGGGCTACCTGTCGATGTGCTTCGGCGACCCGTGGGAGGGAGCGGTCCCCGTCGGGCAGGTGGTGAAGGTCTGCCGGGCCCTGCTGGACATGGGCTGCGACGAGCTGAGCCTCGGCGACACCATCGGGGTGGCGACCCCGGGCCACGTGAGCGCCCTGCTCACCTCCCTCACCGACGCCGGCGTTCCGGTGGACGCGCTCGGCGTGCACTTCCACGACACGTACGGCCAGGCCCTGGCCAACACCTACGCCGCCCTCCAGCACGGTGTGACCACCGTGGACGCCTCCGCCGGCGGGCTGGGCGGCTGCCCGTACGCGAAGTCCGCCACCGGCAACCTCGCCACCGAAGACCTCGTGTGGATGCTGCGCGGCCTCGGCATCGACACCGGGGTCGACCTCGGCTCTCTCGTCGCCACCAGCGTCTGGATGGCCGCCCGCCTGGGCCGACCCAGCCCGTCCCGCACCGTCCGGGCCCTCGCGGGCCCGGACGACGACTCCGACCAGGAGAAGTGACAGCCATGGACCACAAGCTCTCCCCCGAACTCGAGGAGCTCCGCCGCACGGTGGAGGAGTTCGCCCACGACGTCGTGGCACCCAAGATCGGCGACTTCTACGAGCGGCACGAGTTCCCGTACGAGATCGTCCGGGAGATGGGCCGCATGGGCCTGTTCGGCCTGCCGTTCCCGGAGGAGTACGGCGGCATGGGCGGCGACTACCTGGCGCTCGGCATCGCGCTGGAGGAGCTGGCCCGCGTCGACTCGTCGGTGGCGATCACGCTGGAGGCGGGCGTCTCGCTGGGGGCCATGCCGGTCCACCTGTTCGGCACCGAGGAGCAGAAGCGCCAGTGGCTGCCCCGGCTGTGCTCCGGGGAGATCCTGGGCGCCTTCGGCCTGACCGAGCCGGACGGCGGCTCGGACGCGGGCGCGACGCGCACGACGGCCCGCCTGGACGAGGCGACGAACGAGTGGGTCATCAACGGCACCAAGTGCTTCATCACCAACTCCGGCACGGACATCACCGGCCTGGTGACGGTCACGGCGGTCACCGGCCGCAAGGCGGACGGCCGTCCGCGGATCTCGGCGATCATCGTCCCGTCCGGCACGCCGGGCTTCACGGTCGCCGCCCCGTACTCGAAGGTCGGCTGGAACGCCTCGGACACCCGTGAGCTGTCCTTCGCCGACGTCCGGGTCCCGGCGGCGAACCTGCTGGGTGAGGAGGGCCGCGGCTACGCGCAGTTCCTGCGCATCCTGGACGAGGGCCGGATCGCTATCGCGGCGCTGGGCACGGGCCTGGCGCAGGGCTGCGTGGACGAGTCGGTGAAGTACGCGAAGGAACGTCACGCCTTCGGCAGGCCCATCGGCGCCAACCAGGCCATCCAGTTCAAGGTCGCCGACATGGAGATGAAGGCCCACACCTCCCGCCTCGCCTGGCGCGACGCGGCCTCCCGGCTGGTGGCGGGCGAGCCGTTCAAGAAGGAGGCGGCGCTGGCGAAGCTGTACTCGTCGACGGTGGCCGTGGACAACGCCCGCGACGCGACGCAGATCCACGGCGGCTACGGCTTCATGAACGAGTACCCGGTGGCCCGCATGTGGCGGGACGCGAAGATCCTGGAGATCGGCGAGGGCACCAGCGAGGTCCAGCGGATGCTGATCGCGCGGGAGTTGGGCCTGGCCGGCTGAGCCGCACGGCACCGTGACGCCGGGGCGGGCGCCGGGCACGGCCGGGTAGGGTGCGCAGGACTCAGGATCACGTGCCAGTGGACCGGGCGGGACCAGGTGAGGCGGGACCGGGTGAAGACGAGCGCCGCACCCTCACGGCTCCGGCTGTGCCTGCCCCTGGCCGTGAACGTGCTGCTGGGGGTACCGGCCGTCGTCCCGGCGTTCCTGCTCTGGTACTTCGCCTCGAACTGGCCACTCGCCGCCCTGGGGTGGACCGATCGTGAACCCACCGAGAACGACGGGGTCCTCCCCTGGGTGGTGCTCGCGACGCCGGTGCTCACCCTGTTCGGCCTCGTGTGGTGGCTGGCCAACCGTCCCCTGCGGCGCTGGACACCGCTGACACCGGGCGGATACCGGCTGCTGAGCGCCGCGGCCACCGCCGCGCCGACGCTCGCCCTCGTCGTGGCCGGCTGGGTACGGGACTGAGACGCCCTCTCCGGCGCGGGGTGACGGGACCCGGCCCGGCCCCACCCCGGCACCCCCTTGGCCCGAAACCTTTGGTTAGGCTAGCCTAAGCGCGCTTCCGCTCCCTTGGTACGCCCAAGCGGCCCCGTACGTACGAAAGCAGAGCCCAGCCATGCCGAACCGCACAACCGCCACCCTCTCCCGCCGCGGAATACTCGCCGCCGGCGGCGCACTCGGCCTCGGAGCCGTGCTCACGGCCTGCGGTGACGACGACGCGAAAAGCGGTGGCTCGGACGGCGGGACGGGCGCCGCCAAGTCCGGCCCCTGGTCCTTCAAGGACGACCGCGGCAAGACCGTCGAGCTGGACAAGGTCCCGGCGAACCTGGTCGCCTTCACCGGCGTGGCCGCCGCCCTCTGGGACTACGGCGTTCAGGTCAAGGGCGTCTTCGGCCCGACCACCACGAAGGACGGCAAGCCCGACGTCCAGGCCGGCGACCTCGACGTCGACAAGGTCACCGTACTCGGCAACGAGTGGGGCAAGCTCAACGTCGAGAAGTACGCCGCCCTCGCCCCCGAACTGCTCGTCACCACGACGTTCGACACCGCGGGCACCCTGTGGTCCGTCCCCGAGGACTCCAAGGACAAGATCGCCAAGCTGGCCCCGAGCGTCGCGGTCTCCGTCTTCGACCGCCAGCTCACCCAGCCGCTCCAGCGCATGTGGGAGCTGGCCGAGTCCCTCGGCGGCGACATGAGGGCGAAGAAGGTCACCGACGCGAAGGCCGCCTTCGAGAAGGCCGCGGCCCGGCTGCGCGCCGCGGCGAAGGCCAAGCCCGGGATCCGGGTGCTCGCCGGGTCCGCGAGCGCCGAACTCTTCTACGTCTCCGGCACCAACCTCTCCGTCGACCTGGAGTACTTCAAGGCCCTCGGCGTGAACTTCGTCGAGCCCTCGGAGGAGGCGAAGAAGGCGACCGGCGGCTGGTTCGAGTCCCTGAGCTGGGAGAACGTCGACAAGTACCCGGCCGACATCATCATCATGGACGACCGCGCCTCCACCATCCAGCCCGCGGACATCACCGAGGGCACCTGGAAGCAGCTCCCCGCGGTCAAGGCCGGTCAGGTCATCGCCCGCTCCCCCGAGCCGATCCTGTCCTACGACAAGTGCACGCCGCTCCTCGACAACCTGGCCGAGGCGATCGAGAACGCCGAGAAGGTCGGCTGACCCTCCCCCTTCCCCCCCTCCTCCTTCCGGAGCCCTTCATGACGACGGCCGTGGCCGCCCCGTTCCGTTTCTTCTCCCTCCAGGTCGTACGGACGAGGCGGCTCGGCCCGTCTCTGGCCCGGGTCACCTTCGCGGGCCCCGACCTGCACGCCTTCCACTCCGACGGGCGGGACCAGTCCCTGTCGCTGTTCCTGCCGCACCCGGGACAGCCGGAACCCGCGGTGCCCGTCGAGCTGGGGGACGGCTGGTGGCAGGGATGGCGTGAACTGCCCGACGACGTACGCGCGGTGATGCGCTCGTACACGCTCCGCGCCCTGCGCCGGGACGCCGACGGCCACACCGCCGAGATCGACATCGACTTCGTCCTGCACGGCGTCGAGCCGGACTCGCCGGTCCAGGCGGGCCCCGCCGCCCGCTGGGCCGCCGACGCCGCCCCCGGCGACCGCGTCGTCCTGCTCGGCCCGGCGATCGCCGACAACCGGGCGATCCGCTTCCGGCCGCCCGAGGACACCGACCTGGTGGTGATCTGGGGCGACGAGACCGCCGTACCGGCCGCCTGCGCCATCGCCGAGGCCCTGCCGCCCGGCACCCGCGCCCGGGTCTGGCTGGAGGTGCCGCACGCCGACGACGTGCAGGACCTCAGGACCGCGGCGGACGCCGAGGTCACCTGGCTGGTCAAGGACGCCGCCGCCGGCCCCGAGGCCACCCTCGCCACCCTCCGCGCGGCCGAACTGCCGTCCGCCGCGAACCCGTACGTCTGGATCGCCGGCGAATCCGGCTGCGTCAAGCAGCTCCGCCGGCACTTCGTCGCCGAACGCGGCATCGACCGCCGTCGCGTCACCTTCGTCGGCTATTGGCGCCGGGGCCTGACGGAGGAACAGCTCCGCGAGCAGGGCTGACGCTCCGCGCCCTGACGGCACCCGAACTCACCGTCCGTGGCGCACGGATGAGGTGTGAGTGACGGCAGTCACGTAGCGGTATGCGTTTGACCGATTGAGATTAGGTTAGGCTAACCTAAGTCGAAGTCAGGGCTCCGCCCTCTCCCGTCCCTCTCGGACCGTCCCCACCGGAGGACCCCCACATGCGCTCGCACCTGCTCAACGACACCACCGCGGAGCAGTACCGCCGCCTGGTGACCGAAGGAGTCGAGCGGGTGGCCGCCAAACTCGCCACCACCGACCGTCCGTTCACCGGCGTCACGGTCGACGCCCTCTCCCCCCGCGTCGACGAGATCGACCTCGACCAGCCGCTGCACGACACGGCCGCGGTCCTCGACGAACTGGAGGACGTCTACCTCCGCGACGCGGTCTACTTCCACCACCCCCGCTACCTCGCCCACCTCAACTGCCCGGTCGTCATCCCGGCCGTACTCGGCGAGGCGGTGCTCTCCGCCGTCAACTCCTCCCTGGACACCTGGGACCAGTCGGCCGGCGGCACGCTCATCGAGCGCAAGCTCATCGACTGGACCTGCGCCCGCATCGGCCTCGGCCCGGCCGCCGACGGCGTGTTCACCTCCGGCGGCACGCAGTCCAACCTCCAGGCCCTGCTGCTGGCCCGCGAGGAGGCCAAGACCGACTCCTTCGCGAAACTGCGCGTCTTCGCCTCCGAGGTCAGCCACTTCAGCGTGAAGAAGTCGGCGAAGCTGCTCGGCCTCGGCCCCGACGCCGTCGTGCCGGTCCCCGTCGACCACGACAAGCGCATGCAGACCGTCGCCCTCGCCCGGGAGCTGGAGCGGTGCGCGCAGGACGGCCTGGTCCCCATGGCCGTCGTCGCCACCGGCGGCACCACCGACTTCGGCTCCATCGACCCGCTGCCGGAGATCGCCGGGCTGTGCGAGCAGTACGGCGTGTGGATGCACGTGGACGCGGCCTACGGCTGCGGGCTGCTCGCCTCCCTGAAGTACCGGGACCGCATCGACGGCATCGAGCGCGCCGACTCGGTCACCGTGGACTACCACAAGTCCTTCTTCCAGCCGGTGAGTTCGTCCGCCGTGCTGGTCCGGGACGCGGCCACGCTGCGCCACGCCACCTACCACGCGGAGTACCTCAATCCGCGCCGCATGGTGCAGGAACGTATCCCCAACCAGGTGGACAAGTCCCTTCAGACCACCCGCCGCTTCGACGCCCTCAAGCTGTGGATGACGCTGCGCGTGATGGGCGCCGACGGTATCGGCGAGCTCTTCGACGAGGTGTGCGACCTGGCCGCCGAGGGCTGGAAACTGCTCGCCGCCGACCCCCGCTTCGACGTCGTGGTCCAGCCGTCGCTGTCCACGCTGGTCTTCCGCTACATACCGGCGGCCGTCACCGACCCCGCCGAGATCGACCGCGCCAACCTGTACGCCCGCAAGGCCCTGTTCGCCTCCGGCGACGCCGTGGTCGCGGGCACCAAGGTGGCCGGGCGCCACTACCTGAAGTTCACCCTGCTCAACCCCGAGACGACCACGGCCGACATCGCCGCCGTCCTCGACCTGATCGCCGGCCACGCCGAGCAGTACCTGGGAGAGTCCCTTGACCGCGCTTCCTGAAGCCACCATGAAGACCTACGACTTCGTGGGCATCGGCCTCGGCCCCTTCAACCTCGGCCTCGCCTGCCTCACCGAGCCCATCGCCGAGCTGAACGGCGTCTTCCTGGAGTCCAAGCCGGACTTCGAGTGGCACGCCGGGATGTTCCTGGACGGCGCCCACCTCCAGACCCCGTTCATGTCGGACCTGGTCACCCTCGCCGACCCGACGTCCCCGTACTCCTTCCTCAACTACCTGAAGGAGAAGGGCCGGCTCTACTCGTTCTACATACGCGAGAACTTCTACCCGCTGCGCGTCGAGTACGACGACTACTGCCGCTGGGCCGCGAACAGACTGAGCAGCGTCCGCTTCTCCACGACGGTCACCGAGGTGACGTACGACGAGACGGAGGAGCTGTACGCCGTCGCCACCACCTCCGGCGACACCTACCGCGCCCGCCGCCTCGTCCTCGGCACCGGCACCCCGCCCCACGTCCCCGACGCCTGCCGGGGCCTGGCGGGCGACTTCATCCACAACTCCCGGTACGTGCAGCACCGGGCGGAGCTGATGAAGAAGAAGTCGATCACGCTGGTCGGCAGCGGCCAGTCCGCCGCCGAGATCTACCACGACCTGCTCGGCGAGATCGACATCCACGGCTACCAGCTCAACTGGGTGACCCGCTCCCCCCGCTTCTTCCCCCTCGAATACACGAAGCTCACCCTGGAGATGACCTCCCCGGAGTACGTGGACTACTACCACGCGCTCCCCGAGGACACCCGCTACCGCCTGACCGCCGAGCAGAAGGGCCTGTTCAAGGGCATCGACGGCGACCTGATCAACGAGATCTTCGACCTGCTCTACCGGAAGAGGCTCGGCGGCCCGGTCCCCACCCGCCTGCTCACCAACTCGGCGCTCACCGACGCCAGGTACGCGGACGGCACGTACACGCTCGGCTTCCGCCAGGAGGAGCAGGGCACCGACTTCGAGATCGAGACCGACGGCCTGATCCTGGCCACCGGCTACCGGTACACCGAGCCGGAGTTCCTCAAGCCCGTCCGCGACCGGCTGCGCCACGACTCCCGGGGCAACCTGGACGTCGCCCGCAACTACGCCGTCGACGTCACGGGCAGTGGCGTGTTCCTGCAGAACGCGGGTGTCCACACACACAGCATCACCAGTCCCGATCTGGGCATGGGTGCCTATCGCAACAGCTACATCATCCGAGAGCTGCTCGGCACCGAGTACTACCCGGTCGAGAAGACGATCGCGTTCCAGGAGTTCAGCGCATGAGCACCACCACCCCCACGGCCGCCGGCATCGGCGCCCTCACCCTCCGTCCCCTCGACCCCCTGAAGGACGCGGTACTGCTGCACAGCTGGGTCACGCACCCGAAGTCCGCGTTCTGGATGATGCAGGACGCGAAGCTGGTCGACGTCGAGCGCGCCTACATGGAGATAGCCGCCGACGAGCACCACCACGCCTACCTGGGCCTGCACGACGGCGTCCCCGCCTTCCTGATGGAGAAGTACGACCCGGCCCACCGCGAGCTGACCGGCCTGTACGAGCCGCAGCCGGGAGACGTCGGCATGCACTTCCTGGTCGCCCCCACCGACCGCCCGCTGCACGGCTTCACCCGCGCCGTGATCACCGCCGTGATGGCCGAACTGTTCGCCGACCCGGCGACCGCCCGCGTCGTCGTCGAGCCGGACGTCGGCAACAAGGCCGTCCACGCCCTGAACGCAGCCGTCGGATTCGTGCCCGAGCGCGAGATCCAGAAGCCGGAGAAGAAGGCGTTGCTGAGCTTCTGCACCCGCGAGCAGTTCGAGAAGGCGGTGTCCGCATGAGCCTCGCCGACACCGTCGCCCACCTGTCCCCCGAACGCTGGGAGCAGGCCAACCGCCTCCTGGTCCGCAAGGCGCTGGCCGAGTTCACGCACGAGCGGCTGATCACGCCCGAGCGGTCCGCGGGTGACGCGTACGCCGTCCGCTCCGACGACGGCAAGACCGAGTACCGCTTCACCGCCACCGTCCGCGCCCTGGACCACTGGCAGGTGGACGCCGCCTCGATCACCCGCCACCGCGACGGCACCGAGCTGCCGCTCGCCGCGCTGGACTTCTTCATCGAGCTGAAGCAGTCCCTGGGCCTGAGCGACGAGATCCTGCCGGTCTACCTGGAGGAGATCTCCTCCACCCTCTCCGGCACCTGCTACAAGCTCACCAAGCCGAAGGTGACCTCCGCCGAGCTGGTGAACGCGGGCTTCCAGGCGGTCGAGACCGGCATGACCGAGGGCCACCCCTGCTTCGTCGCCAACAACGGGCGGCTCGGCTTCGGCATCCACGAGTACCTGTCGTACGCCCCGGAGACCGCGAGCCCCGTCCGGCTGGTGTGGCTGGCCGCGCACCGCTCGCGGGCGGCGTTCACGGCCGGTGTCGGCATCGAGTACGAGTCCTTCGTGCGCGACGAGCTGGGCGGGGCGACCGTCGACCGCTTCCACGGCGTCCTGCGCGACCGTGGCCTGGACCCTGCCGACTACCTCTTCATCCCGGTCCACCCCTGGCAGTGGTGGAACAAGCTCACCGTCACCTTCGCCGCCGAAGTCGCCCGCGGGCACCTGGTCTGCCTCGGCGAGGGCGACGACGAGTACCTGGCCCAGCAGTCCATCCGCACCTTCTTCAACACCTCGCACCCGGAGAAGCACTACGTGAAGACGGCCCTGTCCGTCCTCAACATGGGCTTCATGCGCGGCCTGTCGGCGGCGTACATGGAGGCGACCCCGGCCATCAACGACTGGCTGGCGCAGCTCATCGAGTCCGACCCGGTGCTGAAGTCGACGGGCCTGACGATCATCCGGGAGCGGGCGGCCGTCGGCTACCGGCACCTGGAGTACGAGCAGGCCACCGACCGCTACTCGCCGTACCGCAAGATGCTGGC
Organism: Streptomyces sp. NPDC058796; assembly: GCF_042745235.1. Lineage (NCBI taxonomy): Bacteria > Bacillati > Actinomycetota > Actinomycetes > Kitasatosporales > Streptomycetaceae > Streptomyces > Streptomyces sp. NPDC058796. Next base: position 897,489 of record NZ_JBHYOP010000001.1, read on the forward strand.
GGCGCTGTGGCGGGAGAGCCCCGTCCCGTCCCTCCAGGACGGCGAGACGCTCGCCACGATGGCCTCCCTGGTCCACGTCGACCACGAGGGCGCGTCGTTCGCGGGCGCGCTGATCGAGCGGTCGGGCCTCGCGCCCACCGAGTGGCTGCGGCACTACCTGCGGGCCTACTTCGTCCCGCTGCTGCACAGCTTCTACGCCTACGACCTGGTGTACATGCCGCACGGCGAGAACGTGATCCTGGTCCTCAGGGACGGGGTGGTGCAGCGGGCGGTCTACAAGGACATCGCCGAGGAGATCGCGGTGATGGACCCGGACGCGGTGCTGCCGCCGGACGTCTCCCGCATCGCCGTCGAGGTGCCCGAGGACAAGAAGCTCCTGTCGATCTTCACGGACGTCTTCGACTGCTTCTTCCGCTTCCTCGCCGCGAACCTGGCGGAGGAGGGGATCCTCGAGGAGGACGGCTTCTGGCGGACGGTCGCGGAGGTCACCCGCGAGTACCAGGAGTCGGTGCCGGAGCTGGCCGACAAGTTCGACCGGTACGACATGTTCGCGCCCGAGTTCGCGCTGTCGTGCCTCAACCGGCTCCAGCTGCGCAACAACAAGCAGATGGTGGACCTCGCCGACCCGTCCGGCGCGCTCCAGCTCATCGGCAGCCTGAAGAACCCCATAGCGGGCCTGTAGGCCGGGCCCCCACGGACGGGCGGGCACCTCGGAGACGGTCCTCCGGGGTGCCCGTCGGGCGTCGGTGGAACAATCCCCGCATGGCGGAAATCATCCAGAAGGACGGAACGTGGGTCTTCGACGGCGACACCCTGCGGCTGACCCCCGGTCGGGACAAGAACGTCAGCCTGCTCCGCAGAGAACTGGGTGAACTGCTCGTCCCCCTGACGGCGTTGGCGGGCATATCGTTCGAGCAGGGCAAGAAGTCGGGGCGGCTTCGGCTGCGGCTGCGGGACGGCGCCGACCCCCTGCTGCACGCGACCGGCGGCCGGCTGACCGAGCCGCACGACCCGTACCAGCTGACGGTGGAGTCCGACCGGTACGGCGTCGCCGAGTACTTCGTGGACGAGGTGCGCAACGCCCTGCTCCTCGACCAGGTCCCGTCCGGCCCGGTCGGCTCCTACCTGCTGCCGGGCCCCTCCGTGCCGCTGTCGGTCTCCGCCGGGGACGGGGTCGCGAGCTTCGACGGCGAGCGAGTGCGGCTGGAGTGGAAGTGGCAGGCGGAGGACGCCAAGTCGGCCGCAGGCCCGCGCACCCTGCCCCTGGCCGACATCGTGGCGGTGGAGTGGCAGCCGACGGTCGGCCTGGAGAACGGCCACCTCCGCTTCACCGTGCGGGCGGCGCCGAGCAAGGTGCCGCCCAAGTACGACCCGAACGCGGTGGAGCTGTGGGGCTTCAAGCGGGACCCGCTGATGGCCCTGGTCGCGGCGGCCGTGCAGGCCCGGCTCCCGCATCCGTCCGCGCCGGCCGCCGTGGAGGACGCCCGGCCGGCCGAGCAGGCGTCCGCACCGGCGCCCGCCGCCGAGGACGACCACGACGCGCTGCTGCGGCGGCTGCGCGAGCTGGGCGAACTGCACCGCTCGGGGGTGCTGACCGACGAGGAGTTCACCCTGGCGAAGCAGGCGGTGCTGAAGCGGATGTAGACCCGCACCTCCGGTCGCCTGCCCGAAATCGGGCAGGATTCTTGCACAAGTGCGTCCCGTACTCCAGGATCTACCGGGTGCACGACGAACTCGTTGATCATCTGACGCGGTCCACCCCCCTCAACCGGGGCGAGGCGCTGCGCGTGATCCAGGACGTGCTCGCCTACTTCGACGAGACGACCGAGGAATTCGTCCGTCGCCGCCACCGCGAGCTCCAGGCCCAGGGCCAGGTGAACGCGACGATCTTCGAGCGGATCGAGGCGGAACTGAAGTACCGCGCGGTGGCTCCGCCGGAGCTGTCGCTCCGTCAGCTGCGCCGCATCGTCTACGGCTGAGAAGCCGTCGTCCACGGCTGAGAAGCCGGAGAGAGACACGAGGTCTACGTATACATGTGCGGAATCGTCGGATACATCGGCAAGCGTGACGTCGCGCCCCTGCTCCTGGAGGGTCTCCAGCGCCTGGAGTACCGCGGCTACGACTCGGCGGGCATCGTCGTGACGTCCCCGAAGGCGGCCGGCCTGAAGATGGTCAAGGCCAAGGGCCGGGTCCGCGACCTGGAGGCCAAGGTCCCGGCGCGCTTCAAGGGCACCACCGGCATCGCCCACACCCGCTGGGCCACCCACGGCGCCCCCTCCGACGTGAACGCCCACCCGCACATGTCGGCCGACAACAAGGTCGCCGTCGTCCACAACGGCATCATCGACAACGCCGCCGACCTGCGCCGCAAGCTGGAGGCGGACGGCGTCGAGTTCCTCTCCGAGACCGACACCGAGGTCCTGGTCCACCTCATCGCCCGTTCCGAGGCGGAGAAGCTGGAGGACAAGGTCCGCGAGACGCTCCGGGTGATCGAGGGCACGTACGGCATCGCCGTGATGCACGCCGACTTCCCCGAGCGCATCGTCGTCGCCCGCAACGGCTCGCCGGTCGTCCTCGGCATCGGCGAGAAGGAGATGTTCGTCGCCTCGGACATCGCCGCGCTGGTCACCCACACCCGCCAGATAGTCACCCTCGACGACGGCGAGATGGCCACCCTCAAGGCCGACGACTTCCGCACGTACACCACCGAGGGCACCCGCACCACCGCCGAGCCGACCACCGTGGAGTGGGAGGCCGCCTCGTACGACATGGGCGGCCACGACACCTACATGCACAAGGAGATCCACGAGCAGGCCGAGGCCGTGGACCGCGTACTGCGCGGCCGGATCGACGACCGCTTCTCCACCGTGCACCTCGGCGGCCTCAACCTGGACGCCCGCGACGCGCGCGCCGTGCGCCGCGTGAAGATCCTCGGCTGCGGCACCTCGTACCACGCGGGCCAGATCGGCGCACAGATGATCGAGGAGCTGGCCCGCATCCCCGCGGACGCGGAGCCCGCCTCCGAGTTCCGCTACCGCAACGCGGTCGTCGACCCCGACACCCTGTACATCGCCGTCTCCCAGTCCGGCGAGACGTACGACGTGCTGGCCGCCGTGCAGGAGCTGAAGCGCAAGGGCGCCCGCGTCCTCGGCATCGTCAACGTGGTCGGCTCGGCCATCGCCCGCGAGGCCGACGGCGGCATGTACGTGCACGCCGGGCCCGAGGTCTGCGTCGTCTCCACCAAGTGCTTCACCAACACCTGCGTCGCCTTCGCGCTGCTCGCCCTGCACCTGGGCCGCACCCGCGACCTGTCGGTCCGCGACGGCAAGCGGATCATCGAGGGCCTGCGCAAGCTGCCCGCGCAGATCGAGGAGATGCTGAAGCAGGAGGAGGACATCAAGAAGCTGGCCGCGCAGTACGCCGACGCCCGCTCGATGCTCTTCATCGGCCGCGTCCGGGGCTACCCGGTCGCGCGCGAGGCCTCCCTGAAGCTGAAGGAGGTCTCCTACATCCACGCCGAGGCCTACCCCGCCTCCGAGCTCAAGCACGGCCCGCTCGCCCTGATCGAGCCGGCCCTGCCGACGGTCGCGATCGTGCCGGACGACGACCTGCTGGAGAAGAACCGCGCCGCGATGGAGGAGATCAAGGCTCGCAGCGGCCAGATCCTCGCCGTGGCCCACCGGGAGCAGGAGAAGGCCGACCACACGATCGTCGTCCCGAAGAACGAGGACGAGCTGGACCCGATCCTGATGGGCATCCCCCTCCAGCTCCTCGCCTACCACACGGCCCTGTCCCTGGGCAGGGACATCGACAAGCCGAGGAACCTCGCCAAGTCCGTGACGGTGGAGTAGAAGCGCCCCGTTTGCGGCTTCCAGGGGCGCGGGGCTGTATTGATGTGCGGCTCCGCCGCGTGAGCGCGACCAGCCACGACGCGCCGGTACAGGGAGAACAAACCGAACGGCCCCCCACGTGTGCCACCACACACGCGGGGGGCCGTCCCGTGCCGGGGAGCCGCCCAACCCCCCAGCCCGCGGCAGCTATGCCGTCGCGCCCCGCCCCGCAGCCCGCCGCCGAAACGCCGTAGGCCACTGCGCGCGCACCGCCGTCGCCGCGTACCAGGCGACCGCCCCCGCCACGACGGCGAACCAGCCGCCCGCCTTGCCCAGCACCTCGCTGTCGGCGAAGGCACCGAGGGCGAGCAGCAGCAGGGAGACGGCGAACAGCCCGTACACGCCCTGTCCGAGCGTGTCGCCGTCGGCGAACGTGAGGGAGAGGGCGACGAGGGCGAACAGCAGCAGGAAGAGTCCCGCCGCGTTGGCGGAGACCTGGCCGCCGGCCGAGACGGCCCAGGTGAACCAGAGCGCGCCGAGCACGGTGAAGGCGGTGCCGGAGGCGGTGTCCCGCTCGCGCAGCGCCAGCAGTCCGGCGACGAAGAGCGCTACACCCCCGACGTACTGGGCGACGGTCACGGCGTCCGCCGCCGTCACGCCGTCGACCACGCGGGTGTGACCGAGGCCGAAGGCCAGCAGGGTGATGCCGAGCGCGAGTCGGCCGACGATCGTGGTGGTGGTGCTTCCCGCGGAGACGTCGTTGTCCACGGCGGGCTCCCTTCATGCATGTGCGGTTGTGCGGTGACCGGTATATGCCCTTCACAAGGGCACAAACACCTCTACGCGCCGGTAGGTTCACGCAGCATGACGAAAGGGCGACCCGGTGGCGGGGCCGCTACGGGATGACGACGACGGGCCGCTGCGCCCGCTTGGCGAGCCGGCCGGCGACGGAGCCGAAGAGGCGGCCCACCAGTCCGTGACTGGAACCGACGACGATGGCGTCCGCCTCGTACTCCCGGCCCACCTCTTCGAGTTCGTGGCAGATGTCGCCGCCTCGCTCGACCAGGATCCAGGGCACCTCGGTGAGGTAGTCCGCGCACGCCAGCTCCAGCCCCAGCACCTCGGTGCGGTGGTCCGGCACGTCCACGAAGACGGGAGGTTCGCAGCCCGCCCACACCGTGGTCGGCAGACGGTTGGCGACGTGCACGATGACCAGGCCCGAGCCGAGCCGGCGTGCCATGCCGATCGCGTACGCGAGGGCGCGCTCGCTGGAGGTGGAGCCGTCGAAGCCGACGACGACACCGTGCTTGAAGGCTGGGTCGCACGACTGGCGGGGCTCTTCGGCCGCCAGGGGCTCGGCCGCCGTAGGTTCGGCGACGGGCCGCTTGCGGTCCGCGGGTTCGAAGAATTCGTGACCGGCCATGGCTGTCTCGGCGTTTTTATCCTCTATGGGGGACAACAGTGTGCGGTGGAGCTGTGTCCGGTGTGTGTCCGGGAATGGTCTTCCCAACCCCATACCCCCAAGGGTACGGCGGCACGCCTCCTTCGCCCAGATCCCGCGCAGGGTCCGCCGCGGGGTTCACCGGAGCATGCACGAGGGGGCGCCCGTAACGCAATGGTTGCTGCGCTGTACAGGCGGTTTGCACGGGATTCAACTGTCCGTGATCAGTCGTGACCGACGCGCCGTCCGGGCGTTGATCTTCTTGCCGCCACCCCGAGGGAGCACGGAGCACCGATGTCCGGACCGCACCAGCACGCCCAGCCGCCGTCCGGTGCGCCCGGGGCCGGTCCGGCCGCACCGGCCCGCGACGGCGTCACCGATCTCGTCCGCTGGGCGGCCTTCAGCGTCGTCCTGGTCCCCGTCGTCCTCCTCTACTACGGCGCCTCGCTCGCCGGGACCGCCGGAACGGCCCTGGGCCTGGCCGCCGTCACCGGCGCCTGCCGTCTGCTGCTGCGCCGCTCCGAGCGTGTCGCGGGCCGGCCGGCCGGCCCGCAGCACGCGGTGCCGGCCGGGCGCCGGCACCGGGCCGGCTCGCCACGTCACAGGGGCGGACGGCACACTGGGTAGAACACACCGGTCGACTGACCGGTTTCCGCGCACGCGTCCGCATCTTTTCGGCCAACTTCTCCGGGTGGCTCATCCCTGGCCCTCACCACCCCCAAACCCCCGTTCCACCTGCACGGAAAGGGTCTGACGGGCCCCGCGCACCCTACGGGGATTGGCCACTGCGACAAGGCGCACTTCCCTGGGGCGCCCCGGAGTGCAACGCTTCGTGATCGACTGCTTCACGCCAAGTTGCCATGTCGACAATGTCCCAAGTGCCGAACCGGCCACCTCGGTGCGACGGGACACAGTAGATTCGATCTTGACTGTCTACGGCGGGGGACTCGTGCAGGACCGAGGGGAAACGTGTTGGAGCGACAGACCCGAAAGGATCAGGGCGCCGCGACCACCGAGGGGGGCTTAGCAGTTATGAGCCACGACACCGCTGCCGCGCCGGAAACCGCGGCCCGGAAGCTCTCCGGGCGACGCCGCAAGGAGATCGTCGCGGTGCTGCTGTTCAGTGGCGGCCCCATCTTCGAGAGTTCCATACCGCTGTCGGTGTTCGGGATCGACCGCCAGGACGCCGGCGTGCCGCGCTACCGGCTGCTGGTGTGCGCCGGCGAGGACGGTCCGCTGCGGACCACGGGAGGCCTGGAACTCACCGCGCCGCAGGGCCTGGAGGCGATCTCACGCGCGGGCACGGTCGTCGTGCCCGCCTGGCGGTCGATCACCTCGCCGCCACCGGAGGAAGCGCTCGACGCCCTGCGCCGGGCGCACGAGGAGGGCGCCCGCATAGTCGGGCTGTGCACCGGCGCCTTCGTACTGGCGGCGGCGGGCCTGCTGGACGGCCGCCCCGCGACCACCCACTGGATGTACGCGCCGACCCTGGCCAAGCGCTATCCGTCGGTGCACGTCGATCCGCGCGAACTGTTCGTGGACGACGGCGACGTGCTGACGTCGGCGGGCACCGCGGCCGGCATCGACCTGTGCCTGCACATCGTGCGCACGGACCACGGCAACGAGGCGGCCGGCGCGCTGGCCCGCCGCCTGGTGGTCCCGCCGCGCCGCTCGGGCGGCCAGGAGCGCTACCTCGACAGGTCTTTACCGGAGGAGATCGGCGCCGACCCGCTCGCCGAGGTCGTCGCCTGGGCGCTGGAGCACCTGCACGAGCAGTTCGACGTGGAGACGCTGGCGGCCCGCGCGTACATGAGCCGCCGCACCTTCGACCGCCGGTTCCGCTCGCTGACGGGCAGCGCCCCGCTGCAGTGGCTGATCACCCAGCGGGTGCTCCAGGCGCAGCGGCTGCTGGAGACGTCCGACTACTCGGTGGACGAGGTCGCGGGCCGCTGCGGCTTCCGGTCGCCGGTGGCGCTGCGCGGCCACTTCCGCCGCCAGCTGGGTTCGTCACCGGCCGCCTACCGGGCCGCGTACCGGGCCCGCCGCCCCCAGGGCGACCGTGCGGTGGACCCGGAGTCGGCCGGTGGCCCGCGGCCCAGCGCACCGCCGGAGCCGGTCCCGCTGTCGGCGGAGAACGCGGTCCCGTTCCAGTCCCGCCGCACGGCGGCACCGGTGCCGGCCGCGGCGGCGAGCCTGCCGGGACAGCGCAGCGCGCCGTGAGGTGACACTCGAAACGCCGGACGGGCTGAAACAGCCCGTCCGGCGTTCGAGGACGAGGCCGTCCAGGCCGAAGCGGGGGGCCGGGGGCGGCAGCCCTGTGACGTCCGCACCGACGCCGGGGGACCATACGGCACGGGTCGGCCGTAGGGTGGCCGCATGAACGATCGCATGGTGTGGATCGACTGCGAGATGACCGGCCTCTCGCTGTCCGACGACGCGCTCATCGAGGTTGCCGCCCTCGTCACCGACTCCGAGCTGAACGTCCTCGGCGAGGGCGTCGACATCGTCGTCCGCCCGCCGGAGCGGGCCCTGGAGACGATGCCGGAGGTGGTGCGTCAGATGCACACCGCGTCCGGCCTGCTCGCCGAGCTCGACGGCGGCACGACGCTCGCCGACGCCGAGGCGCAGGTCCTGGCGTATGTGAAGGAGCACGTGAAGGAGCCCGGCAAGGCCCCGCTGTGCGGCAACTCCGTCGGCACCGACCGCGGCTTCCTGCTGCGGGACATGCCCACGCTGGAGAACTACCTCCACTACCGCATCGTCGACGTGTCCTCCATCAAGGAGCTGGCCCGCCGCTGGTACCCGCGGGCGTACTTCAACAGCCCCGAGAAGAACGGCAACCACCGCGCGCTCGCCGACATCCGCGAGTCCATCGCCGAACTGCGCTACTACCGGGAGGCCGTCTTCGTGCCGCAGCCGGGCCCCGACACCGACACCGCGAAGGCGATCGCCGCCAAGCACGTCCTGCCCGCCGGGTAGGGACGCGCGGCGCCCGGAAAGGCGTGCGCGAGCACCCCTTCGGACCCTGTACACTTTTTCTCAGCCGGTCGGGAAAACCCGCCTCGCGGGATTCCAGCACCGGCCTTGGTGGGTGTAGCTCAGTTGGTAGAGCACCTGGTTGTGGTCCAGGTGGCCGCGGGTTCAAGTCCCGTCACTCACCCTGAATGATCAAGGGCCGACTCGGTAACGAGTCGGCCCTTGATCGCGTTCCGGGCCTCCGGGCACAGTTCGCCCGGTGCGAGCGCACGGACCCGCGCCCCGGGCTCCCCGGTGGACGGCCCGGTGCGCGGGCCGCCGCGTCACGACGACGCGCGCTCCACCAGCTCCGTCGGCAGCACCACCTGGTGCCGGTCCAGCCCCCGGGAGGCCGCCGGGCGGCGGTCGGCGATCTCGGTCAGCAGGAGGTCTATCATCGCGCGGCCCATCTCCTCGATGGGCTGGCGGACACTGGTGAGCGGCGGCTCCATGTGACGGGCGATGGCCGAGTCGTCGTAGCCGATCAGCGCCACGTCGTCCGGGATGCGCCGGCCGGCTTCGCGCAGCACCTGACGGGCGCCGGCCGCGGTGACGTCCGAACCGGCGAAGACCGCGTCCAGGTCGGGGCGGCGGCGCAGCAGCTCCGCCATGGCGCGGCGGCCGCCCTCCTCGGTGAAGTCGCCCGCCTCGATCAGCTGCTCGTCCACCTCGTGGCCGGCGTCGCGCAGGGCCGCGCGGTAGCCGTCGACGCGCCGCTGGGCGCCGTAGACGTCGAGGCGCCCGGTGATGTGCGCGATGCTGCGGCGGCCGCGCGCGAGCAGGTGCTCGACGGCGGAGCGGGCGCCGCCGAAGTTGTCCGAGTCCACCGACGCCAGCGACTCCGCGGCCGAGCGCGGGCCGCTGATCACCGCGGGGATCTCCAGCTGGGACAGCATGTCGGGCAGCGGGTCGTCGGCGTGCACGGAGACCAGCAGGACGCCGTCCACGCGGTGCGCGGCCAGGTACTGGGCGAGCCGGCGCCGTTCCCGGTCGCTGCCCGCGAAGATCAGCAGCAGCTGCATCTCGGTCTCGGACAGCTCCGCGCCGACGCCCTTGAGCATGTCCGAGAAGTACGGTTCCGCGAAGAAGCGGGTCTCCGGCTCGGGCACCACCAGCGCGATCGCGTCCGTGCGGTTGGCGGCCAGCGCGCGGGCCGCCGTGTTCGGGACGTAGCCGAGCTCCGCGACCGCCGCCTCGACGGCCGCCCGGGTCGCGTCGCTCACCCGGGGCGAGCCGTTGATCACCCGGGACACCGTGCCGCGGCCGACGCCCGCCCGTACCGCCACCTCTTCGAGGGTGGGCCGGCCACCGCTCCGCCCACGCGCTCCGTGGCCTGCCATCGGCTCCGCCTCCCGTCGACACCCCCGCACTCTGCGGCTGGCCTGGAATTTAACAGGCCGGTCGGGTGTAATGACCGGCTCCGGACCGCCACCCGCCCTGCGGAGGGCCTTCCGCGCCGTTCGCCGCGTCCAGTTAACAGGCAGATAACTGAACGCAGTTCGTCGCGTCCGTTCCCTTGACACCCCCGCCCGGAGCCGCGACTCTTCAAGACATCACTTGTGGGAGCGCTCCCACACTACCTGGCACTTACACATCCCGCACGTTCCCCGCCCGAGCCGCAGCGACGAACGAACGACATGAAGCAGCGGGTCCAACCATGCAGTTGGCCGGGGGGTCGGCACGTCAGGGCAACAGGAGGACGCAATGCGAGCAGCACGCAGAGGATCGGCCCGCAAAGCGGTGGTGGTGGCGGCCATCGCGTCGCTGGGCGCCGGGCTGCTGGCCGGCTGTGCCGACGACGGCAAGGACGAGGACGGCACGTCGTCGGGCGACAGCAGCGGCAAGACCACCATCACCCTCGGCCTGTTCGGCACCATGGGCTTCAAGGAGGCCGGGCTCTACGAGGAGTACGAGAAGCTCAACCCGGACATCAACATCGAGGAGACGGTCACCGAGCGGAACGAGAACTACTACCCCGCTCTGGTCAACCACCTCACCACCGAGAGCGGCCTCCAGGACGTCCAGGCCATCGAGGTCGGCAACATCGCCGAGGTCGTCGAGACCCAGGCCGACAAGTTCGTGGACATGGCCAAGGTCGAGGGCGTCCAGCCCAGCAGCTGGCTGGACTGGAAGTGGAAGCAGGGCGTCACCAAGGACGGCAAGGCGGTCGGCCTCGGCACCGACATCGGCCCGATGGCCATCTGCTACCGCAAGGACCTCTTCGAGAAGGCCGGTCTGCCGACCGACCGCGACGAGGTCAGCGCGCTGTGGGCGGGCGACTGGAGCAAGTTCATCGAGGCCGGCGAGAAGTACAAGGAGGGCGCCGGCAAGGACACCTACTTCATGGACTCGCCCGGCGGTCTGATCAACGCCATCCTCAGCAGTGAGGAGGAGAAGTTCTACGACGCCTCCGGCGAGGTCATATACAAGACCAACCCCGCCGTCAAGAAGGCCTTCGACCTGACCGCCGAGGCCGCCGAGAAGGACCTGGTCCAGGCGCAGACCCAGTTCCAGCCGGCCTGGGAACAGACCATCTCCAACAACCTCTTCGCCACCGTCGCCTGCCCGCCGTGGATGCTCGGCACCATCAAGGCCAAGTCCCAGCCCGAGGCGGCCGGCCAGTGGGACGTGGCCGCGGCGCCGAAGTCCGGCAACTGGGGCGGCTCCTTCCTGGGCGTGCCCAAGAGCGGCAAGAACGTCGAGGAGGCGCAGAAGTTCGTCGCCTGGCTGACCGCTCCGGAGCAGCAGGCCAAGCTGTTCGCCGTGCAGGGCAGCTTCCCGAGCGCGCCGGCCGCGTACAAGCTGCCGCAGGTGACGGACGCCAAGAACGAGATGACCGGTGACTCGCCGATCGGTGCCATCTTCGCCAAGGCCGCCGAGTCCATCCCGGCCCAGGTGATCGGCCCGAAGGACCAGATCATCCAGCAGGGTCTGACGGACAACGGCGTCATCCTCGTCACCCAGGGCAAGTCGCCCAAGGAGGCCTGGGAGAACGCCACCAAGACCATCGACAACAACCTGGAGAAGTGACCGGAATGACCACCCGGCACGACACCGCCGCGCCCCCCGCGAAGGGGGGCGCGGCCCCGGGCCGAGGGCCCGGCGGCGCCGCCTCCCCGGGGGAGGCGAGGAAGCGGGCCCGGCTGTCCCGCCGCTGGCAGCGGGACCTGCGCTGGAGCCCGTACGCGTTCGTCTCCCCGTTCTTCCTGCTGTTCGCCGCCTTCGGCCTGTTCCCGCTGCTCTACACCGGCTGGGCCTCGCTGCACACGGTGGAGCTGACGGCGCCCACCGAGATGGAGTGGGCGGGCCTGGACAACTTCACCAGGATCTTCGACGACGACTTCTTCTGGAACGCCGCGCAGAACACGCTGACCATCGGCATCATCTCCACGGTGCCGCAGCTGCTGATGGCGATGGGCCTGGCGCACATCCTCAACTACAGGCTGCGCGGCTCCACGTTCTACCGCGTCGTGATGCTCGCGCCGTACGCGACGTCGATCGCCGCCGCCTCGCTGGTCTTCGTCCTGCTCTTCGGACGCGACTACGGCATGATCAACTGGGCCCTCGACCTGGTCGGCCTGGACAAGATCGACTGGCAGAGCGACAAGTGGCCGTCCCAGATCGCCGTCTCGTCGATCGTCATCTGGCGCTGGACCGGCTACAACGCGCTGATCTACCTGGCGGCGATGCAGGCGATCCCGCAGGACCTGTACGAGTCGGCGGCCCTGGACGGCGCCAGCCGCTGGCGGCAGTTCATCCACGTCACGCTGCCCCAGCTGCGTCCCACGATCCTCTTCACCGTCGTCGTGTCGACCATCGGCGCCTCGCAGCTGTTCGGCGAGCCGCTGCTGTTCGACGCCAACAAGGGTGCCTCCGGCGGCTCCCAGCACCAGTTCCAGACGCTCGGCCTGTACCTGTACGAGCAGGGCTGGATCAACCAGCACCTGGGCCGCGCCTCGGCGATCGCCTGGACGATGTTCCTGATCCTCATCGTGATCGGGATCGTCAACTACGTCATCTCGCGCCGGCTGCGCGCCAGTAGTTAAGGAGAACCGGCCGTGACGACGACCCTGACCAAACCCCCGGCCGAGCCGGTGCCCGAGCCGCCCCGGCGGAGCCGCCGCGGGCCCAAGTCGGCCCGCGCCGGCGGACAGATGCACGCCGGCCCCGTCGCGTACATCATCCTCGCCCTGTTCACCGTCGGTTCGCTGTTCCCGCTGGTGTGGACGGCGATCGCCGCCTCCCGCGACAACCAGCGCCTGGCCCAGACGCCGCCGCCGTTCTGGTTCGGCGGCAACCTCTTCGACAAGATCGAGATCGCCTGGACCGACGCCAACATGGGCGAGGCGATCCTCAACACCACGATCGTGGCGGGCATCTCGGCGGTCACCGTCGTCTTCCTGTCGACGATCGCCGGCTTCGCCTTCGCCAAGCTGAAGTTCCGGGGCCGCAACGCGCTGATGCTGATCGTGGTCGGCACGATGATGATCCCGCCGCAGCTGAGCATCATCCCGCTGTACATGATGGTGGCCAAGCTCGACTGGACCGACCAGCTCCAGGCGGTGATCTTCCCGTCGCTGGTCAGCGCGTTCGGCGTGTTCTTCATGCGCCAGTACCTGCTGCAGGCGCTGCCCGACGAGATCATCGAGGCCGCCCGCGTGGACGGCGCGAGCAGCTGGCGCGTGGTGTGGCACGTGGTGTTCCCGGCGGCCCGGCCCGCGATGGCCGTCCTCGGCATGCTGATCTTCGTGCAGGTGTGGAACGACTTCCTGTGGCCGTTCCTCGTGCTGACGCAGAACGGCAACCCGACCGTGCAGGTGGCGGTGGCGGGCCTCGGCCGCGGCTTCACCCCGGACCAGGCCCTGATCATGGGCGGCGCGCTGCTGGGCACCCTGCCCCTGCTGCTGGTCTTCGCGATCTTCGGCAAGCAGATCGTGGGCGGCATCATGCAGGGTGCCGTCAAGGGCTGACACCGTCCCGGGGGCCGGGCCACCGCCGTCCCGGCCCCGCCTTCCCCCCTCGTACTTCCTACCCGTCGGTCTTCCACGATCCGCCCGTCGGTCTCCCACGACCCGGGCGGCCGCCACGACCCCTCTATGGGAGCGCTTCCATGCTTGAGTCCGCAACGCCGGTGACCCCGGTGACCTTCCCCCCTGCCTTCCTCTGGGGCGCCGCGACCTCGGCGTACCAGATCGAGGGAGCGGTGCGGGAGGACGGCCGCACCCCCTCGATCTGGGACACCTTCAGCCACACCCCGGGGAAGACGGCCGGCGGCGACACCGGTGACATCGCTGTCGACCACTACCACCGCTACCGCGACGACGTGGCGCTGATGAAGGAGCTGGGGCTCGGCGCCTACCGCTTCTCCGTCTCCTGGCCCCGGGTCCAGCCGACCGGCCGCGGCCCCGCCGTCCAGCGCGGCCTGGACTTCTACCGGCGCCTGGTGGACGAGCTGCTGGCCGCCGGGATCAAGCCGGCCGTCACTCTCTACCACTGGGACCTGCCGCAGGAGCTGGAGGACGCGGGCGGCTGGCCCGAGCGGGACACGGCGTACCGGTTCGCCGAGTACGCGCAGATCGTCGGCGAGGCGCTCGGCGACCGCGTCGAACAGTGGATCACGCTCAACGAACCGTGGTGCGCGGCCTTCCTCGGCTACGCCTCCGGTGTGCACGCCCCCGGCCGCACCGACCCGGCGGCCGCGCTGCGGGCCGCGCACCACCTGAACCTGGCGCACGGCCTGGGCACCGTGGCCCTGCGTTCGGTGATGCCGGCCCGCAACTCGGTGGCGATCAGCCTCAACACCTCCGTGGTCCGGCCGCTGTCGCAGAGCCCGGCGGACCTGGCGGCCGCGCAGAAGATCGACGACCTGTCCGGCGGCATCTTCCACGGCCCGATCCTGCACGGCGCCTACCCGCGGACCCTGCTGGAGGCGACCGCACCGGTCACCGACTGGTCGTTCGTCCAGGACGGCGACCTGGGGCAGATCCGCCAGCCCCTCGACGCCGTCTGTCTCAACTACTACACGCCCACCGTCGTCTCGGCCGCCGACGCCGACTCGCGCGCCCCGCGCGCCGACGGGCACGGCGAGAGCGACCACTCCCCGTGGCCCGCCGCGGACGACGTGGCCTTCCACCAGCCGCCGGGCGAGCGTACGGAGATGGGCTGGAGCGTCGACCCGACCGGCCTGCACGAGCTGATCATGCGCTACCACCGGGAGGCGCCCGGCCTGCCGCTGTACATCAGCGAGAACGGCGCCGCCTACGACGACAAGCCCGGCGCCGACGGCACGGTGCACGACCCCGAGCGGGTCGCCTACCTGGACGGCCACCTCAGGGCCGTCCACCGGGCCATCGCGGACGGCGCCGACGTGCGCGGCTACTACCTGTGGTCCCTGCTGGACAACTTCGAGTGGGCCTACGGCTACGAGAAGCGGTTCGGCGCGGTGTACGTCGACTACGTCTCCCAGCAGCGGACGCCCAAGTCGAGCGCCCTGTGGTACGGACGGGCGGCCCGCACGGGGACGCTGCCGCCGGTGGAGTCGGCCGAGTAGGCCGCTGTTCCCCGGGGACGGAGACGGGGCGCGGCACTCCACGGGGGATGCCGCGCCCCTGCTCGTGGGGTGTGCGCCGGGTCAGCCGTAGGTGGCGAAGGCCTTCGTGAAGGCGTGCTGCTGCTGGTCGACGGAGCTGCACGTGGCGTCGGCCGCGGGCTTCGGGCCGCCCGGGCAGGCCTTGTCGCGGGTCGCGGACCACATGGACAGCCAGCCGAGGCCCCTGGACTCGGCGAACTCCACGAGCTGCGTCGCGTCGTCGACCTCGAAGACCTCGGTCACGACGTCGTTGACGCCGATCATCGGGGTGACGGCGACCGTCTTCCAGGCCTCGGCGTCGGAGAGGCCGAGTACGCCCTTGAGCTGGGCCTGGGTGGCGGTGGCGGCCTGTTCGGCGTAGGTGCCCATGTCGCCGCTGTAGGCGGGGCCGTAGTCCATCGCCATGATGTTGACGGCGTCGATCCGCACGCCGTTCCGCTCCGCGTCGGCGAGGAGGTCGACGCCGGCCTGGGTCAGGCCCTCGGGCATGACCGGGAGGGTGAAGGAGACGTCGAGGCCGGGGTGCTGCTTCTGCAGTGCGGCGACGGCCTGGGAGCGGCGGGTGTTGGCGGCCGTGTCCGGCAGGGCGCCGCCCTCGACGTCGAAGTCGACCTTGGTGAGTCCGTAGGTGTCCACGACCTTGCCGTAGGCCGCCGCGAGCGCCTCCGCCGAGGTGCACGTGGTGGCCAGCTCCGAGCCTGCCGCGCCGCCGAAGGAGACGCGTACGTCGCCGCCCTCGGCGCGCAGGGCGCCTATCTGGCCGGCCACCGCGTCGTTCGCGAGATCGGTGACGCCGCCCCACTTCGGGGTGCAGCCGCCGCCGTCGGTGACGAAGGCGAGGTTGTAGTTCTTCACGCCGGTCGCCTCGGCGCTCGCGACGAGGTCGAAGGCCGGGTAGAGGGAGGTGTCGACGTAGGGGGCGAAACCGCTGCCGGTGCCGGTGCCGGGGGTCTCGGTGGGGGCGGGGGTGGTGGGGGTCGGCGTGGGCGTCGGGGCGGGGGGCTCGGTGGCGGGGCGGCCGCTGGGCTCGGGAGTGGCGCCGTCGTCCGCCGAGCAGGCGGCACCGCCGACGAGGCAGCCGGCCGGGTCGCCCGTGCCGTCGACGACGAAGCCGACGGTGACGGACTCGCCGGCCTTCAGACCGTCCGTGTCCCACTTCGGCGGGGTCACGGTGACGTGCCGGCCGCTGACGCTCGACTCGGCGTTCCACAGTGAGCCGAGCTTCGCGCCGGAGGGCAGGTCGAACTCGAGCGTCCAGTCCTGGTCCGACTGCCCGCTGTTGTTGGTGACGACGTACTGGGCGGTGTAGCCGGTCGACCACTCGCTGGTCCTGGTGTACGCGGCTCCGACCGCGGCCGCCTGCGCGGAGCCGGTGAACATCAGCGCCCCACCGCCGGCCACGGCCGCGGCGACGACGGAGCCGATCGCCTTGTTCCTGCCACTGATCCTGCGCCGGTGCGTGCTCATCGCGTGCCTGCTTTCGCTGTTCACGGAGCCCCGTGGGGGACGTGTGGGGGGGTGGGTGCGGCAGCACGCTAGCGAGCCGGAAACGGGCAAAGGGACGGATCCGGGCGGGGGTTGACGATCTTAGGGTGCGCTTAAGGGAGGGATCGGGACCGATTAAAGGAGGAGATCGGCCGGGGGTTGCGGCGGCGCCGCACGCTGCCGCGGTGCCCGCGCCGCCGCTCCGGCGCCGCCCGCCCGTCCAGCTGGATCCAGATCCGCACCTCGGTGCCGCCCAGCACGGAGGAGCCGATCCGTACGTCGCCGCCGGTCGACTCCGCCAGCCGGCGCACGATGTCCAGGCCGAGCCCGGTCGACCCGTCGCTGCCCGATCCCCGGCCGCGGGCCATCGCCGCCTCCGGGTCGGGTATGCCGGGGCCCGCGTCCGACACGAGGACGATCACCGCGTCCTCGCCGTTGTGCAGGTCGACCGCGAAGGCCGTGCCCTCGGCGGTGTGCCGGAAGACGTTGCCGAGCAGGGCGTCCAGGGAGGCGGCCAGGTCGGCGCGGGCCACGGGTGTCCGCACCGGCCGGTCGGCGCCGGCCACCCGCCACTTGCGGCCCTCGTCCTCGGCCAGCGCGGACCAGAACGCCATCCGCTCCCGGACCACCTCCGCCGCGTCGCACCCGGCGCCGGGACCGGCCGCGGCCGTCTGCGGTTTGGCGTCCCGCGCGGTGCGGATGATCGTGTCGACCTCGCGCTCCAACTGCTCGACGGCGGCCCGGGTCTGGTCGGCGGCCGGCCCGTCGCCGAGCGAGGCCGCGTTGAGCCGCAGCACGGTCAGCGGGGTGCGCAGACGGTGGGACAGGTCGGCGGCCAGCTCCCGTTCGTTGGCCAGCAGCTGGACCACCTGGTCGGCCATGGAGTTGAACGCGACGGCCGCGCGCCGCAGTTCGTCCGGCCCCTCCTCCGGCACCCGGGCGCCCAGTCTCCCCTCCCCCAGTTCGTGCGCGCCCTCGACCAGGCGCTGCGCGGGCCGCACCATCCGTACGCCCAGCCGGTCGGCGACCGCGACCGAGCCGACGATCAGGGCGGCGCCGACGGCGGCCAGCACCGCCCAGGCCGTGCCGACGCCGTTGGTGACCTCGGACTCCGGGACGTACACCTCGACGACGGCGATCTCACCGGAGCTGAGCGCGACCGGCTGGAGCAGGGTGGAACCGCCCTCGACCTCCGTGGTGGAGGCGCGGCCCATCTCGCGCACGGCGGTGATGTCCTGGTCGGTGGCGCGCTGCCGGCCGATGCCGGCGGCGTCGGTCCGCGCGTCCAGTCCCGGTATGTGCACGGCCATCCCGGCATCGGACCCCGCGGAGGCGACGACGCGCTCCAGCTGGTCGCGGTCGGTGGTGATGGACAGCGCGGGGGCGACGGCGGCGGCCTCGCGCTCGGCGTTGGAGAAGGCGCGGTCCCGGGCCATCTCGCGGATGACCAGGCCGAGCGGGACCGCGAAGGCGACCACGACCATCGCGGTGACCGCCAGCGACACCTTGACCAGGGCCCACCTCATCGTGGGGGCTCCGCACCGGGCGAGGGGGCGGCGGGCGGCTCCAGCTTCACACCGACACCGCGCAGGGTGTGCAGATAGCGGGGCCGGGCAGCGGTCTCGCCCAGCTTGCGCCGCAGCCAGGACAGGTGGACGTCGATGGTCTGGTCGTCGCCGTAGGACTGCTGCCAGACCTCGGCGAGCAGCTCCTTGCGCGGGACGACGACTCCCGGCCGTCCGGCCAGGAAGGCGAGCAGGTCGAACTCCCGGCGGGTCAGGTCGAGCCGGGCGCCGTCCAGCTCGGCCTGGCGGCGCAGGGGGTCGACGGTGAGACCGCCGACCCGGATCACGGTCTCCGGCGCCGCCTCCGCGGGACCGGACCGGGCCCGGCGCAGCACGGCCGCCATCCGGGCCGACAGGTGCTCCACGGAGAACGGCTTGGTGAGGTAGTCGTCCGCGCCCGCGTTCAACAGCCGTACGACCTCCGCCTCGTCGTCGCGGGCGGTGGCGACGATGACGGGCACGTCGGTGATGCCGCGCAGCATCTTCAGCGCCTCGGAGCCGTCCAGGTCGGGCAGTCCGAGGTCCAGGATCACCACGTCGAAACGGAAATGGGCGACCTCGCGCAGCGCCTCCAGTGCCGTACCGACGCTGCGCACGGTGTGCGAGGCGTCGGTCAGCTGCCGGATGAGCGCCGAGCGTACGAACTGGTCGTCCTCGACCACGAGCACACTTGCCATGGGCGGCACCGTACGCCATGCGAAGAGGCCCGGTGCGGGCCTGTGGACAACTCCGGCCGGGCCCGCGTCACAGCACGTTCGCGCGACACGCGTGGGACGGGTGAGGCAGTATGGCCGCGATGCGCAGAGGACTCGTCCACGTGATCGCCTGGCTGCTCGCCACCGGCGCCGCGGTCACCCTGTCGTGGTGGGGCGTCCACACGGTGATGGCGGGCACGGCCTACGACGCCCCCCGCGCGCTGCCCATCACGGCGGCCGACGCGAGCGTCCGGGACGGGAAGGACGACGACGGCGAGGGTGACGGCGGGGAATCGCTCGCGTCGTCCACCAGCCGGCCGTCGCCCTCGCCCTCACCGTCGGTCAGCGCGTCGGCCGCGCCGGGCGGAACGCCCCGCGATCCCGGCCCCGCTCCGTCGCGGACCGCGCCGTCCACCGCGCCGCCCGGGGACCCGACGAGCCCCGCGCCCGCGACGTCGGGCCGGGTCCGGGGCTACGACACCGACGGGGGCCGCGCGGTGTTCGACCTCGGCACGTCGTCCGCGTCCCTGGTGTCGGCGACGCCGGGGGCGGGCTGGTCGATGCAGGTGTGGAAGACGGAGTCGTGGATCCGGGTGGAGTTCACCTCGGGCGCGGACCGGGTGTCGGTCTTCTGCACGTGGCACGACGGGCCGCCGAGGGTGGAGATCGGCAGCTACTGAGGAGCTTTCCGGCGCCGGTTCGGCCGGCTCACCGGAACACGGAGTCCGGCGGGGCGGGCGAGTCCACCGCCGCCGCGTCCGTCACGGGTGCGGCGCCGCCGGTGAAGTCCCTCAGCGCACGGCCGTGTTCCACGCGCGCGGGGTGCGGGTCGGAGGCGGCCCGCCGGGTGAGCTCGGCGACGGGCAGCGGGTGGTCGGCGGCGACGAGGACCGCGTTGCCGAAGCGTCTGCCGCGCAGTACGGCCGGGTCGGCGACGAGGGCGAGTTCCGGGAAGCGGGCGGCGACGGTGGCGATCTGGCCGCGCAGGTGCGCCAGCGGAGGGCCGTCGGCGATGTTGGCGACGTAGACCCCGCCGGGCGCGAGCGCGCGCCGGACCTCGTCGAGGAACTCGGCGGACGTCAGGTGGGCCGGTGTGCGGGCCCCGCCGAACACGTCCGCGACGAGCAGGTCCGCCCAGCCGTCGGGCACCTTGGCCAGCCCGGCACGGGCGTCGGCGGAGCGCACCCGGATCCGGGCACCGGGGTCCAGGGGCAGCTCGCGGCGGACCAGCTGGACGAGACCGGCGTCCCGCTCGACGACCTGCTGGGTGGAACGGGGACGGGTGGCGGCGACGTAGCGGGCGAGGGTGAACGCGCCGCCGCCGAGGTGCACGGCGTGCACGGGCCTGCCGGGCGGGGCGGCCAGGTCGATGACGTGACCGATGCGGCGCTGGTACTCGAAGGACAGGTGCGCCGGGTCGTCGAGGTCGACGTGCGACTGCGGGGCGCCGTCGATCAGCAGCGTCCAGGCCCGGGGCCGCTCCCGGTCGGGGACCAGTTCGGCGCGCCCGCCGTCGACGTCCTCGACGACGGCTTCGACGGCCGCGCGCCCGCAGCGGGTGTTCCTGGACCTTCCCATCGGCCCATTATCGGACGACGCCGGGAGCGGGCCGTCATCCGGCTCAGCGGCAGCTGTCCGCGGCCTCGATCAGCCGGGCCGCCTCGCCCAGCGCGGCCCGCAGTACGGCGGGGTCGGTGGCCGGGTCCGCCTCCCCGGGCGGCAGCAGCCAGTCCGAGCCCTCCACCGGAGGCTCCGGGGCGAGGCGCAGTCCGCGGCCGTCCGTCTCCGTGCAGGTGCTGCCGGGTACGTCCCAGGCGGCGGCCGTGCCCGAGGGCACCAGGAAACCCAGGGTGTCGCAGCCGTCGTCGTGGATCACGGGGCCCACCCCGTCACCGGTGCCCCGCCTGAGGATGTCGACCGCCTCCAGGCCCTGCCGGGTCGGCACGGTGACGACGTCGCAGGCATCGCAGGCGGGTTCGCTGATCCGTCTGGTATCCATCCCGGCCTCCACCACGGAACTCCTCCTTGGACGAGCGGGTCGGGAGTCGGGGGGCCTCCCGGTCCACCAGGTTCAACGCGGCGGAACGTCAACGGCTACGGCGCAAGTCAGCCGCAAAGGATGGCACTTCATGGCAGATCGTGGATGAGATATCCGGTTTGTAGCCAAACACCGCGTGGCCGTTCCGTCACAGCCGGTACGTTCTTGCTCGCCGGGAACAGGGCTGACGGACGGAGGAACGACCGCGCGTCCCCTCCTGCCCCGGCATGGTTCGACGGTTCGCACGAGAGGACCCGGCCATGGCGTCGTCAACGGTGACCTCCGCCCAGCCCGACCGGCCACCGCGGCCCAACCTCGCCTTCCGGCGGCTGCGCGGGAAGCGCTCGCCGGCCGAGTTCGCGGCGGCCGTGCGCCGGGCCGCGCGCGAGATCGGCGAACGGGTCAGCTGTGACGCGCGCTACATCGGGCGGGTCGAGGCGGGCGAGATCCGCTGCCCCAACTACGCGTACGAGCGGGTGTTCCTGCACATGTTCCCCGGCCGCACGCTCACCGACCTGGGGTTCGCGCCCCGCTCGTCGGTGCGCGGGCGCCGGGCGCGCGCCGCGAGTGAGACGCCGGGGGCGCGGGAGCCGTATGACACGCAGGAGACGCGGGACACGCAGGACCGGCAGTACCCGTACGACACGCACGACAACAACGAGGAGAGCGACGTGCTGCGTCGCGCATTCATGACGAGCGGTGCCACGGTGGCCGCCGCCTCGCTGGGCCCCCTGGGGCTCGCCCACGACGCCGCGGCGGCCGGACGCCCCCCGCGCAGGGCCGGGGCGGGTCACGCGGGCGCTCTGGAAGAAGCCGTCCGCCGGATCAGGCTGCTCGACGACCGGCACGGCGCGGACGGCCTCTACCGGCGCGCGGCGGCCCCGCTGCGCACGGCGTACGCGCTGCTGGACGCGGGCGCGACCCGGCAGGCGACGGCGGACCGGCTGTACGCGGGCGCGGGGGAACTGGCGATCTCCGTGGGCTGGCTGGCGCACGACTCCGGGCGCTTCGACGACGCGCGCTCCCACTACGCCGAAGCGCTCGCCACCTCACGTATGACCGGCGATCCCGCGCTGGAGGCGCACGCCTTCTGCAACATGGCGTTCCTGGCCCGCGACGCCGGGCGTCCGCGTGAGGCGGTCCGGGCGGCCCAGGCCGCGCAGCGCGCCGCGCGCCCGCTGGGCTCGGCCCGGCTGATGTCGCTCCTCGCGCTGCGCGAGGCGGGCGGCTGGGCGGGACTCGCCGACCGGGTGGGCTGCGAGCAGGCGCTGGCCCGGGCACAGGCGCTGTTCGGGCGGGGCCCCTCGGACGCCGACCCCGAGTGGATGAGCTTCTACGGGGAGGCCGAGCTGGAAGGCCTGGAGGCGCAGTGCTGGTCGACCCTGGGCGACTGGCCCCGGGCCGCCCGGCACGCTCGCCGGGCGGCCGGACTGCAGGACCCGCACTTCACCCGCAACCTCGCGCTGTACTCGGCGGAACTGGCCGACGACCTGGCCCGCGGCGGCCGCCCCGACGAGGCGGCCGGGGCGGGGCTGCGGGTCCTGGACCTCCTGGGCGAGGTCCAGTCCTCCCGCATCCACACGATGCTGGCGGGCACGGCCCGGGTGCTGCTGCCGCACCGGCGGGCGTCGGGGGTGTCGGCCTTCCTGGACCGCCACGGGGCGCTGCCGCGGTCTGCGTGAGCATGACCCGCGTCGGTGCGGGCCGACGGGCGGTGCCGCGACCCGGCGCCGCGGGGCGCCCTCCCCGCCCGCGGCTTCGCCCCGGAGGGGAGATCCGCACCGCCCACGCGCTCAGCCAGCCAGGTGCCCCAAGTCGTTCCAGCTCTCCAGCGCCGGTTCCCCGTACGCCCACCCCAGCACCGACAGCGACGTCGGGTTCAGCCGTATCCGGGCCGCGAAGTCCAGTGGCAGGCCCAGCCACCGCGCGCCGATCGACCGCAGGATGTGCCCGTGGGCGAAGACCAGGACGTCCCGGTCCGCCTCCCGCGCCCACGCGACGACCTCGTCCGCACGCGCGGTGATGTCCGTGAGGCTCTCCCCCTGCGGCACCCCGTCCCGCCAGATCAGCCAGCCGGGCCGGACGGCCTGGATCTCGGTCGGCGTCATGCCCTCGTACGCCCCGTAGTCCCACTCCATCAGCGTGTCCCAGACCTGAGCGCGCTCGCCGAAGCCGGCGAGTTCACAGGTCTCCCGCGCGCGGGCGAGCGGACTGGTGCGCACCTCGACGCCGGGCAGTCCCTCCAGCGGGGCGCGGTGCAGCCGCTCGCCGAGCAGTTTCGCGCCGCGCCGGCCCTCCTCGAGGAGCGGCACATCGGTCCTGCCGGTGTGCTTGCCGGACAGCGACCACTCGGTCTGTCCGTGCCGGGCCAGCAGGATGCGCGGTGCCATGAAGGGGGCCTTTCCGGGAGAAATGTCTGAGCGGACATCTCCATCATCGCGCACGCCCCGCACGGGCAACCCGGGGGGCGATGCCCGCGTCTATCAGGGCCGAGGGCGCTCCGTGAAGCGGACGCGCACAGGCCGTAGAGTGGCACGTCCGTGTCAACGAGGCGCAAGCGAGGACGAAGGGGGAGGGCGATCGGATTGCCGCACACCGAGGCACCGGGCACCGAGGCGACCCCGGCGACCCCGAAGACTCGGCTGCGCTGGTGGACCGAGCTGCCGCTCATCCTCCTCGTCTACGCCTGCTACTCCGCGGGCCGCCTCCTCGTGCGGGGCGACGTCTCCGACGCGGTCGACCACGGTCTGGCCGTCCTGCGCATAGAGAAGGCGCTGTACCTCAACGCGGAGCACCCTCTCAACCGTCTCTTCACCAGTGAGCCGTGGATCGGCGTCCCGGCGGACTTCTGGTACGCGTCACTGCACTACCTGGTCACCCCGGTGCTCCTGATCTGGATCTTCCGCTCCCGCGCCGTGCGCTACCGGGCCGCCCGGACCTGGCTGATGACCTCCACGTTCATCGGTCTCATCGGCTTCACGCTCCTGCCCACCTGCCCGCCCCGGCTGCTGGAGGCGAGCCACGGGTTCGTCGACACCATGGCCCAGTACAGCTCGTACGGCTGGTGGGGCGGCGAGGCGAGCGCGCCGCGCGGTCTGGGCGGGATGACCAACCAGTACGCGGCCATGCCGAGCCTGCACGTGGGCTGGTCGCTGTGGTGCGGGGTGATGCTGTGGCGCCACGGCGGCACGCGCGCGGCGAAGGTGGCCGGCGTCGTCTACCCGCTGGTGACCACGATCGTGGTGATGGGCACCGCCAACCACTACTTCCTCGACGCGGTCGCGGGCGCGGCCGTGATGGGCGCGGGGCTGCTGCTCACGCCGTATGTGATGCGAACCTCGGACCGGGCGCGGGCCCTGGTCGCGGCACGCTTCGCGACGCGCGCCGCATCCGGCTCCGCCCCCGCACCGGACGCGCTCGGCTCCTCCGACGCACCGGTCACCGAGGGCGCGGGTTCCCCGGTTGTCAGTGGTGGATGCCAGACTTCCGCGGGTGAGCGATTTCCACGGCAGCGCGAGCAGCGGCCGGCACGAGGAGCCGAGCCGGACCCCTCCCCCTCGGACGCGGGGGACGAGACTCCGGCACCGGCTCGCTGAGCTGCGCGGCCCGGACGTACCGGCCAAGGCGCTGGACGCACGGGCGCTGGCCGCCCTCGCC
Organism: Streptomyces sp. NPDC058796; assembly: GCF_042745235.1. Classification (NCBI taxonomy): domain Bacteria; kingdom Bacillati; phylum Actinomycetota; class Actinomycetes; order Kitasatosporales; family Streptomycetaceae; genus Streptomyces; species Streptomyces sp. NPDC058796. The sequence continues at coordinate 921,804 of NZ_JBHYOP010000001.1, forward strand.
GCCAACCCGGGCTGCCGGCGGCGGGCGATCCTCGACGGTGCCGGGGTGGACAAGGCCTCGCTGGCGAGCGCGCTGGGTTCGCCGTCGGTCTTCGGGCAGTCGCAGTTCGCCTTCACGCGCGGCAACGCCTTCGAGGCACGGGTCAAGGCGGACGGCGGTGCCGAGCTGCTGAGGCTGGTGCACGAGAAGCTCGACCGGGGCGCCGAGCCGCCCGCCGGCGCGCACGTGCCCGACCTGTCCGCGACCGGTCCCGAGGGCCGCGCGGCCCGGACGGCGCTGGCGCTGCGGGAGGCCGCCGCCGCCACCGCGGACGCGCCCGGCGGCACTCCGAAGGCGCCGGGCGCCCCCGGTACGTGGACGCTCCTCGACCACCCGATGCTCGCCCTGGACGTCGCCGGCTCCCCCGCCTTCCTGGAGCCGGACGCCGTGGTGGTGCATCCGGACGGCAGCTGGACGGTCGTGGAGATCAAGTCCTTCCCCGTGCTGGACGGCTCCGCCGATCCGGCCAAGGTGGGCGCCGCCGCACGCCAGGCCGCGGTGTACGTGCTGGCCCTGGAGCGGGTCGCCGCCCGGCTGGACCCCGCCCCGCGCGTGCGCCACCGCGTCCTGCTGGTCTGCCCGAAGGACTTCTCCAACCTGCCCACCGCCTCCGCCGTCGACGTGCGCAAGCAGCGCGCGGTCACCGGCCGGCAGCTGGCCCGGCTGACCCGCGTCGAGGACATCGCGGACACGCTGCCCGAGGGCGTCTGCTTCTCCCCCGGGCTGCCGGCCGAGGAGCTGACGGCCGCCGTGGAGGCGGTGCCTGCGACGTACGCGCCCGAGTGCCTGTCCGCCTGCGAGCTGGCCTTCCACTGCCGTGCCCGGTCCCGCGAGGCCGGCGCGGTGACCTCGCTGGGCCGGCCGGTGCGGGCAGAGCTGGGCGGCCTGTCGACGGTCGAGGACGTGCTGGCGGCGGCCCGCGGGGAGGCCGGTGACCCGGACGATCCGGTGGTGGCCGCGCTGCGCCGGGCTGCGGAGCTGCGGGCGGAGGCCCTCGCGACGGCCGGTACCGGGACGCCGGGGGCGGCCGTATGTCCCTGATCACCACGCTGGCCCGGCTGGAGGCCGTGCGCACCGGCCGCGCCCAGCCCGCCGCCACCGTCCGGCACCGGCACCTGTCCGACCGCCCGCTGGTCTTCGTGCCGCTGACCACCGCCGGTGAGGCCGGTGCCCCGCTCGGCGCCCTGGTCGGCACCGACCGGGACGCGCCGCACCTGCTGGTCGTTCCGCAGCCCCGCGACCGCGACCTGCGGTTCGCGTTCCTCGCCGAGCTGGCCGGCATCGTGCTGCCGCACGTGGAGGCGTACGCGGACGGCGTCGAGGCCGCCGAGCGCACCGAGACCGACCCGGAGACGGGCAAGCGGGTCAAGGTCGAGGTCGACCTGTGCGCGGACGCCGCGCAGCTGATCGTGCCGTCCCGCGGGGGTGTCGACTTCGTGCGGCTGCTGGGCCGGTCGATGCGGTTCCGGCGTACGGCGGAGCAGGATCCGCAGACTCCGCACCCCGCGCCGCCGAGGGTGCCGCTGCTCGGCCGGTGGCTGACCCACTACGGCGAGCGGGCCCGGGTCCCCGGTTCCTCCCTGCTCCTCGCCATGACCGACCTGCTGGGCCGGCACTGGGCGACCGGTCAGTCCACGCTGGAGGACCAGCACCTGGGCGCGCTGCTCGCCTGGATCGCCCCGGACGAGGCGGGACGGACCGGTGCGGAGGCCGCCCGCCGGGCCGAGCTGGCCCGCGACGCCGACGGCCAGCTGCTGTGCCCGCCCGCGGGCCCGGCCACCGACCCGGCCTTCGACAACAAGCTGCTCGCGCCCGCCGTCGAGCGCTACGACCGAGCCCGCACCGCGTTCGCCGCCGCCGAGGACGGTGTGGAGGCCGACGACCGGCTCGGTGCGCTCACCGCCGCCGAGCGGGAGATCCGCGCGCTCGTCGAGAGCCGTACGCGCCCCACCTGGGACGCGGTGTGGCGGGGGCTGGACCTGCTGCGGGAGCTGCCGCCCGGCGCGCATGTCGAGGACCGCTGGACCCGCGACCGCTGGTCCTTCACCTCCCACCGCGACCGCATCCTGTCCGGCGAGCCCCCGCAGCCGCGCCGCGACGACGCGGTGACCGCCGCCAACAAGCTCGCCACGCGGGAGCGGGAGCAGGCCCGCCTGGAGGCCCAGGAAGCCCTGGACGATCCGCTGGTGATGGCCGGGCGGCGGCTGGCCGGGGAGGCGTTCGCCGGGGAGGTCACCGACGTCGTGATGGCGTACAGCGAGAGCAAGCGGCCGAGCCCGCGCCCGCTGGTGACGGTCCGCACGGACGACCGGCCGCACCTGGGCGAGCGCGTGAAGGTCTACCGGTCGCTGGGCGGCAAGCCGCAGGCGGCCGAGTTCGTCGGGCAGCAGGAGGAGGGGGTCCTCGTGCTGCGCGTCGTGGACAGGATGGGGCGTGGCAGGGAGCCCGGGGCCGGTTCGGTGCCGGAGAAGGGCGACCGGGTCTGCTTCACGCTCTTCGAGCACGAGCAGCGGGGCGGGGCGAAGCTGCCCGACCCGGAACAGACCCCGTGGACGCACGGCGGGCCGCCCGGCGAGGCGGCCGCGGTGCCGGAAGCCGCGGACGCCCAGACGGAGGAGGACCTCCTGTGACCACCGACACCGCCCCCGTCGTCCCCGCCGCCGCCCCGGCCTTCGACCCGGGCGCCGAGGCCGCCCGCGCGACCGCCGCGATCCTCCACGACACGCTGCACGGCGCCGAGCGCGGCGTCGTCGTCGACTCCCCGCCCGGCGCCGGCAAGTCCACGCTCGTCGTACGGGCCGCGCTGGAGCTGGCCGAGGCGGGCCGCCCGCTGATGGTCGTGGCGCAGACCAACGCCCAGGTCGACGACCTCGTCCTGCGCCTCGCCGAGAAGAACCCGGACCTGCCGGTGGGCCGCCTGCACAGCAGCGACGCCGACCCTTACGACAAGGCGCTCGACGGCCTGGACAACGTACGCAAGTCGGCGAAGGCCGCCGATCTCGCCGGGCTGGCCGTCGTGCTGTCGACGGCGGCGAAGTGGGCGCACGTCAAGGTGGACGAGCCGTGGCGGCACGCGATCGTCGACGAGGCGTACCAGATGCGCTCCGACTCGCTGCTGGCGGTCGCCGGGCTGTTCGAGCGGGCGCTGTTCGTGGGCGACCCGGGTCAGCTGGACCCGTTCGCGACGGTCGGCAGCGAGCAGTGGGCGGGCCTGTCCCACGACCCGTCCGCCTCGGCCGTGACGACGCTGCTGGCCCACAATCCGGCCCTGCCGCAGCACCGGCTGCCGGTGTCGTGGCGGCTCCCCGCTTCGGCGGCGCCGCTGGTCTCCGACGCGTTCTACCCGTACACGCCGTTCCGCAGCGGCACCGGTCACGGCGACCGGAGTCTCGCCTTCTCCGTCCCCTCGGACGGCTCGGGCCCCGACCAGGTGATCGACGAGGCCGCCCGCTCGGGCTGGGGCCTGCTGGAGCTGCCCGCGCGGCACACGCCGCGCACCGACCCCGAGGCGGTGCGGGCGGTGGCGGAGGTGGTCCGGCGGCTCCTCGACCGGGAGGGCGCGGCGACGTCCGAACGCGCGCCGGACCCCGTCCCCCTGACCGCCGACCGGGTCGCCGTAGGCACGGCGCACCGCGACCAGGCGGCGGCGGTGCGGGCGGCGCTGGCCGGCCTGGGCGTGACCGAGGTGACCGTCGACACGGCGAACCGGCTCCAGGGCCGCGAGTACGACGTCACCGTCGTCCTGCACCCGCTGTCGGGCCGCCCCGACGCCACCGCCTTCCACCTGGAGACGGGCCGCCTGTGCGTCCTGACCTCCCGGCACCGGCACGCGTGCGTCGTGGTCTGCCGGGAAGGGATCGGCGAGCTGCTGGACGACTACCCGTCCACGGAGCCGGTCCAGCTGGGAACGCTGGTGAAGTTCCCGGACGGGTGGGAGGCCAACCACGCGGTGCTGGCGCACCTGGCCGAACACCGGGTCGCCTGGCGGCCCTGAGGGCTTCGCTCCGGGGCCTGTTCGCCGTATCCCTTAGGGCTAAGATTTCAATACCGAACACATGCCGCGAGGGGAAGACATGGCTCAGGGCAGGGCGGCGAAGCGGCCGGACGCCGTTGCGGGGATCGTCGAGGACTGGGCGCGGGAGCGACCCGAGCTGGACACGTCGCCGTTGGAGGTGCTGGCCCGGCTGCACCGGTCGTACCTGCAGTACCAGTCGCGGATGACCTCGCGGCTCGACGAGCACGGCGTGTCCGTCGCCGGGTTCGACGTGCTCACCGCGCTGCGCCGGGCCGGCGCCCCGTACCGGCTGACCGCCGGGCAGCTCGCGGACTCCGGGCTGATCTCCTCGGCCGGGGTGACCCTGAGGCTGGACCGGCTGGAGAAGGACGGCCTTCTGGTGCGCGAGCGCGATGCCGGTGACCGGCGCGTGGTGTACTCGCGGCTCACCGAGGCCGGGCTGGCGAAGGTGGACGAGGTGTTCGCCGAGCACCTGGAGAACGAGCGCCGGATGCTCGGCGGGCTCTCACCCGCCGAGCGCCGTCAGCTGGGCCGGCTGCTGTCCAAGCTGGAGCGTTCCATCGTGGACTCCGACGACATCCCCGCTCAGCGCGCCGAGACCGGCTGAGCCTTCGACTGCCGCCCCGCCTGGGCCTGGTAGAGGCGGCGCAGGCGGACCACGCCCAGGTCGTGCTGGTAGAGGTTCTCCCGCTGGTCGGCGTCGGCGGGCATGGCTTCGAGGATGACCCGGTCCTGTTCCAGGACCTCCCAGTGGCGGGCCTCGATGAGGGTCTTGTAGAGGAACCGCCAGGTGTCGCGCTGCCAGTCGCTCACCTTGCGGTAGCGCCAGAAGAAGACGCCGGTGCGGCCCGCGTCGACGGGGCAGGCCATGCCGACGATGCCGAAGGGGCCGCCGGGGCCCGCCGACGGCGGGTAGGGGATGGACAGGTCCACCCAGTCGACACCGGTGTGGCACAGCTCCACCCAGTCGAAGTTGACGCCCCGCTGGTCGGTCTTCTCGAAGAAGTAACCCCGCTCGGTCTCCCGGATGCGGAACTTGGCGGACGTGTCGCCGGCGAACATCGTGTGCGACTCGGAGTGCAGGAACGCGCCGTGCATCGGGTCGAGCAGGTTCTCCATGGCGAACCGCCACGGCACGTCCCACTCGGCGTAGCAGAGGAAGGCCGAGATCTCCTCGTCGGCGAGCGGCTCGGGGAGGGTCAGCTCCACCGGCTCCGGGTGCTCCTCGTCGCCGAAGTAGGCGAGGATCGCGCCGCCGGCCTCGCGGACGGGCAGCGAGCTGACGAGGGTCTTGCCCTCCAGATTGCAGCCGGGCAGGCCGGGGACCGAGGTGACCGTGCCGGTGCCGTCGACCTCGACGCCGTGGTACCAGCAGGCGACCCGGTCGCCGAGGTGCTTGCCGAGGGAGAGGGGCGCCCCGCGGTGGGGGCAGCGGTCGGCGAGCATGGAGAGGCCGCCGTCGGACTTGCGGAAGAGCAGCCAGTTCTCGCCGAGGGCGGTCACCCTGCGCATGCCGCCGGGATCGACGAAACTCGACGGTACGACGGGGTGCCACTGGTTGCGCAGGCCGTGGGCGTAGATGTGGTCGGCGGTGTCGCGGGTGGAGAGGGTCATGTCAGGCTCCCAGTCGGTGCATCTCGGCGCGGAAGGACTCCTCGGTCCACGGCTCGCCCGTGGGCGTGCGCAGCTGGCGGGAGTTGAGGCCGTCGATCACGTCGGACAGTCCGTGGCCGTCCTTGGTGAAGATGTCCTCGAGGGTGCGCGCGAGCTTCGTCTCGTACGGGGTGGGCTCGTGGTCGCGGGTCTGGTGCGGTTCCAGGTAGGGCCAGGTGGTCTCGGGCACGGCGTACTCCGTAGGTGGTCAGAGGTTCAGGACGAGGCGGTCCGAGGCGCAGCGCGAGACGCAGATCATCATCGTCTCGCCGGTGGCGCGTTCGGCGTCGCTGAGCAGGAAGTCGCGGTGGTCGGGGGTGCCGGCCAGGACGCGGGTCTCGCAGGACCCGCAGATGCCGTCGCGGCAGGAGGAGGCGACGCTGAGCCCGGCGTTCTCGGCGGCCTCCAGGATGGAGGTGCCGGGGCCGACGTTCAGGGTGACGCCCGACGTGCGGCACTCGACCTCGAAGGCGCTGTCGTCTGTGTCGTCGCGTGCCGCGGCGGGCGCGGCGAACCGCTCGGTGCGCAGCCGCCCCTGCGGCGCCGCCTCCTCGACGGCCTTCAGCAGCGGCTCGGGACCGCAGCAGTACACCAGCGCGCCGGGCTGGAGGTCCGCGAGGACGCCCGCCACGTCGATGTGCCCCTGCTCGTCCTGCGGGACGAGGGTCACCTCGCCGCCGAGCGCGGCCAGTTCGCCGCCGAACGCCATCGAGGCGCGGGTGCGGCCGCCGTGGACCAGGCGGTACGGGATGCCGTCCCGGTCGGCGCGGCGGGCCATCGCCAGGATCGGGGTGATGCCGATGCCGCCGGCGACGAAGAGGTAGGAGGGGGCCGGTTCGAGGGCGAAGTGGTTGCGCGGCCCGGCCACCCGCACAGTCTGGCCGGGCCGCACCTTGGTGTGCACGTGGCGCGAACCGCCCCGCGACGCCGGCTCGTTGAGGATGCCGAGCCGGTACACACCCGTCTCCTCCGGGTCGCCGCACAGGCTGTACTGGCGTACGTGGCCGCCCACGTGCAGGTCCAGGTGGGCGCCCGGCGTCCAGGCGGGCAGCGGCTTGCCGTCCGGGTGGACCAGTTCGACGGAGAGGACGCCCTCCGCCTCCCAGGTCGTGCGGTGGACGAGGAGGTCCAGTTCCTGCTCTTCGGTGGTGCTCATGTCGGCGGGCCTCCCTACCGGGCGGGGATCTTGACGGGCGGGGTGAACGGGTTCTTCATCGGGCCGAGCGCGGCCAGGTCGACCTCGACGAGGGTCGGCCCGTCGGAGGCGACGGCCGCGTCGATCACCTTCGCGGCCTCGCTCGCGTCGCCGATCCGCGCGTACGGGAGGGAGCAGGCGGCGGCGAGCCGCGCGAAGTCGGGCGTGAACAGGTCGACGCCGGAGCGGCGTTCGGTGTAGGTGGCCTGCATGTTGCGCAGCACCCCGTACCCGCCGTCGTTGAAGACGATGAGCGTCAGCCGGGGCCGTTCCTGGGCGAGGGTGAGCAGTTCGCCGAGGTGGACGGCGAGCCCGCCGTCCCCGGCGATGACGACGGCCGGCTCGTCGGGGCGGGCGAGGGCGGCGCCGATGCCCATGGCGAGGCCCTGGCCGATGCCGCCGCCGCGCGGGAAGACGTTGGCCCGCGGGTCGTGGATGGGCAGGAGGCGGTTGCCCCAGGCCGACGAGGGGATGGTCACGTCCCGCGCGACGACCGCTCCGCGCGGCAGGGCGGCGGCGAGGGCGTCGCAGATCGCCGCCTGGGGGCCGATGCCGTCGTGCAGGGCGGCCCGCACCTGCTCCCGCACCCGCCGGACCCGGTCCGTCCACTCGGTGTCGGCCCGTACGGCCGTCTCGGTGAGCCTCGGCAGGACCGCGGCCGCGTCGCCCTGGAGGGCGTACGGCGCGGGGTACACGCGGCCGAGGGCGGCGGCGTCGACGTCGATCTGGATGTGCGCCTCGGGGAGCCCGAGGCCGTAGTCGGCGGTCTCGTTGGAGCGGAAGTGGGTGCCGACGGTGACGACGACGTCGGCGTCCGCGAGGAGGGCGCGGGCGGCGGGCGTGGTGGCGAAGTTGCCGATGACCTGGTCGTGGTCCTCGGGTACGGAGCCCCGGCCGGAGTTGGAGGTGAGCAGACCGGCGCCGGTCGCCTCCAGCAGGGCGAGGAGCTGGTCGCGGGCGGTGTTGGCCCCGCCGCCGGCCCAGATCAGCGGGCGCCGGGCGGTGGCGAGCAGGTCGCGTGCCGCGGCCAGCCGGGACGCGTCCGGCACCGGGAGGCCGACGACCGGGGCGTCGTCCCCGTCGTCCTCCTGGACCGCGTACTGCAGGTCGATCGGCCACTCCACGCTCGCGGGCCCGCCCGGCGCGGTGAGCGCGGCGGTCGACGCCTCGCGCAGGACGCGGCCCGCGTCCCGGGCGGAGGTGACGGTCGCGGCGTACTTGGAGACCGCGGCGAGCATGCCGAGCTGGTCCTTGGTCTCGTGGATGAAGCCGCGCCCGCTGCCCAGGTACGCCGACTCGACCTGCCCGGTGACGTGCAGCACCGACGTCCCGGACGACAGGGCCTCGATCAGGGACCCGGCGGCGTTGCCCGCGCCGGTGCCGGTCGAGGTGAGGGCGCAGCCGACGGAGCCGCGGGCCCGGCCGTACGCGTCGGCGGCGTTGACGGCGCTCGCCTCGTGGCGCACCGGCACGAACCGCAGCTCCGGGTCGGCCTCGACGGCCTCCACCAGCGGCAGGTTGTGCACGGACACGATGCCGAACACGGTGTCGACGCCGAGGGACTTGAGGTGGGCGGCGAGGAGTCCGCCACCGTGGTCGTAACGCATGCGTACTCCTCAGAGGATGCCGCGGCCGACTCCGCCGCAGACGTCGATGCTGGTTCCGGTGATGTAGGAGGCGCGCGGGGAGAGCAGCGAGACGATCGCGTAGGCGACCTCCTCGGCGCGGCCGAGCCGCCCGAGCGCGATGCCCCGGTCGGCGGCGATCTCCGCCTGCCACTCCTCGTACGTCAGTCCGCTGTCCGCCGCGGCGTGGCGGCGGGTCCACTGGCCGGTGTCGACCAGGCCGAGGCAGACGGAGTTGACGCGGACGCCCTCGGGGGCGAGTTCGCGGGCCAGGGAGGCGGAGAGGTTGAGGATGCCGGCGCGGGCGGCGCTCGTCGTGATCAGCCGGGTCTCGGGCTGCTTGGCGAGGACGGCGTTGACGTTGACGATCGCGGCGGCGTCGGAGGCGCGGAGGTGGGCGCGGGCGGCGGCGAGGGGGTTGAGGACGCCCGAGAACTTCAGTTCCAGCTCGTCGCGCCAGTCGTCCCCGGACGTCTCGTCGAGGGACTTCATCCGCGACTGGCCCGCGTTGTTGACGAGGCCGTCGAGGCGTCCGCCGAGGCGGTCGGCGGCGCGCTCGGTGAAGTCCCGCACGGCGTCGGCGTCCCGGACGTCGCAGACGCCGGTGTAGAGGCGGTCCGTACCGGCGCCGAGGCCGGCGGCCGCCTTGGCGAGCCGGTCGGCGTCCCGCCCGCAGGTCGCGACGCGGGCGCCTTCCGCGAGCAGGGCGCGGACCGTGGCCAGGCCGACGCCGGAGCTGCCGCCGGTGACCAGGACGGTGCGGTCGGCGAGGCCGAGATCCATGGGTGCTCCTTGACGGTGGGGACGGAGGAGAGGGGGGTTCAGTGCATGGTGAAGCCGCCGTTGACGGCGATCACCTGGCCGGTCAGGTAGCGGGACTCCTCGCCCAGGAGGTGGGAGACGAGCCCCACCAGGTCGTCCGGCCGCTGGGGCCGGGCGATGGCGCGGTTCGCCGCGTACAGGGCGTGCCGCTCGGCCGGTACGGTCTCGGTCGCCTCGACCTCGGTGAGACCCGGCGCCACCGCGTTGACGGTGATGCCGCGCTCCCCCAGCTCGCGGGCCATCGCCCGGGTCAGGGCGATGACGGCGCCCTTGGAGGCGATGTAGTGGGCGAGGCGCGGGGAGCCGTAGAGCGCCGCGTCGGAGGCGATGTTGACGATCCGTCCGGGGCCGGACATCAGGGGCAGCAGGTGCTTGGCGACGAGCCAGGGGCCGCGCGCGTTGACGGTCATCAGCCGGTCCCAGGTCTCCACGTCGATGTCCTGGAACTCCCGGCCGCCCACGCCGTTGGCGAGGGCCGCGTTGTTGACCAGCCCGTACACCGGGCCGCCGGGTGCGAGGCGGGCGGCCAGCGCCTCGACGGAGGCCGGGTCGGCGACGTCCAGCGCGACGGACTCGGCCGCGCCGCCCGCCTCGCGGATCGCCGCCGCCGTACGGGAGCCCCACTCCTCGTTCAGCTCGGCGACCACGACCCGGTACCCGTCGGCCGCCGCCCGGCGGGCCATGGCCTCCCCCAGGCCACGGCCCGCGCCGGTCACGACGACCGTGCGGCGCCCGGTCGCCGGGTCAGTCACGGGTGACGCCGTACAGCGGGGAGTACTCGGGGTAGGTCGGCACCTGCGGCTTCTGGGTGCCGATGATCACGCAGAACAGCGCGTCGGTGTCGCCCTCGTTCTTCAGCGAGCGGGTCACGCCGGCCGGGACCACGATCATGTCGCGGTAGCCGAGGGTGCGGTACTCGGTCTCGTCGGGGCCGCGGTGGATGCCGACGCGGACCTGGCCCTCCAGGACGAAGAAGGCCTCCTCGACGTCGTGGTGGGTGTGGGCGGGACCCTCGGCGCCGGGCGGCAGCAGCATGTTGGAGAAGGTGAAGCCGCCGGAGGGGAGGATGCGGCCGTCGTTCTCGTGGTTGCCGGTGGCGCCGGAACCGACGTAGCGGATCTGCGCCCGCTTGTACTGCGGGCCCGCCTTCTCCTGGAAGGAGAGGGTGCCCCAGTCCGGCTCCCGGGAGTCCTTGGAGGCGATCAGGGAGTCGGTGTACTTGGCGAGGTCCCCGCCGTTGTCGTAGTCGGTGGTGGTCAGCGGCATGGTGGTCAGCCCTTCGTGGTGGTGCGGGTGTCGGTGACGATGTGCAGGTGGGAGAGCAGCCAGGCGTTGAAGTGCTCGGGCTGCTCCTGGTTGGCCAGGTGACCGGCGTCCTTGACGATCACGTAGGCGGTCTTGTGGAGTCCGCCGGCCAGGGCCTGTGAGGCGTCGGGGCCGGTGATCCGGTCCTTGTCACCGCACAGGACGAGGGCGGGCGCGGTCACCCGGCCGAGTTCGCCGCGCAGGTCGGTGCGGGCCATCGACTCGGCCGCCGACCGGTAGCCGGGGGGCCGGACCGAGTCGGCCATGGTGTCGACGACCCGCCGCACCAGCTCGGGCGGCGCGGCCTCGGACAGCAGCCGGGGGCCGCGTTTCTCCGCGAAGGCGCGCGGGCCGAGACTCTCCAGCTCCGGGACGCGGGCGCGCATCGCGGCGGCCTTCTCGGGGCTGGTGCCGGAACCGGGGGTGGAGTCGGCGACGGTGAGGGAGGCGACGAGGTCCGGGTGGCGGGTGGCGAGCCGGAGCGCGATCACGCCGCCCCAGGAGACGCCGACGACGTGGGCGTCGGTGCCGCGGGCGCGGATGACCTCGGCGGCGGTGTCGGCGTAGTCGTCGAGGGTGAGGTCGCGGTCCGGGTCGGCCGACTCGGCGTAGCCGGGGGCGTCCCAGGCGACCACCCGGTGGCGGACCGCGAGCGCCTCGGTCTGTGGGGCGAAGGCGGCGGACGAGGAGCCGATGCCGTGCAGGCAGAGCACCAGCGGCCCGTCGTCGCCGTTCTCCTCCAGGTGCAGCCCGGCGGGGTCGTAGGCGGTCACAGGATCTGCCCCCGGCGTCCGGTCAGGGCCGCGAGCGAACGCAGCACGGCGTACGGGACGACCCTGCTGGTGGCCGGGTTCGCGGCATCGGGGACGTGCCGTGCCTCGAAGCGGTACGAGCCCTGCGGGCCGCTCGCCTCGATCACGTGGGAGGTGTGCGCGGCCGCCGGGTCGGCGACGACGCGGACCCGTACGGCGTCGAGGTCGCCGACCGCGAGCGCCACCGAGGCGGCGACGTTCGTGGACTTGGGGAACCTGACCGGTACGTCGCGTGCGGTGCCGGACATGATCTCGACGGGTGTGGTCGTGGACCGCAGCCGGGCGAGGGTCTCCTCGTCCATCCAGGGCTGTTCGAGGGTGGACGGCAGCTTGGTGGTGGTGAGCGTGACCTCGCCGAGCGGTCCCATGGCGCGTACGGCCTGGAGCAGGTCGAGTCCGCCGACCGCGCCGCCGGTGAAGTACACCCGGCCGGGTCCGGCCGCGAGGAGCCGCTTGGACAGGTCCTCGTCGGTCAGTGCTCCGGTGGACGCCACGAGCAGGTCGGTGCCGGAGGCGAGGATCGTCTCGCCCCACTCCCGTACGACGCCCTGGCCCGCGGCCTCGACGATCAGGTCGCAGGTGGCGAGGGCCTGTTCCACGGTGAGCTGCGGGGCGGGGACGGCGTCACCGAGCGGGCGGTTGTCGACGATGCCCGTCAGCTCCGCGCCGGGTACCTCGGCCGCGGCGAGCGCGCCGCCGACGGTCCGGCCGATGGCGCCCCAGCCGATGAGGGCGACCTTGCGGGTGCCGTTGTTCATGCCGCTGCTCCTTCCGGGCCGGTGACGGCGTCCACGGGCGGGGTGACGGGGCTGCCGTCGGGCGTGCCCGTCATGTGGGCGCGGATCCGCTGCGACGGCGGGCCGGCCGTCCCCCACAGGTCGGACAGCTCGGGCGTGCGCCGCCACACCTTGCAGATCCAGGTGTCCTCGACGACCTGGGCGACCTCGGTCGTGTACTCGCACACCAGGCCGGTCGGATCGGTGAAGTAGGAGAAGGTGTTGTTGCCGGGGCCGTGCCGGCCGGGTCCCCACTCGGGGCTGATCCCGTGGTGCCGGAGCCGGCCGAGGCCGCGCATGAAATGGTCGATCGAGGTCATCTCGTAGGCCACGTGGTTGAGGGAGACCCACGGCGCCTGGTTGAAGGCGACGCAGTGGTGGTCGCTGCCGCAGCGCAGGAACGCCATCTGGTGCTCGGACCAGTCGGAGACGCGCATGCCGAGGACGTCCCGGTAGAAGGCGACGGAGGCGTCGATGTCGGGGGTGTTGAGGACGGCGTGGGTGACGCCGACCGGCAGGGCCGCGTCCCGGCTGCGTTCGGTGACCGCCCAGGTGTCGGCGGACAGTTCGACCAGCCTTCCGTCGAGGTCGTGGAAGCGCAGGCCGTAGCCGCCGCCGACCTGGTCGAGGGGGCCGGGTTCGGTGACGAGCGCGATGCCGCGGGCCCGGAGGCGCCGGGCGGCCTCGTCGATCTCGGCGGGGGTGGCGAGGGCGAAGACGAGGCGGCCGAGGCCGATCCGGTCGGAGCGGGTCAGGTGCAGGGCGTGGTGCTCCTCGCCGGTGCCGCGCAGCCAGCTCGCGCTGTGCTCGGCCTCGACGACCTGGAGGCCCCAGACCTCCTCGTAGAAGTCGACGGCGTCGGCGAAGTTCGGGGTGAGCAGCTCGACCGAGCGCAGGGCGCGCAGCCGGCCGATCGGGGGGTGGGTCATGGCGGAATCTCCCGGGAAGGTGGGTCAGTTGGCCCAGGGCAGGGGCGTGGCGTCGGTGCCCCAGTACAGGGACTTCTGCCGCTGGTAGGCGCGGATCAGGTCGCGGCCCTTCTCGGTGCCGAGCCCGGAGTCCTTCATCCCGCCGAAGGGGGTGGAGATGGAGAACTGCTTGTAGGTGTTGATCCACACCGTCCCGGCCTCGATCCGCCGCCCGAGCCGCCAGGCGGCCCGCGCGTCGCGGGTCCAGATGCCGCAGGCGAGGCCGTAGACGGAGTCGTTGGCCTGGGCCACGAGTTCGTCCTCGTCGTCGTACGGGAGGGCGACGAGGACCGGGCCGAAGATCTCCTCCTGGCAGACGCGGGCCGAGTTGGGCAGGGAGTCGATGACGGTCGGCAGGTAGTAGGCGCCCTTCGCGTACCGCTCCCCCTCCGGCGCACAGCCGCCGCACAGCACCCGGCCGCCCTCCGCGCGGGCGAGGTCGACGGCCGCGGCGACGGTGTCGCGGTGGGCGTGGTGGACGAGCGGGGCGACCTGGGTGTCGGGGGACGTGCCCGGTCCGACGCGCAGCTTCCGGACCCGTTCGACGAGTTCGCCGACGAAGGCGTCGTAGCGCGAGGCGTGGACGAAGAGCCGCGAGCCGGCGACGCAGGACTGGCCGCTGGAGGAGAAGATCCCGTACATCACGCCCGCGAGGGCCTGTTCCGTGTCGGCGTCCTCGCGCACGATCGTCGGTGACTTGCCGCCGAGTTCGAGCGAGGCGGGGACCAGCTTGCCGGCGGCGGCGCGGGCGATGGCGCGTCCGGTGGCGGTGCCGCCGGTGAAGCCGATCCGGCCGACGAGCGGATGCCGGACGATCGCGTCGCCCACGATCCGGCCCTTGCCCGGCAGGACGGCGAGCAATGCGGTGGGCAGCCGTTCCTCGGTGAGGACCTGGTGGACGAGGCGTCCGAAGGCGAGGGAGACCAGCGGGGTCCACTCGGCGGGCTTGAGCAGGACCGCGTTGCCGCCGGCCAGGGCGGGGGCGACCTTCTGGGCGTCGGAGGCGATCGGCGAGTTCCAGGGGTTGATCGCCCCGACGACGCCGATCGGTTCGTACGTGCTCATCGTGACGTAGGGGCCGCGCGAGGGGGTGAGCGCGTCCTCGGCGGTCTCCAGGGCGGCGGCCGTGTACCGGAAGGTGGCGGCGGCGCTGAGCGCGAGGGCGCGGGTCTCGCCGAGGGTCTTGCCGGTGTCGGCGGTCTGGAGGGCGGACAGCGCGTCGGCGTGCTCCTCGACCAGGTCGCCGATCCTGTGCAGGACACGGGCCCGCCGGTGCGGCGGCAGGTCCCGCCACTCGGGTGCGGCGGCCGCCGCGGCGGCGGCGTGCGCGGCCTCCTCCACGTCGTCCGGGGAAGCGGCGTGGACGGTGGTGATGACACTGCCGTCGGCGGGATCCACCGTGCGGATCGGCAGCCCGCCGCCGCGCCGCCAGTGCCCCGCGATGAGGATCTCGTCGGCTGGAACGCGCGGCATGGGGGCCTCCGGGAAGGGACGGTGCGGGAACTCGCGGACACGGCGCGGGGGTTGCCCGAACCGCTGTGTCTAGGCGCTAGAAATCTAAGGGCTTAAGTAATTGGCCCGCAAGGGACCGGGCGCGACGAATTTTTTACGACGTCAGGACTAAGGCTTGCCTAACCTCGACCGACTACCGATAGAACTTAAGACCTGAGACATTCAGCGCCTACATAAGTGGGCCGTCGGCACCGCCCGCACGGCCCGCCCCGTCTCGTCCTCGCCGCACCTCTCCAGCCCTCATCGCCGCCCGGCACGCGGTTGCTCCGCCGTGCCGTGCGTCCCGAACCGGAGACCACACCCATGACGATCGACGCAGCCCGCGCCACCCCGGGCCCACAGGGCGACTCGGCCGCGCTCGCGGCCGCCATCGGCGCCCGCTTCGAACGCCTGCCGCTGTGCCGCTGGCAGGTGATGGTCCGGCTCGTCGTCGGCGCCGTCACCTTCTTCGAGGCGTTCGACCAGCTCCTGATCGCGTACGCCCTCCCCGAACTGCGCGACGAGTGGCACCTCGGCACGACGCAGGTCACCGCCCTGATGACGGTCGGCTCGATCGGCATGCTGATCGGCGCGCTGGCCTCGGGCAGGCTCGCGGACCGGATCGGCCGGGTGAAGGTCATCGCCGGCTGCATCGCGCTGTCCGGCGTCTGCAACCTGGCCCTGACCCTGTGCACCTCCCCCGAGCCCTTCATGGCGATCCGCTTCGTCCAGGGCATGGCCATCGGGGGCGAGGTGCCGATCGCGGCCACCTTCATCGCCGAGATCACCCGCGCCCACCAGCGCGGCCGCTTCGTCCTCCTGTACGAACTGGTCTTCCCGGCCGGTCTGACCGCGGGCGCCCTGCTCGCCGCGTGGCTGGTGCCGGTGCTCGGCTGGCGCTGGGTGTTCGGCCTGGCGGCGATCCCCGGCCTGCTCTGCTTCGCCCTCGCCCGCTGGGTGCCGGAGTCACCGCGCTGGCTCGCCGACCACGGCAGGCACGACGAGGCCCTGGAGACGATGGCGTCGATCGAGGAGAAGGTCGAGCGGATCACCGGCACCCCGCTGCCCGAGCCCGCCCCGGCGCGCCCCGCCCCGCCCGCACCGCACAAGAGCGGCCTGCGCGAACTCCTGACCGGCAGGTACGGCAAACGCACCCTCGTCATCGGCCTGCTGTGGTTCACCGGCTACTTCGCCAACTACGGCATCACGTCCTGGCTGCCGACCATCTACGAGGACCACTTCGACCTCGACCTGTCCACGGCGCTCCTCTACTCGACGGTGACGAGCTGCGCGGGACTGGCCGGCTGCCTGATCGTCGCCCTCACCGTCGACCGGGTCGGCCGCCGCAACACGGTGATCTGGTGCATGGCGGCGGCCGCGCTCTGCCTGCTCCTCCTCGGCCTGGCGGGCGGCGACTCGGCGACGGGCGTCCTGGCCTGGACGTCTCTGGCCGCGGTCTTCCTCTTCGGCTCCAACATCTGCCTCTACCTCTACACGCCGGAGCTCTTCCCCACCCGGATCAGGGCGCTGGGCTCCAGCGTGGGCGGCGCGATGAACCGCCTGGGCGTCATCCTCGGCCCGATCGTCGTGGGCGCCATCTACGCGGGAGGCGCCATCGGCACGGTGTTCGTGACCCTGGCGGCCGTCGCCCTCGCGGGGTCCCTGTCGGCGGCGGTCGGCGCGGAGGAGACGAGCGGCCGGACGCTGGAGGACGTCGCGCCGTAGGGGCGCCGCGGAGCCGGGAGGGCGGGGGCCCTCCGGCACGGCGAGGACGGAGTGGGGGGTTCTGCCCTCGGGGGGCTCATATGAGCGGTGGGTGAACAGATTCGGCCGCAGTGTTCACGGCGGCGGGTGGTGGGTGTGGGCGATGCGGGTCGCGAGCCGGTGCACGAGTCGTCGGGCCGCTTCCGGTTCCACGACCTCGATGTGGTCGCTGAACTGAAGCAGTTGCCGCACCCCGTCCAGGTGGCCGTAAGCCACGGTGATCTCGACCCGCCCGTCCTCGTCCTGCCGGTCACCCACCGTCCGGAGCCGGGCTCCCAGGATGCGGCGGGCCAGGTCGATGCTCCCGGCGTCGACACGTGCCGTGACGAGAACGTCCTGCCTGCCCTCCAACACCTCGCCCAACTCCCGCGCCGTGCCCACGAGGTCGGCGCCGGGCCGGAGCCGCCGGTCGGCGTCCATCACCTTCCAGCCCCCCAGGCGAGTGAGGGCGAACATACGCGGACACCCGTCACGATCACCCACGAGGTACCACCGCCCGGCCCGCTCCACCAGCCCGTAGGGGTCGACCACGAAGTCCTCGGCGGCCGCCGCCCCACTGCGCCGGTAGCCGATCCGCAGCCGCCTCCCCGTACGCACGTCCCGCACCAGCGCCGCGACGTCGGGCAGCGGTGCGGCCTCCCCGAACCAGGGCCGGTTGTCGACGGCGATCACGTCAGCCAGGGCCAGCGGCAGGTCGTCCCGGGCGGGCGGTGGTGGCGACCGGCGTGGCGTCAGCTTGCGCAGCGCCGACCGGGCGGCCGCCTCCCCGCCGACACGACGGGCGCGCTCGGGATCGAGCCCGACGGCCCGCAGCAGGTCCGCCTCACCGGTCGTCAGCTTCGACAGGTCGGCCTGATCACCCGGCAGCAGGCTGATGCCGCCGTACTTCCCCCGCTCGGTGAAGACGGGAATGCCCGCGTCGACCAGCGCCCGCACGTCCCGCAACACCGTCCGCTTCGAGACCCCCAGCTCCCGGGCCAGCGCCTCGGCGGTGGTCCGGGGGTGCGCCTGCAACGCCGCCAGCAGCTCGATCAAACGCTGCGGTCGCCCCACGCGAAGCCCTTCCTCATCTGAACAGGACAGACCCTGTCATGTTCCCACGCGAGGCTGACACCGACGGCCGGAACAGTCCGGCCCGAAAGGAGTCAGCCACCCATGCCCGCGCCCAACCTCTTCCTCGTCTACGTCACCGACGCCGAGCGCTCGACCGCCTTCTACTCGGACCTGTTCGACATGGAACCGATCATGGTCACCCCGCGCTACATCCCGTTCGAGGTCGCACCCGGAGTGGTGTTCGCCCTCTGGAGCGGCCAGACCGACCAGCTCCGCCCCCGGACGCCGCGCACCTCGGAGACCGGCCTGATGCTCCCGGGCCCCGCCTCCGCCATCGACGACCTCCACACCGCGTGGACCGCCAAGGGCGCCACCGTCGTCGAAGCGCCGCACGACGAGGTCTTCGGCCGCACCTTCGTCGTCGCGGACCCGGACGGCAACATGATCCGGGTGGCACCGGTCGACTAGGCGCACGGGCCGGGGACGCGGGCCCCACCGCGCCCCCGGCACCCGGCATTCACGCCTTCCCCACCCCCTTCACCGTCTTCGTCACCGCCCTCGAGGCCCCCGCCGGGGAATAACCGGAGACCGCCTCCTGTTACGTCGCGCAGCGAACGACACCGAACGTGACACCCGGGAGGCACCCCACCATGGCTCCAGACGCCGCCGCAGGCACAGGCACAGGCACCGCAGAGGAGATCCGGGGCACCGCCCACGGCACCGCCCCCGTCCCCCTCTCCGTACTGGACCTGGTGACCGTCGGCGCCGGCCGCACCGCGACCGACGCCCTGCGGACCAGCGTGGACATCGCGCGCCTCGCAGAGAACCGCGGCTTCCACCGGTACTGGGTCGCCGAGCACCACTCGATGCCCGGCGTCGCCTCCTCCTCCCCGGCTGTGATCCTGGCCCACCTGGCCGCCCACACCGACCGCATCCGGCTCGGCTCGGGCGGCGTCATGCTGCCGAACCACGCCCCGCTCGTCATCGCGGAGCAGTTCGGCACGCTCGAAGCCATGGCCCCCGGCCGCGTCGACCTCGGCCTCGGCCGCGCCCCCGGGACCGACGGCGCCACCGCCGCCGCCCTGCGCCGCACCGACCGCCTGAACGAGGGCGCCGACGACTTCCCGCAGCAGCTCGCCGAGCTGATCCGGTTCCTGGACGACGACTTCCCCGACGGGCACCCCTACCGCCGTATCCACGCCGTCCCCGGCCCCGTGCAGGCCACCTCTCCCGGCGGCGTGCAGTCGGCCCACCGGCCGCCGGTGTGGCTGCTCGGTTCCTCCGGGTTCAGCGCCCGGCTGGCCGGCACCCTCGGTCTGCCCTTCGCCTTCGCGCACCACTTCTCCGCGCAGAACACGGTCCCCGCGCTGGACCTGTACCGGGAGTCGTTCCGGCCCTCCGCCGTCCTGGACGCGCCCTACGCCCTGATCGGCGTCTCCGCGCTCGCCACCGACGACGAGAAGGAGGCCCGCCGCCAGGTGCTGGCCGCCGCGCTGAACATGGTCCGGCTGCGCACCGGGCGCCCGGGACTCGTGCCGACGCCCGAGGAGGCGGAGGCGTACGACTTCAGCCCGATGGAGCAGGAGTTCGTCCAGTCCTGGAACTCCAACGTCATCCACGGCACCGCCGACGAGGTGCGGTCCGGCCTCGACGACCTCCAGAAGCGCACCGGTGCCGACGAGCTGATGCTCACCGCCAACGCCCACGGCGGCGACGTGCGCCTGCGCTCCTACGAGCTGATCGCCGACGCCTACGGCTTGCCGACGCCCGCCTGAACCCCGGCCGCGCCGGGCCCGGCGGAGCCCAGCAGGGCGGAGATGCGGTCCGGCGCCACCGGCCGGGAGTACAGCCAGCCCTGACCGGTGTCGCAGCCGATGCGGCGCAGCCGGGTCGCCTGGTCGGAGGTCTCCACGCACTCGGCGGTGACGGTGAGGCCGAGTCGGTGGGCGAGCTGGACCATCGCCTCGACGATGACCTCGTCGGCGGGGCTCGCGGTCGCCGCGTCGGCCTCGGAGGCGGCCGCTCCGGCGTCCGGGACCCCGCCGTCGCGGCCCGCGTCGTACTGGAAGCCCCGTACGAACGCCCCGTCCAGCTTCAGCACCGAGACCGGCAGCCGGCTGAGGTAGGCCAGGTTCGAGTAGCCGGTGCCGAAGTCGTCGATGGCGATGTGGACGCCCATGTCGCTGAGTGCCTTGAGCGCCTGGAGGGGGCGGCCCGCCGAGCCCATGACCGCCGACTCGGTCAGCTCCAGCTGGAGCAGGTGCGGGGCCAGGCCCGTCTCCTCCAGGGTCGCCGCCACGTCCGCCACCAGGTCGGAGTCCCAGACCTGGCGGACCGCCACGTTGACGCTGACGAAGATCGGCGGGTCGTCCGGGTGGGCCAGCTGCCAGCGGCGGGCCTGCCGGCAGGCGGTGCGCAGGATCCAGCGGCCGAGGGGAACGATCGAACCGTCCTCCTCCGCCAGTGCGATGAACCGATTCGGCGCCAGTACGCCGAACTGAGGATGATTCCAGCGGATGAGCGCCTCGACGCCGCGCACCCGGCCGTCCTCCATGCCCACCAGCGGCTGGTACTCCAGCGCGAACTCGCCCCGGTCGATGGCGGGGCGGAGGGTGGCGGCCAGCGCCTGGCGGGTCATGCGGCTGGCGTTGCGTTCGGGGTCGAACAGGGTCCAGCGGGCCCTGCCGTCGGCCTTGGCCCAGTACAGGGTCGTGTCGGCGGCCTGCATCAGGGCGGTGGGCGTGGTCCCGGCGGTGTGGCGTTCCACGACGCCGACGGAGGCGGTGACCGAGAGGCGGCGGTCGGCCACCTCGAAGGGCGCCTGGAGGGCCGCCAGCACGGATTCGGCCAGGTCGGCGAGCTGGTCGGTGCCGGTGGAGTCCTCCACCAGGAGGGCGAACTCGTCGCCGCCGAGGCGGGCGACCAGCGGCGCGCCGGACCGGGCGTGCGCGGCCTCCTCGGCGCAGCGCGTGAGACGTTCGGCGACGGCGGCCAGCAGCCGGTCGCCGACGCGGTGGCCGAGGGTGTCGTTGACGGCCTTGAAGCCGTCCAGGTCCAAGTAGCAGACGCCGATCCGGCCGGTGCCGCCGTGCTCGTACGACTCCGCCTCCAGGGCCGCCGTCAGCCGCTCGAAGAACAGGGCGCGGTTGGGCAGCCGGGTCACCGGGTCGTGCATCTGGAGGTGGCGCAGCCGGGCCTGGAGCTCGCGCCGGGCGCTGATGTCGGCGACCGACAGCAGCAACCCCGGCGCGCCCTCCCCCTCGGTCCCGGCCAGCGGCTCGACCGTCACCTGCACCCACAGGGAGCGCCCGTCGGCCCCCTTCAGGCGCCGGGTGCAGCGCAGTCGGGTCCGGCGGCCGGACAGCACCTCGCGGTACGCCTGCCAGGTGCCGGCGTCGGAGGCGAGGTCGACGAGGTCGGCCGCCGCACGGCCGGTCAGCGCGTCGGGGCCGGTGCCGAGGAGGGTGCCCAGCGTGTCATTGGCACCGGCCACCAGGCCGTCGGCGTCGACGACGGCCATGGCGAGGGGCGCGGCCGTGAAGGCCGACCGGTAGGCCGGGGACCCCGCGCACGGCGCACGAGGAGCCAGGCCGACATCACCCTCTGTGACGGTCGGCCGGTCGAAGTCTGCCGCGGGCGCCGGCCCTTCGGAGGTTCCGTTCACCGCTCGCTCCCGCAGTGCCTCGATCTCTGTTCGTGCTCTGTTCGTGCAGGAAAGTGTGCCGATCATAGAGGCTGGCACGGACCCCTTCCAGCCGCCGCCCCGCGTTCCCGACCGGCCGACCCCCGTGCCAGATCGTTTCTGCTCGCACCTGGACGAGTTCTTCACGCCCCCGACCAGTTGTGACGTTGCGTGAGTGACTCACGGTTGCCGGCCCGGTGACGTCCATCGGAATTCCGGACGGCTCACCCGTCCGGGCCAGGCGAACAGGGCGTAGTACGACAATCGCCCACAAGCTGGGTGCGGTGTCCCGTCAACCGCACCCGGAGGTCCATGTGCCGCGCCAGCTCCCCCTGAGGCGACTTCCGAGGGAGGCCCTCAAGGGGCTCGGTGCGGGCCGCGGCGCGGCGGGAGCGCCCCGCTCCAGGCTGCGCAGTACGGCGGCGGTGTGCACCACGATGTCCGCGCTCGCCGCGACCTCCCTGATCACCGCGCCGTCGGCCGCCGAGCCCTTCTCCCCGGAGCCCTGCGCCCTCCAGCGCACCGAGGTGCACCACTCCGAGGGCCTGAGCACCTGGAACGCCGCCTACCCGAAGCCCGTACGGGCTCTGGACGCGGTGATGGTCTTCCTGTCCTTTCCCGACTCCCAGCCGCTGACCGCGCCGGCCGAGCTCGCCGCCGACCACTTCCCGGCCACCAGCCGCTTCTTCCAGCGCGCCTCCTACGGCAGGTTCACGCTGCGCCCGCACCCGCTGCCCGGCTGGATCCGCATGCCGCGCCCTTCGACGGCGTACGACATACGGCGCGACTGGAGCCCCCGGCACCGGGCCGCCTACCTGCGCGACGCCATCGACGCCGCCGACCGTCACGTCGACTTCTCCCGCTACGACATCGTGTACTTCGTCGCCGACCCGGACGCGCCCGGCGTGGACTCCGACGCCACGAAGGTCGTCAACTTCGACACCCCCCTGCGGGCCGACGGCACCGACATCCGGCGGGTCGTCACCGTCTTCGAGAACCATCCGCCGGACCGGCTGGTCCTGGCCCACGAGACGGGGCACGTCTTCGACCTGCCCGACCTGTACCACCGGCCCGCCGACGACGAGGGCGACTGGGACACCCACGTCGGCGACTGGGACCTCATGGGCAGCCAGTTCGGACTGGCCCCGGACCTCTTCGGCTGGCACAAGTGGAAGCTGGGCTGGCTGGAGCCCCGGCAGGTGGCGTGCGTGCGGGGCGGTGAGCCGGTCCGGCTGACGCTGGAGCCGCTGGGGGCGGGGCCGGGGGTGGTGGTGACCGGCGCCGCGGGAGCGCCCGCCTTCGGCCTCGGCCGCGGTACGAAGCTGGCGGTGGTGCGGACGGGGACGGACACCGTGCTCGCCTTCGAGGCCCGGGGCCCGGTCGGCAACGACGCCGCCGCCTGCCGGGCGGGGGTGCTGGTGTACCGGGTGCACAGCGGGACCCGGTCCGGGGACGGGCCGATCGAGGTCGTCGACGCCCACCCGGACACCGAGGCGTGCTGGGAGGACTCCGTGTACCCGCCTCTCGCCGACGCCCCGGTCGCCCTCGGCGAGAGCTTCACGGTGCCGGGCGAGGGCGTACGGGTCCAGGTGCAGGGGCGGACGGTGTCGGGGGCCTGGACGGTACAGGTCACGCCGGGGTGACCGGAAAGGCCCCTGAGCGTGCGAGAAGGCCCTCCGCCTGAGCGGAGGGCCTTCTCGTCGTCTGTGCGCCGCCAGGGACTCGAACCCCGGACCCGCTGATTAAGAGTCAGCTGCTCTAACCAACTGAGCTAGCGGCGCCTGCTGACGTCGTAGACATTAGCATCCTGGTCGGCGGAGGGAAAAATCGAAATACGTACGGCGGCGCGAGCGGCCCGTACCGCCGCCCACAGCAGCACCTCCGGACCCGGCAGCCAGGGCATACGCGTGTCCGGTGCCACCAGCCAGCGGGAGCCGGTGCGGGCGGGCCCGCCGGCCGGGGCCGGTACCGTCACCGCGTCCCCGGCGCCGTGGCACAGCAGCGGCGGCACCGTGCCCGTACGGCCGCCCTCCCGGCCCCGCGCGCTCCACTCCTCCCACTCCAGCAGCGACGGCAGCCGCTGGGCCGTGCCGGGCGCGGCGAACAGGAGCGTCCGCCCCCGGAACTCCGCCACGGGGCCCGAGCCCGGCCCCTCCTCCCACAGGCGGTCCAGCATCCGGCGGCCGAAGACCGCGGGAACGCTCACCACGTCGAAGGCGGAGCCGCAGGGCAGGACGACCGGGGCCGCGGGCCGCTCCTCCCAGAGCGCGAGCGTGCTGCGCGGGTACGCACCCGCCGAGGCCAGCCAGGCGGCGCCGTCAGCGGTGACGTCCGAGGCGTGGGGCACTGCGTTGAGGGTGACGTTGCGCGTGCTGCTGCTCATGACGCATACATCTACCCGGCGTGAGGACCCGGCTCCGGCGGGTTGCGGGAAACCGGGACAGGAAGGCGGGGCGAGGAGTATCTTGCCCACCCGCGCGGCATATGCGGCTGTGCTAGTCGGTGCCGGTCCGCGCAGTGCGCGCCGGTCCGCGCCGGTCCGCGCTAGTCGGAGTGGGCGCCGCCGCGCATCAGGTCCCGCCCGAACTCCACCATCTTCTTGGCGTAGTCCTCGGTCCACTCGGCCCGCTCGGCGATGTCCGCGGCCGTCAGCCGGTCGAAGCGGCGCGGGTCGGCCAGCTGGGCCGCCGCGACCGCCTGGAACTCCATCGCCCGGTCGGCCGCCGCGCGGAACGCCTGGGTCAGTTCGGTCGCCCGGTCGAGGAGCGCCCGGGGGTCGTCGATCGACTCGAGGTCGAAGAAGTGCTCCGGGTCGGCGGAGGCCTCCGCCGGCTCGAAGAGCAGGGGCGCGGGGCGTAGCCGCGGTTCGTTCCGACGCGGCGCTGGCTCCGCCATGTCTTCTCCTCCTCGTACGGTGCGACGGCCCTCCCCGCGTGGACGGGGGCACCCCGGTGGAGTGGGCCACCGTCCATTGTCCCGCGCCCGCGCAAGTGGGCGTCCGGCCCGGCGGCTGCCGGACCGGACGCGGAGGGGACGAGGACGCCGCCGCTAACCGGCGTAGGTCTCGAACTCGGCGACCTTCGGGGTGCCCGAGGCGCCGGTGATCTGGAAGGTGATCTTCTCCAGGGTGACCGCCGGGAAGGTGATGACGCCCGCTCCGCTGCCGGAGGCCAGGACGGCGCCGGTGTGGTGGTTCACGACCCGGTAGGAGCCGATGGTTCCCTCGGAGCCGGCCGCCTCCCGGATGTTGATCTTCGAGACGGTGGTGGCGGTGCCCCACTTGACCGAGACGGAGCCGGTGGTGCCGGTCGGCGACCAGTAGGTGCTCAGGTCACCGTCGCGGACGTCGCCGTAGCTGGTGCCGTCGGCCTTGCTGGAACCGTCGGAGCCCGCGCCGATGCTGAGGTTGGTCCCGCTGGGCGGATCGGTGGGGTCCGGCGTCGGGTCCGTCGGGTCCGGCGTCGGGTCCGTCGGGTCCGGCGTCGGGTCGGGCGTCTGCGGCGTGCAGTCGCCGTCGGAGACCTTCAGGCCCTTGTTCGCGCCCGCCGTGCCGCTCACCACGCCGGGCACGCAGGAGGCGTCGTCGAGGGTGTAGGAGTACGGGATGGAGACCGTGGTGTTGGACTGCGGGTCGGGGCCGGCCGGGTTGTTGTCCCCCTCCCGCTCGGACCAGGTCACGTTGTCGTAGATGTTGCCGCTGACCTGCCAGGAGCCGGCCTGGTCGGTGTAGAAGGTGCCGAGGACGTCCTTGGAGTCCTCGAAGTAGTTGTTGTCCACCTTGGCCTTGGCGCCGGCCCGGGAGTTGATGCCGGACTCGTTCAGGCTCTTGTAGTGGTTGTTGTACATGTGGGCGATCCCGCCGCGCAGGAGGGGGGCGCGGGAGTCGATGTTCTCGTACAGGTTGTGGTGGAAGGTGACGTAGCCGTTGGAGCGGTCGGACTCGCTGGAGCCGATCAGTCCGCCGCGGCCGGAGTTGCGCAGGGTGCTGTAGGACAGGGTGACGTACTGGGTGTTGTCCTTCATGTCGAAGAGGCCGTCGTAGCCCTCCGACTCCCCGCCCGAGGCCTCCAGGGTGGTGTGGTCGACCCAGACGTTGCGGACGTCGCTCTCCATGCCGATGGCGTCGCCGCCGTTGGAGGTGGGCGAGCCGGACTTCTTGACGTTCCGGACCGTCACGTTCTGGATGATGATGTTGCTGGACTCCCGGATGTGGATGCCCAGCTGGTCGAAGACGGCGCCGCTGCCGACACCGACGATGGTGACGTTGCTGATCTGCTTGAGCTCGATCTTGTCGGCCGCGGTGCTGCAGCTGTCGCCGGACACCTTGGTGGTGTTGCCGTGGTTGATGGTGCCCTCGACCTGGATGGTGATCGGGGTGCTGCTGCTGGCACGGCCGCACAGGGCCTCGTGGATCTGGGTCCCGGTGGTCGCCCGGACCGTCTGGCCGCCCGCGCCGCCGGTCGTGCCTCCGTTCTGGGTCGCGTACCCGGTGGCACCGCGGGCCGCCGCCGCGGCCTCGGGCATGGTCAGCACCACACCGGTCGCCGCCGCGACGGCCAACGTGGCCAGCGCGGCGTGGAGTCGCAGCGCGACTGGTCGTCTCATCCTCGTCTTCCCTTCGGTTTCACATGCCAGAACCGGCACGCTTGTCGCGATCATGTCAATACGACACATGGGAAAGCGCTTTCTGAGCGTGAGAATAGGGCGCACCCCAACACCTGACAAGGGTTCAGTTGAGTTCAGGTAGCCGCATACTGAACATCCACATGAACGGTACCGCCGCCGATGTGCGCCCCGAACAGAGCTGCGGTACGCTCAAGCTGCCTGATCAAGGGGGTCAACCCCCAAGAACCGGCAGTGCGTTGGTGGTCCAAGGAAAGACGCCCCACTTCCCGTGGGGAAATGCAGGTGCAAGGCCTGCCCAGCGCTCGACGAGAACCCCGGCACCGCCTCGGCGGGACCGGGGTTCTTCCGTGTCCGCCGCGCGTTGCAGACACGTACCGCGGGATCGACGGCCACTTCGCGGACGACGGCATCGTCGGTCCCCACACCTGGGGGCAGCAGCGCACACCCTGACCGCACCACGCGACACCGCGTCGGGGGCCGGACCGTTTCGGGTGGCGCCGCGGCCCGGCCCCCGCACGTTCGCCGCTCAGGCCTGCACCACCGGCTCCCGCGTGAACAGCGCGCCCAGTTCCGGGGCGTTGACCCGGCGGTCCGCCAGGCGCAGGCCCTCCCAGACGGTGACCTGGTTGGCCGTGAGGACCGGCTTGCCCAGCTCCTTCTCCAGGGCCGGGATGAGCGCCACCGTGTGCAGGGCCGTGTCCGGCAGGAGGACCGCCTCGGCGTCCGGGCGGTCGGCGGAGCGGGCCAGGGCCAGCACCTCCGGCTCGCCCCAGGTACCGACCTCCGCCGCCGTGATGATCCCGGAGCTGACGACGTCGGTCACCCCGATGCCGGCGGCGCCGAGGAAGTCCGCGAAGAGCCGCGCCACGTCGTCCGGGTAGGTCGCGCCGATCGCGACCCGCCCCGCCCCCAGCTCCTTCGCCGCGTGCACGAAGGCGAAGGAGGTCGAGGAGGCCGGGAGACCCGCCGACTGGGCCAGCGTGCGCACCTGCTCCCGGGCGCCCTCCCAGCCGTGCACGAAGCTGCCGCTGGTGCAGGCCCACACCACCGCGTCGGCGCCGGACAGCCGCAGCTCCTCCACGCCGGCCGCCAGCCGCCGCGGTGAGCCCATCTCCAGCAGCGCGTCCACCCGGTGCGCGTCCTCACCGATGTCCGTGTGCACCAGGTCCACCCGGATGTCGCTGCCCAGGAGCTGCTCGATGCGTGGATAGTCGTCCTCGCCGGAGTGGCCCGGGTACAGGAATCCCAGTGCTGTCATGTCCACCCTTCCTGCTGCTGATCCGTGTCCGGGCCGTCCGAGACGCCCGGCATGTCCGCCACCACGGGTCCGACCGGACCCGCCACGGCGGGACCGGCCGGCCCCGGCACCACGGGACCGGTGCGCGCCGACGGGTCGGTCAGCGCCTGGTACGGCCCCACCGCAGGGGTACCCAGTCGGCGCAGCGCCGCCCACATCGTCACTTGGTTGGCCGAGATCACCGGGATCCGCAGCTCGGCCTCCAGCTGCGGGATGACGTCGTACGTGGGGAGGTTGGTGCAGGAGATGAACAGGGCGTCGGCCGCCCCCTCGCGGGGCACCGCCTGGCGCGCCATGTCGGCCACGTCGCGGTACGGGACCTTCCAGATGTGCCGGGTCAGGCCCATGAAGGCGCAGCCGGTGACGGCGACGCCGGCCTCGGCGACGTACGCCTCCAGCGCCCGGGTCACGGAGACGGTGTAGGGCGTCACCAGCGCGACCCGGCGTACGCCCAGCTCGGCCAGCGCGTCCAGGAGGGCGCCGGAGGTGGTCACGGACGGGACCGCGCCCGCCCAGGTCATCGCCTCGCACATCGCGCGTTCACCGGCGACGCCGCCGACGAAGCTGCCCGAGGTGCAGGCGTAGGCGACGACCTCGGGGGCGATGGCGTTGAGGGTGCGCACCGCCTCGCCGAGCGTCTCGTGTTCGCTGACCATGCGCGCGAGGTCCAGACTGACCTCGACGGGCACAAAAGGGGTTCGGGTCATGTGGAGCGAGACCTCGTCGGGCACCCATCGCCACAGCTCGCGATCGAGTGCGAAGTCGAACGGGGCGACCACGCCGACCCCGCGCTGCGGAGCTGGTCCGCCCAGAAAGGAGATGTCCATGGCACGCACCGACCTCACACTGTGAGAGGGGACGACAACGCACCGTACGCACGGCCGTGTTGACGAAGGTAGGTTCTGGTGCGAGCGTGGTCAATCCGCCCGCGTCATTCCCAGGTCAACAGCCGGTTCCGTCCCCCGTCAACCCGTTCCGAGCACCCGTGCGACGCGCTCTCGCGAACCCCGTGCGACGCACCCGTGCGACCTCCCGTGCGACCCCCGGAGACAGACCCGCCGATGACCACTCCCTCGCACCCGCACCCGCACCCGGCCACGCGCTCGTCCGCGCCCACCGTCCTCGTGCTCGACGCCGAGCCGCCGCCCCGGCTGGGTCGGCTGACCGGCCGGGCGCGGATCGAGCACGCCGACGAGTCGACGCTCGCCGAGCGGCTGCCGCACGCCGACGTGCTGCTCGTGTGGGACTTCACCTCGCACGCCGTACGGAAGGCGTGGCCGGGGGACGGCCCGCGCCCGCGCTGGGTGCACACCGCGAGCGCCGGCGTGGACCACCTGATGTGCCCGGAGCTGGCCGAGTCGGACACGGTGGTGACCAACGCGCGGGGTGTCTTCGACCAGCCGATCGCCGAGTACGTCGCCGCGCTCGTCCTGGCGATGGCCAAGGACCTGCCCACCACGCTGCGGTTGCAGGGCGAGCGGACCTGGCGGCACCGCGAGTCCCTCCGGGTGGCCGGAACCCGCGCCTGCGTGGTCGGTTCCGGGCCGATCGGGCGGGCGATCGCACAGACGCTGAAGGCGCTGGGGATCACGGTCGCGCTGGTCGGCCGCACCGCCCGCCCCGGTGTCCACGGACCCGGCGAGCTGGACCGGCTGCTGGCCCGCGCCGACTGGGTGATCGCGGCGGCGCCGCTGACCGACGACACGCGCGGCATGTTCGACGCCCGGCGGTTCGGCGTGATGCAGCCCTCCGCGCGGTTCGTCAACGTGGGGCGGGGGCAGCTGGTCGTCGAGGACGATCTCGCCGAGGCGCTGACCAGCCGCTGGATCGCGGGGGCCGCCCTGGACGTGCTGAGCCACGAGCCCCTCGCCGCCGACAGCCCGCTGTGGGAGGTACCGGACCTGGTCATCTCGCCGCACATGAGCGGGGACACCATCGGCTGGCGGGACGAACTCGGGGCGCAGTTCGTCGAGTTGTTCGAGAGCTGGGCGGCCGGCGAGCCACTGGCGAACGTGGTCGACAAGAAGCGCGGATACGTGCCCGGACACTGACGTCCCTGGAAACGGAGGGTGCATGACCGACCTCACGGAGCTGACCGCAGTACAGCTCGTCAACGGCTATCGCAAGGGTGCTTTCAGCCCTGTCGATGTCACCCGGTCGGCCCTGGAGCGGGCCGAACGGATCCAGCCGGAGCTGAACGCGTTCGTCCGGCTGACCGGCGAGGAGGCGCTGGAGCAGGCCCGGCGGTCCGAGGAGCGGTGGCGGCGCGGGGAGCCGGGCGGGCGGCTGGACGGGGTGCCGGTCACCGTGAAGGACATCCTGCTGACGCGGGGCCACCCGACCCTGCGCGGCTCCCGGGCGGTGTCACCGGACGGTCCGTGGGACGAGGACGCGCCCTCCGTCGCCCGGCTGCGCGAGCACGGCGCCGTGTTCGTCGGCAAGACGACGACGCCCGAGTACGGCTGGAAGGGCGTCACGGACTCACCCCTGTCCGGCGTGACCCGCAACCCGCACGACCCTAGCCGCACGGCGGGCGGCTCCAGCGGGGGCGCGGGGGCGGCCGTCGCGCGCGGGGCGGGTCCGCTGGCGCTCGGTACGGACGGCGGGGGCAGCGTGCGCATCCCGGCGTCCTTCTGCGGGATCTTCGGCCTGAAACCCACGTACGGCAGGGTGCCGCTCTACCCGGCGAGCGCGTTCGGCACCCTCGCGCACGTCGGCCCGATGACCCGGGACGCGGCGGACGCGGCGCTGATGCTGGACGTGATCGGCACGCCCGACGCCCGGGACTGGTCGGCGCTGGGCCCGGCGCCCGGGTCGTACACGGACGCGCTCGCCGGAGGGGTGCGGGGCCTGCGGGTGGCGTACTCGCCCTCGCTCGGCGGGCAGGTGGCGGTGCGCCCCGCGGTGGCACGGGCGGTGCGGCGCGGCGTGGAGCGGCTGGCGGAGCTGGGTGCGTACGTGACGGAGACCGACCCGGACTTCACGGACCCGGTGGACGCCTTCCACACCCTGTGGTTCAGCGGGGCCGCCCGGGTGGTGCAGCACCTGAGGGCGGGGCAGCGGGAGCTGCTCGACCCGGGGCTGCGGGACGTCGTCGGCGCGGGGGCGCGGTACTCGGCGCTGGACTACCTGGCCGCGGTGGACGTCCGCATGGAGCTGGGCCGGCGGATGGGCCGCTTCCACGAGGCGTACGACGTGCTGGTCACGCCGACGCTGCCGATCACGGCGTTCGAGGCGGGCGCCGAGGTGCCCAAGGGCTCGGGGCACCGGCGGTGGACGGGGTGGACGCCGTTCACCTACCCGTTCAACCTGACCCAGCAGCCCGCGGCGACCGTGCCGGTGGGCACCGACGGGGACGGGCTGCCGATCGGTCTGCAACTGGTGGCGGCCCGCCACCGGGACGACCTGGTCCTGCGGGCCGCGCACGCGCTGTACGAGACGGGCCTGCCCGCCTCGCGTCCGGCTTCGCCTACGCCCGCCGGAAGCTGAGGGTCTCGCCCGCCGCTCCCGTGCGCCACAGGTCGTTGCAGGCCTCGGCCATCGCGTCGAGGCCCTCGGTGACGCGGCCCCAGACGGTGCCGGGCACCCAGCCGACGTCTCCGTTGAGGAGCAGGTTGTTGCGCTCGTAGAACAGGGCGAGGTCGACGAGGGTGGTGCCCGGCCGGACCTCGCGGTCGTAGCCGTACGCCTTGGTGCCCAACTCGGCGCCCGCGAAGGCGAAATAGCACAGGTCGCCCGGAATGGGCGTCACGGTCGGGTTCTCTAGTGGCGGTTCGGATGCCGCGAAAGGCGGAAAGAGGGCATAGATCTCGTTACGGGCGTATTTGGCGTGATACACGTCGCCGCCCAGGGGGAGCGCGTCCCA
Organism: Streptomyces sp. NPDC058796; assembly: GCF_042745235.1. Classification (NCBI taxonomy): domain Bacteria; kingdom Bacillati; phylum Actinomycetota; class Actinomycetes; order Kitasatosporales; family Streptomycetaceae; genus Streptomyces; species Streptomyces sp. NPDC058796. The sequence continues at coordinate 952,792 of NZ_JBHYOP010000001.1, forward strand.
GACCGCCGCGCAGGTGATCGGGGCCCGGTCGTCCAGCAGTTGGGCCCGGCAGGTGATTCCGCGTTTGACCAGCGAGACTTCGATGTAGCGATCAGCCATGCCCTCCATGGCAGTGCCCCGGGGCGCCGCGGTCAAGGGCGCCGGGCCGAGGTATCGGACTGAAAAAGATCGGCATAACCGGCCCGGCTTCGGGTAGCTGCGCGCCCATGGCTCCACCACACAGAACCCCTCTACGGGGTATATCCGACCAAAGGTCCACAACAGCCGGACCCACTCGCCGGTCGCTGCTCGCGGGGGTCGCGGCGCTCGGCGCGCTGGGGGCGGCCGGCTGCTCGCGGGTGGCCGCCGGGTCCGGCGTGGAAGGCGGCGACCTCCTCGACCGGCTGAAGGCACAGGGCGTGGCCCGGCTCGGCATCGCGGGCGAGATCCCCTTCGGGTACATCGACAAGAACGGTGAGCTGACCGGCGAGGCGCCGGAGCTGGCGAAGGTCATCTTCAAGCGGCTGGGAGTGGACCGGGTGCAGCCGGTGCCGACGGAGTTCGGCTCCCTCATCCCGGGGTTGGCGTCGCAGCAGTTCGACGTCGTGGCGGCCGGGATGTACATCAACCCCGAGCGCTGCCAGCAGGTCATCTTCTCCGACCCCGACTACCAGATGCTCGACGCGTACATCGTGCGCAAGGGCAACCCGCTCGGGCTGCACAACTACAAGGACGTCTTCGAGAAGAAGGCCAAGTTCGCGACCGGCACCGGCTACGCCGAGATCGCCTACGCGGTGGAGCACGGCATCAAGGAGGACGACATCCTGATCGTCCCCGACCAGGTGGCCGGACTCAACGCCGTCGAGTCCGGGCGCGTGGACGTCTTCGCGGGAACGGCGCTGACCGTCCGCGAGGTGGTGAAGAAGTCCACCAAGGCCGAGGCGACCGAGCCCTTCTCGCCGATCATCGACGGCAAGCCGAAGGTCGACGGCGGCGGCTTCGCCTTCCGGCCCAACGAGACCAACCTGCGGGACGCCTTCAACGTCGAGCTGCAGAAGCTCAAGAAGAGCGGCGAACTGCTGCGCATCCTCAAGCCCTTCGGTTTCACCGAGAACGAGATGACCGATCTGACCGCGAAGGAGCTGTGCGGCGGATGACCTCGGGACTGTGGGAACTCGTACTCCAGGGCGCCTGGGTCACCCTTCAGCTGCTCTTCTTCAGCGCGCTGCTGGCCACCGCCGTGTCCTTCGTGATCGGCGTCGGCCGCACCCACCGGCTGTGGATCGTCCGCTTCCTGTCGGGCTTCTACACCGAGGTGTTCCGCGGGACCTCGGCGCTGGTGATGATCTTCTGGGTGTTCTTCGTGCTGCCGCCGGCCTTCGGCTGGCAGCTGGTGCCGATGTGGGCGGGCACGCTGGCGCTGGGCCTGACCTACGGGGCCTACGGCTCCGAGATCGTGCGCGGCGCGCTCGCCGCGGTCGACCCGGCACAGAAGGAGGGCGGTATCGCCCTCAGCTTCACGCCCTGGCAGCGGATGAAGCTCATCCTGCTGCCGCAGGCGGTGCCGGAGATGATCCCGCCCTTCTCCAACCTGCTGATCGAGCTGCTCAAGGGCACCGCCCTGGTGTCGATCATGGGTATGGGCGACCTGGCGTTCAGCGGCAACCTGGTGCGCCTCGCGCTGCAGGAGAGCGCGGAGATCTACACGTACATCCTGCTCATCTACTTCGTGATCGCCTTCCTGCTCACGCGGGTGATGCGCGGTCTGGAGAAGAAGCTGAAGGCGGGCGTCGGGAAGGCCCCCGTGCGCAAGCCCGACACCGAACTGAAGCGCCCTGAGGCGACCAACGTGGGGGGTGCCGTCTGATGAAGTGGGACTGGAGCGCGGTCTCCGACTTCATGCCGCACTTCTGGGACGGTCTGCTGGTCACCCTGCAGATCCTGGTCCTGGGGTCGCTGGTGTCGTTCGCCCTCGGACTGGTGTGGGCGCTGCTGATGCGGGTGCCGTCCCGCTTCGTGACCTGGCCCGTCGGGGTGGTCACCGAGTTCGTGCGCAACACCCCGCTGCTGGTGCAGCTGTTCTTCCTCTTCTACGTGCTGCCCGAGTGGGGCGTGACCGCCTCGGCGCTCACCACCGGTGTGATCGCCATCGGCCTGCACTACTCGACGTACACGATGCAGGTCTACCGGGCCGGCATCGAGGCGGTGCCGGTCGGCCAGTGGGAGGCCGCGACGGCGCTGAACCTGCCGGTGGGGCGGACCTGGACGGCCGTGATCCTGCCGCAGGCGATCCGCCGTGTGGTGCCCGCCCTCGGCAACTACGTGATCTCCATGCTGAAGGACACGCCGCTGCTGATGGCGATCACGGTGCTGGAGATGCTCGGCGAGGCGCGCCTGTTCTCGCAGCAGAACTTCCAGTTCACCGAGCCCCTGACGGTGATCGGCGTGGCCTTCATCGTCATCTCCTACCTGGCCTCCCTTGCCCTGCGAGCCCTGGAGCGACGCCTTGCCCACTGACACTCTTCCCAACCCCGAAAAGAGCCCCGAGCGCAGCTCCGGCGAGCTGATACGCCTGGAGCAGGTCACCAAGCGGTTCGGGGAGAACACCGTCCTCGACCACCTCGACTTCTCCGTCGACGCCGGCAAGCACGTCACCCTGATCGGCCCCTCCGGGTCGGGCAAGACGACGATCCTGCGGCTGCTCATGACGCTCCTCAAGCCCGACGAGGGCACGATCACCGTGGACGGGCAGAAGCTCTTCCCGGCGACCGAGAAGGAGCGGCGCGAGGTCCGCAAGCAGATCGGGATGGTGTTCCAGCAGTTCAACCTGTTCCCGAACATGAGCGTCCTGCGCAACATCACCGAGGCGCCGGTCACGGTGCTCGGGATGTCCAAGGACGAGGCGGTCGAGCGGGCCAAGGGGCTGCTCGACATGGTGGGCCTGGCCGACAAGTGCGACGCCCGTCCGGCGCAGCTCTCCGGCGGCCAGCAGCAGCGTGTGGCGATCGCCCGGGCGCTGGCGATGCGCCCGAAGGTCCTCCTCCTCGACGAGGTGACCTCGGCGCTGGACCCAGAGCTGGTCGCGGGCGTCCTCGACCTGCTGCGGGACATCGCCCGCACCACGGACATCACCATGCTGTGCGTGACCCACGAGATGAACTTCGCCCGCGACATCTCGGACCAGGTCCTGATGTTCGACTCGGGCCGGGTCATCGAGGCCGGTCCGCCGGAGAAGATCTTCAGCGAGCCGGAGCACGACCGGACGCGGGAGTTCCTCAGCGCGGTGCTGTGACGCCCTGACGACAGGCGGCGTGTCCCAACACCCGAGGTCGGGACTGTGGGGCACGCCGCTGGCATATGCCAGCGGGTCAGCGCCGCAGACCAGGGCGGCGAAACTTCGTCAACACCCCGTCACGTCAGACCTTTTGGCGGCTATCGTGAAAGGGATCCGCTGTCCGGTCGGGGGCACAGGCAGGGACAGGGGCAGGGGCCTACCAGCGAAGCGCAGGGGGAGACCACCGTGGCGCTGCAGCACAAGCCGACCGCGCCGCACCACTCGGCCCAGGACGCCCTGCGCGTCCTGGAGACAGTGGCGCGGCACACCACCGGGGTCACCGACTCCGGGATCGCCCGGCAGAGCGGCCTGGTCCGGGAGCGGCTGACCCCGCTCCTGCGCATGCTGCGCCGGGAGGGGTACGTCGAGCAGACCGCCGACGGGACGTACGTCACCGGGGAGGCGCTGGCGCGTCTGGGCTCGGCCCACGGCCGCGAGCAGGCCCTGCGCGACAAGCTCCAGCACACCCTGGACCGCCTGCGCGACTCGGTGGGCGCGGCCGTCTACATCAGCCGGTACGTGGACGGTGAGGTCAGCGTCACCCAGTACGCGGACAGCCCGGCCACGCCCAAGGTGAACGAGTGGGTGGACTTCCGGGTCTCGGCGCACGCCACCGCGGTCGGCAAGAGCCTGCTGACCCAGCTGGACCACGCGGGCCGCCGCGACCACCTCGCCCGGCACAAGATGGCCCGCCTGACCTCGCGCACCATCACCAGCGACCGCCTGCTGCTCTCCCGGCTGGAGTCCCAGCCGCCCACCGTGCCCGTCCTCGACCTCCAGGAGTACGCGGTGGGCACGGTCTGCGCGGCCGTACCGATCACGGCCGGGTCCGCCGTGGGCTGTCTCGCGCTGTCCCTGCCGGTCGAGCACGCCCACCGGCTGCGGCGGGCCGCGGACGAGCTGAACCGGAGCGCGGCACCGGTGCTGCTGTCGCTGGCGATCTAGGGGCTGTCCGGCGGGTCGCGCCCTGGAGCTGCGGCCCGGCTCACACCCCGGTGGTCACGAGCACCCCCCGGGACCGGGTAGTATTTTCGTCGTCGCCGACCGCGGGAAGCGGAAGGCGAGAGTCATGCGCCGCTAGCTCAGTTGGTTAGAGCAGCTGACTCTTAATCAGCGGGTCCGGGGTTCGAGTCCCTGGCGGCGCACAGCATGAAGGCCCCCTCGCCCAGGCGAGGGGGCCTTCGCGCGTTGCCGGACCGGTCCCGGTCAGAAGGTCACGTCCGAGCACGCGTAGAACGCGTTGCCCGTGTCGGCGACCGTCCACACGGCGAGGATCACGTGGTGCCCGCTCAGCCCGGACGGCAGCGTGCCGGTGTGGGAGAGCGTGGCCGGCGGCTGCTTGCCGCCGTAGGGCACCGTGAAGAACGGGGTGAGGTTGAGGTCGGAGCGGGTGAGGTTGTGGTTCTGGTTCCAGCCCGGCTTGGTGACGTAGTACCGGAAGTCGGTCGTGGCGTGCCGGGCGGTGAACTGCCAGCGGAAGGTGTAGCTCTGCCCGCCGTTCACCCTCGTGGTCGGCCACGCCTGTCCGTTCGGCGTCTTCGGGCTGTCGAGCTGGGAGAACCGGCCGTTGTTCGCGGAACAGATCCGGCCGTCGGCCGGTCCGCCCGCCGGGAAGCCCTTGGGCCCCTCGACGCTCTGCGGTTCCCACTGGATGGCGCCGCAGTTGCTGACGCCGCCGTTCTGGCAGAGCTTCTGCCGGCTGACCGGCAGGTCGGTGTAGCCGTGGCCGGTGGCGCCGCCGGACGAGAGCACGAGGGCTCCGGTGGTCGCCATGCCCACCGCGGCTGCATACAACTTGGTCCTTGTGCGCATGCTGCTGCTCCTGTGACGTGGGGGAGGTTCAGTGAGCCTTGCAGGTCTAGACCAAGTCTCAGATTATTGCCGTTAGTTGAACATGTCCATACCAATAGCGGAACCCGGCCCCCGGCCCCGCGGGCGGGTCACGCCCCCGTCTCCCCCCGCCCGGCGCAGAACGCCACCGTCAGGTCCTTCACCAGCACCTTGCGCTCGTAGTCGTCGAGTTCGACCAGCCCGCGCATGGTCAGCCGGGTCACCGTGTCCTCCACCGAGTCCACGACCGAGGTGAGCACACTGGCCCGCTGGGCGGCGTCCAGCGCGGCGATCCGGCGCCGGTGCATCGCGGCGGCGACCTCGGGGGCGTACTCCGCCCGGACCGGCCGCACCGAGAACACCTCCAGGCCGACCGGCGCCGCGTCCGCCGCGACCAGCCGGGTCAGCGTCTCGCCCGCCACGTCCGCCGAGCTGCGGACCGTGCCGAGGGGCTCCACCGGGACCCGGGCGAGCGCCGCCTCGACGCACTCGCGCAGATACGCCTCGTGGTCCTCGACGCCCAGCGTGGCCTTCGCGGTGTCCCGCACCCGCCACACCACCAGCGTCACCGCCCTCAGCGCCACCCCGTTGGCGTCGGCCGCGGGCATCGGCTCGCTGCGCCAGTGCCGCAGCCGCACGTCCACCCGGCGGCGCAGCAGCAGCGGGTTGACCCACATCAGACCGGTGCGCCGCACCGTCCCCCGGTAACGGCCGAACAGACCGAGCACCCAGGCCCGCCCGGTCCGCCCCCGGGCCAGCCCGCCGAAGCCGAACAGCCCCAGCGCCCCGGCGGCCGCGTACGCCGCCCACTGCGCGGGCCCGAGCCCGGCACCGGCGTGCGCCGGCAGTCCCAGCGCCTGGGCCGCGAGCGGCGGCACCAGCCCCGCCCACCAGGAGGTGACGGCGCAGCCCGCCGCGCCGCAGGCACCGGCGGCCACACCCGCGGCACCGGGCAGCACCCGCGCCGGGCGCTCCGTCAGCTCCGGGTCGATCCGCACCGCCGGCACCGTGCGCGCGGCGACCGGGCGCCGGGTGCGGGGCTGCTCCCCCGTGCCCTGCCGGTGGCCGACGACCGCGGGCCGCAGGGGCACCGGCGCCGGGGCGGGATCGTCGCGGAAGAGGAGGTGGACGGGGATCTCGGTGGTGGCCTCGTTGTGGATGAGCCGGACGGACCGGTGGCCGGTCTCCGCCGGGCCGCCCGTGTCCGGGTTCATGGAAGAGCTCGTACTCATGCGTGCTCCAGCCTCCGCGCCAGATGCGTCATGAACGGGTGATCACCGCGGCGGGCGGTCAGGAGAAGAGCCGCCGCCAGGTCTCCGGGCCCGGGTAGCCGTCCGCCGCGCCGCCGCGCCAGCCCTGGGCGCGCTGGAAGGCCTCGACGCCCCGCCGGTCCGCCTCGCCCCAGCGCGGACCCGGTCCGGTCGTGTAGTAGGTGCCGAATCCCTTCTTCACCAGCTGCCTGCCGAGCCGGGTGACGTACGGGTTGTCCGCGCCCGGCCGGAACATGGCCCGCCCCGGGTATCCGGCCACTCCGTGCGAGGCGGGGACCGCTCCCTGCGCCTCGGCCCCGGCGGTGGTCGTGGTGACCCCCTTGTAGCGGTACGGCAGGTACTTGGCCGAGTCGCTCCAGTAGGCGTAGGGCGTGGACTGCTTCCGGGTGTGCGGCGGGGTCTGCTCGTAGGCGAGGTACGAGGTGTGCGTGCCGTCCGTCCAGCCGCCGAAGATGACCACGTGGGAGCCCTTCTGGGGGTCGGCGGCGTTGTGGAAGAGCAGGATGTCGCCGGGCTGGAGTTCCTCCTTGGTGATGCGGTCGGCGAAGGTGCCGAGGCTGCCGGTCCATTCGTTGGTGGGCAGTTTCCAGGCCATCGACACATAGCCCGAGCAGTCCTGCCGGTAACCGTCGGACCAGTAGGAGGTCATGCTGTAGGGGACCTTCGCGGTGACCCAGGTCTGGGCCCGTTCGATGATCTCCGTACGGGTGATCGCGGCGAGGGCCGTCCCCGCCGGGGGCACCGACGGCAGCCCGGCCGGGCCGTGCAGCGGCGCCCGCGGCCCCTGGGGGGTGTCGGGCACGTCGTCCGCCGCGACGCCGGGCCGGTGGGCCGCGTGGGCGGCGGCCGGGACCGCGGCCGCGACGCCCGTGCCTAGTGCGGAGGCCGCGGCGGTGGCCACGATCAGCGCACGGCGGGCGGCCGGATGGCCGCCGGCGCGGCCGGTCCGGGAGTGCGGCAGGACCCGGCGCCAGTGCCGGCAGCCGGCGCAGTCGCAGTCGTCCGCCGGCTCGAATTCCTCGAACACGGGAGCAGTCTCCATGCGATTCCTCTCACACTCCCGGCGAAAACGTCCGCGACGGTACACTTCGGTACATGCCGGACAGTTTCTCAACTGTCTTCCTCGCGCGCATGCTGACGGTCCGAATGATGTACACGGGCGCCGCGGTGCTCGCGCCGGGGGCTCTCGGGGTGGTCCGGAGCACCGGTCGGCATCGGGTAAAGTTGTGCAGGTCAGCAGGCGCCGCTAGCTCAGTTGGTTAGAGCAGCTGACTCTTAATCAGCGGGTCCGGGGTTCGAGTCCCTGGCGGCGCACAGACGGCCGAAGGCCCCCCGTAGCGCACGGGGGGCCTTCGGCGTGCCCGGCCTCCGGGCATCTTGCGATCATGACGAACACCGTAGAACCCTGGTCCGGCTGGGGGGCCGGGTGCCGAGGGGATGCCGAGGGGGGCATCATGCAACCGGGGGTCGCTGTTCCATGTCTATATAAGGTGTGGATGCCGTGGTGACCGCAACCCACCACTGTTACGTCCGTGAAGGTCGAGGGGGACCCGAGCGGACGATGGAAGCGACGAAACACGCGTGACGCGCGTGTGGGGGGATGACTCATGACGTCGACGCCGACGGGCGCCGGGCAGGACCACGACCCGTCCCAGACCACGCAGCTCAGGGTCCCTGCGCATCGGAACTGGAACACCGGCTCTTTCCGCCGGATAAAGAAGACCCTGCCGAGGTACGACTACGAGCACTACAGCCGGCTCGCGGGCCCCCTCACCCAGCCCGACCCGCACAAGCCGTACAAGGTGCAGTACCGCTCGCTGATCTCCCAGGAGCCGCACCGCATCCGGGTCGCCCTGATGCTGGCCGCCGCCCCGCTGCTGTCGGTGGTGCTGCTGGTCTGGCTGCTCCAGCCCACGCACTGGACCGAGCGCGACTACCCGGCCTTCGACTGGCTGCCCACGCTCGACATCGTGATGCTCGTGGCGATCGGCCTGATCGAGCTGTTCCGCTGCCTGAACGTGCTGTCGAACGCGCACGCGACCCTGGTCGCCCGGGACCCGATCCCGGTGGTGCCCGAGACCGGCACCCGGGTCGCCTTCCTCACCTCCTTCGTGCCCGGCAAGGAGCCGCTGGAGATGGTGACGAAGACCCTGGAGGCGGCCGTCAAGATCCGCCACCGCGGTCTGATGCACGTCTGGCTCCTCGACGAGGGCGACGACCCCGAGGTGAAGGCGGTCTGCGAGCGCCTGGGCGTGCACCACTTCTCCCGCAAGGGCGTCGCCAAGTGGAACATGCCCAAGGGCCCGCACCGCGCCAAGACCAAGCACGGCAACTACAACGCCTGGCTGGACGCGCACGGCGACGACTACGACTACTTCGCCTCCGTCGACACCGACCACGTGCCGCTGCCGAACTACCTGGAGCGGATGCTCGGCTTCTTCCGCGACCCGGACGTCGGCTTCGTCATCGGCCCCCAGGTCTACGGCAACTACGACAACCCGATCACCAAGGCCGCCGAGTCCCAGCAGTTCCTCTTCCACGCCCTGATCCAGCGCGCCGGCAACCGCTACGGCTCCCCGATGTTCGTGGGCACCTCGAACGCGGTGCGCATCAAGGCGCTCAAGCAGATCGGCGGTCTGTACGACTCGATCACCGAGGACATGGCGACCGGCTTCGAGATCCACCGCCACAAGAACCCGGCCACCGGCCGCAAGTGGCGCTCGGTCTACACCCCGGACGTGCTCGCCGTCGGCGAGGGCCCGAACGCCTGGACGGACTTCTTCACCCAGCAGATGCGCTGGTCCCGAGGGACGTACGAGACGATCCTCAAGCAGTACTGGAAGGGCTGGTACTCGCTCCCGCCGAGCAAGCTCTTCAACTACACGATGATGATCATCTTCTATCCGATGTCGGCCCTGAACTGGATTTTGGCGGCGCTCAGCTGCGCCCTGTTCCTGGGCCTGGGCGCGTCGGGCGTCAACATCGACCCGGCCGTCTGGCTGATGCTCTACGGCAACGCCTCCGCCCTGCAGATCGGCCTGTACGTCTGGAACCGCCGCCACAACGTCTCCCCGCACGAGCCGGAGGGCTCCGGCGGCGTGGCCGGCATGGTGATGTCCGCGCTCTCGGCGCCGCTGTACGCGAAGGCGCTCATCGACTCGGTGCTGCGCCGCAAGAGCAAGTTCGTGGTGACCCCGAAGGGCGACTCGGCCAGCCCGGACACGTGGTTCGGGACCTTCCGGTACCACTGGTACTTCATCGTGATCTTCGGCGCCTCGATCGCCGCCGGTTTCGTCTTCGGCCACTCGCACCCCGCGATGATCATCTGGGCGACGTTCGCGCTGCTGATCACCGCCTCGCCGATGTTCGCGTGGCGCCACGAACTGCGGAAGGCGAAGAAGCAACCGCCGGCCGTGGCGGCGGAGCCCGAGCCCCGGGTTCCGCCGCAGCAGCCGGCGCCGGAGCAGGCGTACGCGCCGCACGCCTCGCACGCGCCGCAGCAGAAGCCCAGCTGGGCAGCCTCCGCCGACGGGGGCAACGACCAGACCATGCAGATCGCCCTTGGTGGACTTGGGGGACGTAAGGAATGAAGGACCGTGCCGGCCGCCGCCGGGCCCGTCGCTTCGCGATAGGCACGGCGGTGGTAGTCGCGCTGGCCGGGATGAACGGGCCGTGGCTCTACCGCTTCGGAACCGAGAAATACCACCAGTACAAGATCAACCAGCCGGAGTACAAGGCCGCCAACGGCAAGTGGGAGATCGTCGAGTTTCCCGAGGAGTACCGGCAGAACACCATCCACGCGGCGCTGCTGCGCACCGGCAAGGTGCTGCTCGTCGCGGGGTCGGGCAACAACCAGGACAACTTCGACGCGAAGCAGTACGACACCCGGATCTGGGACCCGGTCAAGGGGACCGTCAAGAAGGTGCCGACGCCGACCGACCTGTTCTGCACCGGCCACACCCAGCTCGCCAACGGCAACCTGCTGATCGCGGGCGGCACCAAGCGGTACGAGAAGCTCAAGGGCGACGTCACCAAGGCCGGCGGCCTGATGATCGTCCACAACGAGAACCCGGACAAGCCGATCACCCTCCCGGCGGGCACCAAGTTCACCGGCAAGGAGAACGGCAAGACGTTCGTCTCCAAGGACCCGGTGCTGGTGCCGCGCGCCGAGAAGGTCTTCGACAAGGAGACCGGCAAGTTCCTGCGCAACGACCCGGGCCTCGGCCGGATCTACGTCGAGGCGGAGAAGAGCGGCCAGAAGTACGCCACGGGCACCCAGGACAACTACACCGTCCAGGGCCTGTCGGGCGCCGACGCGCGCAACACGTACGGCATCGCCGAGAAGCTCGCCCTCGACAAGAAGGACTTCCAGGGCATCCGGGACGCCTTCGAGTTCGACCCGGTCGCCGAGAAGTACATCAAGGTCGACCCGATGCACGAGGCCCGCTGGTACCCGACGCTCACCACCCTGAGCGACGGCAGGATCCTCAGCGTCTCCGGCCTCGACGACATCGGCCAGATCGTGCCGGGCAAGAGCGAGGTCTACGACCCGAAGACCAAGAAGTGGGACTACACCGGCAAGATCCGCCAGTTCCCGACGTACCCGGCGCTGTTCCTGATGCAGAACGGCAAGATCTTCTACTCGGGTGCGAACGCCGGCTACGGCCCCGCCGACGTGGGCCGCGACCCGGGCATCTGGGACCTGGAGACCAACAAGTTCACCGAGGTACCCGGCATGAGCGACCCCGACATGCTGGAGACCGCCAACTCCGTGCTGCTGCCGCCGGCGCAGGACGAGAAGTACATGGTGATCGGCGGCGGCGGGGTCGGCGAGTCCAGGAAGTCCAGCGAGAAGACCCGGATCGCCGACCTGAAGGCCGACGAACCGAAGTTCGTCGACGGGCCGTCACTGGAGAAGGGCACGCGCTATCCGCAGGCCTCCGTCCTGCCCGACGACAGCGTGCTGGTCTCCGGCGGCTCGGAGGACTACCGGGGCCGCAGCGACTCCAACATCCTCCAGGCCCGGCTGTACCACCCGGACACGAACGAGTTCGAGCGGATCGCCGATCCGCTGGTGGGCCGGAACTACCACTCCGGTTCGATCCTGCTGCCCGACGGGCGCGTGATGTTCTTCGGGTCGGACTCGCTCTACGCCGACAAGGCGAACACCAAGCCGGGCAAGTTCGAGCAGCGCATCGAGATCTATACGCCGCCGTACCTGTACCGGGACTCGCGGCCGGATCTCTCCGGGGGGCCGCAGACCATCGAGCGTGGTGAGTCGGGGACGTTCACGTCCCGGGCGGCGAAGTCGGTCAAGAAGGTGCGGCTGATCCGGCCGAGCGCGTCCACACACGTCACCGACGTGGATCAGCGGTCGATCGCGCTGGACTTCAGGACGGAGGGGGATCAGTTGACGGTGACGGTGCCGGAGAACAAGAACCTGGTTCAGTCGGGGTGGTACATGATGTTCGTGACTGACGGGGAAGGGACGCCGAGCAAGGCGGAGTGGGTGCACGTGCCGTAGTGCTCCCGCGGGTGCGTTGTCGGGCGCGGGGAGCGTCGTGGGTGATCGCGCCCACGCGGCGGTAGCCGCACATGTCACAGCCCCGCGCCCCTGGGGCGCTTATCCCTGCGCCAGCTTCAAGGCGTATTCCGGCCACCACTCGCCCGCCTTGGGGCCGCCCTTGCACTCGCCGTCCGACTCCCCGGGGCGCTTGACCCACAGGTAGGCGTCGACCAGGGGGTCGGCGGTCTTCGTGGTCGGCGTTTCGCCGAGGGCTCGGCCCGGCGGGTTGCACCAGCGTTCGCCCGGGTCGCCCTCGGTGTAGGGGCCGTTGCCGTTGCGGCTGGTGTCGATGACGAAGTGCTTGCCGCCGACCTTGGCGGAGAGCTGCTTGCCGTAGGCGATGGAGTCCTCGGTGGTGTAGAAGTTCGAGACGTTGACCGAGAAGCCGTCGGCCTGGTCGATGCCCGCCCACTTCAGCGGCTCGAAGATCTGGTCGGGATGGCCCCACCCGGCGTTGCCCGCGTCCAGGTAGACCTTGGTGTTCTTCAGCGCGGAGAGCTTGGCGATGGCGCCCTTGAGGAGGTCGTAGCGCTCCTCGTGGAACTGCTCCGGGGTGCAGCCGTCCACCAGGTGGAGCACCGCGTCCGGCTCCAGGACGACCGTCGCGGAGCGGTCGCCGATGCCCTTGGCGACGCCGTCGATGAAGTCGCGGTAGGCGTCGCCGTCGGCGGCGCCGCCGCCCGAGTACTGGCCGCAGTCGCGGTGCGGGATGTTGTAGAGGACGAGCAGCGCGGTGCGGCCGGCCTCGTCGGCGGCCTCGGTGAAGCCGCGGGCCTGCTCCTCGGGGTTCTCCGGGCTGATCCACTCACCGGTCGGCTGCTGGGCTATCTTGCGGATCTGCGCGGCCTGGTCCTTCTTGCCGGCCTCCTCCAGCGCCGCCAGCTGCTGCGCCGCGTTGCCGTCCGGGTTGACCCAGAAAGGGTCCGCCTCCTTCGGCTGCTGCGTGATCCCGGCCCCCGCGCCCTTGGCCTTGTCCTCGTCGTCCCCGTCTCCCGACGAGGAGCAGCCCGCGAGCAGCAGCGCCGCCCCCAGCACCACCGCGGACGCCCGCCTCGTGGACATCGTTCCGGCCCCCCTGCTGCCGTACATCCAACCCCCCCTGGGTGCACTGTTCCGAGGCTCAATCCTGACATACGCCTCCGGCACCCAGGGGGCCGCAGGGCAGCGCCTACGTGCCGCCCGTCCCGGTGAGGTACGCCGAGACCACCACGTTGGCCGTGTAGCTGTTCGTGGCGCGGTCGAAGGTGCCGCCGCAAGTGATCAGGCGCAGCTCGGCGCGGCCGGTGTCGCGCGGGCCGTAGGCCTGCCGGGCGTCGAAGCCGTCGCGGGTGAGCACTTGGACGTCGTCGACGGTGAACTCGGCGGCCTCGGCGTCCTCGCGGACCACCCGGATCGTCTCGCCGGGTTCCAGGGTGCTCACCTCGTAGAAGACGGCGGGCTTCGTGTCGGTGTCGACGTGGCCGACCAGGAGCGCGGTCCCGGCCGCTCCCGGCGTCACGCCGTCCGCGTACCAGCCGACGGAGCCGGGGCGGTCGAAGGGCGGTGGTTCGATGGCGCCCTTGGTGTCCAGGCCGCTGGCCAGGACGGGGGCGCTGATGTCGAGCCCGGGGATGTCGAGGCGCTGCGGCGGGGCGTCGCCGAGGGGGGCGTGGGCGGGGGGCAGGGGTATGTCGGGTGGCCGGCCCGCCGCCGCCATGTCGCCGGTGGACGGTACGGATATGCCCTCGCGCACGTCGGTGGCCTCGCGGCCCCACAGCCACAGCCCGAGCAGCAGCACCGTCCAGGCGATGCCGGTCACCAGGCGGCCACCGGGGCCGACGGGGCGTTGCCCGTCCTGCTGCTGGTCCTGTCGCCGGTCGCGTTCGTCCGTTCCGGACATGGTCAGTCCGTCCCGCGGCTCCGGCTGCGGACCCCGCGCAGCGCGACGGCGACGGCGGCGATGCCCGCGAGGACCAGACCGGTCACGGTGTGCGCCGTGCCGGGAGGCTCGGGCCGGGCCTCGTCGCGGCTGTCGGAGGCGGCGAGCTGTGCCGTGCCGCCACCGCCCGCGTCGACGGGGGCGACGGGCGAGGCGGGTGCGGCCGGGCGCTGTCGCTCGGCGACGGTGACGGTGCCCTTGCGTGCGTCGTCACCGCACTTGACCCGGACGGCGTACGCGCCGGCCTCCAGGGTGGAGCGGACCGTGCCGGCCCCGACGAGGACGCCGTCCTTCGCGGCCAGGGTGAGCTTGGCGTCCGAGACGAACGCCGCCGACACGGCGACGGCCGTCTTCTCGGTGCAGTCCGCCACGCGGAGTTCGACGTCGCTGCCGGGGGCCGGGGTGGACGGTGACACCGAGACGCCTCCCCCGTCCACCGCGTACGCGGCCGGTGCGACCGCGATCGGGGCGATCGGTGCGAGCACCGCGGCCGCCGCGGCGCCGGCACAGAGAGTGACTTTCAGTGAGCCCATCGTGCACCTCCAGTTACCTGGAGACTCCCCCGCGGGAGCGGCCCACGCATCCTGCGCGGGGGCCGCACTGCTCCGAACGGGTTACGGCGGGGCCGGGCGGGTTTACCGGCGCCGCACGGGGCTCAGACCTGTTCGACCAGGTCCGCGATGGAGTCGACCACCTTGGACGGGCGGTACGGGAAGTCCTCCACCTGCTCCGGCCGGGTCAGCCCGGTGAGGACCAGGAAGGTCTGCATCCCGGCCTCCATGCCGGCCAGCACGTCGGTGTCCATGCGGTCGCCGATCATCGCGCTGGTCTCGGAGTGGGCGCCGATCGCGTTGAGCCCGGTGCGCATCATCAGCGGGTTGGGCTTGCCCGCGAAGTACGGCTGCTTGCCGGTCGCCTTGGTGATCAGCGCCGCCACCGCGCCGGTCGCCGGGAGCGGCCCCTCGGTGGAGGGGCCGGTCTCGTCGGGGTTGGTGCAGATGAAACGGGCGCCCGCGTTGATCAGCCGGACCGCCTTCGTCATGGCCTCGAAGGAGTACGTGCGGGTCTCGCCGAGGACCACGTAGTCGGGGTCGTGGTCGGTGAGGATGTAGCCGATGTCGTGCAGGGCGGTGGTCAGTCCGGCCTCGCCGATGACGTACGCCGAGCCGCCGGGCCGCTGGTCGTCCAGGAACTTGGCGGTGGCCAGCGCCGACGTCCAGATCGACTCGATCGGCACCTCCAGGCCCATGCGGCGCAGCCGGGCGTGCAGGTCGCGCGGGGTGTAGATGGAGTTGTTGGTGAGGACCAGGAAGGGCTTGCCGGACTCCCGGAGCCGCTTGATGAAGGCGTCGGCGCCGGGGATCGGCACACCCTCGTGGATGAGGACCCCGTCCATGTCGGTGAGCCACGACTCGATGGGCTTGCGGTCTGCCATGTCCGGGATCTCCTGACTGCGTGGTCCGGCGTGCGCCCCAGCCTAGACAGCGCGGGATCTTGTGGGAACGGCCGTCTCAGCTTCCGGAGGCTTCTCAGCTTCCGGTGGCCTCCTTCCAGGCGTCGATGTAGGAGGTGAGGTTCTTCTCGATGCCGTCCCAGTCGGGTTCGAAGACCTCGACGCCGTCCATCAGCTTGGTCAGGGCGATGGCGTTGGCGTCGGTGGCCTTGACGTCCTGACGGGCCGCGAACCCGCCGCCGATCTCGCTGACCTGCCGCTGCGCCTGCCGGCTGAGCATGTGGTCGAGGAGCTTCCTGCCGTTCTCGGTGTGCGGGGCGTCGGTCACGAGCCCGGCCGCGTAGGGCAGGGCGAAGGTGGTGGGCCTTCCGCCTTCGCGGGCCGGGAACCAGATGCCGAGGTTCGGCATGGACTTGGACTGGGCGAAGTTCATCTGGACGTCGCCGTTGGCGACGAGCAGTTCGCCCTTGTCGACCTTGGGGGCGAGCTTGCCGGTGGAGGCGGACGGGCCGACGTTGTTGGCCTGGAGCTTCTTCAGGTACTCCATGGCGGGCTGCTCGCCGCCGAAGTCGTGCATGGCCTTGATGAGGACGGCGGTGCCGTCGCCGGCGACGCCGGGGGTGGAGTACTGCAGCTTGTTCTTGTACTCCGGGTCGAGCAGGTCCTCCCAGGTCGCGGGGGCCCGCTTCAGCTCCTTCCGGTTGTGGATGAAGCCGAAGTAGTTGTTGACGACGGCGGTCCAGGTGCCGTTCGCGGCCTTGTCGGCGCCGCTGACCTGGTCGGCGCCCTCGGGGACGTACTTCTGGAGCAGGCCCTTGCCGTCGGCCTGCTGGATGAAGGGCGGGAGGGTCACGAGCACGTCGGCCTGCGGGTTGCGCTTCTCGCGGGTGGCGCGCTGCACCATCTCGCCGGAGCCGCCTTCGACGTACTCGACCTTGATGCCGGTCTTCTTCTCGAAGTCCTTGAACACCTGGTCGTACCAGCCGTCGCCGTTCTCTCCCCTGAGGCCGTCGGCGCTGTAGACGGTGACGACGTTCTCGTCGGAGGCGGCGGAGGTGCCGGAGCAGGCGGTCAGCGGGACGGCGAGCACGGCGAGGGCGGCGAGCGGCTTGAGGGCGTTCCTGGGCATGGCGAGGTGAACTCCTTGCGGGTCGGTGGGAGGCGGGTTCAGCGGTAGGAGGCTCGGGTGCGGATCCGGGAGACGGCGAGCAGCACCAGCAGGGTCGCCGCCATCAGGACGACGGCGATCGCGGAGCCGGTGAACAGGGCGCCCCGGTCGGTGGAGGCGTAGATCAGGACCGGCAGCGGGGTCCAGTCCGGCGGGTAGAGCATCATCGTGGCGCTCAGCTCGCCCATGGACAGGGCGAAGCAGAGGCCGGCGGCGGCGGTCAGGGACGGCAGCAGCAGCGGGAGCTTCACCCGCCACAGGACGTACGCCGGTGAGGCGCCCAGCGACGCGGCCGCCTGTTCGTAGGCGGGGTCGAGGCGGGTGATCGCCGCGGACACCGACTGGTGGGCGAAGGCGGTGACCAGGACGGAGTGGGCGATGATCACGATCCAGCGGGTGCCGTTGAGCAGCATCGGCGGCTGCGAGAAGGCGACCAGGGTGGCGAGGCCCACGACGACCGAGGGCACGGCGACGGGCAGGACGAACAGCGCGTCGAGCACCTTGCGGTGCCGCCTGCGCAGGGCGGACGCCGCGAGCGCCGCCCAGGAGCCGGTCGCGAGCGCGAGGAGGCTGGCGGTGACGGCGGTGACCAGGCTGGTGGTGAGCGCCTCGAGGGCCTCGCCGCGGGTGGCCGCCTCGTAGTGGGCGGTGGTGAAGCCGGAGGGCAGGACGCTGGACCAGTTGGTGGCGAAGGAGGCGCCGAGTACGACGAGCAGCGGGAGCGCGAAGAGGGGGACGAAGAGGAGGAGGAAGGCCGCCCACACGGCCCACCTCGCCCCGCGGCTATGCACCAGCACGGCGGCTCACCACCCGGTAGAGGCCGTAGAGGCCCGCGGAGATCAGGACGTTGACGACGGCGACCGCGCAGGCGCCCGGGTAGTCGGACTCCAGGATGGCCTTGCCGTAGACGAGCGTCGGCAGGGTCGTGACCCCCTTGGCGCCGGTGAAGAGCACGATGCCGAACTCGTTCAGGCACAGGACGAGGACCAGGCTGCCGCCGGCCGCGAGCGCGGGCAGCGCCTCGGGCAGGATGATCCGCCCGATGATGCGCGGCGCGCGGGCGCCCAGCGAACTGGCGGCCTCCAGCTGGCCGGTGTCCAGCTGCGAGAACGCGGCGAGCAGCGGGCGCATCACGAACGGCGTGAAGTACGTGATCTCGGCGAGCAGCACACCCCACGGTGTGGTCAGGAACTGGAACGGCCCCTCGGCGGCCCCCGTCACGTCGGTCCACGCCCCGTTGGCCATGCCGACCGTGCCGTAGACGAAGAGCAGGGCGAGCGTGATCAGGAAGGACGGGAAGGACAGGAAGACGTCGATGAAGCGGGCCACCGCCCTCGCCCCCGGGAACGGCACGAAGGCGATGACCAGCGCGAGGACGAACCCGAGCACCAGGCAGCCGATGGTGGCCGCCACCGCCAGCCACACGGTGGTCCACAGCGCCTCGCGGAAGGCGTGCGAGGCGAGGACGTCGGCGTACGGCTGGGTCGAGGTGCCGCCGGCGTCGGGCTGGAAGGACTGCTGGACGACGAGGGCGAGGGGGTAGAGAAAACAGAGGGCGAGGAGGGCGACAGGAGGCAGGGCCCAGAGGAGCGCCCCGGAGGGGCGCGGGGCCGCGCTCCATTTCCGGCTGCCGCCGGGCGGGCGCGACAAGCCCCCACCGGCCCGCAGGCTGGCTGCGACCTCAGTCACCGCTCACCCCCGCGGGCAGCAGCACCGCATCCTCGGACGAGAAATGCAGACTCACCGGCTCCCCGTGCACCGGCGGAGCCTTCAGTTCGCGCAGGTCCGCCATCACCCGGTGTCCGCCCACGTCGACGAAGAGCCGGTGCGTGGACCCCCGCCACTGAATCTCCCCCACCGTCCCGGTGAGCCGGTTGGGCCCGTCACCGAGCCCCACCAGATGCGGCCGTACGCACAGGGTGGCCGACGCACCCCGCGCGGCGTCCCCCGTGTCGACCTTGATCTCCGCGTCCCCGAAGGTCACTCCCTGGGCCCCGACGGTCACCGGCAGCAGGTTCGCGCCGCCCACGAAGGACGCCGTGAACGCGTCGGCCGGCTCCCGGTACAGCTCCCTCGGCGTCCCGCACGCGCGCAGCCTCGCCCTGTCCATGACGGCGATCCGGTCGGCGAGGGTGAGGGCCTCGACCTGGTCGTGGGTGACGTACAGGATCGACACGTCGGGCAGCTCGCGGTGCAGGCGGGCCAGTTCGGCGAGCATGCCGGAGCGGAGCTGCGCGTCGAGCGCGGACAGCGGTTCGTCGAGGAGGAGGACGTCCGGGCGGATGGCCAGGGCGCGGGCGATGGCGACGCGCTGCTGCTGGCCGCCGGACAGCTCGCGCGGGTGGCGGCGGGCGTAGGCACCCATGCCGGTCATCTCCAGCGCCTCGGCGACGCGGGTGCGGATCTCGGCCTTGGGGACCTTGCGGGCCTTCAGGCCGAAGGCGACGTTGTCCTCCACCCGCATGTGCGGGAACAGGGCGTACTGCTGGACGACCATGCCGATGCCCCGCCGGTGCGGGGGCAGGTCGGTGACGTCGCGGTCGCCGAGGTACACCCGCCCGGAGGCGGGCCTCACGAACCCGGCGACCGCCCGCAGCGCGGTGGTCTTGCCGGATCCGGACGGCCCGAGCAGCGCCATGACCTCGCCCGGTCCGACGGTGAGGTCGAGGGCGTCCAGGACGACGTTGCCGTCGTAGGCGACGGTGACCGAGTCGAAGCGGATGCCGCTGCCTGTGGTGCTCATCGGCCGGCTGCTCCCCGCAGGAGGGCGGGCAGGCCCGCGACGGAGTCCAGCACGTGGCCGGCGCCCGCCTCGCGGAACGCGTCGTCACCGTGGGCTCCGGTGCGCACCCCGGCGACCAGACCGGCGCCGGCCCGTACGCCGCTGAGCACGTCGTACGAGGTGTCGCCGACGACGGCCACCTGGTGTACGCCGTCGGCGGCCTTGGTGCGCAGGAAGGCCTCCAGCACCATGTCCGGGTACGGCCGTCCGCGCCCGCCCGCGTCGGCGGGGCACAGGGTGAGCGGCACCAGGTCGCGCCAGCCGAGCGCGTCGAGGACGGCGTCCTGGGTGACGCGGGCGAAGCCGGTGGTGAGGACGACGGTGCGGCCGTCGGCGGCCAGTTCCCCGACGGCCTCGCGGGCGCCGGGGACGGGGGCGATCAGGCCGCCGTCGACGAGTTCGCCGTACGCCTTCTCGAAGGCCGCGTTGGCCTGCCGCGCGCGGTCCTCGTCGCCGAACAGGTGCCGGAAGACGGAGATCTTGGACTCGCCCATGGTGGCGCGGACGTACGCGAGCTTGGCGGTGTGGTCGCCGGTGCCGGGCTCGACGCCCAGTTCGCGGGCGGCGGTGTCGAAGGCGCGCTCGACGAGGCCGCCGTCGGCGACGGTGGTGCCGGCCATGTCGAGGACGACGAGGCGGATGTCGATCGGGGTCACGGAGGTCATGGGGGTGTCACCAGCCCAGTTCGTTCGCGGTGGTCTCGGCTGTCGCGGGCGAGCAGGTCATGCCGCGCCCGCCGGGCCCGGTGACCAGCCAGACGCCCTCGCGCACCCGCTGCCGGTGGACGACCCGGCTCTTGTCGGTGCACTGCGCGTACACCCCGGCCCAGCGGCGCCGGATCTTCGGCAGCGGGCGGCCGAGGAGTGACTCGACGACGCCGGTGAGGTGGTCGTAGGGGTCCTCGACGGTGTCGAAGGCGAAGGGGTGCTCGTACTCGTGGGTGTCGCCGATGGTCAGGCCGCCGTCGGCGCGCTGCACCATCAGCAGCTGCATGGCGTGCTCCGCGGCCGTGGCGGGCTGCGGCTGCCGGTCGTTCAGCTCGTCCAGGGCGGGTGAGGCGTACGCCGGGTAGTAGCGGAAGCTGTCGGCGTCGGCGACCGAGGTGGTCAGCGGCTCACCGAGGGGGTCGGTCTGCATCATCTGGAGGCGGACCCTGCGCACCGGCAGGTCCGGCCCGGCCAGTTCGCGGACGAGGCCGCCGAGCCAGGCGCCGGTGCACAGGACGACGGCGTCGCCGGTGTGCGTGTCGCCGTGGTCGTCGCGGACGGCTCTCTCGCCGACGACCTCGCGGACCTCGCGGCCGGGCAGGAAGGTGTAGCCCGGTGACTTCAGCAGCTCGGCGCGCAGGGCGAGCTGGGCGGTGCGCGGTTCCACGGCTGCGTCGCGCTCGCAGTACAGGGCCGCGTCGAAGTCGCCGCGCAGGGCTGGGTTGACGGCGCGGGCCTCGCCCGGGGTGAGCAGCTTGTAGCCGCGGGCGGCGGCGTCCGGGCGGGCCACGGCCGCCTCGGCGACGGCCTGCTCCAGGTCGCCGCGTACGGGGGTCAGGGAGCCGTTCGGGCGGAAGCCGAGGGCCGGGACGCGGGTGCCGATCCCCTCCCACAGCTCCCGGGCCCGCAGCGCGGTCTCCAGCTCCTGACCACCCGCGCGGCCACTGACCCAGATTTGGCCGAAATTGCGCAGTGAGGCGCCGCGGGCCTCGGTCTCGCGCTCGATCTGTACGACCTCGTGGCCGCGGTTCACTGCGTGCCAGGCGTGCATGGTTCCCACCACGCCGGCTCCGACGACTATCACTCTCACGACCGCCACGCTCCTTGCCATCGGGGAACCGGAGGAATCCGGCTGACAACGAGAGCGTGAACTGGTCGTCACGTTTGGGCTAGACCCGTTATCTTTCCGTTACTACGGCGCGGGAGTGTGGAGCGGCGCTTTTCAGCCGCGCAGATGGGTCGTGAAAGAGAAGCGGTCGCCCCGGTACAGCGTCCGTACGCGTTCCAGCGGGCGGCCCTCCGTGTCACGGGAGACACGGTGGATGAGCAGCATCGGGAGGGCCGGAGGGGTGCCGATGAGCAGGGCCTCGCGCGGGGTGGCGAGCACCGTCTCGATGCGCTCGTCGGCGTCGCCGAAGGCGATGCCCTGCCCGGAGAGGAAGGCGTAGAAGGACGAGTCCGGGTCGAAGGCGGTGTCCAGGTCGGGGACGCGGGCCACGGAGACGTAGGTGCTCTCCAGGCCGACCCGTTCGTCGTCGGCGAGCAGCACCCGCTCCAGGTGCCAGACCGGCTCCCCGCGCGTGAGGCCGGTCTCGCCGGCGAGCGCGTCGGGGCAGGGGAAGCGGTCGAGGGTGACGAGCGCGCGGCCGGGGGTACGGCCCTGGCGCCGGACGCCCTCGGTGTAGCTGGCCAGGGACAGCGGCTGCTCCAGCTTGGGGCCCGCGACCACGGTGCCGCGTCCCTGCCGGCGCAGCTTGCCCTCCAGGACGAGTTCGCGCAGGGCCTGCCGCACGGTCTCGCGGGCGACCTCGTACCGCTCGGAGAGGTCCCGCTCGGTGGGGATGGCGCTGCCCTCCCCCAGCTCACCGACCAGTCGGTCGATCCGCGCCTTGACGGCGTAGTACTTCGGCACGCGTCCGTGCTCCGGGATCCCGGAGCGGACGGGGGCGCCCGGGGCCTGGTCGTTCGGGTAGTCCACGGAGGGATGTTCGCAGACAAGGGTGTCGGGAGGTGGCCGGGGAGTGCCGGTCAGCGGCGTCGGCGGGCCAGCAGTACCGCCGCGCCGCCGGCGGCGACGAGCAGGACGGTGGCGCCCAGGGCCGCGTCGACGCGGCCGATACCCGTACCGGCGAGTTCGTCGGCGAAGGGCAGGCCGGTGCCCTGGTCGTCGGGGGTGGCGGCGACGGAGGGGGTGGCGGGGTCGGAGGGGGTGGCGGGGTCGGCGCTCGGGCCGGTCGACGGCTCGCCGTCCGGGTCCCTGGGCGAGGGGCCGGCCGGTTCGCCGTCGCGGATGCGGAAGCGGTAGTCGTTCGACTGGCCGATCCACTCGCCGTCGCCGCCACGACGCTGGACCACGGCGGCGTTGGCGGTGACCTCGTCGGCTTCGGCGTCCGAGGTGAGCGCGAGCCGCACCTTGACGGTGAGGGTCTCGTCGGGACCGACGGTGAAGCCGGGGAAGCCGGAGGGGCTCCCACTCCCACTCCCGCCCTCGATCCCGCCCTCCTTCTCGCTCTCGCCGAAGGCGCCGATCAGCTCGTCCCGGTCGGTCGGCTCGAAGGCGACGGGGTGCGGCCGGCCCCCGTCGTAGAACTCCAGGCGGGGCTGCGACGGCTTCAGTGTCCGCTCCTCGTCGACCAGGACGACGACCGGGTGGATGCCTTCGCAGGTGCGGGAGGTCGTGTTGGTGAGGTCCAGGTACCAGGTGCCGTAGCCGCCGCCCGCCTCGTAGGCGGCGGGGCCGCCGTGGATTCGGGTGGTGAGGGGGAAGGTGTGGTCGTCCGGGGCCGTGCAGGCGGGCAGCGGGGCCTGCGGGTCCGCGTGCGCGGGAGTGGCGGGCGCGGAGGCGACGAGGAGGGCGGCTGTCGCCACCAGGCAGGGGGACACGGGCGTGAACAGTCGCATAAGCACATGAGCGTGCCGGTGGATCGCGGTCGCGGACACCGCCATTCGGGCCAGGACGCCCGGACGGCGGACGGACATCCCTCGACCGGCGGCAGCGTCCCGTGAGTCGCCCGGCACCGTTTGCGCCAGACGGCGCGAAAGTGGCGCGATCGCGTGTTGCCGCCCTGCGTCGTGAGCCCCCAGCCTGAGGGGCGGGAGCGCTCCCATACCCCGAGAGGACCTCCATGCAGTCTTGTCATATACATGATCGTCATGTTCGCCATCCCGGGCGGCCGGGGCGCCGTCTGGCGCTACTCCTGAGCACCCTCCTCCTGGCCGTCCCGGCCCTTCTGCTGACGACCCTCGCCCCTGCGCCCGCCGCGTCCGCGTCCACGTCCGCGTCCACGTCCACGTCCACGGTCCCCCTCCCCTCCCTCAGCGCCACCACCACCCAGGTCGCCTCCGGCCTGAGACGGCCCACCGCCCTCGTCGCTCCCGACGACGGCACGGACCGGCTCTTCATCACCGAGAAGCCCGGCAGGGTCCGCGTCTACCACCCGGACACCGGTCTCGCCTCCGCCCCGCTGCTCGACATCACCTCGGCCGTGGACGAGTCGGGCAACGAGCGCGGCCTGCTCGGCATCGCCCTCCCGCCCGACTTCGCCGACAGCCGCGACCTGTACCTGGCGTACACCGCGCTGCCCGACGGCGCGGTCACCCTCGCCCGCTACCGGCTCGACGAGTCCCGCCTGGAGCCCCTGCTCGCCCAGCCGCACGCCGAGTACAGCAACCACAACGGCGGTCAGCTCTCCTTCGGCCCCGACGGCCACCTGTACTGGAGCATCGGCGACGGCGGCGGCTCCGGGGACCCGTTCCGCTCCGGCCAGCGGCTGGACACCCTGCTGGGCAAGATCATGCGCATCGACGTGAGCCGCGCCTGCGCTCCGCTCGCGTACTGCGTCCCCGACGACAACCCCTTCGTCGACACCCCCGGTGCCCGCCCGGAGATCTGGCTGTACGGCCTGCGCAACCCCTGGCGCTTCTCCTTCGACCGCGCCGACGGCTCGATGTGGATCGGCGACGTCGGCCAGGGCCGCTGGGAGGAGATCGACCACCTTGCCCCCGGGCAGGGCGGGCTGAACCTGGGCTGGTCCTGCTACGAGGGCCTGGAGAGGTTCGAGGGCGGCGACTGCGCGCCCGGCGGGCGGTACACCGAGCCGGTCTTCACCTACTCCCCGTACACCGGCGGCTGTTCGGTCATCGGGGGGCACGTCTACCGGGGCCGGGAGTACGCCGACCTGGTGGGCGGCGTGTACATCGCCACCGACTACTGCTCGTCCACCGTCTGGGCGCTGCGTCCCGACGGCCGGGGCGGCTACGAGCAGGCCGAGATCGGGGAGATGCCCACACAGGTGACGTCGGTCGGCACCACGGTCGACGGGGAGTTCTACGTGGTCAACGACCTGCCGGGCGGCCTGCACCGTGTGTCGTTCGCACGGGAGGAGCCGACCTGCCGGGTGGACCGGACGGTGACCGCCTGGGGCACCGGCACGACGGTCGACCTCACCGTCACCAACACGGGCGGCACCCCGGTCGGCGGCTGGACGCTCGCGTTCCCGCTGGCCCTCGGGCAGACGGTCGTCTCCGACTGGAACACGGAGCTGACCCAGGGCGGCAACACGGTCTCGGCGGCCAACGCCCCGCACAACACCACGATCGCGCCGGGCGCGAGCGTCACGCTGGGCTACCTGGCGGAGCACACCGGCGACGCGTCGCCGCCACCGCGGTTCACGCTCAACGGGGACGCGTGCGCGGTGGGCCGCTGAGCATCGGTCCGGGCCGGCGCCGCCTCCCGGGGTTCACAGGCACGGGGGCGCCGGCCGCGGCCCGTCAGGCGTCGCCCCGCCCGAAGAGCGGCGCGAGCAGCAACTGGGCGGCGCCCTCCGCCACCCCGCGCGTCCCGCCGGGCGCGACCCGCACCGGTACGGCGCCGTCCTCACCGCCCTCGCGCCGGGCGCGGGCGTCCAGGACGGCGCCGACCCCGTGGACGAAGGCCCCGGGTGCGGCGGCGACGGTACGGCCGCCGAGCAGGACCAGGTCGATGTCCAGCAACCCGGCGAGGTTCGCGGCGCCCGCGCCCAGCACCCTGGCCGCCTCCGCGAGGTCACCGCGGGCGACGGCGGCCAGGCACAGGGCCTCTATGCAGCCTCGGGCGCCGCAGGTGCAGTCAGGGCCGTCCAGCTGGATCACCTGGTGCCCGAACTCGCCCGCGCCGGTCCGGGCGCCCCGGTGCACGCCCCCGCCGATCACGAGACCGGCGCCGAGTCCCGTACCGAGGTGCAGGTAGGCGAACGAGCCGCCCTCGCCGCCGACGGCGAGGCGGAGCGCCGCAGCGTTGGTGTCCTTGTCGACGACGACCGGCAGCCCGAGCCGCCGCGCCAGCGCGTCCCGCAGCGGGAACCCGTCCCACTCCGGGAAACCGGTGACGCGGTGCAGCACGCCCCGGACGTGGTCGAGCGGGCCGGGGAGCGCGACACCGAGACCGAGCAGACCGGGGACGCCGGCGAGCACGCCGTCGGGCGGTGGCGGGGTGCCGGGCTTCGATCGCGGCAGGCCGCCCGGGGGCGGCGGGGCACCGCCCGACGGCAGCGGGAGGCCTCCCGACGGCAGCGGAGCACCACCCGTCGATCGCGGGGTACCACCCGACGCCCGCTCGGCACCTTCCGGCAGCCCCACCGTCCCGTCCGACCACCGCGACGCACCCCACGCCGGCCCCGGCGAATCCTCCGTCGTGCCCGGCGAACTCGACGGCGACCCCATCGCCCCCTCCGCCACCCCAAGCGACCCAGACGGCGCCCCCATCGCCCCCTCCGACGACGGCACCGCGCCCTCCGGCAGCCGCAGCGCGCCCGCGACCAGCTCCCGCGCCGCCCGAGCCACCCCCTCCACCACGGCCCGTGCCCCCGCCCCCAGATCCAGCGCGGAACGCCGCTCCCCCACCACGGCACCGTCGAGATCGACCAGCACCGCCCGCAGCTCGTCCCGGTCCAGGTGCACGCCGATCGCATGGCCCGCCTCCGGGACCAGGCGCAGTACCGTGCGCGGCTTGCCTCCCGTGGACGCGCGGCGTCCCGCCTCGGCGGCGAGGCCGTCCTCCCGGAGGCGGGCGGTGATCTTGCTGACCGCCTGCGGGGTGAGCCCGGTCCGCTCGGCGAGCTCGAGCCGGCTGATCCCCCCGGCACCGGCGGTGCGCAGCAGGTCGAGCACCAGCGCGGTGTTGTGGCTGCGCAGGGCGAGCAGATTGGCCCCGCCCCCGGCGCCCAGCACCCCGCCCCCGGCCGCCCCGGGGACCGCGCCCGTACCCGTTCCTCCTCCGCTGATCCTCTTCACGCCCCCATTGTCCCCGGCGCTTGCACTTTGGCAACACCGTTGCGAAAGTGGGTGCCATGACTGGTACTCCTACCGACAGCCCCCTGCGCGTCGGCCTCGTCGGCTACGGACTCGCGGGCTCCGTCTTCCACGCCCCGCTGATCGCCGCCACCGAGGGCCTGGTGCTGGACACGGTGGTCACCTCGAACGCCGACCGGCAGCAGCAGGCCCGCGCCGAGTTCCCGGACGTACGGACCGTCGCCACCCCCGACGAGCTGTTCGACCGGGCCGCCGAGCTGGACCTCGTCGTCATCGCGTCGCCGAACAAGACGCACGTGCCTCTCGCGACGCGGGCTCTGGAGGCCGGCCTGCCGGTCGTGGTGGACAAGCCGGTCGCGGGCACGGCGGCCGAGGCGCGGGAGCTCGCGGCGCTGGCCGAGGAGCGCGGCCTGCTGCTCTCCGTCTTCCAGAACCGCCGCTGGGACAACGACTTCCTCACCCTGCGCAAGCTGCTCACCGAGGGCGCGCTGGGCGACGTATGGCGCTTCGAGTCCCGTTTCGAGCGCTGGCGGCCGAAGCCCAAGGGCGGCTGGCGCGAGTCCGGCGACCCGGCGGAGATCGGAGGTCTCCTGTACGACCTCGGCAGCCACGTCGTCGACCAGGCCCTCGTGCTGTTCGGCCCGGCCACGCAGGTGTACGCCGAGTCGGTCGTCCGGCGCGCGGGCGCCGAGGCGGACGACGACACGTTCATCGCGATCACGCACGTGAACGGCGTCCGCTCCCACCTCTACGTCTCGTCCACGGCCGCCCAGCTCGGCCCGCGCTTCCGCGTCCTCGGCTCGAAGGCCGGGTACGTCAAGCACGGCCTGGACCCTCAGGAGGCGGCGCTGCGCGAGGGCAAGCGGCCCGGCCCCGGCTGGGGCGAGGAGGACGAGTCGCTGTGGGGCCGCGTGGGCGCCGGGGAGTCCCCGGCGACCGGCGGCGGAAGCGTGGAGGCGACCGTGCCGGGCGACTACCCCGCGTACTACGCGGCGGTGGCGAAGGCCCTGCGCGAGGGCGGCCCCAACCCGGTCGGCGTCCGCGAGGCCGCCGCCGCCCTGGACGTACTGGAGGCGGCCCGCAGGTCCGCCCGCGACGGTCTGGTGGTGACCCTGTGAGCCCCTCCCCCGACACCGCCGTCCCGACCGTGGACGAACTGGAGGCGCAGGAACGCCGCCTGGTCTTCCGCCGGTTCACCCACGACGACGCGTGGGCGCTGGGCTCCCTCCTGGTCGAGCTGGCCCGGGAGCGCGAGGCGCCGGTCGCCATCGACATCCACCGGGCGGGCCAGCAGCTCTTCCACGCGGCCCTGCCCGGCTCGACCCCCGACAACGACGCCTGGATCGCCCGCAAGCGCCGCGTCGTGGAGCGGTACGGTTCCGCTTCGTACCTGGTCGGCTCCCGTTTCCGGGCCAAGGGCACGACGTTCGAGGAGTCCTCGCGCCTCGCCCCCGACACGTACGCGGCGCACGGCGGCTCCTTCCCGGTCACGGTGGCCGGCGTCGGAGTGGTCGGCGCGGTGACGGTGTCCGGGCTGCCGCAGGTGGAGGACCACCGGCTGGTGGTGGAAGCGCTGGAACGCTTCCTGGGCGAGTAGGGCGTCTCCCCCGGGACCTCTCCCCGCGTAGTCGGGGAATCAGCGGTGGGTACCCGTGGTTGGCAGGCAGGTACGCAGGTGATCACGGTGCCCACCGGAGGGATGTCAACCGATGAACGACGCGACGCACGACGCGACGGCCTCACCGAAGGGCCTCAAGGAATCGGTCGGACGGTACGGCGTCTGGAGCGCGGCCCTGCGCGCCGAGGACCCGGACCGTCGTGACGAACGGGCCGCGGCCGTCGCCGAGCTGGAGCGGCTCGGGTTCGGCGCCGTGTGGCTGGGCGGCAACACCTCCGCCCAGGACGCGGCCCCGCTGATCGAGGCGACCGCGCGCATCGTCGTCGGCACCAGCATCCAGAGCATCTGGGAGCACCAGGCCTCGGAGACCGCGGCCCGCTTCGCCGAGCTGGAGGTGGCCCACCCCGGCCGCTTCCTGCTCGGCCTCGGCGTGAGCCACGGCCCCCGCGTGGAGGGCTACAGCCGCCCGTACTCGACGATGGTCGGCCACCTCGACGACCTCGACAGGGCGGGCGTGCGGCCCGGCCACCGCGTGCTGGCGGCGCTCGGCCCGAAGATGCTGGAGCTGTCCCGGGACCGGGCTGCGGGCGCGATCCCGTACCTGGTCACGCCCGAGCACACGGCGCGGGCCCGCGAGCGGCTGGGCGAGGGCCCGCTGCTGGCCCCGGAGTTCAAGGTGGTCCTCGACTCCGACCCGTCCCGCGCCCGCGCGACCGCCCGCGCCTACCTCGGCCGCTACCTGGAGCTCCCGAACTACACCAGGAACTTCCTCAACCTCGGCTTCACCGACGCCGACGTCACCGGCGGCGGCAGCGACCGCCTCATCGACGCCGTCTTCGCCTGGGGCGACGAGTCCACGATCCGCGCCCGCATCGACGCGTTCCACGAGGCGGGCGCGGACCACGTCGCCCTCCAGTTGGTGGAGGACGACATGACCACTCTCCCGAGGGAGGGCTGGCGCAGGCTGGCTTCTCTACTGGCGTGAGGAGACGCGCCGACGGCGCACCGCAAGCCGCCCAAGCACCCCACGCCCCTCAGGCGCTCTTCAACTCCTGCCGCTGACGCCCCAGCCCTTCGATCTCCAACTCCACGACGTCCCCGGCACGCAAATAGGGCTTCGGCTCGGGCTGCCCCATCGCCACCCCCGCCGGCGTCCCGGTGTTGATGACGTCACCGGGACGCAGCACCATGAACTGGCTGACGTACCGCACGACCTCCCCCACCGGGAAGATCTGGTCCGCCGTCGTCCCGTCCTGCTTCAGCTCCCCGTTCACCCACAGCCGCAGTGGCAGCCGCTGCGGGTCGGGTACCTCGTCGGCGGTCACCAGCCACGGGCCCAGCGGGTTGAACGTCTCGCAGTTCTTCCCCTTGTCCCAGGTCCCGCCCCGCTCGATCTGGAACTCCCGCTCGGACACGTCGTGCGAGACGGTGTACCCGGCGACGCACGCGAGCCCTTCCTCGGCCGACTCCAGGTAGCGGGCCGTACGCCCGATCACGACCGCCAGCTCCACCTCCCAGTCGGTCTTGACGGAGCCGCGCGGCACGAGCACGGTGTCGTCCGGCCCGACCACGGTGTCCGGCGCCTTGAAGAAGACGACGGGCTCGGCGGGCGGCTCGGCCCCGGTCTCCCGGGCGTGGTCGTGGTAGTTGAGCCCGATGCACACGATTTTCCCGATGCGCCCCACAGGCGGACCGACGCGCAGTCCCGTGGCGTCCAGGACGGGCAGCTCACCGGCCGCCGCGGCGGACCGCACGCGCTCCAGCGCGGCATCGTCGGCGAGCAGCGCCCCGTCGACGTCCGTCACCACGCCCGACAGGTCTCGCAGGGTTCCGTCGGCGCCGAGCAGCGCGGGCCGCTCGGACCCCGACGTACCGACTCGCAACAGCTTCATATCCCCAACTCCTCGTTCGCGGGCCGGCCCGCCCGATGAGTGCGACCTGGGTGCGGCAGTAACGCGACAACCATCGGAGGACTGTTCGATCCTCCAAGGTCCCGTTCCACTCCGCAATACCCCGTTCACGTACTGGACCGTAGCCACGCCCCCCGGGCGGACCGCCGCCCGCTCAGCGGTAGAGCACGGCCCGCTCGACGGCGCTCCACGTCGTACTGGTGACCACGTACAGCGCGGCGGCCAGCGGTACGACGGCCACGGTGACGAGCGTGAAGAAGGACATGAACGGCATGACCTTGGTGACCGCGCCGAGCCCCGGCACGGGCGCGCCGTCACCGGCCGCCGGCAGCACCGGCCGGTCGGCCATCGTCCGCCTGGTGAGCCGGTAACTGAAGGCGGCGACCCCCGCGACCACGGCGAACAGCACCACGTACACGACTCCGGCACCGCCGAACACCCCGCCGTCGCCGAGGACGTCCGTCCACCGCCCGCCGAGCGGAGCGGCGAGGAGCCGGTGCGAGAGCAGTTCGTTGGCCTGCCCGCCGATCGTGGAGCTGGAGAAGAGGTGGTAGAGCAGGAAGAAGGCCGGGATCTGGCACAGACTCGGCAGGCACCCCGACAGCGGCGACACCTTCTCCTCGGCATGCAGTTCGAGCACGGCCCGCTGGAGCTTCTCGGGGTTCTTGGCGTGCTTGCGGCGCAGCTCGGCGACCTTCGGCTGGAGCGCGGTTTGCGCCTTCTGCCCGCGCGCGGCGGCCCGGGACAGCGGGTGGACGAGGAGCCGTACGAGGGCGGTGAACAGGACGATGGCGGCGGCCGCGGCGGACGCGCCGAACAGCGGCTGGAGCAGGTCGGCGAGGCGCTCGACCAGGCTGGCGAAAACGGACATGGGTGGGTGAGCCCTCCGGGGGTCTCGTCGTGCCGGGGTGGGGTGGAGACGGCGGCATGACGACACGACCCGCGCGGGGATGTGCCCTGGATGAGGGGAAGTGCCCTACGCGGCGGTCGCCGGGAGGGCGTGTCCGGGTGCTCGGGGCCGACGGCGGCCGGGGGCGTCGGGATCGCGTTGAGGCAGGAAGGCCGTACGCAGGTCCCGGTCCCTGATGGCCGTGCGTACCCGGGTGCGCGGCACGACGGGCGCGCAGCGCGCGGCGATGACGGCGCAGACGGCGAGCGCGGAACCGACCGCGGCCGTCGCGGCGAGCGCGACGGTGGCGGAGAGGCTGCCGACGTCGACGAAGGCGACGGGGACAACCACGAGGAGCAGCACGAGCACCGCACGGGACACCCGAACCACGGCCCGTCCCCGGCTCATCGGCGCCCCTCCCCTCCACCCGCTCGCGTACACACGTTTGCCCCAGTTATACAGGAGCCGTACGCAGGCCGGTATCGCCCCCGGAGCCCGACCGCACATCCCCGGCCCGTGCCCCCGGGGCCCCTCACCATCGCCACCCCACGGCAGTACGGTGTCCTCCATGCGCCCCGACACGCCCGCCGAAAACGTCGACCACGCCGCCGAGGCGGCACGCCTGGAACGGACCGCCGGCCTCTATCCCGAGGACGCCGAGGCCCTGCTCCTGCGCGCCGCGGCCCACCTGGAGCTGTCCGGCGACCGCCCCGCCGCGAGCAAGCTCTACGACCGCCTGCTCGCCTCCGGCCCCGCCCCCTTGGAGAACCCGTCCCTGGTCCGCGCCCTGAAGGCGTCGAACCTGTGGGAGTACGGCCACGAGGCGGAGGCCAGGGCCATCATCGACGGCGTCCGCACGGCGTCGCCGCGCGATCCGGCCCCCTGGGTGATCGCGGCGGAGGCCCTGGAGGCGCACGACGAGCTGGAGGCGGCGCACGAGACGTTCACGGAGGGCGCCCGCCTCCTCCTGACGGACGTCCCGGAACCCCCGTACTCCACCCACCCCCTCCTCTACGGCCGCCACCGCGTCCGCAGGATGCTCGGCCTGGCCCACGACGAGTGGGACACCCTGGCCGACACCCTCCACACCATGCCGGTCTCCCTGGACGAGCTGCACGACCCGAAGCGCGTCTGGTCCCTGGGCTCGGACAACCCGGCCGACCTGGAGGCGGAGATCTCCCGCCTCCGTGCCGAACTGGGCGCCTACCGCGAGGCGCTCTCCCGCCCCTTCCCGGTGGCCATGCTCCACTGGCCGGCCGACGAGCTGACGGAACTCCTGGACGCGTACCCGTCCCTCTCCGCCGAGTACCCCTCCTACGACGACCACCTGGCGGCGACGGAGGCGGCCCTGCGCGAACTGGCCTCCTCCGGCACCCCCAACCTGGGCGTGGTCCGCGGCACGGTCCCCTCCTACGAGGCCTTCGCCGCCTCGGAGGGCACCTCCCCGGCCGACGCGGCCCTCCTCCCCCAGTACGCGACGACGCTGGCGGCCCGGGGCCGCGCGGTGGCGTGGCCGCCGCAGCGGGGCGCGGCCTGCTGGTGCGGCTCGGACCGCCCGTACGCGGGGTGCCACGGAGAGGACACACCGACGGACCGATGAGAACCGGCGCCGCCGGACGTCTATAGGTGCGAAGGCGATACGCACGACGCGGGGCACGACCGCCCCCCGCCCCGACTGCCTCGAGGAGACGGACACCATGAGCACCGACCAGACCTCCGCCCCGGCCGACGGCTTCTCCTACACCCTGACCCGCACCCTGGACGCCTCTCCGGCCCGGGTCTGGCAGGCCTGGACCACCCCCGACCAGTACGCCCAGTGGGCCCACGCCGTCCCCGGCTCCGTCGAACTCGACGTCCGCCCCGGCGGCGCCTGGAAGGCCACGATGCAGACCCCCGACGGCGCCGAGTTCCCCCTGACCGGCTCATACGTGGAGGTCGCCCACCACAGCCGCCTGGTCGTCGGCATGGACATCCCCGGCCGCCCCGATCCCACCCTGATGACCGTGGAACTCAGGGAGCAGGGCCCCCGCAACACGGTGATCGTCCTGAGCCAGACCTGCGAGACGGAGGAGGAGCGGGACATGGCGGAGCAGGGGAGCGGGATGCTGCTGGACGGGCTGGAAGGGTTTCTGGCGGACGGGGCACGGGGCTGAGTACCGTTCCCGACCCGCGCCTGCCGACGGGACATCGACCTCGCGGGGCGTGAACACTTTCCGGGGAAGTGTTCACGGCCCGCTCATTTGATACGGGCCGGAGCCAGCGTAGGCACACGATGTGCCTACCGCCCCTCATCGAATTGAGGGCAACGCGGGAGCCGGCGCGCACCTCTCGCTGGGACTGCTTCGCTCCTTGCCCCCGCTGACACTCGTCCCTCTCCGGGACTACCCTCTCTAGGGTGTCAGAGAACGCCGTGTGGGAACCACCGGACGGCTCGTGGGCTTCATCTGCGGCCCGCCGTCGCAATATGCAGGCGATTCGCAGCCGGGACACGAAGCCCGAGAAGCTTGTCCGGCGACTAGTTCATGCCCAGGGGCTGCGGTTTCGCGTGGCCACCCGGCCCCTGCCTGACCTCCGCCGGACCGCGGATATGGTCTTCCGCCCAACCAAGGTCGCCGTCTTCATTGACGGCTGTTACTGGCACGGATGCCCCGAGCACTACGTTCCGCCGAGAACCAATGCGGGCTACTGGTCAGAGAAGGTCCTGCGCAACATGGACCGCGACCGCGACACTGACCAGCGACTCAGGGAGGCGGGATGGCTGGTGCTGCGCTTTTGGGAGCACGAGTCGGCTGAGGAGTGCTCCCTAGCCGTATGCAAGGCGGTCTCCGACCGAAAGGCACACGTGGAGAAGGCCTCGAGCTCCAGCTCTCAGGCTGCGCAGCGTCCCTGACTCAACGCCTCGCGACGTCTTCTCACTCAGGGGAAGATGCAGGCCAAAACCAAGACCTTTCCCAGCTCCCTTACCCTGTCTGCTATGAGTTCGGCATCATGAGCGGCTTCTGTGGGGGGGACGCTGTCTGGCCAGGCTCGCGTCAAGGCACAGCTGGTGGGCGGTCGGGCCGCACCGCGCGGAAGGTTTGGGGGCGAAGTGGCGGTTGAGCGCACGAACCGCGATGTCCGGACACTCATCACACAGGTCTCGGGGGGCGAGATCATGCTCCCTGAGATCCAGCGTGGGTACGTGTGGAAGGCGTCGCAGGTGGCCAGGCTCATCGAGTCGCTCTATCGCGGGTATCCGGCCGGCTCCCTACTCTTCTGGAAGACCGGACAGCCTGCCGAAACCCGAGGGGCAGCGATTGGCGTCCGGCAGTCGCTGCCAAGCGTTATGCCGCTGTACCTGCTCGACGGTCAACAGAGGCTTACTTCTCTCTTCCGCGTTCTCACCAACCACCCGGACGCTCAGGTCGTCTTCAACATCGAGACTGAAGCCTTCCAGAACCAGAGTGCCGCTACCCGGCGGAACAAGAAGTGGATCAAGGTCTATGACGTTGTCGGACCTGACTCCGACGTCTTCGCGATCCATGGCGTTCTCAAGGAGGCCGGGCTCGCAATCCCGGACTCTGAGATCGGACGACGCCTGAGTGCGCTTCAGGACATCACCCAGCGCGACTTCCACATGGAAGTGCTTCACGGCTTCGAGTACGAAGAAGTCGCCGACATCTTTGTACGTGTGAACAGTGGCGGACGCGCCCTCAGGACCACGGACCTCGCGCTTGCGACGCTGTCAGCGCGCGCACCTGGCTTTCTAGGGCAACTGGAAGCAGAGTCGGCTCACTGGGCCGCCCGTGGCTATGGTGGCCTCGACGTCAACTTCCTCATCAAGGCTTTGACCTTGAGCCTGTCGACTACCGGCAAGCGCCTGGCCTCCGTGGCCAAACTCACCGCCGCCAGTAAAGAGACAGTCGAAACAGGCTGGGCTCAGGTTCGGCACGGGCTTGAGCGTGTCGTGCCCCTGCTTGAACAGAGGCTCCTGGTCCCGACCACAGCTCTGATCCCATCGCTCGCCGCACTCCATCCGCTGATTCAGTACTACGGACGGCAGACGGAAGGTGCAGAGGTCCCCGAAGAGGTGGAGAACGGACTCCTCTACTGGTTCCTGGCAGCTACCGCCCGCAACCGGTACGGCGGTGCTGCGGACACCACGCTGACTCAGGACATCCGGGTACTCGACTCCGAAGACCCGGTGGCAGCACTCCTCTCAAACCTGGGCATCCGTGCTGGCGGTATCTCTGTCACAGCCAGTGATCTGGCCGGGCGTAACCACCAAAGCCCGTATCTGATGTTCTGTTACCTCGCAGCGGCTCACGCCGATGCCACTGACTGGTGGGACGGCAGCCCTATCTCAGGAAGTGTCGGCAAGTCCGGTAAGCCGCAGTACAGCCTGGTGCATCCAGCCGCGAAGCTACGCAGCTGTGACAGCAAGTACACGTCCACTGAGATCAACGAGCTGGCGAACATCGTCTTCGTCTCAGAGCAGACGGCGAAGAACATCATCGGCAACCAGGCTCCAGTCGCATACATGCAGCACGTCGGCGCCAGCGACCGCACCGCGCACGCGCTGCCCAGTGATCCCTCCACGTTTGAACCCGAAGGCTACAAAAGCTTCCTGGCTGCTCGAAGGGCTCTACTGGCTGGTCTGATCACGGGCCTCCTCAATCGCTTCCGCCCTGGATTTCTGACCACAGGCACCGCGGCACATGAGTCTCGGGCCGTGCACTCCCTGACGTTCGTCGGCTTCGCCGGAGCCGGCCGAAGGGTTCTGACCGCGCAAGCGGAGGCCCACGGTCAGCAGTGGACAGGATGGCTCGATCCAGCAGACTTCGAGGCGGCCCTTGATGCCGCCTCGACTGGACTTGCCAGCGACGTGCCCGTTGGTGACGAAGCAGCACCGCTGCGCATTGACGATGAAGGGGTGGTGACGTTCACCCTAGGACCTTTCACCATCCGGGGCACGCTGGATCAGTGGAGGACGACGGTCAAAGACGCGTTCGAGGACGCACAACCCGTGGCAGAGTGCCCGGAACCCAATGACACCCCCTGGTCGAAGGAACCTGAAGAATTTCTTCTTTCGAATGCCAGGACACAGAAGCCGGTCTAGCTAGCCGTATTGATCACGAGCATTATTACCGCTTGTGATCAATACAGCTCGGTCATGACCCCCTGAGAATTTCAGGAGCAGCCTCAACAAGCATGGGCGTGATGCTCGGAATTCCGGGAACGGGCACTTCTGGGGGGACGTCAAGTCGGCAGGATTCCCAGCGCCCCCAAGCCGTGCGATCTGAGGGAACGTGGTCCGCGATCCACACCTTGGGCACTGCGGCCACTGCCCTGAGTTGCAGCTCCCGCGTGAGGCTGACCGTTACGAGCTCCCAAGCCGGGTCACGCAGCATGGTCTCGTATTCGTTGCGCGAGATGTATATGGTGAGCCGCCCCATTCGGACGGTCGTCTTCACCTCCAAGTGGGCAGCGCGGTGTCCGGAATCAACGAAGATGTCGTAGCCATGGCCATCCGACCACGCGGCTACGTGCTCAACTCGAGCTCTCGCTGACTCGTGCAGCATTTCGAGAAGTGCGAGTTCGCCGGCTGAGCCGATGCGAGCGCGCTCCTCCAGGTCCACCTTGCCCCAGGTGGTCCCCAGTCGCACGTACGCCTCTACAGAAGAAAGACCGAGGCACTCCGCCGCTCGCAGGGCATCTTCAGGAAGTTCGTCTGGACTACGAATGAGCGAGTCCGCATCCTGGAACCACGGCATCCCGCTGTGGGACATAGCCGCGTCAAAGACTCTGTAGCGAGCAGGAGTCCCACCTTCCGGCTGGTCCAGGAGTCCTGCCTCCCTGATCCACGCGTAGGCGACGTCATATTGGGTGGGGGTGAGATCACTGAAGTCGCTGTGTGTCAGAAACAAGGCCCGTGACCGCGCGAATCCGCTGACCGTCAGTCTATCCAGCCAGCGGACTGCCGCTCGCAGTACCGGCTCAGGCGGCACGGGCATGGAGGTGGCCCATCAGCGCTCTAAGGTCACGTTGGTCCAAGCCACCGCCAACCTCTGGCTCCTCCTCAAGATCTGCCAGTTGCTGAACTGCCGGGTCGTCCAGGATGCTCCCCATGAACTGCAACTTGTCGCCGAGCCGTTGGTCAACGACTTCGTCGATCGTTCCCTCCGAGGCGAGGACCGTAATCCGTGTCTCCGTGTCAGGGTCGAGGCCAAGACGATGAATGCGATCCAGACTCTGGAGAAACCGGCCCGCTGCGAAGTCTCGGTCAACGTAGACAGCGTCGTGGCAGTGGTGATGAAGACTAATGCCCTCTCCGAGCGTGCCTGGGTTGGACAAAAGAACCATGCAGTCGGGATCATATCGGAAACGCCTGATGGCGGCCTTCCGATCAGTGTCTCCCATCGCGCCATAGACCAGTGCGGGGGAGAACTCGCGCAACATACGCTCCAGCGTATTGAGGCTCCTCACAAAGGTGGACCAGACAAGCGTTTTCCGCCCTTGAGCTGCGTTCTGGCTGACGATCGCAAGTACCTCGCGGTACTTCGGCGACATCTCGTAGCTCGGAAGGTCTCGCATCAAGTCGAAGAGCGGTGTGCCTTCAGGTACTGGAAGAGGCGGGACCCTGTACGAGAGCGGTTCATGACGCGTCGTTCCCACGGCGAGTAGCGCGGGACTCGTCGCAGCCATAAGCATGTAGACGATGATCTTACCGAGCGCGACGAAGTCCTCCTCAGAACCGGCAGCGCGTGCGGAGAAGCGGCCGACAAGCGCCTCGTACACCTCTTGGTGGAGGGGTGGCATCGCGACAGTACGCAGGTTCGTAGACACAGGCGGCAATCCCAACTCCGCCTTGGTGGTGCGCGTGAATAGTGGACGCAACGCCTGACTTGCCTGAGCAAGATTTCCGCCTGCCACAGCCTGAACGACCTTCTGGCGGCCATGACCAGGCCACACGAACCCGAACAGGTTCTCCAGATCTTTGACGCCGTTCGGCGCCGGCGTCCCGGTCAGGATCAGCCTATGCCTACTACGAGGCCCGAGAGCGAGGCAAGCTGCACCGTCCGTGCCATCAGCTCCGCGCTTCATCCTGTGCGCCTCGTCAAGCAGCAGCATGGACGGCCGGGCTGCCAGCCACTGACCGAGCTCGTTAACGACGCCGTCTTGACGCAGCCTTTCGTAGTTGACGATGAGAACGTCAGCTGCCGGGGTCGCGTCCCTGGAGAAGATGTCCACACTGAGGGGGTCACTCAGGCATGTCTGGTTCTCGTACTGCCACGACTCGAAGCACGACTTCGGCCCTACGACCAGTAGCCGCTCAATGCCTTTCGCACGTCGCAGATAGTGGAAGACGGCGAGTCCCACCCGGGTCTTCCCAGCACCTGGCACAGAAAAGTTCGCGCCATGACGCAGGGACACCAGCTTGGCGATGTCCCTGCGCTGGAAAGCCGTAAGATCCGCTACCCAGCCGGGGCCCAGCAGCTTGGGAACCTCTTCGGGCTCAACTTCTCCGTCTCTGCTGGTCGCCGGGTCAAGACGCTTGGCGACAGTCTGAGCGTCGACTGCCGAGTCGCTGGCCAGTGCCGCCAGCTGCGCGTCCCAAGCTACTCCTTCGGAGTCCGGCCAGGAGGCAAGCGCCACCATGTTGGTCAAGAGGTCGTCGATCTCGACCTCCATGCTTCCAGGAGAGCGCTGCACACTGCTCCGAAACCGGAGGGCGAGGCGCCGCAAGTCGCCCTCGTAACCCCCTGCAGCTCGAAGGCGCGCCTGGGTCACGCCGTCTCCGAAACCGATCTCCAAGCTGGGCGGAGAAGACCGCTCCGGCATCAGTTCTCCCGCGTCGCGTCGAGCAGCCAGGCCACGCCGTCGCCCGGCGAGCTGAAAGTGCGGCCCGCCTGCTTCGCCAGTCGGGCGAGACTGGCCTTCAATGTGAGCAGCGCATCGTCAAACGCGTCCTCGTCAAGCGCACGCTTTGCCCTTGCCTCCGCGAACTCGGCGGCACACTGATTGACATAGTCAGCGGCGTCGGTGAGACGAGCCGGGACTGCGACCTGCCGCTTCTGGAGTTCGGCGTTCGCACCGGCCATTTTCACGGCCACGTCGAAGGTTCTGCGTGCCGACTTGATGAGCGCGTCAGCACGAGCGACGTCCTGGGCATCCAGCTTCTCACCCGCCTGTGCGGCTGCCTTGGCTCGAAGCAGGGCATCCGTGAGCGCGCGAGTGGTCTTCACCGCTGCGGTAGCGTCCGGGATCGCGACGCCCTCGAGCCCCGGAATCGATACCGCGGCGGACTGCTGCGCTGCCGGACGCAGATCATCAGGCAGACGCTCCTCAAGGTAACGACTGTGAAAGTCCGACTCAGCCAGGCGCACTGTCGTCTTGGCGTAGTTCAGCACCACCATCGCCAGGCGTGACTCCTTGAGCTGTTCCGCGGCGTCCGGATCAGTCTTGGCAAGCTTGGTGTAGTCGCGATGAAGCTCGCGCAGCTTCTCCTGATGGTCTTCGAAGTCGACGAGTCGCAGCACCGCGCCGTTCGCGGTGTCGCTGCGGTCGATGGCGTCCTGGATCAACTGGTAGACCCAGCGGTCCTGCTGCAGCGTGGTCTTTTTGATGTTGAAGTCACGAGCCACATCCTCTTCGCGCCGCCCGTCCGCGAGCTCATCCTCGATCGCGATGAGACGGTTGATGTAGGAGTACTCGCGACGTTTGTCGCGGCGCAGCTGCAGAGCGAGTTCGACGCTGTTGATGTCTCGGCGGGAGGTGTCGGCGGGAAGCACACCCACCCGGATGTCCCTGATGCCCAGGTCCTTGAGCGCGGCACAACGGGTATTTCCGTCGACGAGGATGCCGTCAGGGCTGATGATCCCCGGCTCCCGCTGCCCCACATCGTCCAGTTCGTCCTGCAATGCCAGGTAGTCCGGGTCGGTCTGACTGGGATTCGAGGGGCGGCAGCGCAGCAGGTGATGCAGATACGTTTGGGCGGGCTCGCTCCAAGGATTTTCCTCCAAGACCCGGTTACGCTCCAGGTCCAGAGTGCGCTGGGCGCGGATACGGTGGGTGTCCGGGTTGAAGTAGAGCATGTCAACCGGCATGGAGATCACGTGGAGGTGCTTCTGCTCCCCGCGCCACTCCACAGTGACCTTCGCGCCATCATCGGCCATAGCCTGCTTCAGTCGCTCGTCCACCAGCGAGCGAATCTTCTCGCCCTCGGGCGGGACGCCGAACTTCACAGCCATGACCAGAACCTCCAATGAACAGACACTGCGTGCTCCAGCATCATGGCAGGGACCGGTGACAGGAGGTGCCGCAATAGCCCACAATCAAGATCTCGACCACTCGGAGAACGGAGCACGCGGTGACGATGCCTGCCTGGGACGACCCGAAGCTCAAGGCTGGAACCATGGTCCGCGGGGCGCTCTGGCTCGTCCAGGTGGTCGGTGAGGGTAAGACCTTCACCAAGGAGGAGGTCCGTGGCGTCTTCCCGGGCGTCGCGCAGGCGGACCGGCGCATAAGGGACCTGCGTGACTTCGGCTGGGTCATTCTGACCAACGCCCAAGACGCGACCCTGACCGCCGAGGACCAGCGTTTCGTGAAGGCCGGCGTCCCCGTCTGGGACCCTGTGGCGCGACGGGCCGCCGCGCCACAGAAGACTTTCTCCGCCAAGGAAAAGCAGGCAGTCATGGCCCGCGATCACTACATGTGCACCGTATGCGGCATTGCTGGAGGAGAGTCGTACCACGACGACAGCAACCAGACGGCCGTACTCTCGGCTACTCGGCGCAAAACGGTTCTGCCCGACGGGACCGAGGAGACACTGCTCACAACGGAGTGCAAGCGCTGCCGTTCCGGCTCCGCCGGGGTCATCGCACATGCCGACGAGGCGCTCGCGGAGATCAGGGCCTTGGATCCTGGAGACCAGCGCCGTCTGCTCCGGTGGATGGAACGGGGCCGTCGCGGCACGACGCCCCTGGAGCGCGCTTGGAATACCTACCGGCGACTGCCAGCGGATGCACGGGGCGAGCTGAGGTCCGCACTCCAGCCGTGATCGCTTGGCGATTTTCGGCGTGCAGGCATAACCCGTGTCCAGCACTGTCAGCCGCGCACCGTAGACTTCACAATCTTGTCCGGCTCACCAGCCAGGGGCCTCCTGCGAATGGTAGCCAGCCGCTAGTGTGCTGCCGGGTTCATGTGTAACTGGACACTTGCTATGTCTGGGGCGGGTGTGTGCAGCACTCCCACTCCCCTGTGCTGGACACGGGCCAGCGCGCTCGGAAGGAGATCAACATGTCGGCGGCGGAGCACCAGCGGAGACTCGAAGTCATCGAGATCTGCGCCGGCGCCGGCGGTCAGTCTCTCGGGCTGCATCGCGCGGGGTTCACTCACCGGCTCGCTGTTGAACTGGACGGACAGGCAGCCCACACTCTCGAACAGAACCTGCGGCGAGTACTCAAAGACGATGGCGTGGATGTGGACCACGACCTCGTGAGGGTAGGCGACGTGGCGGATCCCAATGTCTGGAACCCAGATGCTTACAAGAAGGGAGAAATCGACCTTCTTGCTGGAGGCGTGCCGTGCCCGCCCTTCAGCATCGCGGGGAAGCAGCTGGGTTCAAGTGACGAGCGTGATCTGTTTGCATGGGCCATTGAACTCTGTGGCCGGATGAGGCCTAAAGCTCTACTCCTGGAGAATGTGCGCGGCCTCAGCACGAATCGTTTCGCGGGATACCGGCAGGCGGTTCTCGATAAGCTGCATGAATTCGGGTACATCGCCTTCTGGAAGCTACTCAACGCTTCCGACTATGGCGTTCCGCAGCTGCGCCCCAGGTTTGTGCTCGTTGCGCTGCTGCCCGAGTACGCGAAGTACTTCTCTTGGCCTGAAACGCGTCCTGGCGAAGCGCCCACAGTCGGCGAAGTGCTCGTTGACCTGATGGGAGAAAACGGCTGGGGTGACGAAGAAGTCGCCCACTGGGTAGAGAAGGCAAACGACATCGCTCCAACCATCGTGGGTGGCTCCAAGAAACACGGGGGTGCCGACCTCGGCCCAACACGGGCGAAGCAGGCCTGGTCGAAGCTGGGCGTCGACGCCATGGGGATTGCGAACGAAGCGCCGGCAGCGGGGTTCAGACCCCTCAAGGGCGCTACAGGTCCCAAGCTGACCACCAAGATGGTCGCAAGGCTCCAGGGCTGGCACGACGAGTTCGCGGAGTGGGAGTTCCTGGGACGCAAGACCTCCGTGTACCGGCAGATTGGCAACGCTTTCCCCCCGCCCGTCGCCAAGGCGCTCGGTGAGTCAATCAAGGACGCCCTCCTCCAGAAGGGCGAGCCCCAACCGCTTGTCGAGACCTCCAGCACTGTCCACGACCCGGTGTACAAGCTGCTCCGCGAGCAGAGTCGCCCTCTCACCACCGAGCAGATCATCACCAAGCTGGCGAAGAACGGCCTGGCGATGGACCAGCCCGAGGTAGAGCGCCGCCTGAACCATCTGGGTCACGACTTCGAGGTGGAGAAGACAGAACGCAAGAGCGGCGAACTCGCCTACAGTCTGGGGAACTTCAAGGCATTCGTCGGCCAGGAGGACCACCAGCGTCACGACTTGTTCATCCAGCACCGGACCAGGATCAGCTGATCCCGGCTTTCCCCCTTCTCAGCCTGACGCAAGGCCGCGTCGAGCCGCTCAGCTGAAGCTTGCCCCGGAGGAGTGCCGTCTCCCCACATGCATACGACGCCGCAGCCTTCGCCCCTGCTCGGTCACCCGTCCCATCGTGACGCGCTGCATGAACACGCAGCTGGGGCATGTGGGCAAGCTGCCGCAGCCGCAGAATCTCGCGAGTAGCAACTGAGACCTACGCCTGTGCGGCAGGTTCACTGCTCGTCGTCATGCCGACCCATGCGCTTCTGTTCGTCGTCCCCGCGCCAGGCCGCACGCAAGCTGCGCAACGCTGCGATTGCCTTCTCAGCCTTGATAGACAGAGCGGGGATCTGATCCAAGGCATAGCCAAGCACCAAGACAGCACCAGTACCTGCTGCCAACACTGCGGTAGTCCAGCCAGCGGCTTCCATCAGTCTCGCCTGACCTCCTGAGCTTGGGTAAGGTTTCTGCCGGACGCTGCCGAACGCTGACGGCAACACCTTGGGCGTCGCCGACGGTACACTAGTTCGAGCCGTCATCACCAGTGGTTACGACGGCGCCCAGCGGACAGCACCGATCAGGAGGATGGGATGGAAGACGGACGCCCTGTGCGCCGGTCCTCGAAGGTAAAGGTCGCCGAGTTTTTGGCGTCCCTCGGTGCAGGGAAGGTCTTCACCAAGCTTCAACTATTCGAGGGCGTTCCTGGCGTGGCCCAGGCGGACCGCCGCATGCGCGATCTGCGGGAGCTGGGCTGGAAAATCGATAACTACAAGACTGACCCACGGCTCCAGCCAGACGAGTACCGACTGACGGAGATCGGAACGCGGATCGACCTCGGTGAGCAGCCTAAGGAAGCGTCGCGCCCAAGAATCTCAGCAACGCGTCGCCGAGAGGCTCTTGATAGGGCCGACTACGCCTGTCAGACCTGCGGCATGAGGGCTGGCGAGGTCTACCCTGACGATGACCACAGCGCCGTGCTCAGCGTTCACCTTGTCGATCCCACTTCTCCTGCCGACACCGAGTTGTCGAACCTTCGCGTGGAGTGTCAGCGATGCAACGCTGGGCTGAGGGGCGCCGGGAAAGCTTTGCCGACGCCCGAGGCCGTACTGACACAGGCATCCGAACTCAGCAGCAGGGAAGACAAGCGCCGACTGTACCGGCTCATGCAGTCAGGCCGCCCCGAGCGGGACAAGGTGGAATTGATCTTCGGCGACTGGCTCAGACTGGGGCGAGACGACAGGCTCGACGTCATGTTGAAGCTGGCCGGTGCACTGATTGAGGAGGACTGACTCCGGGTCTGGCTCCGCAAGTTGCGTCACCAGTTCCAGACACGGACCAGCATCGGCAAGGGCGGACCTTCCCGTCACTTGCGGACACACACCTGCCGCTAATTACACTGCCCGCGCATCAGCCTCGTAGTGCATCTGAGCTTGATCAAGGAACTCTTCCGGATCGTGGCCACTAGCGGCGCTCCAGTGGAGGAGATCGGCAATCAGCTCAATCGCCGCCTCCTCCAGTGCCATGTCACGGTGGCGCCCTCGCAGAGCAGCACCAACAGACCCTGAATAGTTCTCGAGCGCATCAACGGCACGCGCCACGCGTCGACACGAGACGCCATCTGCCAACTCGATCTCACACCACACCGCCTTTCCGAGAGCCGTTGCCACGGCCCCCCAGCTCGCCGTCACGGCGGTGAGCAAGTGCAGGCCGCGCCCGCATTCGGCGTCGCAGTCCGCTACTGACGGGGACGGCACTGAGTGGCTCTTGTCGTGGACTTCCACACGTAGCCGCTCGCCTTCCCATTCCAGGACCAATGTGGCGGACGTACCCTCACCAACGTGCTTGATGACGTTCGTCGCCAGCTCCGTGACCACCAGCTCGGTTTCCTCCGTGGCATGGGGCACACCCCACCGCCCCAGCTGGGCCGCAGTGGCTTGCCGCAGCAGCCGTACCTCGGCCGGCACCGCCCTGAAGGGCAGAACAGACCGATGTCCGCGCCCCCTGACTCCGTCGCCCGGCATGCGAACTCCTCCCTCCCGAGCCACGCACATGCTGCGCCCGCCGTGTCCGTCCGGCTGCACTGCGTAGCGGTTCGTAAGTGAGAATGGCACAGAGAAGTCTCGCTGTGTAACTTCTCACGATACTCCATCGAGTGAATCTGGCGGTGGAACGTCTCCTCGCTGCCTAGCCTGATCAGGCCCGGAGCGACCGCCCGGCGTACGCCCAGAAGGAAGTCCGCATGACCGTGAGGGCCACCACTCGTCGCCGCCAGCTGGGCGCGATGCTGAGGAAGT
The DNA here is from genome assembly GCF_042745235.1 of Streptomyces sp. NPDC058796. Taxonomy (NCBI): domain Bacteria; kingdom Bacillati; phylum Actinomycetota; class Actinomycetes; order Kitasatosporales; family Streptomycetaceae; genus Streptomyces; species Streptomyces sp. NPDC058796. Next base: position 997,421 of record NZ_JBHYOP010000001.1, read on the forward strand.
TGCGAGCTGGCAAGGGACTGACCCTGGAGGAGGCCGGCCGGCTTGTCGGGGTCTCCAAGGCGACGGTGAGCCGCTACGAGACGCAGGCGGGGCCGACGAAGTGGATCGTGGTCGATGCCCTGTGCCGGGAGTACGGCGCGACCGACGCTGAGCGTGAAGCCGTCGTACGACTGGCCAAGGACGCCAAGCAGCAGGGCTGGTGGAGCTCGTTCGCCGACTCCATCCCAGAGAGCATGAACCTGCTGCTCACCCTTGAGGATGAGGCCGTACGCGAGAATCACTTCTCGTGCGTCTACGTCCCCGGTCTCCTTCAGACGCGTGCCTACAGCACCGCCCTTCAGCGGGCCAACGAGGTTCCCTTGTCGCCGGATGAGATCGAACGACTCGTGGACATCCGCATGAAGCGGCAGGAGATCCTCACCCGTCCGAAGCCGCTGCGCCTGTGGGCGATCATCGACGAGTCCGTCATCCGTCGTGTTGTCGGGTCACCGCAGACTATGAAGGAGCAGCTGGGCCGGCTGCTCGCGGCAAACGAATCACCTCACACCACGCTCCAAGTGCTTCCCTTTGCGAAGGGCGCTCATGCGGCGGCCCTCGGAAGCTTCGTCATGATTGGCGGCGCTGAGCCGGCGCTCGATGTCGTTTACGTCGACTTCCACACTGGGTCCCTCTTCCTGGAGAAGGACGAGGAACTGGAGCGCTACCGCCTTGCGTTCGAGTACCTGCGCGCACAAGCGTTGGACATGGAAGCCTCGTCCGCCCTGATCCACCGCGTCCGCAAGGAGCTGTGAATGTCCGTCGCTCAGAAGCTTGCCTCCGACCTTGTGTGGTTCAAGTCCTCGCACAGTGGTGGCAACGCCACCGAGTGCGTCGAGTGTGCCTACGCCCCGCCTCGAACTCTGATACGTGACTCAAAGTGCGCAGACGGCCCTGTGCTGTCCGTAGACACCGAGGCCTGGCGTCGCTTCATCGACGCGTTGCACCAGAGCTGAAGAGCCTTGGGAGCCCGATCCCGTAGAAGTTCGTGCAAGTAGCTGGCACGCAGAACTGCGGCCGCGCAAGCCTGGTCACCTCGACAGACCTAAATGCCACCGGAGGGCATCATGGCGCTGCACCGCCTGGGCAAGGACCCCGAGAGCCCCAATAACGGTTCTCCGACCGTGTAGCTGGACGACGAGACGGGGAACTACATCCTGCAAGGATGGCGGGTCACAGATGCTGAGCGCCTGGCGCAGCTGGACATTCCCGGACACGAGACAGTGATCGAGTTCCCCCGGCGCATGATGCAGTTCTTCCCGGAGGTGAGCGGCGGTGCCGCAGCCGACGTTTGAGGAGCTCTTCCGGTCAGCCCGGCACAGCGCCTATCACCTGGAAATGCGCGACGCGTACGGCCTTGACGAGGACTACCGGGAGTGGCCAGCGGGCCACCGGTTCGACCCGGCGGAGCGCTGGCCCTGGTGGATCGAGCTCGTCTCCTCGGCGGTGGCCCGCGGCGTGGCCGTGCACCGCGCTCGCGTCGTTTCCGAACCGCTGTCCTCCTACGCTCGCTACGAGTACGAGCTGACCAGCGGGCACAACGTCAAGGCCGGCGAAGACGTGCGCTGGCTACCCCGCAGGCAGGCTTCGGGCCTTGCTCTGCCGGGAAACGACTTCTGGCTCTTCGACGGCACGTCCGTCCTGTTCAACCACTTCGCCGGGGACGGGACGATGACCGGCGAGGAACTTTCGACCGACCAGAGCGTCGTCAGCCTGTGCGCCTCCGCGTTCGCTGCCGTGTGGGAGCGGGCGATCCCACACGAGGAATACAGGCCGACCTAACGGGAGCCGCCCGCCACATCCCATGTCGACGTCATCCAGCATTCAGCAGGCCCGCGAGGCCCTGGGCAAGCGGCTGCGCGAGATCCGGAAGGACTCAGGTCTCACCGCCCGGGAGCTTGCCTTCAGGGCAGGCTGGCACGAAAGCAAGTGCAGTCGCATCGAGAACGGCCGGACGCCACCCTCCGACGACGATCTGCGCGCGTACACGCTGCACTGCGCCGCGGCCGACCAGACGGCCGACCTTGTCGCCACGGCTCGTAACATCGACGGGGCTTATGTCGAGTGGCGACGTATGGAGCGTGCTGGACTGCGTCGTGCCCAGGAATCGGTCATTCCACTGTGGGAGCGCACCCGGCACTTCCGGGCGTACTCGTCGTGGCTCATACCCGGCCCGTTCCAGACACCCGCGTACATCAGGGCACTGCTGACGTCGATCCGCGACCGCCGCGCACTGCCTGACGACCTTGAGGCGGCCGTCGACGTCCGGGTGAACAAGCAGCGCGTGCTGTACGAGGGGGCACGCCGCTTCGCCGTGGTCCTGGAGGAGAGCACGCTGCGGCACCTGATCGGTGGGCCCGAGACCATGGCCGGGCAACTGGGGCACCTGTTGTCGCTGGCGACGCTCCCCAACGTCAGTTTGGGCGTGATTCCGCTGAGCACGGACCGCACCGCACTGTGGCCGGTCGAGGACTTCTGGGTGTTCGACGACTTGCAGGTCAACGTCGAGTTGGTCTCCGCCTTCCTTACCATCACGCAGCCCCACGAAGTCGGCATGTACGCAAGGACCTTCGCCGCTCTTGCCGACTCGGCGGTCTACGGCGCCCCCGCTCGCGCGCTGATCACGTCGGCGATCGACTCGCTCGGGTGAACACGTGCAAGTCGGCGCACGTTCGTTGAGCGGTGTTCCCAGGCGTTCCTAGCTTGGTCGGCATGGAACTCATGGAACCCATGCACCGGGAGCGGGTACTCAACTCCGCTTCTTCCGCCCACGCCCCCTGGGCTATGCGTCTCGTCACCGACCGCTTGCCGGTTGCCACCGCCCCCTACGCATCCGTCACCCTCGACGCCACCACCCAGACCGCCCGCTATACCGACGCCCTCGGCAAGGTGGTCGAGATGGGCAAGCACGGGACGTCCCGGACGAGCAGTACGGCGTCCGTTTCGGGCGGCGGGGACGGGCAGCAGCCGCAGCCTCAGTCTCAGGACGACACGACGACCGACTACGAGTCGGACTGAACGATGACACGTACCGTTCTCGTGCTCACCGCCCTGGAGGACGTGACAGCGGACTGGGTCATCGCCGCGCTGAACGAGCGCGAGGTGCCGGTGGTGAGGGCCGACCCGGCCGACATCGGCCGACGGCTGACCTTCGGGTTCCGCCTCGGGGCCGGTGAGCCCGCCTGGAGCGGGCCGCTGCGTACGGAGAGCCGGGAGGTGGACCTCGGGGAGATCGGAGCCGTCTACTACCGACGCCCCACCCCCTACCTGGACCGGTTCGGAGAGCTGCCGCGACAGCAGCGGCGATTCGCGGCGGCCGAGGCCAGGCACGGGCTCGGAGGTGTCCTGCGGAGTCTCCGTTCCGTTCGGTACGTCAGCCACCCGGCGGCTGTGGCCCGCGCGGAGTTCAAGCCGGGGCAGCTGCAAACCTTCGCCGAGCTGGGGTTACGGATTCCGGCGACGCTCGTCACCAACGATGACGTGGCGGCGCGGGAGTTCGCCGAGGAGCAGCCGTCCGTCGTCTGCAAGACCTTTCGCGGGCTGCCGCCCGGGGAGGACGGCCGCGCGGGTGCGATCTGGACTCAGCGTGTTCACTCGGAGGACTTCGACGACTCGCTTGCGGTGACGGCTCATCTGTTCCAGGCCGAGGTTCCGAAAAGCAGCGACGTACGGATCACCGTGGTCGGCCGGCGCGTCTTCGCCCAGCGGATCACTGCCCCGCGGGGTGCCGTCGACTGGCGGTGCGGGAACTGGGACGACCTGGTCCACGCGCCCGTCGCCGTACCCCCGGTCGTCGAGACCGCCCTGCACGGCTATCTGGCCGCCTCCGGCCTGGCTTTCGGGTGCTTCGACTTCGCGCTCACAGGTGACGGAAGTGATCCGGAGGACTGGTACGCGATCGAGTGCAATCCCAACGGTCAGTGGGGCTGGCTTCCGGACGCCCCCGCGATCACTGAGGCCTTCGCCGACATTCTGAGCACGGAAGGAAACGGCAGCTCATGACTCTGCCCACAGACCTCGACAATGACGCGGGGGCGCTGCGCGCGGCGATGGTGAAGGACCTCACCGAGGCCGGGGAACCGGTCCACCCGGACTGGCTCGCGGCCGCGGGGGAGGTGCCCCGCCACGCCTTCGTGCCCGGCTTCTACCTCCCGGCGGACGAACCGGACGTACACGGGCTGACGGTGTGGGAGCCGGTGACGTCCAAGCTCGACTACGGACGCTGGCTCGCGGCCTCGTACTCGGACACCACGCTGGTCACCCAGTTCGACGGGGAAGAGACCGACTGGGAGCAGCCGGCCGTACGGCACGGAGGAGCGCCCACGTCGTCGTCGACGCTCCCCTCGCTCGTGCTGCGTATGTGGTCGGACGCCGATGTCCGCGAGGGGCACACGGTCCTGGAGGTCGGGACGGGCACCGGGTACTCCACGGCGCTGGCCTGTGAACGGCTGGGCTCGTCCCACGTGACCAGCGTCGAGGTCGACGCCGCGAGGCTGGCGGGAGCGGCCGACGCCCTGTACGGCTGTGGCTACACACCGACGCTCGCCCGGGCCGACGGGCGGTACGGATACTGGCCCGAGGCCTGGTTCGACCGGGTCGTGGCCGCCTGCTCGTTGCGGTCCGTGCCGCCCGCTCTGCTCCGGCAGGTCCGCCCCGGCGGGAAGGTCCTGCTCCCCCTGTCGGGCTGGCTCTACGGCAGCGCCCGCGTCCTGCTCACCGTCGCCGGGGACGGGACCGCAGAGGGGCCCCTGCTGCCGGGGGCCGTCTCCTTCATGCCCGCCCGGACCGATGCGGCACCGGCGTACGGGAATCCGGCGGACTGGGTCGCGGGGCTCGGCGAGGAGCGGTCCCGGTTCGCGCGGCACGCGCCGGAGCGGCTCACGGCTGCGGCCGAGGAGGCCTTCCACCTGCGGTTCCTCGCCCAGAGTGCCGTACCGGACGCGCAGATGGTCACCCTCGACGGGGCGCTGCACCTCATCGACGTGGTCTCCGGATCCGCCGCCACGCTCACGCCCGAGGGTGGGGACTGGAGGGTCCGGGAAGGCGGTCCGCTCAAGTTGTGGAGTCGGGTCGAGTACTTCATCGACGCCTTCGACGCCGCGGGACGGCCCGGGCCGGAGACGTACACCCTGCGGGTGGACGGCGACGGGCAACGGCTGCTGCACGCACAGGTGCCGCGGCTGCGACTGCCCCGAGGGTACTGATCGGCAGGGAAGCGCCCCGCACAGAGCCAGGAGTTCGGGAGCTCGGGGACTCGGGGCTCACGTGCGGGCCGCTCGCTGGGTGCGGGCGCCGTCAGACCGCGGTCAGGTCGAACGTGCCCGTGCCGTCCTGCCTGCCGCTGGAGTACTGGCGAATGAACTCCCCGTCCGCGTACCGGTCGTAGCCCATCATGGAGCCGGTGTACTTGTTCTGCACACCGATCTTCGGGCTGCCGGGTACGTCGCGGTAGACATAGAACCGCTGGAGGTCGTCCTCCGCGCAGGGGACCGTCATCAGGACCGCCCGCTCGGTGGACGCGTTCTGCTCGGCGATGGTCGCGCAACCGCCGTTGCCCCAGTTCCACAGGGACGCCTCGATGACCCCGTCGCGCTCCGTCACGTTGCACAGGCGCCAGTTGTCCAGGTGGGCGCTGAAGATCGACGAGGGGCGCAGCCGGACGCCGTCGGCCGCCAGGAGCGGGGCGCCCCAGGACAGGGGCTTGCCGGGTACGGCGATCTTGTAGGCCTCGGCCGAGCAGTCGAGGGCGGCCCGCGCGCTGTGCGCGGTGGCCGTGGGCTGTTCGGCGGAGGTGCCGGTGGCGGGAGCCGGGTCCGGGGCGGGGCGGGCCTGCTTCTGCTGCGCCGCCGGCGCGGCCGCGCCCGCCGGGTGGTCCGCCTTCGCGGCCGCCGAGCCGCAGTCGAGGAGGGCCTGCGCCTTGGCCATGATGCTGTCGGCGGGCACGCTGTCCTCGCAGCGCACCGCGCCTTCCTCAAGGGTCGTGAAGGTGGTGAAGCTGCCGCCGCCGGGCCCCTCGGTCCACTCCAGCGCCCAGCTGCCGTCGTCCTGTTGGGCGCGGTTGCAGTTGAGGCTTCCGTAGGTGCCGGTGACCTTCTTGGTGCCCTTGTAGAAACCGTAGTAGCCCGGCTGGGTCAGGTTCCAGGTGACCGAACTCGACTCGTTGCTGGTGGAGGTGTACTCGAGCTGCACGTCCAGACCGACGGTCGCCTTGACGCTGCTGAGCGCCTCTACCGCGAAACTGGTCTCGATCGTGTCGTTGAGGCCGACGGAGACCTTGATGACCGTCGTGGTGTCGGTGCTGACGGTCTGCTCACCGGTGGTGCCCTCGGTGACGTGCCAGCCCTTGAAGTGGGTGATCGTCGGCGACACTTCGGTGGTCTTGATGTACGGGTGGCGCGTGCCGAGGCCGGCCGCCGTACAGCTGTCGCCGGGCCGGGGCGCCGTCGTGTCGGTGGGTGCCGCGGCGGCCGGTGTGGCGGCAAGGCTCAGGGCGGTGACCGCCCCGGCCGCCGCGGTGGCGGTCACCGCCATGAGTGATCTGCCGATGCGGCTGATGGGTCGTGCGAAGCGCGTCATTGACTGTTCCCCCCTGGTCGAGTGGGTCGGGTCGGGGGTGAATGTAGCGGCCACACAGAGTGGTGGTGTGAGGCCCGAACTGGCCACGAATGATCACGGAGGGGCTTGTTCCGCAGGCGCGTGCACACACTCATCGGCGTACCGAAGTCAACCTGAAGAGTTGCAGGACCAGGTCGGCACGCCCTCCCCCTAGCTTGGCCGAGGACAGGAACGACCCATCCTCAAGGGGGAGTGACATGATGAGCAGGCTTCGTCGGCTGGCCGGCACCGCCGCTGCGGCCGCGGTCGTGACCGGAACGATGGGCGCGTCACCCGCCGCTGCCGCCGCCACGCCAGAACTGCCGGCCGCCGTCCAGGGCATGTGCAGCGGCACGGCCACCGACCGGGTCGAGGTCGTCGTCGACAAGGGGTACATCAGGACTGGTTACTACCAGTCGACCTCCGTGGTGAAGACCGTGTACCGGGGTGCTTCGCTGGCCTTCTTCGACAGCGTCAGGAACAAGTACGGAAACGAGTGGTTCAAGGTCCAGTACTCCAACCGCACCAACGACTGGTGCGGCTGGATCTACACGGGCTCCGTCTGGTGGGAGGACTGAGCTTCTCCAGCCTTGCGGCTCCGGGGCGTGTCCGGGTTCCCGGCCGCGACGCGTCCCCCACCGTCCCCCGGGAGTTTCCCCGCCGCACCTCTCCCGTTGGCCGCGCACCGCTACCTTCGCCTCGCCCGGTCCTGCGCAGGAGAGGTATGTCCCCATGAGCACCCCGGTCCATCACCCCTCGCCCCGGCCGTCCGTGGCCACGCCGGCGTCGGCCAGGCAGCGTCGGCAAGGGGGCGGGAGGCGGGCCGGGAGTGCGTCCGGGACCTCGGCGGAGACTGCCTTTCTCCAGTTCCAGTCCGCCGTCGGCAACCGGGCCGCGTCCGCCACTGTGCAGCGCGTCAGGAACGCGACGGCGGAACGGGCTCCGGAGTCCACCGTGTCGTCCCGGCCGGGCACCCCGGACAGCTTCGTGACGGCGATGAGCGCCCCGGAGAGCTTCGTGACGGCGCCGGAGCCGGAGGCGGACGGCGCCGCCGCCGGGGCGAGGCCGGTGGACGACCTGGCCAAGCGGGCCGCCGAGCTGATGGACCGGTTCAAGAAGAACCTCGATCCCGTGGACAACGCCGTCAAGGGCGCCCAGGCCCCCACCAGCGCCGGTCTCGGCCAGGCGGCCACCGCCTCGGGCAACGGAGCCCTCAAGCACGACGCCGCCGCCTCGGGCACCTCCGCCGGAGCGTGGAACCTCCTCACCGAGGTCACCGGCGTCGTGGTCAACGCGTACGACTCGCTCAAGAACCTGAGGGACGCCAAGCGGAACCGGACCGGGGCCGCACACCACACGGCGAGCAGGAAGGGGAAGACTAAGGGGGCGGACGCGGTCGTCGGCACGGCCAGTTCGGGCGGGTACGGCGCCGCCGTCGCCAAGGAGGCGACCAAGGTCCAGGGGGCGGCGGACGCCGCGACCGCCGCCGAGGTGAGCGGCGTCTTCAGTGCCGTCACCGGCCTGTGGAAGGGCGCCAGGGCCGCGGGCAAGGTCGGGGGCGCGACCCGCAAGTACAAGAGGATCAAGCGGCTCGGGGATCCGGGCGCCGTGCACGCGGAGTTGCTGGGCCGGCTGCAGGAGGAGGCGAACCGGGCCGAGCAGCGGGTCGACGAGGCCTTCGAGCGGCTGAACGCCATCAGGGAGGCCGGCCAGGGGCGCCCGCCCAGGGAGTGGTACCCGGCCGCGGAGGCCGCTTTCGACGCCCTGCGGGAGGAGTACGAGCGCGCCGGCCGCGCCACGGCCGCCCACCAGCGCGCCGTGCAGGACACCGAAACCCTGGGCGAGACGCAGAAGTACGCGAAGAAGAAGCAGGTCGCCAAGATCGGCAAGGAGACGGTGGGCGGCGTGGTGGGCGAACCCGCCAAGGCCGCGGGCGGCATCGTGGCGGCGGTGACCGCGGCGGGGGTGCTGGGAAGCAACCCGGGCGGCTGGATCGCCGCCGCGGTCGGGGCCGGTCTCATCCTCGGCGTCGCCGGTTACAAGGCGGGTCGCGCGGTCACCAAGCGCTACGAAGAGGCCCGGCACCCCGAGCGCTGGGCGGCGGAGGACGAGGGGCCGGTGGAGGCCAAGTCACGGACGGACTCGCTGAAGCACTCGCTGAAGGTCTGGAAGAAGGTGTCCAAGGGCGAACGCCAGGCCATGGCGCGCAAGATCTACAAACTGGCGGCGGGACCCGGCGTCCCCGGGAGCGCCGACACCACGCCCGAGCTGCGGCAGTCCGCCCGGGAACTGCTCGTCGCGCTCAAGGCGGGCCCCGAGCAGCACAAGCTGGCCCCGGAGGCGTGGGCGGCGACCCTCGACGACCCGCAGCGGAAGGCCGCCTGGGTCAAGGAGATCGCGGAGCAGCTGGCCTCCGGGTGATCCGGGAAGGGGCGAGGAGCGGCGGGGTCGTCCGTCCCGGGCGCCACCTACCAGGCGTGGCCTTACGTTCCAACTCCCTTTTCAGCCATAAGGGTTCCTCGGTCATCAGCGCATTTTTCGCGTCAAACCCACGGCGGTTACGCGCCATGGTCACGAGGGCGACACGACCCTTGAGCGCATCGTGAGCACAAACGGTATGGTCCCTTTCCGTACGTCGAACGCCGGTCGCGGATACGGGAGTTCGAGGCGGGTCGGGATGGTGCGCGGTCCTGTTCCGCTTCGAGTCCGCGTCGTCGTCGCCCCTCTGCTCGTACCGGTCCGCTCGTACCGGCCCTCGCGTGTTCCTTGGAGATCCATGTCGTGCGCCCTCGCCGTCGTCCGCGTCGCCGACTCCGCGGCACGTGGTGGCCATGGGAGACACCGGTCCGCTGCGGCCTGTTGAGAGCCCGGTCGTCATCGGGCCGCCCCGGCGCCTCACCTCTTCGCGCCGTCCGGCCCCGGCCGCCCTCGCCCACACCGACGGCTTCCCATCCGTGAGGACCTGATGACTGAACTGATAGTGACCGCCACCGCCGTGCTGGCGGTGGCCGGAGTCGGGGTCGCGTGGTACTTCCGGCGCCAGTACGGGCAGGCCCGGCGCCGGGCCGAGCAGCTGCGCGAGCACGCCGACCGGCTCACCCTGCAACTCGTCGCGGCCGAGCAGTGCGTGGGGCACCTCACGGCCACCGTGATCCCGGCGGCGGTGAAGGGCGGGCGCGGTGGTGAGGGCGCCGAGGGCGTGCCGCTGCCCGTGCCGGCGCAGCTCGACGGGACACCGCTCGCCGAGCGGCTGCGGGCCGTGCCCGGCGCGCTGGCCTCGGCGGTGGGGGACCTGCGGACGCAGGAGCGGACCGCCGCCGAACGGGCCGCGGCCCACGCCGCCGACCAGGTACGGCAGGACGCCGAGCGGCAGATCGCACAGGTGCGGCACGAGTCGGTCGGCGTGGCCCGGGCCGCCGTGCGCGGCTTCGCCAACAACATCGTGGCCCGGTCGGCGAGGCTGGGCCGGGCCGTCAGCCAGGGCGTACGGCGGCACATCTCGGACGAGGCCTACGCGACGCTCGTGGAGATCGACCACCTCGCGCAGCAGATGCTGCTCACGGCGTCCGGGTACTCCGTGCTCGCCGGGGACAAGCTGTCCCGGCGCTGGCCCGCCACCACGTTGACGGACATCGTGCGCGCGGCCATGGGCCGGATCGAGGGGTACGAGCGGGTCAAGCACCCCGAGATGGGGTCGGTGGTCGTCGAGGGCCGCGCGGTGGAGGCGGTCGTGCACGCGCTCGCCGTGCTGCTGGACAACGCGCTGCGCTACTCGCCGCCCGCCGCCAGTGTCCACGTGTCGCTGGAGCAGGGGCACCACGCCTGCTTCCTGATCGTGGACGACGCCGGCCTGCGCATGGACGACGAGCGGCTGATGTGGGCCAGCGACGTGATGTCCGGCGAGCAGCGCGACGACATCACCCGGCTGGGCGCCCATCCGCAGACCGGGCTGCGGGTGGCGTCGCTGCTGGCGGAGAACTACGGCTTCCGCGTCGAGCTGACCGCGCCGAACATCTACCAGGGAACCCGGGCCATGGTCGTCCTGCCGAAGAAGCTCCTCGTCGATCCGGCGGCGGCCCAGACGCCGCCCAGGGCCGCCGCCCCACCGGCTCCGGCGGCCGAGGCGGCTCCGGCCGCACTGCCGGCTCAGGCGGTGGCCGCGTCTCCCGCCGCGCCGGCCGTCACCGCCGCGCCGGACGCGGCCACCGCGCCCGCCGCCGCCCCGGTGACCGCCGCCGCGGGCAGCTCCGCGGCCCCGTCCGGCGGAGCCGCCCCCTCCACCACCCCCTCGACCACCACGGCCAGCGGGCTGACCGTCCGCCGCCGCTCCACCGCTCCCGCCCCCGCGCGCCGCACCGCCGCCCCGGACGACACCGAGCCCGGCCGCCCCTCCGTCGCCGCGGCCTGGGCGGCCGGCTCCCGCCGCGGCCGGGAGGGGGAGGAGGGGGAGCCCTCGCGGGCCTCCGCCGACGCCGCCCACGACGCCGACCGGACCCCCCGCACAACCTCCCGAACCGCCGCCCACGACGCCGCAGACGACGAAGGACACTGATCGTGCAAGACACACACACCAACAGCCTGGGCTGGCTCCTGGACCAGGAACTCGGCAGCGTCGAGGGCGTCCGGTACGCCGTGCTGATGAGCAGCGACGGGCTGCTGAAGGCCCGTACCGAGACGATCGGCCAGGACGACGGGGAGAAGTTCGCCGCGCTGACGGCGGCGCTGCGCGCGGCGGGCAAGGCCTGGGACGAGTTCACCGGCGGTGCGGGGATGCGGCAGCTGCTGATCGAGTCGGTCGGCTGTATCGGCCTGACGACCACCGCGGCGAAGAACACCATGCTCTCGGTGTGCACGACCGGCCCGGACGCCGACGTCGGGCTGATCTCCCACCACATGGTGCGGCTCGCCACCCGGGTGGGGCACGAGCTGGCCACCGAGGAGCGGGTGCCGGTCCGGGAGCGCGTCCAGGAGCGCCTGCCGGTCGCGGAAGGCGGCTCACCGGCATGAGCGGGCCGCGGCGCGACCCCGACATGGTCAGGCCCTACGTCAGGACCGGGGGCCAGGTCCGCGCGCGCGACGACGTGCGCCTGGAGAGCGTGGTCGTCGCCGCGAACGGTCCCACGGACACCCTCGGCCCGGACGCCCGCCGGGTGATGCGGCTGTTCGCCGGCGCCCGGGGCGGCCTGGCCGTCGCCGACATCGCCGCCGCGCTGGAGCTGCCGCCCTCCACGGTGCGCATCCTCGTCTCCGCGCTGATGGACTCCGGCCACCTCTCCAGCCCGGTCGCCGCGCTCGACGACCAGCCCGACTTCGACCTGCTGCAGGAGGTACTCCGTGGACTTCGCTCCATGGTCTGACGGATCCGACCGGGGCGACCGGTCCGGCCGGGGTGACCGGGGCGACCGCTCCGATCGGCCCGACGGGGCGGCGGCCCCGTCCGTCACCTACGTTCCGGCCTCGGTGACCCGGTCGGCCAAGATCGTGGTGGCGGGGGGCTTCGGCGTCGGCAAGACGACGTTCATCGGCAGCGTCTCCGAAGTACGGCCGCTGCGGATGGAGGAGCCGATCACGCAGATCAGCGCCGGTGTGGACGACCTGCGCGGCACCCCGCACAAGACGACGACCACCGTGGCGATGGACTTCGGCCGCATCCACATGGCCGGCGGCCGGATCGCGCTGTACCTGTTCGGGCTGCCGGGGCAGTCCCGTTTCCAGCCGCTGTGGGAGGACCTGGCCGAGGGCGCCCTCGGCTGTCTCGTCCTGGCCGACACCCGCGACCTCGACGCCTCCCACGACGCCCTCGGGCTGCTGGACGGCGCGGGAATCCCGTACGCCGTCGCCATCAACACCTTCCCCGGCGCCCCGGGTTACCCCGAGGCCGAGCTGCGCGAGGCGCTGGCCCTCGAACCGGCCACCCCGCTCACGTACTGCGACGCCCGTGACCGCACGTCCTCCCTGCACGCCCTGATCACGCTCACCGAGTACCTCACCGAGCACCGTTCAGCCGCCCTCCTGGAGTCCCGCCGATGACGTTGCCTTCCGCCGAGCCCGCACCGGACGGCTCGCCGGGCCGTGTCGCCCTGTACGCGCCGGAGTTCGCCGCCGACCCGCACGCCGCCTACCGGCGCATGCGCCGCACCCACGGCCCGCTGGTCCCCGTCGACCTGGCGCCCGGCGTCCCCGCGACCCTCGTGATCGGCTACTACCAGGCCCGCCGCATCCTCAACGACCCGCTGCACTTCCCGGCCGACCCCCGCGCCTGGGAGAAACTGATCCCGGCGACCTGCCCGGTCCGGCCGATGATGGAGTGGCGGCCCAACGCGCTGCGCTCGGGCGGCGCCGAGCACGCCCGCTACCGGTCGGCGAACACCCACGCCATCGACAAGGTCGACCAGCACGGGCTGCGCGCCCTGGTCGAGAAGGTCGCCGACGGTGCCATCGACGGGTTCCGTACGGCCGGGTCGGCGGACCTGCTGACCCAGTACTCGTTCCCCATCGCCTTCCGGGTGCTGAGCGCGCTGCTGGGCTGCCCCGACGAGATCGGGCAGCGCATCGCCGACGGCATGGCGAAGATCTTCGACACCACCAACGCCGAGCAGGGCAACCTGATCCTCGCACAGGCCGTGTCCGACCTGGTGGCCCTGCGCCGGCGCGACCCCGGCGACGACATCACGTCCCGGCTGGCCCTGCACCCCGCCGAACTGAGCGACGAGGAGATGAGCCATCAGCTCGTCACGCTGTACGGCGCGGGGATCGAGCCGCTGACCAACCTGATCAGCAACACGATCCTGAAGATCCTCACCGACGACGACTTCTCCGCCGATCTGCACGCCGGGCTGTCCACGGTGCGCGACGCGCTCGACGCCGTCCTCTACACCGACCCGCCGATGGCGAACTACTGCATCTCCTATCCCCCGTACCCCATCGACGTGGAGGGCGTACTGCTCCCGGCCGACCAGCCGGTCGTGATCTCGATGGCGGCGGCCAACAACGACCCGGCCCTCACCGAGGGCGTGCCCGAGGGTCAGCACGGCGGCAACCGCGCCCACCTCGCCTGGAGCACCGGCCCGCACACCTGCCCCGCCCGCTCGCACGCCTACCTCATCGCCGAGGCCGCGGTCACGCACCTCCTGGACGCGCTCCCGGAGACCGACCTCGCCCGTCCCCTCTCCGAACTGACGTGGCGCCCCGGCCCGTTCCACCGTGCCCTGGAATCCCTGCCCGTCACCTTCCCCGTCACCTCCGCAGCCGCACCGCACGTCACGCACCCCGCCGCACACTAAGGAGCCAGGCCATGGCGATCCAGCAGCCCGCCCTCGTCCTCGACCCGACCGGCGCCGGTCACCACGCCGAGCACCGCGCCCTGCGCGACCGCGGCCCGGCGACACTGGTGGACGTCCTCGGGGTCCAGGCCTGGTCGGTCAGCGATCCCGCCCTCCTCAAACAGCTCCTCACCAGCCCCGACGTCTCCAAGGACGCCCGCGCGCACTGGCCGGCCTTCGGCGAGGTGGTCGGCACCTGGCCGCTGGCCCTGTGGGTGGCGGTGGAGAACATGTTCACCGCGTACGGGCCCGACCACCGCAAGCTGCGCCGGCTGGTGGCGCCCGCGTTCAGCGCCCGTCGCGTCGAGGCGATGCGTCCGGCCGTCGAGTCGATGGTGACCGGGCTCGTCGACCGGCTCGCAAAACTGCCCGCCGGCGAACCGGTCGACCTGCGGCAGGAGCTGGCCTACCCGCTGCCCATCGCGGTGATCGGCCACCTGATGGGCGTGCCCGAGGAGCGGCGGGAGGGCTTCCGCGCCCTCGTGGACGGTGTCTTCGACACCACGCTGGACCAGGCCGAGGCGCAGACCAACACCATGCGCCTGTACGAGGTCCTGGACCAGCTCATCGCCGCCAAGCGCGCCACCCCGGGCGACGACATGACGTCCCTGCTCATCGCCGCGCGGGACGACGAGGGGGACGGCGACCGCCTCTCCCCCGAGGAGCTGCGCGACACCCTGCTGCTGATGATCAGCGCCGGTTACGAGACCACCGTCAACGTCATCGACCAGGCCGCGTACACCCTGCTGACCCGCCCCGACCAGCTGGAGCTGGTCCGCAAGGGCGAGGTCACCTGGGGGGACGTGGTGGAGGAGACGCTGCGGCACGAACCGGCCGTCAAGCACCTGCCGCTGCGGTACGCCGTCACGGACATCCCCCTGCCGGACGGGCGGACCATCGCCCGCGGGGAGGCCATCCTCGCCTCGTACGCCGCCGCCAACCGCCACCCGGACTGGCACCAGGACGCCGACACCTTCGACGCCACCCGCACGGTCAAGGAGCACCTGGCCTTCGGCCACGGCGTCCACTTCTGCCTGGGCGCGCCGCTGGCCCGCATGGAGGTGACCCTCGCGCTGGAGAGCCTCTTCGGCCGCTTCCCGGACATCCGCCTCGCCGATCCGGCGGAGGAACTGCCGCCCGTGCCGTCCCTGATCAGCAACGGTCACCAGCGGCTCCCGGTCCTGCTGCACGCCGGCTGAGCGGCGAGCGGGCAGGACCGGGCCAAAGAGCAGGAGGGCCGGGGGGGTTCAGCCGAACATCCCCGGCTCGTAGTCGCCCGCCGGGTTCTGGAGCATGACGTTCAGCCGGTTGTACGTGTTGATCACGGCGATCAGTCCGACCAGGGCCGCGAGCTGGTCCTCGTCGTAGTGCTTCGCCGCCTCCGCCCACGCCTCGTCGGTGACGCCGCCGGCGGCGTCGGCGATGCGGGTGCCCTGCTCGGTCAGCTCCAGGGCGGCGCGCTCGGCGTCGGTGAAGACCTTGGCCTCCCGCCACGCCGCGATCAGGTTGAGGCGCAGCGAGGTCTCGCCCGCCTTCGCGGCGTCCTTGGTGTGCATGTCGAGGCAGAAGCCGCAGCCGTTGATCTGGCTGGCGCGGATCTTCACCAGCTCCTGCGTCGCGTGCGGCAGCGTCGAGTCCGCCAGGACCTTGCCCGCCGAGTTGATGTGGCGCACGAGCTTGCCCGCGATCGGGTTGGCGAACATGTTGAGACGCGCTTCCATGGTGACTTCCTCCGTGTCGGTCATCGGTGGGCGTACACAGCTACGACGGAGCGCGGCGGCGGGATGTGACAGGCCCGGGAGCAAACGGATGTGACCTGCGTCTCACGCGTTCCGGGTCGGCCGGGACAGCAGCCGGAGCAGGGCCGTCGTCACCTCGGCCGGGCGCTCCTCCATCACCCAGTGGCCGGTGCCGGGCAGCATCGTCAGCTCGGCGCCGGGGATCGTGCCGGCCAGTTCCGTCGCGATCGCCGGGCTGAGGTACTGGTCCGCGCGGCCCCAGACGACCGCCGTCGGGCATGCGACGGCGGCCAGGTCCCGGCGCAGGCCGGGGCGGGAGGGGGTGCGGTAGTCGGCGAAGTAGTGGAGCAGCCAGCGGCGGCCCTCCGGCGTGTCCATCCAGTCGAGGTAGCCGCGCAGGAGGTCCGGGGTGAGGTGACCCGCGCGGACCAGCGGGGCGAGAGTACGGCGGTGGATGGCGGCGCAGGGCAGGCGCAGCGCCGCCGGGCGGAGGACGGGCGTCCGGGCGACTGCGCCGGTCAGGGTGAAGACGGCGTACCAGCGGCGGTTGAACGTGGCGTGGGCGCGGCTGTTGAGGAGGGCCAGCCGGCGTACGCGCCCGGGGTGGCGCTGGGCGAAGCCCAGGGAGAGGAAGCCGCCGTAGTCGTGGCCCGCCAGGTTCACCGAGTCCAGTTCCAGGGCGTCCAGCAGCCGGCCGAGGCGGGCGACCTCGGTGTCGTAGTCGAAGGACAGGCGCAGGGGACGCTCGGACCGTCCCCAGCCGAGGAGGTCGGGGGTGATGACCCGGTGGCGGCGCGACAGGGGCGGGACCTGGTGGCGCCAGCAGCGGTGGTCGGCGGGGTAGCCGTGCAGGAGGACGACCGGTTCGGCGTCGGGCGGTCCCGACTCCCAGCAGGCCACGCGGGCGCCGTCCACCGCGACCGACCGGGGGCGGGGCGGGGACTGGTGGTCCGTGCCCGGGCTCTGCCTGCTCATCGCGCTTCCGGCTCCTTCACCGCTCGCCGATCACCGTGCGTCGAATTCCCTGACTGTGCGTGTACCCCGGAGTGTCGGGGGCAGCGCACGCGGTTCGGCCGGTGGAGGGGTGCGCCGTGGGTACGACCCGCGGCGTGCCGGCCGTCCGGCGGGGATTAGCCTCGGCCGGAGCGGTTCTTTGTGGCAGGAGGCGGTGCGGAGATGGTGCAGGTTCCCAGCGCGGTGGTCGCCGCGGGCGGTCTGGTCGGCGGGTACGGCGTGGCCCGGTGGACGAAGAAGCGGGAGCTGGGCGGGGCCGTGCTGGCCGTCGCGGGCGCCGCCGCCGCGCGGCAGTGGCGGGCGCGGGCCGGCGGGAGGGCCGCGGGTGCGCTGACGGCGGCGTACGTCGCCGGTTTCGCCGGGTCCCACCCGCTGGCCAGGAAGGTGGGCGCCTGGCCGTCCGTCCTCGGTGTGGCCGGTGCCGTGGCGCTGGCCTCCTGGGCGGTCGCCGACAGGAAGGCCTGAGCGCCCGTCCCGGGCGGGCTCAGTTCCGGTGGTGGGTCAGTACGTTGACCACCCGGCCGGTCGGGTCCCGGACGAAGAAGCGGCGGACGCCCCACTCCTCGTCCTTCAGCTCCCGTACGATCTCCGCGCCCGACGCGGTCACCCGCGCGTACACCGCGTCCACGTCCTCGACCTCCACGCTGAGGTCGGGGACGAGGGGCGCGGTGCGTTCCTCGGTGAACAGGCTGATCTGCGCGGTGGGGTTGGACGGGGAGGCCAGCGTCGTCACCCAGCCCATGTCCATGACCTCCTCGAAGCCCAGCAGGCCGTAGAAGTCACGGCTCGTGTGCAGCTGTTCCTCGTCCTCGACCTGGATGTCGGGCACGATCCTGCGAATGGTCATGTGCGGCTCCTCCCCGCCGAGTCGGCCGGCTAGTCCGCGGAACCCGCCCGTGCCACCGACAGCGGTTCCGCGATGTCCTCCAGGGAACGGCGCTCCGCCTTCACCGCCAGGAACGCCGCGACCAGACCCGCCGCGCACATCAGCCCGGCGCCGATCTGGAAGGCCAGCACCGTGTCGCCGACCACGCCGGACTCGGTGAGGTCGGCGAAGAGCAGCGGGCCGCTGATGCCGCCGGCGGCGGTGCCGAGGGCGTAGAAGAAGGCGATGGCCATGGCGCGGGTCTCCATGGGGAAGACCTCGGACACCGTCAGGTAGGCGCTGGAGGCGCCCGCGGAGGCGAAGAACAGCACCACGCACCAGCAGGCCGTCATCGTCGAGGCCGTGAGCGAGCCCTGGTCGAAGAGCCATGCGGTGCCGAAGAGCAGGATGCCCGACAGCAGGTAGGTGCCCGAGATCATGATCCGGCGGCCGACGGTGTCGAAGAGGCGGCCGAGCAGGAGCGGGCCCATGAAGTTGCCGGCGGCGATGACGGCGAAGTAGTAGCCGGTGGAGCCGGTCGGCACGTCGAAGAAGGTGATGAGGATGGTGCCGAAACCGAAGGTGATCGCGTTGTAGAGGAAGGCCTGGCCGATGAAGAGGGACAGGCCGAGGACGGCGCGGCGCGGGTAGCGGCGGAAGACGGTTTTGGCGATCAGGCCGAAGCCGACGCTCTTGCGCTGGTGGATGGTGATCTCACCGGCCGGGGGCGGCAGCTTCTCGCCCTTCTCCTCCTCGATCTCGCGTTCGACGGAGTCGACGAGTGCGTCGGCCTTCTCCCCGTGGCCGTGGATGAACTGCCAGCGTGGGCTCTCCGGCACGTGCCGCCGCACCAGGAGGATGACCAGGCCGAGGACCACGCCCATGGCGAAGCTGAGCCGCCAGCCGAGGTCCTTGGGGAAGATGTCGGTGTCCAGCATCACGATGGACAGCAGCGAGCCGCCGATCGCGCCGAGCCAGTAGCTGCCGTTGATGATCAGGTCGACCCGGCCGCGGTACTGGGACGGGATCAGCTCGTCGATCGCGGAGTTGATGGCCGCGTACTCGCCGCCGATGCCGAAGCCGGTGAGGAAGCGGAAGAGGAAGAACCACCAGGACTCGAAGGAGAGCGCCGTCAGCGCGGTCGCCGCCAGGTAGACGGCCAGCGTCGCGATGAACAGCTTCTTGCGGCCGTAACGGTCGGTCAGCCAGCCGAAGAACAGGGCCCCGGAGCAGGCACCCGCCACATAGAGGGCGGCGGCGAGACCGGTGATCTGGGCGGCGCTGATGTCCAGGCCGCTGCCTTCCTCGGCGATGCGTCCGGCGACGTTGCCGACGATCGTGACTTCCAGGCCGTCCAGGATCCAGACGGTGCCCAGGCCGATCACGATCATCCAGTGCCATCGCGACCAGGGCAGGCGGTCCAGGCGGGCGGGGACGGCCGTGGTGACGGTGCCGGTGGAGGCGGCCCCCGAGGCCGACGACGAATCTGCTGTCATGGCTCCCTCTCCGTCGAGCGAACGCCTCCCGTGTGCCCTGCACCCGGGGAGAACACGCCCGCCGCGCCGGGAGGCCGCAGGGCCGCACGCGGCGGCCCTACGCCCCCAGGATGCGGGAGACCGTGTAGATCAGCAGCCCGGCCAGGGAGCCGACCACCGTGCCGTTGATGCGGATGAACTGGAGGTCGCGGCCGATGTTCGCCTCGATCTTCTTCGTGGTGTGCTCGGCGTCCCAGCTCGCCACCGTGTCGGTGATCAGGGAGGTGATCTCCTTGCGGTAGGTGGTGACCACGTACACCGCGGCGCCCTCCACCCACGCGTCGACCTTGCCCTGGACCCTGGTGTCGGAGGCCATCCGGGCGCCCAGCGACAGCAGCGAGGCCCTCACCCGCATGCGCAGCTCGCTGCGCTCGTCCTCCGCCGCCGAGACGATCATGGCCCGTACGGCCGTCCAGGCGGACGCGATCAGGTCCTGGACCTCGCCGCGCCCCAGCACCTCGGTCTTCAGCCGCTCCACGCGCGCGCGGGTCTCGGTGTCGGACTGGAGGTCGGAGGCGAAGTCGGTGAGGAAGCGGTCGAGGGCGCCGCGCGCCGGGTGGGCCGGCATGTCGCGCATCTCGGTGACGAAGCGCAGCAGCTCCTTGTAGACGCGCTCGCCGACCCGCTTGTCCACGAACCGGGGCGTCCATCCGGGTGCCCCGCCCTGCACGGCGTCCATCACGGAGTCACCGTGCAGGATCAGCCAGTCGTGGGCGCGGGAGACGATCAGGTCGACGGCGCGCTTGTGGCCGCCGTCGGCGACGACGCGGTCCAGCATCTTGCCGATGCCGGGGGCGATCTCCTGGGCGTCGGCCCGGCGGGTGATCGCCTCGCCGACCACCGCCTGCACGTCGGAGTCACGCAGCACGGTCAGCGCGCCGCGCAGGGCGGCGGCCAGCTCGGCCGTCACCCGGTCGGCGTGCTCGGGCACGGCGAGCCAGGCGCCGAGCCGGCTGCCGATGCCGACGGCGCGCAGCCGCTGCCGTACGACGTCCTCGGAGAGGAAGTTCTCGCCGACGAACTCGCCCAGCGAGACGCCCAGCTGGTCCTTCTTCTTGGGGATGATCGCGGTGTGCGGGATGGGGATGCCGAGCGGGTGGCGGAAGAGCGCCGTGACGGCGAACCAGTCGGCGAGCGCGCCGACCATGCCGGCCTCGGCGGCGGCGGAGACGTAGCCCGCCCAGGCGCCCGCGCCCCGGTGGGAGGCCCATTCGGCGAGGACGTAGACCACGGCGACGAACAGCAGCAGGCCGGTGGCGGTGAGCTTCATGCGGCGCACGCCGCGCCGCTTCTCCTCGTCGGCCGCGCTGAAGGACGTCATCGCGCGGTCCCGGGCCGCGCCGGGAGCGGTACCGTTCCCGCTCCCCCTGACGCTCCCGGTATCGCCGGGTCCGTCCGGAAGTTCCGCTTTCGTGCGTTCCATCCACTCCACCGTTCGCCGATCCGCCCCGCACACATTGTCCCTTCCTGACCGACTCCTGGAACGGAACACAAGTTCCCGGCGTCTGTCCGGGAGGGGAACGCCCGGGGGTCGTACGGCATTTCCCCGACCCATGCCGCATCATGGGTATATCGGACCGGAGCCTCGGGCTCCCCTCGCCCGAGGAGAACAGCACAGCATGACCCGGGGTCGTGACGGAGGTGCGGGGGCGCCTCCCGCCAAGTACCGTGCCCTGCTCGCCGCGATCGTCACGCTGATAGTGGCGATCTCCGCGGCCATATACGCCTCGGTGTCGGCCGACGGCGGCGCCGGGGACCGCACGCCCCTCGCCGGCGGCCCCGCCCCGCGCGGCGACGCCGCTCCCGCCTCCGCCGGCACCTGGGTCGGCGCCTGGTCCGCCTCCCCGGCGGCGGCCGAACCGCGCACCGAGACCACCGGCATGGCGGGCCGCTCGGTACGCAACGTCGTGCACGCCGGCGTCAGCGGAACGAGCGCGCGGATCACCCTGTCCAACCTCTACGGGCAGTCCCCGCTGACCATCACGCACGCGACCATCGCCCTGTCGGCCGGCCCCGACAGCGCCGCCGCGCTCGCCGACACCATGCGCCGGCTCTCCTTCGGCGGCAGCCCCCGGGTCGTCATCCCGGCCGGCGGGCGGGTGATGAGCGACATCGCCCGCCTCGCCGTCCCCTACGGCGCGGACGTCCTGGTCACCACGTACTCCCCCGTGCCGTCCGGCCCGGTCACCCACCACCCGCGCGCCCAGCAGATCAGCTACCTCGCCGACGGGGAGCACACCGCGGACGTCACCGCCGTCGCGTACACGGCCGAGACGCGGGTCTGGCGGTACCTGACCGCCCTGGACGTGCTCAGCCACGAGGCCGACGGCACGGTCGTCGCCCTCGGCGACTCGATCACCGACGGCTTCGGCTCGGACACGAACGCCAACAACCGCTGGACCGACACCCTCGCCGAGCGGCTCCACGAGGCGGCCGGCAACGGGCGGGACGCGCCCCGCTACAGCGTCGTCAACCAGGGCATCAGCGGCAACCGCATCCTGACCAGCCGGGCGGGCCGGCCCGCCGACAACCCCAGCGCCCTCAGCCGGTTCGAGCGGGACGTACTGGGCCGCACCAACGTCAAGGCCGTGGTCATCGTCCTCGGCGTCAACGACATCCTGCACAGCCCCGAACTCGCCGACCGCGAGGGCATCCTCGACGGCCTGCGCACCATGGTCGACCAGGCGCACGGCCGGGGACTGAAGGTCATCGGCGCGACGATCATGCCGTTCGGTGGGCACGGCGGCTACACGAAGGCCCGCGAGAACATGCGGCAGCAGATCAACGAGGAGATCCGCTCCGGCCGCGTGTTCGACGCGGTCGTCGACTTCGACAAGGCGCTGCGCGACCCCTACGACCCGCGCCGGCTGCGCTCCGACTACGACAGCGGCGACCACCTGCACCCCAGCGACAAGGGGTACCAGCGCATGGGCCGGGTCCTCGACCTGGACGACCTGAAGGGCGCGGCACCGGTCCAGCTGTGACCGGCGCCGTCACGGACGCGGGGCGCGTCCGCGACCGGGCTGCGTGCGGGGCGCCCGGCGAATTGCCGTACCCCACGCCCAACACGCCGGCGTCGCACGTGACGCCTTGCCCGCCGCCCGGTTCGCCGGCCTTGGCACCCGGCGACGGACCCGGCCGGGAGGACCGGGCCCACCCCGCCGGCCGCATGTCACATTCGGCACCCCGGGCGGGCAGTCCTGCCGGCCACCCCACCGGCCGCACCCCGCACTGTCCCGGCCACCCACCGGCCGCCGACCCGGCACCCAGCCGCCGCGCGCAGCCCTGCCGCCGACGCCGCCGCCCGAAACCCACACCGGCCCCGCTCCGGCCCGGCGGGCAACGCCCCGCTCAGCCCTCGCGGCAACCCACCACTGCCGACCCCGCACCCGGCGACGCACGATGCTGCCCGCCGACGCCGCGTGCCCAAACCCGCACCGGACCCCGCCTCGGCCCTCCCGCCGGCAGCGCCCCGCTCAGTCCTCGCCCCGCCTGCGCCGGTCCCGTTCCTCGCGGCGCAGCTCGCGCTGCTCGCGGCGTTCGTCGCGGTGCTCGCGGAGCATGTCCCGGTGTCCGTCCAGCATCCGGCGGTGGCTCTCGGCCACGTCGTCGCGGGACGAGGCGCGCAGTTCCTGCCGGGCGGCGCGGCGCTCCAGCTTCTCCTGCCGGCGCTCCTCCCTGATCCGCAGCTTCTCCGCCCGGGTCAGCTTGCGCCGGACACCGACGCCGCCCCAGAACGCGAAACCCGTCACGATCACCCGCGGGGCGCCCGGGTCGCCCGGCACACCGGACTCCCGGTGGTCGAAGTCGCCCATGACGCCGACGCCCCGCACGATCACCTCGACGCCCGGCGGCACGATCACGTCGATCCCGCCCATGACCGCCACGCAGTTGATCACGACCTCGCCGTCCGCGAAGAGCGCCTCGCGCAGGTCGATCTCCCCGCCGCCCCAGAAGGCGAAGGAGTTGAAGCGGCGCGGCACGGTCCAGCGGCCCTTGCGCTGGAACCCGGACATCACCGCCACCGCCCACGACGACGAACCCTCGCCACCGGTGATCCGGCCCGCCCACTCCCCGGCGGCCGCCGGTTCCTTCGTCATCGACACCTTGGGCGCCGCGACCGCCGTACCGACCGGCAGATCACGGGTGATCGGCGCCAGCTCCCCGTACGTCCGCGCGCTGTACGTGGCGTCCAGCCGCTCCTCGAACTCGCTCATGTCCAGGCGCCCCTCGGCGAGGGCGTCCCGCAGGACCTCGGCGACTCGTTCACGGTCGGCGTCGGATGCGCGCAGCTCCGGGGCGTCGTCGGTCATGTACAGCAGCCTACGAGGTCGCCGCGCCGGAAACTACGCGCTCGAGCGTTCCGCGTACATCTTCGCGATCACCGATTCGATGTCCGGCTCCCGCACCGACAGGTCCACCAGCGGGTACCGGGCCGCGACCGCCGCCACCAGCCCCGCCGCCGACGCCGACGCCGGGAACGCCAGCCACTGCCGCGGCCCCTCCACCCTCACGACCCGCGCGGGCGCCGGCGCCTCGATCGGCGGCAACTCCCGTTCCAGGTCCACCACCAGGGTCCTCTCGCTCTCCCCCGCCTCGTGCAGCCCGGCGAGCGGACCGTCGTACATCAGCCGCCCGTGGTCGATGACCATCACCCGCGAGCAGAGCTGCTCGATGTCCTGGAGGTCGTGCGTGGTCAGCAGGACCGTCGTGCCGCGCTCCGCGTTCAGGTCCCGCAGAAAGCCCCGCACCTTGGACTTCGACACCACGTCCAGGCCGATCGTCGGCTCGTCCAGGTACAGCACGTCGGGGTCGTGCAGCAGCGCCGCCGCGATGTCGCCGCGCATCCGCTGCCCCAGCGAGAGCTGCCGCACCGGCACGTCCAGCAGCTCGCCCAGCTGGAGGAGGTCCACGCAGCGGTCCAGGTTCTCCCGGTAACGGGCGTCCGGGATGCGGTACATGCGGTGCATCAGCCGGTAGGAGTCGATCAGCGGCAGGTCCCACCACAGCGTCGTGCGCTGCCCGAAGACCACCCCGATGCGGTGCGCCAGCCGGGTCCGTTCACGGGACGGGTCGATGCCCGCCACCCGCAGCCGGCCGCCGCTCGGGGTGAGGATGCCGGTCAGCATCTTGATCGTCGTCGACTTCCCGGCGCCGTTCGGCCCGATGTAGCCGACCACCTCCCCGCGCGCCACGGTGAACGACAGCCCGTCCACCGCCCGCACCTGCCGCCGCTCCCGCTTCAGGAACCCCGTCTTCTTGCGCACGTCGAAGACCTTCTCGACGCCGTCCAGCTCGATGAAAGCCGCAGGCACGGGCTCCGTGGTGTCCGCCTCGGCCATCGTTTCCGACCCGCCCATCTCGCTCAGCTCCCTGTACTCCGGTAAGAACGAAGCCCCGCCCGCCACGCCAGGCCCGCCAGCGCCCCGCAGGCCACGGCCACCAGCGGTGGCGTGAACGCCACCCAGCCGGGCAGGTCCAGCGGGTACGGCCGGTCCAGCACGAAGCACGCCGGCAGCCAGTTGACGAAGGCCAGCGGCACCACGAACGTCACCCCCCGCACCAGGTCGAGCGCGAACACCGTCGGCGGGTACTGCAGCATCGTCGTGCCGCCGTACGTGAAGGCGTTCGCCACCTCCGACGCGTCCTGCGCCACGAACTGGAACGCCCCCGCCGCCACGAACACCGCCGCGAAGATCCCCGCCCCGCCCAGCAGCATCACCGGCATCAGCAGCAGCTTCGCCGCCGTCCAGTCGATGTCCACGACCACCAGCGCGTACCCCAGCACCAGCAGCCCCTGCGTCACCCGTCCCAGGCGCCGCAGCGCGAACCGGTCAGCCGCCACCTGCGCCAGCACCGGCGCCGGACGCACCAGCAGCGTGTCCAGCGTCCCGTCCCGCACCCGGCGCCCCAGCCGGTCCATCGACCCGATCGCCAGGTCGGCCAGCCCGAAGGAGACCCCCGACAGCCCGTACAGCAACGCCACCTCGCCCAGCGACCAGCCGCCCAGCACGTCCACGCGGGAGAACATCAGCAGGATCGCCACGAAGTCCAGCGCGGTCATCGCGAAGTTCCCGAACGTCGTCAGCGCGAACGACGTCCGGTACGCCATCGTCGACCGGATCCACATCGCCGCGATCAGCCGGTACGCCCGCAGCCCCTCGACGACCCGCCCGCGCGGCTCCGCCCTGACGGCCGCGCCCCTCGCCTCCACCGTCTCAGCCACCCTGCACCACCACCCGCCGCGTCGCCGCCGACTGCACCAGCCGCCCCACCGCCAGCAGCGCCACCGCCCACGCCGCCTGGAACACGAACGTCCCCAGCGGCGCCGCCTCCCCCAGCAGCACGTCCGCCGGCGCCTGCAGCAGCGACGACCACGGCAGCGCCCGTACGACTTCGCCCAGCGCACCGGGGAACACGTTCAGCGGCAGCAGCATCCCCGAGCAGAACAGCCCCGCGATCCACGCCATGTGCAGCACCCCCGTGCCGTCCATCAGCCAGAACGCCGACAGAGCCACCAGATAGCGCAGCGCGAAGCTCACCAGCGCCCCCAGCCCCACCGCCACCAGGAAGGCCGCCCACGTGGACACCTCCCGCGGCAGCGCCACCGGGAAGAACAGCGAACCGAACGCGAACGGCAGCACCCCCCGCCCCAGCAGCTGGAACACCGCCCGCCCCGCGTCCGCCGCCAGCCACCACAGCTGCAGATCCGCCGGCCGGTACAGGTCCACCGCGATGTCACCCGTTCGGATGCGCTCCATCAACTCGTCCTCGAACCCGCCGCCGCCGATCGCCAGCGCCGCCAGCAACGCCTGCCCGAGCCACACGAACGTCACGGCCTGCGCCTGGTCGTATCCGCCGAGCTGCGGCTTCTCGTCCCACAGGGCCAGATAGGTGTACACGAGGATCAACCCGAAGACCGTGTTGGTGAACACCCCGGCGGCGGTGGCCGCCCGATACGTCGCGTAACGTCGGAATCCGCCCGCCGCGACGGCCGCGTACAGCCGCCCCGAGCCCACGCCCACAGCCCTCCCCCTCCGACCGGCACCAAAGCGCAGGAGCCTAGTGCGACGGCACGAGCCCGTGCCACGGAATTTCACGGGTGTGCCGTCGAGTGGGAACGGAACGGGCGGTGCGAGAGTCTTCTTCTGAGGACCTCGGACGACGCAGAGAGCCTCAGAGGGCCTCAGGCGACGCCAGAGGGCGCCAGAGGGCGCAGAGGCGTACAAGGCCGTACGAGACCAGACGGTACGACGCGAAGACCATTACCACGCGAAAAACGTACGATGCGAAAACCGTACGACGTGAAACAGGAGTCCGTGCACGAGATGAGCGACGAGCCGCAGCCGCAGCCGCAGACCCCGGGCTGGGCGTCCCGAGAGTCACTGGCGGCCGGCGGCCCACAAGCCGCCGGACCGGAGGGCACGGGCAGGACGAAGAAGCCCAAGCGGCCCAAGCGGACCGGATGGCGCCGGCTGATCCCGACCTGGCGCATGGTCGTCGGCACCTTCGTCGTCGGCGTCCTGCTGCTGGTCGGCGGCTTCTTCCTCGGCTACTCCCTGGTCAAGATCCCCGCCGCCAACGCCCTCGCCACCGAACAGGCCAACGTCTACCTGTACGCCGACGGCAGTGTCATCGCCCGCGACGGCGAGGTCAACCGGGAGAGCGTCGGCCTCGCCCGCATCTCCAAGGAC
Source organism: Streptomyces sp. NPDC058796 (assembly GCF_042745235.1). Lineage (NCBI taxonomy): Bacteria > Bacillati > Actinomycetota > Actinomycetes > Kitasatosporales > Streptomycetaceae > Streptomyces > Streptomyces sp. NPDC058796. Next base: position 1,024,220 of record NZ_JBHYOP010000001.1, read on the forward strand.
GCCCAGCACGCCGTCCTGGCCGCCGAGGACCGCGACTTCTACACCGAGTCCGCCATCGACCCCGCGGCCATGGTCCGCGCCGGCTGGAACACCGCCACCGGCAAGGGCAAGCAGTCCGGCTCCACCATCACCCAGCAGTACGTCAAGAACTACTACCTGGCCCAGGAACAGACCATCACCCGCAAGGTGAAGGAGTTCTTCATCTCGATCAAGCTCGACCGCGAGAAGAGCAAGGACGAGATCCTCGAGGGCTACCTCAACACCAGCTTCTTCGGCCGCGGCGCCTACGGCATCCAGGCCGCCGCCCAGGCGTACTACGGCGTCGACGCCAAGGACCTCACCGCCGCCCAGGGCGCCTACCTCGCCTCCCTCCTCAACGCACCCAGCCAGTACGACGTCGTCGCCCACCCCGAGAACCGGCCCGCCGCCGAGGCCCGCTGGAACTACGTCCTCGACGGCATGGTCAAGGAGGACTGGCTCACCCCGGCCGAACGCGCCGCCCAGAAGTTCCCCGTGCCCAAGGAGTCCACGATCTCCACCGGCATGTCCGGGCAGCGCGGCTACATCGTCAACATCGTCAAGGACTACCTGATCAGCAACGAGATCGTCGACGAGGAGGAACTCGACCGCGGCGGCTACCGCATCACCACCACCCTCCACAAGGACAAGCAGGACGCCTTCGTGAAGGCCGTCGACGACAAGCTCATGTCCCGGCTGGACAAGAAGGAACGCAAGGTCGACACCTACGTCCGCGCCGGCGGCGCCTCGGTCGACCCCAAGACCGGCAAGGTCGTCGCGATGTACAACGGCATCGACTACGTCAAGCAGTACACGCCCAACGCCACCCGCCGCGACTTCCAGGTCGGCTCCACCTTCAAGCCGTTCGTGTTCACCTCCGCCGTCGAGAACCACTCCGAGACCCAGGACGGCCGCACCATCAACCCGAACACGATCTACGACGGCACCAGCGAACGCCCCGTCCAGGGCTGGAGCGGCGGCCGCTACGCCCCCGAGAACGAGGACCACCGCGACTACGGCGACGTCACCGTCCGCGAGGCCACCGACAAGTCCGTGAACGCCGTGTACGCCCAGATGGCCGTCGACGTCGGCTCCGACAAGGTCATGCAGACCGCGATCGACCTCGGCCTCTCCAAGAACACCCCCGAGCTCACCCCCTCCCCCTCCATCGCCCTCGGCGTGGCCACCGCCAGCCCCCTCGACATGGCCGAGGCCTACGCCACCCTCGCCAACCACGGCAGGCACGGCACGTACACGCTGGTCGAGAAGGTCATGAAGGACGGCAAGCACGAGGTCGACCTGCCCGGACGGCGCGAACACCAGGCCGTCAGCCGCGAGGCCGCCGACACCACCACCTCCGTCCTGCGCAGCGTCGTCCAGAACGGCACCGCCACCGCCGCGCAGGCCGCGGGCCGCCCCGCCGCCGGCAAGACCGGCACCGCCGAGGAGGACACGGCCGCCTGGTTCGCCGGCTACACCCCCGAGCTCGCCACCGTCGTCGCGGTGATGGGCCAGGACCCGGAGACCGCCGCCCACAAGTCCCTGTACGGCGCGATGGGCCTGCCCCGCATCAACGGCGGCGGGGCGCCCGCCGAGATCTGGGGCCAGTACACCCGCGAGGCCCTGGAGGGCGAACCGGTCTCCTCCTTCGACCTGCGGCTCCAGACCGGCGCCGACGTCACCGCGGCCCCCACCGCCGACTCCTCCGACGAACCGGGCGGCGGCGAGGAGAGCGGCACCGGCGCCCCGGACGACGAGTCGAGCGGCGACGAGGACACCGGCACCGAGACGCCGGGCGGATCGACCAGCACCCCGCCCGGCGACACCGGCGGCGACGGCGACACCTCGACCGGCGGTCCCGCCACGGGCGGCCCCAGCACCGAACCCGGCCCCACGGGCGGCGCCGGCGGCGGCGAGGACGACTCCTCGGGCGGCGGCACCACCGAGGGCGGCGACGGCGGGGACACCACCGGCGCCGGCGGCGGTGGGGACTCCGACACCGGGACGATCGCCGGACTCCCCACCCACCCGCGACGCGGAGGTCAGTGACCGGAGGTCGCCTTCAGCCCCACGACGGCGACCAGCAGCAGACAGATGAAGAAGATCCGGGCGGCGGTCACCGGCTCACCCAGCACCACCATGCCGAGCACCGCCGCGCCGGCCGCACCGATGCCCACCCACACGCCGTAGGCGGTACCGATGGGCAACGTACGGGCCGCGTACGACAGCAGCATCATGCTGGCCACGATCCCGGCACCGGTGAACACGCTCGGCCACAGCCGCGTGAAACCGTCGGTGTACTTCATCCCGATCGACCAGCCGACCTCGAGCAGACCGGCGACGAGCAGCAGAACCCACGCCATGACAGGCACCTCCGTGAACGAACTGAACGGTGGTGCGTCGTCTTTTCCTTCAACCCGGTACGGCGCGTCTCGTCGGGGTGCTTCCCAAGGTAGCAAAAGCCGGAGAAAGGGGCCGGTGACCTCGGTCACCAGCCCCTTCCCGCGGGAGTCCTACAGATACAGCCCGGTGGAGTCCTCCGACCCCTCGAACCGGTCCGCGGCCACGGCGTGCAGATCGCGCTCGCGCATCAGCACGTAGCCCACACCGCGGACCTCGACCTCGGCCCGGTCCTCCGGGTCGTACAGCACCCGGTCGCCCGGCTCCACGGTCCGCACGTTCTGCCCCACCGCGACGACCTCGGCCCAGGCCAGCCGCTTGCCGACGGCGGCCGTGGCGGGGATCAGGATGCCGCCCCCGGAACGCCGCTCGCCCTCACCGGTGTCCTGCCGCACGAGTACACGGTCGTGCAGCATCCGGATCGGCAGCTTGTCGTCCTGCGGGTGCTCGTTTCTCTTGGCGCTCACGCCCAGAAACCTACCTGTCCCCGTTCAACGCCTGCGCCGCCGGGTACCGCCCAGGGCGAGCAGCCCGACGACCCCGACCACGACGAGCGCCACGGGCACGACCCGCTCCATCCGAGGCGCGCCCTCCTCGTCCACGAACTGCGACTTCACATCGCTGACCACACGATTGACCTGGACGTACGCACGTCCCAGGGTGTGATCGACGCTCGAAGCGACCTTCGCCTTCGCATCGTCCACGATCGTCTTGGGGTGAACCCGCATCCCGATCTCGTCGAGCGTCTCGGCCAGCACCTCGCGGCGGCGCTTGATGTCCGCCTCGATCTGCGCCGGGGTTCTGATGTCCGACGTGTCCGCCACCGTACGCCTCCGAAGTCATCTGACACTGTCCCGGACAGTCTGTCAGCTACTCACCGCTCCGCACTGTCAGGACCCCCCGTTACGCTGGATCGATGAGCGAGCGACTCCAGCCCGGGGACCCGGCCCCCGCCTTCACCCTCCCGGACGCCGACGGCAACGAGGTGTCCCTGTCGGACCACAAGGGCCGCAAGGTCATCGTCTACTTCTACCCTGCCGCGCTTACCCCCGGCTGCACGAAGCAGGCGTGCGACTTCACGGACAACCTGGAGCTGCTGGCCGGCGCCGGGTACGACGTCATCGGCATCTCCCCCGACAAGCCGGAGAAGCTGGCCAGGTTCCGCGACACCGAGTCCCTGAAGGTCACCCTCCTCGCCGACCCGGACAAGAAGGTCCTGGACGCGTACGGCGCCTTCGGCGAGAAGAAGAACTACGGCAGGACCTACATGGGCGTCATCCGCTCCACGATCGTGGTGGACGAGGAGGGCAAGGTCGAACGGGCGCTGTACAACGTCCGGGCGACGGGCCACGTGGCCAAGATCATCAAGGACTTGGGGATCTGACGGCGCCGCCCGGCCAGTAGCATGGCCGGGCAGCATCGCCGGGCGGCCGTGGTGGAATTGGCAGTCACGCTGGGTTTAGGTCCCAGTGGGGTAACTCCCGTGAGGGTTCGAGTCCCTCCGGCCGCACCAGTACTTCTCCGGCCGCTCAGCCGAGCAGCTCCCGCACCACCGGCACCAGCGCCCGGAACGCCTTTCCCCGGTGGCTGATCGCGTTCTTCTCCTCCGCCGTCAGTTCCGCGCACGTCCGCGTCTCGCCCTCCGGCTGGAGGATCGGGTCGTAGCCGAAGCCGCCCGTGCCGGCCGGGGCGTGGCGGAGTGTGCCCCGGAGCCGGCCCTCGACGACCCGCTCCGTGCCGTCGGGCAGGGCGAGGGCCGCCGCGCAGGCGAAGTGGGCGGCTCGGTGTTCGTCGGCGATGTCGGCGATCTGGGCGAGGAGGAGGTCGAGGTTGGCCTTGTCGTCCCCGTGGCGGCCGGCCCAGCGGGCGGAGAAGATGCCCGGCGCGCCGTTCATGACGTCGACGCAGAGGCCGGAGTCGTCGGCGACGGCGGGCAGGCCGGTGGCCTGCGCGAGGGCGTGGGCCTTGAGGAGGGCGTTCTCGGCGAAGGTGACGCCGGTTTCCTTGACGTCGGGGATCTCCGGGTAGGCGTCCGCGCCGACGAGGTCGTGGGGCAGACCGGCGTCGGCGAGGATGGCCCTGAGTTCGGTGATCTTTCCGGCGTTGCGGGTGGCGAGGATCAGGCGGGTCATGGGGTCCAGTATTCCGGACCCCATGAGTCCGTCCCGCTCAGCCGTCCCTACGGCGTGCAGACCTTGGTCAGTTCGCCGGCCGCGTCGGTGACCGGGCTGAGGTCGGGGGTGTTGTCGCCGTTCTCGACGGAGGTGCGGACGTTGTCGACGGCCTTGCCGAGGTCTTCGACGGCCTTGCTGACGTCCGCGTTGTCGGTCTGGTCGCCGATCTTGTCGAGGTTCTTGTCTATGGAGTTGAGGGATTCCTCGAGCTGCGTCGGGTCGTTGGACGCGTTCTCCACGGCTTGCTGGAGGGCGGTGACGCTGTCGGCGATGGCGTCGGCGGTCTGGACGCAGTCGAGTGCCTTGTCGACGGCGTCGCACCCGGTGGTGAGGCCGGCCGTCAGGGCGAAGGCCGCCACGGCTGCGGCGGTGACGGTGGTGCGGCGAAGGCGGCGGTGGCGGCTCGCGGCCATGGGTCTCGGTCCTCCCCTTGGGACAGGGCCGGGCGGCCCGTGTGCGGTCGGTGCGGCGGCGGGCGCACAACCGGCTTCGGCTGTACGCCCGTAGAACTGCTGTGCTGCCGCTCGTACTGCTAGTGACGCTGTGGCGGGCGGTCGAGTTGCGTGTCCCGGCCGCCTTTCTTGGCGTGCCCTTGGTGCGCTCTTTACTTTTCCAGGACGGTATCAAGCGCCTTGCGCTGGAGTTCGGCCAGTTCCGTGCAGCCGGCGGCGGCGAGGTCGAGGAGGGTGTTGAGCTCGTCGCGGTCGAAGGGCTCGGCCTCGGCGGTGCCCTGGACCTCGACGAAGCGGCCGTCCCCGGTGCAGACGACGTTCATGTCGGTGTCGGCGCGGACGTCCTCCTCGTAGCGGAGGTCGAGGAGGGGGGTGCCGTCGACGATGCCGACGGAGACGGCGGAGACGGTGCCGGTCAGCGGCTTGCGGCTGGGCTTGATCAGCTTCTTGGTGTGCTGGGCCCAGCTGATGGCGTCGGCGAGGGCGACGTAGGCGCCGGTGATGGCGGCGGTGCGGGTGCCGCCGTCGGCCTGGAGGACGTCGCAGTCCAGGACGATGGTGTTCTCACCGAGCGCCTTGTAGTCGATGACGGCGCGCAGGGAGCGGCCGATGAGGCGGCTGATCTCGTGGGTGCGGCCGCCGATGCGGCCCTTGACGGATTCGCGGTCGCCGCGGGTGTTGGTGGCGCGGGGGAGCATGGCGTATTCGGCGGTGACCCAGCCTTCGCCGCTGCCCTTGCGCCAGCGGGGGACGCCTTCGGTGACGGAGGCGTTGCAGAGGACTTTGGTGTCGCCGAAGGAGACGAGGACGGAGCCTTCGGCGTGCTTGCTCCAGCCGCGTTCGATGGTGACGGGGCGGAGCTGCTGGGGGGTGCGGCCGTCGATGCGTGACATGCGGGTGAGCCTAGCGGGGCATGGGAAGGGGCCCTTCCCGCGGTGTGCGGCGGGAGGGCCCCGGGGGGCGCTTTTCGGCGCCCGGGTGGGCGCCGGCGCGCCCTGATGCGCGCGGGACGCTTACATCATGTCTTCGATTTCCGCGGCGATCGGGTCGGCGTCGGTGCCGATGACGACCTGGATGGCGGTGCCCATCTTGACGACGCCGTGGGCGCCGGCGGCCTTCAGGGCGGCTTCGTTGACCAGGTCGGGGTCGTTGACCTCGGTGCGAAGGCGGGTGATGCAGCCTTCGACCTCCTCGATGTTGTCCAAGCCGCCGAGGCCGGCGACGATCTTCTCAGCCTTGCTGGCCATGTTCTTCTCCCTGATCCGAGCCGCTTTGTGGCAGTAACCCACAGTTGGCCCATCTTCGCGAGCCATCGGTGGGGCTTGTGCCGAATGATGGCGTCACGGCGGCGGAGCCGTCCGTCAACTGGTCTACACCAGTGTACCGGCGACCGGATGGAGACCGGATGAGTGCCGACAGCGCGGTCAGCCCCGCCCGTGCCCGCTGGAACAAGGCGTTCCAGGGTCTGCAGAAGATGGGCCGCAGTCTGCAGTTGCCCATCGCGGTCCTGCCCGCGGCGGGCATTCTCAATCGTCTGGGGCAGCCGGACGTCTTCGGTGACGACGGCCTGGGGTGGACGAACGTCTCGAAGGTGATGACCGGCGCGGGCGGTGCGCTGCTGGACGGCTCGCTGGGGCTGCCGCTGCTGTTCTGCGTGGGCGTGGCCATCGGGATGGCGAAGAAGGCGGACGGCTCGACGGCGCTGGCGGCGGTGGCGGGGTTCCTCGTCTACTGGAACGTGCTGCGGCAGTTCCCGGAGGACTGCCCGGAGGGTTCGGAGGCGGTTCCGCAGGTCGGCTGTCAGCTGACGGACGGTTCGGGGACGGTGACGGCGTTCACGTACCAGAATCCGGGGGTGTTCGGCGGCATCGTGATGGGGCTGCTGGCGGCGTACTTCTGGCAGCGGTTCCACCGTACGAAGCTGGTGGACTGGCTCGGGTTCTTCAACGGGCGCCGGCTGGTGCCGATCATCATGGCGTTCGTGGCCATCGCGTTCGCGGCGCTGTGCCTGTGGGTGTGGCCGCCGATCGGTGACGCGCTGGAGAGTTTCAGCGACTGGCTGACGGGGCTGGGCGCGTGGGGTGCGGGTGTGTTCGGTCTGGCGAACCGGGCGCTGCTGGTGATCGGTCTGCATCAGTTCCTCAACGTGCCGATGTGGTTCCAGTTCGGTTCGTACACGAAGCCGGACGGCACGGTGGTGCACGGTGACATCAACATGTTCCTGGCGGGCGACCCGAACGCGGGGCAGTTCACCACCGGCTTCTTCCCGATCATGATGTTCGCGCTGCCGGCCGCGGCGCTGGCGATCACGCACTGCGCGAAGCCGCACCGCCGCAAGGAGGTGGGCGGTCTGATGCTGTCGGTGGCGCTGACATCGTTCGTGACGGGGATCACGGAGCCCCTGGAGTACTCGTTCCTCTTCATCGCTCCGGTGCTGTACGCGGTGCACGCGGTGCTGACGGGTGTGTCGATGGCGGTGACGTGGGGGCTGGGCGTGAAGGACGGGTTCAGTTTCTCGGCGGGGCTGATCGACTACGTCATCAACTGGAACCTGGCGACGAAGCCGTGGCTGATCATTCCGATCGGTCTGTGCTTCGCGGTCGTGTACTACGTGATCTTCCGGTTCGCGATCACGAAGTTCGATCTGAAGACGCCGGGGCGGGAACCGGAGGACGAGGTGGAGGACGTCACGAAGGTGTAGACCTCACACACCCCTCGCGTACCCTTTGGGGGTGGTCTTGCGAAGGCCCCCGGACCCTTGGTCCGGGGGCCTTCGGCACGCCTTCGCGACGCCTTCGCGAGGTCCGGCCAGGGGGTCCCGGCCGGGTACTGCGCGTAGCGCTCCGGTAGCGGAATCACGGGTTCCTTACGCCGCCTTCATCGTGCTACAACAGGTCTACACCACTGAGTGGTGTAGACCACCACCCGATGGAGGAAGTATGAGCACCGCCACCGACAAGGCGGCCCCCGCAAAGAAGCGGGGATCTGGTCTTTTCCAGGGTCTGCAGAAGGTCGGCCGGAGCCTGCAGCTCCCGATCGCCGTGCTGCCGGCGGCGGGCATCATGGTCCGGCTCGGCCAGGACGACATCTTCGGCCAGGACGGCCTGGGCTGGGACAAGGTCGCCGCCGTCTTCAACAACGCGGGCGGTGCCCTCACCGGCTCGCTGCCGATCCTGTTCTGCATAGGCGTGGCCATCGGCTTCGCCAAGAAGGCGGACGGTTCGACCGCGCTGGCCGCGGTGGTCGGCTTCCTGGTCTACAGCAAGGTCCTGGAGGCCTTCCCCGTCACCGAGGCGGTGGTCAAGAACGGCGAGGACGTCGCGGCCACGTACAACGACCCGGGGGTGCTCGGCGGCATCATCATGGGTCTGCTCGCCGCCGTGCTGTGGCAGCGGTACCACCGCAAGAAGCTGGTGGACTGGCTCGGCTTCTTCAACGGCCGCCGTCTGGTGCCGATCATCATGGCCTTCGTCGGCATCGTGGTCGGTGTCTTCTTCGGTCTGGTCTGGGAGCCCATCGGTGAGGGCATCTCGGACTTCGGCGAGTGGATGACCGGCCTCGGCGCCGGTGGCGCGGCCCTGTTCGGCGGTGTGAACCGCGCGCTGATCCCGGTCGGCATGCACCAGTTCGTGAACACCGTGGCCTGGTTCCAGCTCGGTGACTTCACCAACGCCGCCGGTGAGGTCGTGCACGGTGACATCACCCGCTTCCTGGCCGGCGACCCCGACGCCGGCATCTTCCAGTCCGGCTTCTTCCCGATCATGATGTTCGGTCTGCCGGCCGCCGCCATCGCCATCGCGCACTGCGCCCGTCCGGAGCGCCGCAAGGCCGTGATGGGCATGATGGTCTCGCTGGCCGCGACCTCGTTCGTGACGGGTGTGACCGAGCCGATCGAGTTCTCCTTCATGTTCATCGCGCCGGTCCTCTACGTCCTGCACGCGGTGCTCACCGCGATCTCGATGGCGGTCACGTGGGGCCTGGGTGTGCACGCCGGCTTCAACTTCTCGGCCGGTTTCATCGACTACGCGCTGAACTGGCACCTGGCCACCAAGCCATGGCTGATCATCCCGATCGGTCTGGTCTTCGCGGTGATCTACTACGTGACGTTCCGCTTCGCGATCGTCAAGTTCAACCTGAAGACCCCGGGCCGCGAGCCCGAGGAGGAGATCGAGGACCTCACGAAGGCGTGAGCCTCCCCCGCACGGCATGGCGAAGGCCCCCGAACCGCTCTTCCGGTTCGGGGGCCTTCGCCGTAGCGGACTCAGATCTCGTACGTCGCCCCCGCCGCCGCCACCTCCACCGGCCCGTCGAAGGCCTCGCGCGCGTCGGCGAGGTTGACCCGGGGGTCGGTCCACGGCGGGATGTGGGTGAGGACCAGGCGCCGCGCGGCGGCGCGGGTCGCCGTCTGGCCCGCCTCGCGGCCGTTGAGATGCAGGTCCGGGATGCTCTCCTTGCCGTGCGTGAAGGCGGCCTCGCACAGGAAGAGGTCGGTGTCGCGGGCGAGTTCGTCCAGTGCGGCGGTGACGCCCGTGTCCCCGGAGTAGGTCAGTGACCGGCCGCCGTGTTCGACGCGGATGCCGTAGGCCTCCACGGGGTGGGCGACGCGGTCGGTGTGCACGGCGAACGGGCCGATCTCGAAGGTGCCCGGCTTGACCGTGTGGAAGTCGAAGACCTCGCTCATGGAGGAGGCCGAGGGGGTGTCGGCGTAGGCGGTGGTGAGCCGGTGCTCGGTGCCCTCGGGGCCGTAGACCGGGAGGGGGGCGCAGCGGCCGCCGTCGTGCCGGTAGTAGCGCGCCACGAAGTAGGCGCACATGTCGATGCAGTGGTCGGCGTGCAGGTGGCTGAGGAAGATCGCGTCGAGGTCGTAGAGACCGCAGTGGCGCTGCAGCTCGCCCAGGGCGCCGTTACCCATGTCGAGGAGCAGCCGGAAGCCGTCGGCCTCGACGAGGTAGCTCGAGCAGGCCGATTCCGCGGACGGGAACGACCCCGAGCAGCCGACGACGGTGAGCTTCATGAAGCAGAAACCTCCGCTGGCGCGTGTGGAGAGACGGGGGTCGTGCGGTTTGTCGAGCGTAAGGCGCAAAACCTTTGGTCGCTCCTCCGCCAGGGGCCGTTGTGGGCGAACTCACCTGTGCTGTCACCGGTTCGGCTGGACCAGGGGCGCGCGGGGCCGGGGAGGGGGCGCGCGGGCGTGGTGTGCGCCGGTACCGTCGTTGGTATGGACACGTCCTGGTGGCTCGCGTTCGCGGCGGTGGTACTGCTCGCCTTCGTCGCCGTGATCGTCGACGGGTGGGGGCGGGGGCGACGGCCGCCGCGTCCGGGCGGCAGCCGGCGTCCGCCGGGGCGGGCCACGGGGCCGAGGGGGCGGGCGGCGCGGCCGCGGCCCGCGGAGATCTGGTGGGCGGACGTGCCGTACGAGGACACGGAGGGCGCGAAGGACCGGCCGTGCCTGGTGATCTCGGTGCGCGGGCGGCGCGCGCTGGTCGCGAAGATCACCAGCCGGTACCGGGAGGAGCGGGCCGGGGTGATCACGCTGCCGCCGGGCTCCGTGGGGGACGCGCGGGGGCGGACGAGCTACCTGGAGACGGACGAGCTGCGCCGGGTGCCGGTGCGGGACTTCCGGCGCAGGGTGGGCGAGGTGGACCCGGCCCTGTGGGACCAGGTCCGTCACCTCGCCCGGTGAGCGGCGCTCAGGGGGTGTCGTTCGGATCGGGCCCGACTCCGGGTCACAGCGCCTTGCGGCCGGCCGGAGCGGGGTCCGGTGCGTGCGGCTGCGAGGCGGAGGAGGGCGACAGGGAGGAGCCCTGGCAACCGACGACAACGCCGCAGACGGGCGTGCCGGACCCCGCGCCCCGGCCCGATCCGAACGACGCCCCCTAGGCCCAGAGCTGGCCCTGGAGGGTGTCGATGGCCTCTTCGGTGGTGGACGCGGTGTAGACGCCGGTGGAGAGGTACTTCCAGCCGCCGTCGGCGACGACGAACACGATGTCGGCGCTCTCGCCGGCCTTCACCGCCTTCTTCCCGACGCCGATCGCGGCGTGCAGGGCGGCGCCGGTGGAGACGCCCGCGAAGATGCCCTCCTGCTGGAGGAGCTCCCGGGTGCGGGTGACGGCGTCCGCCGAGCCGACGGAGAAGCGGGTGGTGAGGACGGAGGCGTCGTACAGCTCGGGCACGAAGCCCTCGTCGAGGTTGCGCAGGCCGTAGACCAGGTCGTCGTAGCGCGGTTCGGCGGCGACGATCTTCACGCCGGGCTTGTGCTCGCGCAGGTACCTGCCGACGCCCATCAGGGTGCCGGTGGTGCCGAGGCCGGCGACGAAGTGGGTGATGGACGGGAGGTCGGCGAGGATCTCCGGGCCGGTGCCGGCGTAGTGGGCGCCGGCGTTGTCCGGGTTGCCGTACTGGTAGAGCATGACCCAGTCCGGGTGCTCGGCGGAGAGTTCCTTGGCGACCCGTACGGCGGTGTTGGAGCCGCCCGCGGCCGGGGAGGAGATGATCTCCGCGCCCCACATGGCGAGCAGGTCGCGGCGCTCCTGGGAGGTGTTCTCGGGCATCACGCAGACGATGCGGTAGCCCTTGAGCTTGGCGGCCATGGCCAGCGAGATGCCGGTGTTGCCGCTCGTCGGCTCCAGGATGGTGCAGCCCGGGGAGAGGCGGCCGTCCTTCTCGGCCTGTTCGATCATGTGGAGCGCGGGGCGGTCCTTGATCGAGCCGGTGGGGTTGCGGTCCTCCAGCTTGGCCCAGATGCGGACGTCGTCGGACGGCGACAGCCGCGGCAGGCGCACCAGAGGGGTGTTGCCCACCGCGGCCAGCGGGGAGTCGTACCGCATCCCGATCAGGCCATACCGCCGGCGACGGCCGGCAGGATCGTGATGCTGTCGCCGTCGGACAGCTTGGTGTCGATGCCGTCGAGGAAGCGGACGTCCTCGTCGTTCAGGTAGACGTTGACGAAGCGGCGCAACTGCTCCCCGTTCGCCTTGTCGATGAGTCGGTCCTGAATGCCCGTGTGCCGGGTCTCGAGGTCGGCGAAGAGCTGGGCGAGGGTGTCCCCGTTGCCCTCCACCGCCTTCTGGCCGTCGGTGTACTGGCGGAGGATGGTCGGGATGCGGACCTCGATGGCCATGGCTGAGGGCTCCTGTCGGAAGGTGTCGTGGGTTCGGTGAGGCGCGCGGCGGCACGCGGCAGCCCGCCGCGGCCGACGGCCGTACGGCGGCAGCGGAAGATCAACAGATGGCGCTGTTCAGCCTGCACAGGTCGACGTGCAGCCGCGCCACGAGCAGCGTGCCCGGCGCCTTTTCGCTCACGTCGAGAAGAACCATGGGCTCATCGTATCGATTCCCGGACCCGCTTCCGGAGTGTGATCTCACCTGCTGGACGCCTCTCATCCGCGATGCGATACGAAGGGAGCTTCAGTAGGCGTCCACGACCTTGACCTCCTCCTCCGTCACCTCTCCGTCCAGGATGCGGAACGAGCGGAACTGGAATTCTCCGGCGTCGTCGGTGTCGGCGGTGGAGACCAGGACGTAGTGGGCGCCGGGTTCGTTGGCGTAGGTGATGTCGGTGCGCGAGGGGTAGGCCTCGGTGGCGGTGTGGGAGTGGTAGATGACCACGGGCTCCTCGTCGCGGTCGTCCATCTCCCGGTAGAGCTTGAGCAGGTCCTGCGAGTCGAACTCGTAGAACGTCGGCGAGCGGGCGGCGTTGAGCATCGGGATGAACCGCTCGGGGCGGCCCTCGCCCACGGGACCGGCCACCACGCCGCACGCCTCGTCGGGGTGGTCCTCGCGCGCGTGGGCGACGATCTGGTCGTACAGGGCCTGGGTGATGGTCAGCATGCGGCCCAGGATAAGCAGAAGGGCCACCCCGTACCGGTGGGTGGTACGGGGCGGCCCACATGCTGGACGTCCTGAGCGGCGGCCGGTGAGGACGCCACGAGCGTCCCCGGTGACCGGACGTCCCGGGTGCGCGAGAACGCGCAGGTCAGAAGGTCAGACGATCTTCTCGAGCTTCTCCGGGTCCGGCTCGCCGCGGCGCTCGGCGACCTCGGGGTTGCGGCTCTTGAGCACGGCCCAGCCGATGCCGAGGGCGGCAGCCCAGCCGGCCATCACGTACAGGCAGACGCGGGCGTCGGCGTCGTAGGCGATCAGGCAGGTGACGAAGAGGAGGAAGGCGATGGCGATGTACGAGCACACCGAGCCGCCCGGAGCCGGGAAGGAGGAGGCGGGCAGGCGGCCCGCGACGACCTTGCGCCGGTACATGACGTGGCTGATGAGGATCATCAGCCACGTCCAGATGCCGGCGGCGGTGGCGACGGAGGTGACGTAGCCGAACGCCTTCTCCGGGACGGTGTAGTTGAGGACCACGCCGATGCCCATGAAGATCACGGAGACGCCGATGCCGATGGCCGGGGTCTTGGTGGACGACAGCCGCCTGAAGACGCCGGGGGCCTCGCCGTTGTCCGCGAGGGTGCGCAGCATGCGGCCGGTGGAGTACATGCCGGAGTTGCAGGAGGACAGGGCCGCGGTGAGCACGACGAAGTTGACGATGCCGGCGCCGGCCGGGATGCCGATGACCGCGAAGGCCTCCACGAAGGGGCTGACGCCCTCGGCGAACTCGGTCCACTTGACCACCGCCAGGATGACGGTGAGGGCGCCGACGTAGAAGAGGGCGATGCGCCAGGGCAGGGTGTTGATCGCCTTGGGGAGGGTCTTCTCCGGGTTCTCCGACTCGCCGGCGGTGACGCCGACCAGCTCGACGGCGAGGTAGGCGAACATGACGCCCTGGAGGGTCATCAGGGACGAGCCGATGCCCTTGGGGAAGAAGCCGTCGAACTCCCACAGGTTGGAGACGGCGGCGGTGTCGCCGGCCTGGCTGAAGCCCAGGGTGAGGACGCCGATGCCGATCACGATCATGCCGATGATGGCGGTGACCTTGACCATCGAGAACCAGAACTCGATCTCGCCGAACAGCTTGACCGAGATCAGGTTGGCGACGAAGAGCAGGACGAGGAAGACGAGGGCGGAGACCCATTGCGGGATCTCCGGGAACCAGTAGTGGATGTAGATGGCGGCGGCGGTGAGCTCCGCCATGCCGGTGACCACCCACATCAGCCAGTACGTCCAGCCGGTGAAGTACCCGAAGAAGGGGCCGAGGAATTCCCGCGAGTACTCGGCGAAGGAACCGGAGACGGGGCGGTAGAGGAGCAGCTCGCCGAGGGCCCGCATGATGAAGAAGATGATCACGCCCGCGAGGGCGTACATGAGGATGATGCTGGGCCCGGCCTTGGCGATGTTGGCCCCGGCGCCCAGGAAGAGGCCGACGCCGATGGCGCCGCCGATCGCGATCATCTGGACCTGACGGCTGTTGAGTCCGCGCTCGTAGCCCTCTTCAGGTGCTTTCTCCGTGTCGACCTGCGCAGAGGTCATGTGTGGTGCGCCTTTCTCCATGCCGACCCGGGCCTGTCGTCGGCCGCGGATCGGGTCTCGATCCCCCCGGATGATGGAGCTGAGCGGGCTCACGTCCCGCTCTCTGCCTGGCCGGCGGTCCGCCGGCTCGGTGGCGCACCCGGCCGAACATTCGGGTGGTGTTCGCCGGGCGGTCGTGAAGATTTACCACGGCCGCGATGTCGATCACAGGGGCGCAGTGTGACGCGTCACACAGGTATAACGGGACAAAAGGCACCCGAGACGGGCGAAGAGGGATGACTCCTTGACGAGATCATTACCCGGATTTGAGCGTCCGCTGAGCGGACACCAGGCCTGACATTCAGGGCATGAGGGTCGATACCAACGACTCCTGCAGCCCGCCGAGCCACAGGTACGCCATCACCATCGGCTTGCGCGGGTCCTCGTCGGGGAGCCGGTAGAGCAGGTCCGCGTCGTCCTCGTCGGCGATCTCCAGCCGGGAGCCGATCGCCAGCCGCAGGTCGTTCAGTACGCGCAGCCACTGCTGGGACTCCTCGGGCGACAGCTTCAGCACCGCGCCGTCCTCGCCCGCCGACGCCGAGGAGAGGGCGTCCAGGGTGCGGACCACCGCGAGGGCGTTGTCGCGCTTGCCGGCCCGCAGGTCGTTCTCGGTGTAGCGGCGGAACTCGGCGGAGTACGCCCGCTGCTCCTCGGCCTCCGCGGCCTGCGGGGCGGAGGCGGGGTCGCCGTAGGCGTCCGGGAACAGGCGCCGCAGCACGGGGTCGGAGGGCGGCTCGCTCGGACCCTCGGCGAAGAGCTCGGCGAGCGGGTCGTCGGAGGCGTCCTCGGCGGGGCCGGGGCCGATCAGCTCCAGGAGCTGCACGGCCAGGGACCGGATGATGGAGATCTCGACGTCGTCGAGGGCGACGGCCGCGCCGCCGCCGGGGAGCGGTTCGAACTGTCCTGGCATGGAGGTGATTCAGCTACTTCCGTCCTGCGGGCGGGCGTGGATCATTTCCGGTCACTTCCGGTCCTGCTGGAGGGTGGCCCACAGACCGTAGCCGTGCATGGCCTGGACGTCCCGCTCCATCTCCTCGCGCGAGCCGCTGGACACCACCGCCCGGCCCTTGTGGTGGACGTCCATCATGAGCTTGGTCGCCTTGTCCTTCGAATAGCCGAAGTAGGACTGGAAGACGTACGTCACGTAGCTCATGAGGTTGACGGGGTCGTTGTGCACGATCGTCACCCAGGGCACGTCGGGCTCGGGTACGGCGAAGACCTCCTCCGCCGACTCGGTCTTCTCGATCTCCATGGGTGCGGCTGCCGTCACATGGCCCATGCTGCCACCACAGGGGGGCACCCGCACAAACGGGCCTGTGGCGGGCGCCACGGGACCACAAATCGTCAGACTGACGAAATGGGGGTAGCATTCTCGGCATGAACACAGCGGACCTAGGGCTGCCGGTGGACGTCCCCTCGACGGCGCTCTTCACGGACCAGTACGAGCTGACGATGCTGCGGGCCGCCCTGAAGGCGGGCACGGCCGGGCGGCGGAGCGTGTTCGAGGTCTTCACGCGGCGCCTGCCGAACGGGCGGCGCTACGGCGTCGTGGCGGGCACCGGGCGGGTGCTGGACGCGGTCGAGAACTTCCGCTTCGACGCCGGCGTCCTGCGCTTCCTGCGCGAGCGGGACATCGTCGACGAGGAGACCCTGGACTGGCTCGCCCGGTACCGCTTCAGCGGCGACATCTGGGGCTACCCCGAGGGCGAGGTGTACTTCCCTGGCTCGCCGATCATGCGGGTCGAGGGGACCTTCGGCGAGTGCGTGCTGCTGGAGACGGTGATCCTCTCCATCCTCAACCACGACTCGGCGATCGCCGCGGCCGCCTCCCGGATGGCCTCGGCCGCCGGGGACCGCCCGCTGATCGAGATGGGCGCCCGCCGCACCCACGAGCTGGCCGCGGTCGCCGCCGCCCGCTCCGCCTACGTCGGCGGCTTCGCGACCACCTCCGACCTGGCCGCCGGTTTCCGCTACAACATCCCCACGGTCGGCACCTCCGCCCACGCCTTCACCCTGCTCCACGACAACGAGCGCGACGCCTTCCGGGCCCAGGTGGACGCCCTGGGCCGGGACACGACCCTTCTCGTGGACACCTACGACGTCGCCGAGGCCGTCCGCACGGCCGTGGAGGTCGCCGGGCCCGAGCTGGGCGCCGTGCGCATCGACTCCGGCGACCTGCTGCTGGTCGCCCACCGGGTGCGCCAGCAGCTCGACGAGCTGGGCGCCACGGAGACGAAGATCGTCGTGACCTCGGACCTGGACGAGTACGCCATCGCCTCGCTCGCCGCGGCGCCCGTGGACGCGTACGGCGTCGGCACCCAGCTGGTGACCGGCTCCGGGCACCCGACGGCCTCCATGGTCTACAAGCTGGTCGCCCGAGCCGAGTCCGGTGACGACGGGGCGCCGCTGGTGCCGGTGGCGAAGAAGTCCAGCGGCGGCAAGACCTCGGTCGGCGGCCGCAAGTGGGCCGCCCGGCGGCTGGACTCCTACGGGTACGCCGAGGCCGAGGTGGTCGGCACCGGGCCGGTGCCCGACGACCTCGCCGACCGGCAGCTCCTCGTCGAGCTGGTCAAGGGCGGGGAGGTGGTCGCCCGCGAGCCGCTGGACGCCGCCCGGGACCGGCACGCGGCCGCCCGGGCCAACCTCCCGCTGTCCGCGACGCAGCTCTCCCGAGGGGAACCCGTCATTCCGACGGAGTACGCGCACGAGGGCTCGGGTAGCTAAAGCTGGTGCGGTCCGACCGGCGCCGCACCACCCGCCGATCCCGTCCTCACCCCGCGACCTCCGTCCCTCCTACCCCACAGCCGACCCAGCCGAAGGACACCGACCATGCGCCGCGCCCTGATCGTCGTAGACGTGCAGAACGACTTCTGCGAGGGAGGCAGCCTTGCGGTGACCGGCGGTGCCGACGTGGCCGCCGCCATCACCGAGCTGATCGGGCAGGCGCCCGCCGGCTACCGCCACGTCGTGGCCACCCGCGACCACCACATCGCGCCCGGCGGCCACTTCGCCGACAACCCGGACTACGTCCACTCCTGGCCCGCGCACTGCGTGGCCGGCACGGAGGGGGTCGGCTTCCACCCGAACTTCGCCCCCGCCGTCGCCTCCGGGGCGATAGACGCCGTCTTCGACAAGGGCGCGTACTCGGCGGCCTACAGCGGCTTCGAGGGCGCCGACGAGAACGGCACGACGCTCGCCGACTGGCTGCGGGCCCGCGAGGTCGACGAGGTCGACGTGGTCGGCATCGCCACCGACCACTGCGTACGGGCCACCGCCCTGGACGCGGCCCGCGAGGGCTTCCGTACACAGGTGCTGCTCGACCTGACCGCCGGAGTGGCCCCCGAGACCACCGAGCGGGCGATGGAGGAGCTGCGGGAGGCGGGTGTGGAGCTGTCCGGGAAGCCGGTCGTCCAGTAGCGCCCGCCGCCGTCAGGCCGGGCTGCGGCTACGGCTGCGGCGCAGGGCGTCTGAGGAGCGCCCGGATCGGGTGCCACAGCTCCTGGACGAGCTCCGGGCCGCCCGGGACGCCGGCCGCCGGGGCGGTGCGCCATATCAGGCCGTCGGGGTGGTGCAGGACCGCGGTGATCTCGTCCGGGGTCGGCGGGGCGGCGTTGCCCCGCAGGTAGACCGCCCGCAGCCCCAGGTTGCGCAGCCTGGTCAGGGCGCGCGCCCGGTTCTGGGCGTGGACGAGAAAGCGCAGGCTGCCCTCGGGCGTGGCGGGGCTGGGCAGGTTGAGTGCCACCACCACCGTGCCGTTCGGCAGCTTGCTGAAGCCTCCCTGGGCCATGCGGTCATACCCCCGTGTCAGCCGGTGCCGGTCCGCTTCCCGGACCAGGTGTCAATAAGAGAACCACAGGACGCACCTAAACACGGATCGGCGGCGACCCGCCAGGGGGTCGCCGCCGATCATGCTCTGACCTGGGCAGATGCTATTTACCTGCCCGCAGGACCGACCTCGAGCTCGATCGTCGAGCCGTTCCTGGCCTCCTTGAGGATCTTGATCTTCGTGTTGGTGTCAGTGATCTTGACGCCGCCGGTCGGGTTCGACTCGTCGTAGTAGTCGTTCTTGCGGTCGTTGAAGACCGAGACGCCCTTCGAGCCCGGGAAGTACTTCGCGACGTCCGCCTTGTGCAGCGTCATGCCGTCCGTGCGGTAGCGGCTGAACGGCGAGTCGTAGGCCTGGACGCGGTTGCGCAGCAGGGTGCCGTCCTTCCACTTCATCGCGGTCGGGTGCGAGTCGACCGGCAGGACCAGGCCGGTGCCCGGGTGCTGGCTGGTGTTGTTGTCCGCCTGGGAGGTGTCCCACTTCCAGATCAGCAGGCCGTTCTGGTACGCGTAGTGCTCCACCCAGTCCGGGCGGTCCGTGAAGCCGAAGTTGTACGGGCCGGTCTTCAGCGTCTTGTCGTACGACACGTACTGCCGGTTCTCGGCGATGTAGTACTGCGCGTAGTCCTCGGTGAAGGACGCGCCCTTGCGGGTGAAGCCGTCGGCCGTCCAGGCGGCGTCGGCGGTCTCGGCGTTGTCGGTGAAGAGGGCCTCGCCGTCCGCGGTCACCTTGATCGAGTCGGCCGTGAAGCCCTTCTGGGCCACGCCGCCGTCGGTCTGGTAGCGGAAGCGGAGGTCGATCTTCTGGCCGGCGTAGGCGTCGAGGGAGAACGCGAACTTCGAGTAGGCGTCCAGCGTGCCGTGCAGGGCCGGCTTGTCGGCGGCGTCGCGCGGGATCGGCTGGCCGTCCACCGTGCCGTCGATGGCGGTCCAGTTGGCGCCGCCGTCGGTGGAGACCTCGGTGTAGAGGTAGTCGTAGTTGGCCTCGATGTCGTACCAGCCGTCGTAGGTCAGCTCGGCCTTCGACTTGCCGGTCAGGTCGACCGAACGGCTCAGCGTGTTGCTGAGGTTGTCACCGCTGCCGCTCCACCACTGGGTCTCGCCCTCGGCGGGCGGGACGATCTCGGTGGTGACCGCCTTCTCCGGCAGTTCGACGACCAGGGCCTGCTTGTGCTTGGTGTTGTACTCGGCGACGCCCAGCTTGTGCCAGGAGTTGACTCCCGCCTTGGCGGTGTCGTAGTTGAGCCAGCCGAGCTGGAGCTTGTCCCAGGCGGTCATGTCGCCGGGCAGGTCGCCGATCTCGTTGCGACCGGTGCCGAGCCAGGAGCCGGACGACATCAGCGTCCAGAAGCCGGTGGAGTTCTCGCCGCCGGCGGTGTCGTAGTGGTCCGGCAGGCCGAGGTCGTGGCCGTACTCGTGGGCGAAGACGCCGAGTCCGCCGTTCTCGGGCTGGACGGTGTAGTCGCCGACCCAGATGCCGGTGGAGCCGATCTGCGCGCCGCCGAGCCTGTTCTGCTCGGGGCCGGTGGCGCCGGCGTCGGTGCCGAAGGCGTACCAGCGGTGGGCCCAGATCGCGTCGGTGCCCTGGGCGCCGCCACCGGCGGACTCGTCCTCGCCGGCGTGCACGATCTGGAAGTGGTCGATGTAGCCGTCGGGCTCGTTGAAGTCGCCGTCGCCGTCGAAGTCGTAGCGGTCCCACTCGTCGAAGCGGGCGACGTCGGCCTTGATCTGGGCGTCGGTGCGGCCGGCCGCCTTCTGCTGCTCGACCCAGGCGTTCAGGCCGTCGCTGACGACGTTCCACACGCTCGGGCAGTTGGTGTCGCCGCAGGCGTTGTTGCCGTAGCGGGCCTCGTTGTAGGGGACCTTGACCCAGTCGGAGACCTCGCCCTCGACCGAGTAGCGGCCGGAGGACTGCTTCTCGTAGTACGTCTTGACCGAGTCGACGCCCTTGCCGGAGCCGAAGTACAGGTCCTGGAAGTGCTGCTGGTCGTAGTCCTCCTTCCAGGCCGTCGAGTTGTCGGTCTTCCGGTCGGGCTTGGCTATCTGGTTGTGCAGCGGGCCCGGGTCGCCGCCGTAGCGGCTGTCGATCTCGTCGCCGAACTCGACCAGGATGGTGAAGATCTTGTCGGTCTTCTCCCGGCCCAGCTCGACGTACTTGGCGTCGCCCTTCTTGCTCTTGAGCTGGACGACGTTGGAGCCGTCCTTCTTCTTCACCGAGGCCTCGCCGGAGATGACCTGCTTGAGGGCCTCCTCGCGCTGGGCCGCCTGAGTGTCGCTCATGGGGCCCTTGAGGTCATGGGAGTCCATGCCCTTGGCGGGGTGCGGATCGTGCCGGTCCACGGCCTCCGGCTTGGCGGGCGAGTCCGCCTGCGCGACGCCCGCCGCGGAGAGCGTGGCGGTGGCGGCGGCGAGTGCGACGGTGGTCGCCGCCGTTCTGAACGTCCAGGATCTTCTGGTCACTTGAGTTCCTCCCCCGCGTCCACGCGCGCGGATGGAGGGGACAAGGACAGAGCAGAGTCCGCGCACACGTGATCAACGCGTGTATTCAAGTGACGACATTTGACTAGAGGTTCCCCGGAAAAGACAGACCTTGACTTGAGCAGAACAATTGCACTATGCGGAGCCGCCGTTCGCTTTGCGGACGCGGTGCGGGACGGGCGGGACGTCCGGCGGGCGCGCGGCACCGTCCGCTTCCGGCGCACCATGAATCCGTGCGCCCCCCGTGCATCGGCCCCGCCGGTAAGGGCGGGCTTACCACTGTTTCCCCCCGGGCACACAGCGGGTTAGAGTCGCTTGGCGGAACGCCCGGAAGCCGGCGGAAAGCCGGGCCGACAGCCGGTCTCACCCCCAGATTGTCTTCCGAGGACACGATGGCCATGCCCCGTCCGACTGCCGCACAGTTCGCCTACGGTACGTGCACCGTGATCTTCTCGACGCTCGCCATGCTCCTGCTGTCGCAGACGAGTTCGGGTCCCGGAGTCGCCGTCATCGCCGTCGCGGCCCTCGCCCTCGGGCTGCTGGTCGCCATGACGGTCCCCCAGCCGAGGACGACGCGCACGATGACCGTCGTACCGGCCTCCGGCCGCCCCGCGGTCCGGGAGCCCGTACGGGCGGCCCGGGTCTCCGCGGGAGCGGGTGAAGCGGCCCGCGACCGCGCCGCCTGACGCCGCAGCCTCCCGTGTGGTCGCCCCGTCCGTCAACGGGTGCTGACCACCACGGTCTTGGCCGCCTTGTCGTGCAGGCCCTGCTTGTAGGGCCGGTCGAAGAAGCTCCAGCCGCCCGCGATGATCGTCCAGACGCAGGCGCAGCAGAAGGCGAACGGGATCCACAGCACCAGCGCCCGGATCAGGGACGTCTGCACCGTGGGAGTGGCGCCGTTGTCCAGGTTGGCCACACGCAGACCGAGCCACTTCTTGCCCAGGGTCTGGCCCGTCTTCGCGGTCATGTAGGTGTCGTAGGCGATGTAGAGCACGGCGGCGATCAGTGACTGCCCGAACGACTTGCCGACCGAGATGTCCTCGCCGTCCACCTGGTACTCCTGGACGTTGAACGCCCAGCTGAGCAGCCACACCACGATGCCCACGAGGATCATGTCGATGATCCGCGCGAGGACCCGTTTGCCGCTGTCGGCGAGCGGGGGCATGCCGGCGAGCGGGTCCGTGGGGTAGGAGCCGCCCCCGTAGGGGTCACCGCCACCGGGGGGCGGGGCGCCGTAGGGACCGCCGCCACTGGGGGGCGGGGCGCCGTAGGGACCGCCGCCGCCCGGGGGTGGGGGCGCGCTGCCGCCGTACGGCGGGGGCTGGCCGGTGCCGCCGTGCGGGGGCGGACTGTCGTACGGCGAGCCCGTGCCGCCCGCTCCGTCGGACGGGGGGCGCTTCCTGAACGGGTCGTCTTCCGGCGGCTGCCCGCCGGGGCCGGGGGGCGGTTCGCTGCTCATGTCCCGAGTCGAACCCGGGGTCTCTTTCCTCGCATCCGGCGAGCGGCCGTCCGGAGTACGGACCGTTCCGGGGCGGCGCCATCGGGGGCGGGGGTGCGGGGGCTTCGGCGCCCCCGACCACGAAGCCCCCCGCCAAGTCAGCCCGCGACGAACGTGTTCGCCGCCTTGTCGTGCCAGCACTGGTGCCAAGGCCGGTCGAACAGGCACCACACGACACCGACCAGGCCGACGGCCAGGAGGCCGGGGACGCTGTAGACCAGCCAGCGGCGCAGGGCCGCACCGAGGGACGGGGGCTCGTGGGCCTCGATGTCCCGTACCTCCAGGCCGAGCAGTTTCTTGCCCAGGGTGCGGCCCCACTTGGCCGTGGGCAGCGCCTCGTAGAGGCCGCCGAAGACCAGCAGGACGGCCAGCACGATGCCCAGGTACGTGGAGGTCGTGCCGTCGAGCAGCCAGACCGTGACCGTCTCGCCGGAGAGCCTGGCCTCGTCGATCTTGCCGTTGACGTGGTCGACCGCCTTGGTCCCGAGCGGTACGGCGGCCACGGCGGTGACGGCGCCCAGGACGACGGTGTCGATCAGCCGGGCGGCCAGCCGCTTGCCGAGCCCGGCGGGACGGGCGGCCGCCTGGCGCCGGGCGGCGGCCTGGAAGACGTCCTCCACCGGCGGCTTCCACGGCGCGACGGGCTGTTCGCCCTCGCCGGCGCCCGCGAGCCGGTGCACCTGCTGCGCCCAGGAGGTCTGACCGCCGCCGGGACCGGCCGCGACCGGGGCGGAGGCGGCGGGCTGCGGTTGTGAGGCGGCCGGCTGCTGGGGTGCGGGGGCGGGCTGGTGGGGTGAGGGCGCTGCCTGGTGCGGGACGGCCGGCCCGGCGGTCCGCCGGGGGCCGGAGGGGGCCGTCGGCGCGGCGCCACGGGCCGCGGCGGCCTTGCCGGCGGCGAAGCCCGGACCGCCCGTGGTGCTTCCGCGCGGGGAGACCGCGCGGAAGGTCATCGTGCCCTCGTCGTCGGCGGCGCCGCCCGAGGTTTCGTCACCGCGGGCCCCGGGCCCCGCCGACGGGCGCCGGAAGACGAAGGTGTTGCCCGACTCGGCCTCCGCCTCACCGCGGTCGGAGGCCTGCCCGTCCCGAGCGGCGCCGGCCACGTCGGGCCCCGTACCCGAACCCGTGCCCGCGGCGGGACCGGCACCGGAGCCCGCCCCGGGGCGGCCGGCGCCGGCGTCCGGCACCGCTTCCCCGGCCGGTCCCGCGCCCTGGGCGTGCGCGAGCCTCGGGTCCGTGGCCTGGGCCGGGCCCGGCCAGGCGACGGACGAGCCCTGTGCGCCCGCCGCACCGGAGCGGTCGGCGGCCCAGGACGCGGCCGGCTCCGGGCGGCTGCCGTGCTGGGACGCGGCGGCGGGCGGCGGCTCCTCGACCGGGTCCTCGTCGAAGAAGTGCGGGCCGGTCTCCTCCACGGAGGGCCGTGCGCCGGGCGGCGGCGCGAGCGGCTCGCCGTCCTTGGGGGCGGGCCGGCTGGTGCCCGGCACCCAGGAGGCGCCGTTCCAGTACCGGACATATCCAGGAATGGACGGGTCCGGGTAATACCCTTCGCGGGGCCTGTCGTCGCCGGGGGCCGGGGTTGGGGCGCTCATGTCCGTCGTCCCGTATCTGCTCGGGGGTTGGTTCGGGGGCTCAACATCTATCAGACGGGCGCAATCCGCACCGCCGGTCCCGCCGGACCCACCCCTTTCCGGGCAACCTCGTGCATGGACCTTCACACCCGGGACAGAGGGGAGGGAAAAAGTTCCGCCAACCCGCGTAACGCTCACGGCCCACGTCGCTCTCACTCGTGCGGGCCCGTTCCGGGCGGCCCGTGCGGACCCGTACGAGAGAGGACCCACGCCATGCACCCCAACCACCCCACCGTCGTGGAGCGCGAGCTGGAACTGCGGCTCATCCTGTCGCCCGGGCACGCCGTCCCGGTACCGGCACGGCTCGCCTACCACTCCGACGACCCGTACGCCGTGCACGTCACCTTCCACATCAACTCCGGCTGCCCGGTGCACTGGACGTTCGCCCGGGACCTGCTCGTGGAAGGGGTGTTCCGGCCGTGCGGGCACGGGGACGTGCGGGTGTGGCCGTCGAAGGCGGACGGCCGCAGCGTGGTGCTGATGGCACTGAGCAGCCCCGACGGTGACGCCCTGCTGGAGGCGCCGTCGGCTCAGGTGTCGGCGTGGCTGGAGCGGACGCTGCGGGCGGTGCCGCCGGGGGCCGAGGCCGGGCAGCTCGGCCTCGACGACGGGCTGGCCGAGCTGCTGGCCCGGTGAACGGCGGGCGTCAGAAGAGCTTGCCCGGGTTGAGGATGCCCAACGGGTCGAAGACCTGCTTGACGGCCCGCTGCATCTCCAGCCCCACCGGGCCGATCTCGCGCGCCAGCCACTCCTTCTTCAGTACGCCGACGCCGTGTTCGCCCGTGATGGTGCCGCCGAGTTCCAGGCCGAGGCCCATGATCTCGTCGAAGGACTCGCGGGCCCGCCGGGACTCGCCGGGGTCCTGGGCGTCGAAGCAGACCGTGGGGTGGGTGTTGCCGTCGCCCGCGTGGGCGCAGACGCCGATGGTCAGGTCGTACTTCGCGGCGATGCGCTCGACGCCCTCCAGCATGTCGCCGAGCCTCGACCGGGGCACGCACACGTCGTCGATCATCGTGGTGCCCTTGACCGCTTCGAGGGCGGTGAGGGACAGGCGGCGGGCCTGGAGGAGGAGTTCGGACTCGGCCGCGTCGTCGGCGGGGACCACCTGCGTGGCGCCGGCCGCCTCGCACAGCGCGCC
Source organism: Streptomyces sp. NPDC058796 (assembly GCF_042745235.1). Lineage (NCBI taxonomy): Bacteria > Bacillati > Actinomycetota > Actinomycetes > Kitasatosporales > Streptomycetaceae > Streptomyces > Streptomyces sp. NPDC058796. The sequence continues at coordinate 1,049,286 of NZ_JBHYOP010000001.1, forward strand.
GACGGCGGCCAGGTCGGCGGCCGGGTCGGTGGTGTCGAAGGCCGCCAGCAGCAGGGCCTCGGTGGTCTCCGGGAGGCCCATGTGGGCGAGGTCGTTGACCGCCTTGACGGTGGTGCGGTCCATCAGTTCGAGGAGGGACGGCACGTGCCCGCCCTCCATGATCCTGCAGATCGCGTCGCAGGCGGCGGAGGCGGAGGAGAACTCGGCGGCCAGCACCAGCTGCTCGGGCGGCTTGGGGCGCAGCGCGAGCACCGCCCGTACGACGATGCCGAGGGAGCCCTCGGAGCCGACGAAGAGGCGGGTGAGGTCGTACCCGGCGACGCCCTTGGCGGTGCGGCGGCCGGTGGACATCAGGCGGCCGTCGGCGAGGACGACGTCCAGGCCGAGGACGTACTCGGCGGTCACCCCGTACTTGACGCAGCACAGGCCGCCGGAGGCGGTGCCGATGTTGCCGCCGATGGTGCACATCTCCCAGCTGGAGGGGTCGGGAGGGTAGTACAGGCCGTGTTCGTCCACCGCGCGGGAGAGCGTGGCGTTGACGACGCCCGGTTCGACGACGGCGACGCGGTCGACGGGGTTGATCTCCAGGATGCGGTCCATCCTGGTCAGCGAGAGGACCACGCAGCCGTCGGTGGCGTTGGCGCCGCCGGACAGGCCGGTGCGGGCGCCCTGCGGGACGACGGGGACGCGCAGCTCGGTGGCGGTGCGCATGACGTGCTGGACGTCCTCCACGGTGCGCGCCAGGACGACCGCGGCGGGGGCGCCGGCCGGGCAGAAGCTCGCCATGTCGTTGGCGTAGGAGGCGGTGACGTCGGGGTCGGTGAGGACGGACTCGGCGGGCAGTCCGGCGAGCAGCCGCTCGACGAGGGGGCTGTCGACCGCCGCGGCTGCGTCGTCTTCGTCGCGAGGCGCTTCGATACGGCTCATGATCACAGGTTCGCACCCGGGGCCATCGGTGTGAACCCCGTCGACGGCACCCGGCGCAAGCCGCGGTGTGCTTGTCGTACGGGCGCACAGTAGGCGCCATGGAGATCGAACGCGGGCGGCGCTCCCGCCGCCGGAACCGGGTGCTGATCGCCTCCGTCACCGGGGCCGCCGTGCTCGGCGGGGTGCTGGTGCTGCTGCCGTGGGACGGGGGTGGCGCCTCCCCGCCCGCGCCGGGCCCCGCGGCGCTGGCGCGCGGTGCGGTGACCACGGGGACGCCGGCCGCGCTGCCGGACCTGGCGGTGCTGATCGGTGACCGGGAGCGGCATCTGCGGGCGCAGCCGCTGGACGGCGTGTCGTGGGCGGTGCTGGGCTCGGCCTACGTCGAGCAGGGGCGGCGTACGGCGGACGTGACGATGTGGGCGAAGGCCGAGAAGGCGCTGCGCACGTCGCTGAAGGTCGGGGCGGAGCGCAATCCGCAGGCGCTGGAGGGGCTGGCGGCGCTGGCGGTGGCGCGGCGGGACTTCCCGGCGGCGAAGAAGTGGGGCGAGAGCGCGGTGAAGGCGGCGCCGAAGCGGTGGACGGCGCACGCGGTGCTGGTCGACGCGTACACCGGGCTGGGCGACGACAAGGGCGTGGGGCGGGCCCTGGAGAAACTGAAGAAGCTGCGGCCCCACGCGCCGGCGACGGGGGCGCGGGCGGCGGCCGTCTACCGGGACCGGGGCTGGCGGGAGGACGCGCAGGCCCGGATCTCCGACGCGGCGGCGGCCGCCGAGGCGCCGGCCGAGCGGGCCGCGTACCTGGAGCAGGCCGGGCGGCTGGCGTTCGAGCGCGGGGAGCGGGAGGAGGCGCTGCGGTTCTTCCAGGAGGCGCTGCGCACCGATCCGGACCAGCGGGCGGCGCAGGCCGGGCAGGGGCGGGCGCTGGCGGCGCTGGGCCGGACGACGGACGCGCTGTCGGCGTACCAGGCGGCGCTGGCCAAGCGGCCGGACGCGGAGTACGCGCTGGAGCTGGGCGAGCTGTACGAGTCGCTGGGGCTCGGGCAGGCCGCGCGGGTGCAGTACGACCTGCTGCGGGAGCGGGTGCGGGTCGCGGAGGCGGCCGGGGCGAACGAGCGGCTGGTGCTCGGCCGGTTCGAGGCGGACCACGGGGACCCGGCCCGGGCGGTGCGGCTGCTGCGTGAGGAGTGGGGGCGGCAGCCGGGGATCGCGGTGGCCGACGCGCTGGGCTGGGCGCTGCACCGCACCGGTGAGCACGAGGAGGCGCTGGAGTTCGCGGCCGTCGCGACCGAGGGCGACAAGGGCGGCGGGGTGCGCAGCGCGCTGTACGTCTTCCACCGGGGGGTGATCGAGCGGGAGCTGGAGCGGTACGGGCCCGCGCGGCGGCATCTGCGGGAGGCGCTGATGATCAACCCGTACTTCTCGCCGCTGCGGGTGCCCGAGGCGAAGCGGGCGCTGGCGGCGCTGGGCGAGCCCTCCGTGGAGGACCCGCCCGGCTGACGTCTGCCGCGCGAAGACCGGTGTCAGAGGTTGCCGCGCTTCTCCTGCTCGCGCTCGATCGCTTCGAACAGGGCCTTGAAGTTGCCCTTTCCGAAGCCCATGGAGCCGTGCCGCTCGATCATCTCGAAGAAGACGGTCGGGCGGTCCTGGACCGGCTTGGTGAAGATCTGCAGCAGGTAGCCGTCCTCGTCGCGGTCGACGAGGATCTTCAGCTCGCGCAGCGTCTCGACGGGGACGCGGGTCTCGCCGGCCCACTCGCCGAGCGTGTCGTAGTACGAGTCGGGCGTGTCCAGGAACTGGACGCCGTTCGCCTTCATGGTGCGGACGGTCTGCACGATGTCGTTGGTGTTCAGCGCGATGTGCTGGACGCCGGCGCCGCCGTAGAACTCCAGGTACTCGTCGATCTGGGACTTCTTCTTGGCGACGGCGGGCTCGTTGATCGGGAACTTCACCTTGAGGGTGCCGTCCGCCACGACCTTCGACATCAGCGCGCTGTACTCGGTGGCGATGTCGTCGCCCACGAACTCCTTCATGTTCGTGAAGCCCATGACCTTGTTGTAGAAGCCGACCCACTCGTTCATGCGGCCCAGCTCGACGTTGCCGACGCAGTGGTCCACAGCCTGGAAGGTGCGCTGCGCGGGCGGCTCGACCATCGGCTCGGCTGCTGCGTAGCCGGGCAGGTAGGGGCCGTCGTAGCCGGTGCGCTCGACCAGGGTGTGGCGGGTCTCGCCGTAGGTGGCGATGGCGGCGAGGACGACGGTGCCGTGCTCGTCCTTGACCTCGTACGGCTCCGCGACGGAGCGGGCTCCGTGCTCGACGGCGTAGGCGTGGGCGGCGCGCGCGTCCGGGACCTCGATGGCGAGGTCGACGACCCCGTCGCCGTGCTCGGCCACGTGCCGGGTGAGGAACTCGCCCCACTCGGTGGACGGCTTGATCACGGAGGTGAAGACGAAGCGGGCGGAGCCGTTCTCCAGGACGTAGCTCGCGGTCTCGCGGCTGCCGTTCTCCGGTCCGGAGTACGCGACCAGCCGCATGCCGAAGGCGGTGGAGTAGTAGTGCGCGGCCTGCTTGGCGTTGCCCACGGCGAAGACGACCGCGTCCATTCCCTTGACCGGGAAGGGGTCGGCCTGCCGGGCGGTGTCGGGAGTGTGGTGTGTGGTCTGCGTCATAGCGGCAGGGTCTCCCGCGTCTGCAAGGTGCGCAATAGTTTGCGCGTTCACTGGGCAACCTGCCCAGTGAGGTGGCGGTCGCGGCAGGCGATCTGTACAGGATGACCAGCCTGAAGGGGTGCGGGATGGGCATAGACCGGCTGGACGGGCGGATCATCGGGCTGCTGGCCCGCGAGCCGCGGATCGGGGTGCTGGAGATGTCCCGGCGGCTGGGGGTGGCGCGGGGCACCGTGCAGGCGCGTCTCGACCGGCTTCAGTCGAAAGGAGTCATCCGCGGATTCGGTCCCGAGGTGGACCCGGCGGCGCTCGGCTACCCGGTGACCGCGTTCGCGACGCTGGAGATCCGGCAGGGCCAAGGAGCCGACGTACGGGCGCACTTGGCGACCGTGCCCGAGGTGCTGGAGCTGCACACCACGACCGGCACCGGGGACATGCTGTGCCGGCTGGTGGCCCGCTCGAACGCCGATCTCCAGCGGGTGATCGACCGGGTTGTCGGTTTTGATGGCATCGTCCGGGCCGCCACGGCGATCGTGATGGAGAACCCCGTTCCGCTGCGGATCATCCCGCTGGTGGAGCAGGCGGCCCAGGACAGCGGCAGACGCGACTGAGACCGGTTCGACGTTCCGGGAGGTGAGCGGAGGTGAACTTCTGGGAGTTCCTGGGCAGCCGCCACCAGCAACTGCTCGCCGACGCCTACCAGCACGCCAGCGCGGTCTTCCAGTGCATGGTCGTGGCGACGCTGCTCGGCGTGCTGATCGGCGTCCTCACCTACCGCAGCGAGTGGGCGGGGAACCTGGCGACGCTGGGCACGTCGGCCATCCTGACGATCCCGTCGCTGGCCATGATCGGTCTGCTCATCCCGATCGTGGGCCTCGGCGTGCCGCCGACGGTGACGGCGCTGACGCTGTACGGGCTGCTGCCGATCGTGCGGAACTCGATCGTCGGCCTGCGCGGGGTCGACCCGGCGCTGGTGGACGCGGCCAAGGGCATCGGCATGTCGCGGGCGGCCCGGCTGCTGCGGGTGGAACTGCCGCTGGCCTGGCCGCCGATCCTCACCGGCATCCGGGTCTCCACCCAGATGCTGATGGGCATCGCCGCGATCGCCGCCTACGCCTCCGGGCCCGGCCTCGGCAACGAGATCTTCCGCGGAATCGCCTCGCTGGGCAGCAAGAACGCGCTCAATCTGGTGCTCGCGGGCACGCTCGGGATCATCGTCCTGGCGCTGCTGTTCGACGCCGCGTACGTCCTGCTGGGGCGGCTGACCATCCCGAGGGGGATCCGTGCCTGAGAACGGCCACGCCAACGCCACCGGGGCGACCATCGAGCTGGAGTCGCTCACCAAGCGCTACCCCGGCAATCCGCAGCCGGCCGTCGAGAACGTGTCGATGCAGATCCAGGCGGGCGAGACGGTCATCTTCGTCGGCCCCTCGGGCTGCGGGAAGTCCACCACCCTGAAGATGATCAACCGGCTGATCGAGCCGTCCGGCGGCCGCATCCGCATCGACGGCGAGGACGTCACCGACATCGACCCGGTGAAGCTGCGCCGCAAGGTCGGCTACGCGATCCAGTCCTCCGGCCTCTTCCCGCACATGACCGTCGCCCAGAACATCGCCCTCGTACCGAAGATGATCGGCTGGTCGAAGTCCCGCATCCGGTCCCGGGTGGAGGAGATGCTCGACCTGGTCGGTCTCGACGCCGGGGAGTTCCACGGCCGCTACCCGCGCCAGCTCTCCGGCGGGCAGCAGCAGCGGGTGGGCGTGGCGCGGGCGCTGGCCGCCGATCCGCCGGTGCTGCTGATGGACGAGCCGTTCGGCGCCGTCGACCCGATCACGCGGGACCACCTCCAGGACGAGCTGATCCGGCTCCAGCACGAGCTGCACAAGACGATCGTCTTCGTCACCCACGACTTCGACGAGGCGATCAAGCTGGGTGACCGGATCGCGGTGCTGCGCGAACGCTCCCACATCGCGCAGTTCGACACCCCGGAGGCCATCCTCACCAACCCGGCGGACGACTTCGTCTCCGGCTTCGTGGGCGCCGGGGCGGCGCTGAAGCGGCTGAACCTGACCCGCGTACGGGACGTCGGCATCACCGACTACCCGACGGTGACCGTCGAGGACCCGCTCCAGCACATCTTCAACCAGCTCCGGGCGGCCGGCACCAACGAGATCCTGCTCCTGGACCGGCGCCGCCGGCCCTACAAGTGGCTCAGGCGCGGCGACCTGATGCGGGCGAAGGGTTCGCTGGCGCGGGCCGGGACGCTGGTCCACGACACGGTGACCCGGGACGCGACCCTGCGGGACGCGCTGGAGGCGGTGCTCACCGACAACACGGGGCGGGTGGCGGTCACCGGGCGGCGCGGCGAGTACGAGGGCGTCGTCGACATGGAGACGCTGCTGAACTCCGTGCACGAGCTGCTGGAGGCCGACCGGCTGGACGCGCTGGAGCACCAGCACGACCTGGAGGAGACCCGGGCCGGACAGACGCACGCGGAGCAGGAGGGCTTCGGAGGGGAGGCGAAGGCGTGAGTACGTCCGGCCGAGGGCCCGGGACCGGCGAACCGGCCTATGACGACGCGGACCGGGACGAGTATGAGCACGAGCCCCCTCCCCCGTCCCCGGCGGCGACCCGGCGGCGGGTCGGCTGGCGGAAGCTGACCTTCCTGCCCGCGCTCCTGGTGGCCGTACTGCTGGCGACCTGGCTGTGGTTCCGGCAGGCCGACCTGGACGCGCTCAGCCGCAACGCGCTGGCCGACGGCCAGGTCACCAAGGCGCTGTGGCAGCACGTGCAGCTGACCGTGATCTCCACCTTCTTCGTGCTGATCATCGCCATTCCGCTGGGCATCCTGCTCACCCGCCGGATGTTCCGGAAGGCGACGCCGGTCGCCATGGCCTTCGCCAACATGGGCCAGGCGACCCCGGCGATCGGCCTGCTGGCGCTGCTGGTGATCTGGCTGGGCATCGGCCGCCGCGCCGCCCTGATCGGCATCATCATCTACGCCGTCCTGCCGGTCCTGTCCAACACCATCGCGGGCCTGAAGGCGAACGACCCGACGCTGCTGGAGGCGGCCCGCGGCATCGGCATGTCCCCGCTCGGGGTGCTGACCCGGGTGGAGCTGCCGCTGGCCGTCCCGCTGATCCTGGCCGGGGTGCGCACCGCCCTCGTCCTCAACGTCGGCACGGCGACGCTGGCCGTCTTCGGCGGGGGCGGCGGCCTGGGCGTGCTGATCACCACGGGGATCACCAGCCAGCGGATGCCGGTCCTGGTGCTCGGCTCGATCCTCACCGTGGCCCTGGCGCTGCTGGTGGACTGGCTGGCCTCGCTCGCCGAGCTGCTGCTGCGGCCCAGGGGTCTGGAGGTGCGGACATGAGCGCGCGACCCGGTACGGGAGGCGGGCGACGCCGTACGTGGCTGCTGACGGCGGCGCTGCTGGTGGCGGCCTCCGGCTGCGGGCTCACCAGCGGCTCCCCGATGGTCGACGACGTGGAGCCCGGCACCATCGGGAAGGGGCGGCCGCTGGAGGGTGCCGACCTGACCGTGGTGTCCAAGCAGTTCACCGAGCAGCTCGTGCTCGGCGCGATCATGGGCATCGCCTTCCAGGCGGCCGGCGCGGAGGTCCTGGACCGCACCGGCATCCAGGGCTCGGTGGGCACCCGGGCGGCGGTGGAGAACGGCGACGCGGACGCCACGTACGAGTACACGGGCACCGCCTGGATCACGTACCTCGGGCACGGCGAGCCCATCCCGGACCCGCACGAGCAGTGGGAGGCGGTGCGGAAGGAGGACCTGAAGAAAGGGCTGACCTGGCTGCCGCCGGCCGAGCTGAACAACACCTACGCGCTGGCCATGAACCGGGCCAACTACAAGAAGTACCGCACGAAGACGCTCTCCGAGGTGGCGGAGCTGTCCAAGACGGACCCGGGCGCGGTGACGCTGTGCGTGGAGGTCGAGTTCGCCAACCGCGCGGACGGGCTGCCGGGCATGGAGAAGGCGTACGGGATGGACGTCCCGGCCGGGAACATCACCGAGATGGACACCGGGATCATCTACACCCAGACCGCCGACGGCGCCTGCGCCTACGGCGAGGTGTACACCACCGACGGACGGATCAAGTCGATGAACCTGGTGGTGATGGAGGACGACAAGAAGTTCTTCCCGAACTACAACGCCGCCCCGATGATCCGCACCGACACCCTGAAGAAGTGGCCGGCGATCGCGTCGGTGCTCGCGCCGGTGACCGAGGCGCTGAACAACGACGTCGCGCGGGACCTGAACGCGAAGGTCGACGTGGACGGGGAGGACCCGCACCAGGTGGCGCTGGACTGGATGGTCGAGAAGGGCTTCGTGAAGGAGGGCTGAACGCCCCTTCGCGAACGCCGCTCAGCAGGCGGGGACCTCGCCCCTGCCCGTGCGCAGGGCCTCGAGCGCGCCGACCGCGCCGTCGAGGGTGGTGACGGGGATCAGCCGGAGCCCCTTCGGCAGCTCGGCCCGCGCGTCCGAGCACTCCGCCTTCGGTACGAGGAAGACGGTGGCCCCGTCACGTCGGGCGGCCTGCGTCTTCAGCGGTACGCCGCCGACGGGGCCGACCTCGCCGCCGGTGGTGATCGTGCCGGTGCCGGCGACGACCTCGCCGCCGGTGAGGTCGCCGGCGGCCAGTTTGTCGATGATGCCGAGGGAGAAGAGCAGGCCGGCGCTGGGGCCGCCGACGTCCTCCAGGCGCAGGTCGACGTCGACGTCCGCCGGGTCCAGGTCCAGGTGGTGCAGGGCGGCGGTGGTCGCGGCGTCCTGGGACTCCCGCATCTGCTCCTCGTTGTACTGCTCGATCTCCCTGACGTCGTCGCCGCTCGGGTAGACCGCGTCGCGGGGCATCACGGCCCGGTCGGTGTCGAACCAGCCGCCGATCACGTCGCCGAGGTGGACGCTCGCGTCCGGGCCGGTCGCCTCGATGGTCGTCATCCGCAGCTGGCCGCTCGTCTCGTGCGTCGGCGCGCCCTTGATCGTGATCACCGGCTCACCCCGGTTCTCACCGAGCACGTCGGCCGTCAGCCCCGGCTGCGCCACGGAGAAGGGCAGCGGCGCGAGGGCGGCGGTGGCGAGCAGCGCCACGACGGGCAGAGCGCAGACGGCGAGGGCCTGGGGGCGCGTGAGACGAGAGAGCACGGGGTCAATCTAACGCGAGGGCGCTGCCGCGCAGGGGGGCGGGCAGCCGTCGCCCCCGCCTGCGGGCAGTCGTGCCGCTGGGAGGGGCACGGGTGGGCACCGGCGGCGCCCCGCGGCGCCGGGCCACGCGACCCACCCCTCGGCCCGCACCTACGCGGCCGCACGAGCGAAGCACGTCACCGCAGCGCCTCCGCCACTTCCCGCGCCGCGTCCATCACCCGCGTACCCACCCGCTCCGGCACCACCTCCGACAGCATCACCACACCCACGCTGCCCTCCACCCCCGTCACCCCGAGCAGCGGCGCCGCCGCCCCGCAGGCGCCGGCCTCCAGCTCCCCGTGGGTCAGGGCGTATCCGGGCCACTCCCCCTCCTCCTCGGCGGGCTGCGCCTGCTGCCGCGCGGACAGGATCGCCTTCCCCGCGGCCCCCCGCTCCAGCGGATGCCGGAACCCGGCCCGGTAGGCCACGTGGTAGTCCGTCCAGGTCGGCTCGACGACGGCCACGGCCAGCGCCTCCGCCCCGTCCACCAGCGTCAGATGGGCCGTCGCCCCGATGTCCTCGGCCAGCGACCGCAGCGCCGGCATCGCCGCCTCGCGCACCAGCGGGTGCACCTGGCGGCCGAGCCCCAGCACACCGAGTCCGACCCGGGCGCGTCCGCCCAGGTCACGACGTACGAGTGCGTGCTGCTCCAGCGTGGCGAGCAACCGGTACACGACAGTCCGGTTCACGCCCAGTTTGTGGGATAGCTCGGTGACGGTCAGCCCGTGGTCCGTATCGGCCAGCAGTTTGAGGACCCGCAGTCCCCGGTCGAGCGTCTGAGAGGTCTCCGCGGTCACGACGCCCACTCCTTAGTGGTGAGGTCGGCGGCCCCCTCGCTGCGGATGCGTCACCGAGTCCCGTCAGTGACGCGCTTCAGAGGCCGCCGATCGGCTGACGGCCCGGCCCTGTGCCCGGCCCAGTCGCTTCACGGCTGCGCTCCGCGGCGGCGCTGCCACGGGGCGTGTGCGTAGCGGGACAGTAGCGACCAGGTCCGCTCAGCGGAAGGCTCCGTCCAGAATCCGGGCGGAGACCGGCGTGGACTGACGGTCTTTGTCCGGGTACGTACAGCGCACGCGGAGCGCCTCCCGCACCCCGCCCGTCACTTCATGCGGGTGGCCCATTCCCGCACCTTGGCGATGCGCTGGCGCAGCTGCCCGGCGGTGGCCTCGGCGCTGGCCGGGCCGCCGCACACGCGGCGCAGCTCGGTGTGGACCACGCCGTGCGGCTTGCCGCTCTGGTGGACGTAGGCGCCGACCATGGTGTTGAGCTGCTTGCGCAGCTCCATCAGCTCCTTGTGGGAGACCACCGGCCGCCGTTCCGCGGGCAGTTCGAGCAGGTCGGCCTCGTCGTCGGGCTTCTTGCGGCTGTGCGCGATCTGCCGGGCCTGCCGCTTCTGGAGCAGCAACTGCACCTGGTCGGGCTCCAGCAGCCCCGGAATGCCGAGGTAGTCCTGCTCCTCCTCGCTGCCCGGGTGGGCCTGCATGCCGAACTCGGCCCCGTTGTACATGACCCGGTCGAAGGTGGCCTCGGACTCCAGCGCCTCGAAGGAGAACTGCTCCTGCTCGCCGGTGTCCTCGTCCTGCTCCCGGTTCGCCTCGTCCATCTCCTTCTCGGACTCGGCGTAGGGGTCCTCCTCGCCCTCCTTCTTGGGCTTGTCGAGGACGTGGTCGCGCTCGCGCTCCATCTCGTTGGCGAAGGTGAGCAGGTCGGGCACGGTCGGCAGGAAGACGGAGGCGGTCTCGCCTCGGCGGCGGGACCGTACGAAGCGGCCGACGGCCTGGGCGAAGAACAGGGGCGTGGAGATGGTGGTCGCGTAGACGCCGACCGCGAGGCGCGGCACGTCGACGCCCTCGGACACCATGCGGACGGCGACCATCCAGCGGTCGGTGCTCTGGCTGAAGGTGTCGATGTTCTTCGAGGCGCCCACGTCGTCGGAGAGGACGACGGTGGCCTTGCTGCCGGTGATCTCACGGATCAGCTTGGCGTAGGCGCGGGCGGAGTCCTGGTCGGCGGCGATGACCAGGGCTCCGGCGTCCGGGATGGCCTTCCTGACCTCGGTCAGCCGCTGGTCGGCGGCGCGCAGCACGGCCGGCATCCACTCGCCGCGCGGGTCGAGCGCGGTGCGCCAGGCCTGGCTGACGGCGTCCTTGGTCATGGGCTCGCCGAGCCGGGCGGCGATCTCGTCGCCGGCCTTCGTGCGCCAGCGCATGTTGCCGCTGTAGCTCATGAAGATCACGGGGCGGACGACGCCGTCGGCGAGCGCGGAGCCGTAGCCGTAGGTGTAGTCGGCGGCGGAGCGGCGGATGCCGTCGTTGCCCTCCTCGTACGTGACGAAGGGGATGGGGTTGGTGTCGGAGCGGAAGGGCGTTCCGGTGAGCGCGAGGCGCCGGGTGGCCGGCTCGAAGGCCTCCAGGCAGGCCTCGCCCCAGGACTTGGAGTCACCGGCGTGGTGGATCTCGTCCAGGATCACGAGGGTCTTGCGCTGCTCGGAGCGGTTGCGGTGCAGCATCGGACGCACGCCGACGCCGGCGTAGGTGACGGCGATGCCGTGGTACTCACGGCTGAGCGGGCCCGCGCTGTACTCGGGGTCGAGCTTGATCCCTATGCGGGCCGCGGCCTCCGCCCACTGCTTCTTCAGGTGCTCGGTGGGCGCGACGACCGTCACCTGCTGCACGACGTGGTGGTGCAGCAGCCAGGACGCCAGCGTCAGCGCGAAGGTCGTCTTGCCGGCGCCGGGGGTGGCGACCGCGAGGAAGTCCCGGGGCTGCTCCTGGAGGTACTTCTCCATCGCCCCCTGCTGCCAGGCCCGCAGCTTGCTGGCGGTACCCCACGGGGCACGGCCGGGGAAGGCCGGGGAGAGGTGGTGCGAGGTGCTGGAGCTGGCGGTGGTAGTCACGGTCTCCGAAGGGGGTAGAACGGCTCGGCCACGTATGACAACCGGGCCACCCTACCGGCGCCCCGAGGCGAGCGGCGTCAGCACCGGGGCGGGTCGCCCCCGGGTGGGACGGACGTCACAGCCGGCCCGCCCGCCCCGGCCGCTCCCGGTTCACCGCTGCCGCACGCGCGTGGCCACCCACGCACCCACCAGCGCCACGCCCGCCATCGGCAGGAACACCACGGCGAAGGCCGCCGGGTGGGAGGAGCCGGTGGCCTCCGTCGCCGCGTGGCTGACCGTGCCGCCGCCGAGGGCGGCGAAGGCCGCTCCGCCGACGGACAGCAGGACGACGTTGGAGAGGCCGTCGGAGATCTGGAGCGCGGCGGAGTTGGTGCCGGCCTCCTCGGGGGCGGAGAGCTTGAGCAGGAGGACGCTGGTGGAGGAGATCACCAGGCCCATGCCGAAGCAGCCGAAGCCCCAGGCGACGGCCACGGTCCAGGCGGGTACGGCGTCGATCAGCACGCTGGGCGCGGTCGCGATGGCCGCCGCCACCAGGGCCATGCCGAGGGTCATCAGACGCTCGCGGTGGGGTTCGAGGCGGGGCCGGGACTGGATCCAGGAGCCCGCGGCCCAGGTCGCGCCGCCCGCGGCCAGGGAGAGCCCGGCGAGGGTGGGGCTGAGGCCGCGCTGGGTGACCAGCATCAGCGGGACGAAGGACTCGGCGGCGATGAAGGAACCGGCGGCGACGCCGCGCAGCAGGACCACGGAGGGCAGACCGCGCACGGCCCGGTAGGTGCCGCGCGGCAGGAGTCCGAGGACGGCCGGGACGAGCAGCGCCACGCCCACCGCGCCGGGCAGCAGGGAGGGCCAGCGCAGGTCCTGGGCGGCGTACTGGAGCAGGCCGGCGCCCAGCGAGATGGCGAGGGCGAGGCGGATGCGGCGGCGGTCGAAGGAGCCCGGGGCGTCCGCACCGCCGCCCACCGGGGCGGAGGCGCGGCTGCGTATCTGCGGCAGCGCGAGGGCCAGCGGGAGGACGACCAGTGCCGGGATGCCGACGAACACCCAGCGCCAGCCCAGGTGCTCGGTGACCGCGCCGGACGCGAGCGGACCGACGATCGAGGGGACGACCCAGCCCGCGGCGAACGCCGCCATGATCGCGGGCCGCAGCCGCTCCGGGTAGGCCCGGCCCACGACCACGTACAGGGCGACGATGACCAGCCCGCCGCCGAGCCCCTGCACGGCCCGCCCGAGGATGAACAGCCACATCGCCCCGGCCGTCCCGGACAGCACCAGCCCCGCCGCGAAGGCCGCGATCCCGCTCGTCAGCGGCGCCAGCGGCCCCCGCCGGTCCGACCACTGCCCCGAGAGCACCATCCCGAACAGGCTCGTCGTGAAGTACCCCGAGAACGCGAACGCGTACAGCGACACCCCGTCCAGCTCCCGCGCCGCCACCGGCATCGCCGTGCCCACCGCGGTCGCCTCGAAGGCGATCAGCACGACGACGGAGACGATGCCGATGCTCAGGGCACGGTAGGTGCGGCTCAGCACGGTCTCGGCGGGCGGCGTGGGGCCGGCGGGGGCCGGATCGGGGACGGCGACATCGGTGTCGCGGGGCTCAGGGACGGTCATGGCCGCCAGAGTAAGGGCCGAAGCACGCTGTGACCCCTGTCGGGAGGCGGTACGGGACCGGGACCTTGGTCGTACGACCGCCCGCCGGCGGCTTTCGCCCGGGGACGTTACGCGGGCCCGAATCCCGCCACGGGCCCCCTGGCGCCCGCGCGGCGCAGCAGCCACAGCGTGAAGACGAGCGTCGAGACGTCCGGGGTGAGCGGGCGCAGGCTCGTGTCGGACGGGTGCCAGGTCAGGACCGTGCCGGTCAGGCCGTCCACGACCACGTCGCTGCCGTCGGGCAGCCCGCCGAGCCGGACCAGCCGGGCGGCCGCCTCGCCCGGGGCCCCGTCGCCGTAGCGCTCCACCAGGGTCGGCAGCGGTATCCCGTCGTCGTCCGCCGCGAGCGGGAACGCGTCCTCCGGCAGGCCCGTCTCGCTCAGGAAGCGGCGGGTGGGCTCGTGGGTGAGGGCCGGCGGGAAGTCGATGTCCTCGTACCGGGCCACGCGGTCCCGGCCGAACTCGCCGGTCAGCGCGCGGTAGGACAGGTCCAGGGCGAGTCCGGAGGCCGTACGGCGGCCTGCGGACACGAGCAGGCAGCCGATCACCGCCGCCGACGTCCAGAACAGCGGCACGCGCGCGGGCGTCCGCGTCGCCGTGTCCCTGGTGACCTCGTGCATCTTCTCCCCCGAGTGTGCGTGAGCGCGCTCCGTGCGGTGGGAGCGTCAGCCGTCCCCCACTGCTTCGCAGCCTAGGGGGCACCACTGACAACGGCCCGGCACACCGGACGCGCCCGTCTCCCTTACAGACGCGCCCCGCGCCCCGCGCGTTGCCTCACGCGCGCGGGCGGCTCAGTTTCCCGTCACCACCGCGGCCTGCGGCCGGACCGGGAGGCGGTTGACCGGGCGGCCCGTGGCCGCGCGTACCGCGGAGGCGACGGCCGCCGGGGAGGCGACCACCGGGACCGCGCTGACCGACTTCGCGCCGAAGGGGGCGACCACGTCGCGCTCCTCGACGAGCTTCACGATCCGGATGTCGGGGGCGTCGAGCGCCGTCGGGAGGGCGTAGCCGGTGAGGTCGGGGTGGCGGATCAGGCCGCGGGGCGTGCGGAGGTTCTCGGTCAGCGCGATGCCGACGCCCTGGGTGACGCCCGCCTCGATCCGGGCGGTGAGCTGGGCCGGGTTCAGGACCCGGCCGACGTCCTGGGCGACGGCCAGCTCCACGACGCGCACCGAACCGATCTCGATGTCGACGTCGACCACCGCGCGGATCGCGCAGAAGGACATTCCGACGAAGGCGTCGCCCTGACCGGTCTCGTCCAGGGGCTCGGTCGGGTGCGGGCGGCACTGGGCGGTGGCCCACAGCTCCTTGCCCTCCAGCGCCTCGGCGACGGTGGTCGACAGCACGCCGTCGTACGAGGTGATCTTGCCGTCGGCGATCTGGAGCAGTTCGGTCGACATGCCGAACTGGTGGGCCAGGGGCTGGAGGAGCTGGGTGCGGACCATCTTGGCCGCGCGTTCCACCGCGCCGCCCGACACCCAGGTGTGGCGTCCGCGGCAGCCGGCGCCGGCCGGGGGCTGGTCGGTGTCCACGGGCGCCACGTGCACCTCGTCGACGCCGAGGGTCTCCTGCACGATCTGCCGGGCGAGTGTGGTGAAGCCCTGGCCGGTCTCGACGGCCGCGCACAGTACCGTCGCCACGCCGTCCTGGACCTTCACGGTGGCCGTGGAGACCTCGTCGGCGCCCTCCGCGCCGAGCATGTGCACCATGCCGATGCCGTAGCCGACGCCCCGGCGCACCGCGCCCGGTTCGCCCGCGCCCTCGGGGCCGCCGGGCAGCAGCCACTCGTCCTCGGGCGTGTCCTTGGGCAGCGCGGGAAGCGGGAAGTCGCGCACGGCCTGGAGAAGCTCGGCGACCGGCGCCGGGCAGGTGACCGTCTGGCCGGTGGGCAGGACGTCGCCGGTGGCCAGGACGTTGCGCAGGCGCACCTCGGCCGGGTCCAGGCCCAGCTTCCTGGCGACCTTGTCCATCTGCGCCTCGTACGCGGCGCACACCTGCATGGCGCCCTCGCCCCGCACGTGGCCGGAGGGCGGGTTGTTGGTGCGTACCGCCCAGCCCTCGATGAAGGCGTTGGGAACGACGTACGGACCGCAGGCGAAGGCCACCGCGGCGGCCAGGGCGTCCGAGGACGTGTCGGCGTAGGCGCCCGCGTCGAGCAGGATCTGCGCCTCGACCTTGACGACCCGGCCCTCGGCGTCCGCGTGGTGGCGGTAGCGCAGGAGGGTGGGGTGGCGGTGGACGTGGCCGAGGAAGGACTCCTCGCGCGTGGCGGTCAGTTTCACCGGGCAGCCGGTCTTCAGCGCCAACAGCCCCAGCGGCAGTTGGAAACCCTGGTCTTCGCGGTCCGCGGTGGCGCCGGGCACGCCGGTGACGACGATCTTCACCTGCTCGGCCGGCAGGCCGTAGCAGGCGGCGGCCGTGTCGCGGTCGCCGTGCGGGTCGGTGGAGGCCAGGTACAGCTCCACGCCGCCGTCGGGACGCGGTACGGCCAGGCCCGCCTCCGCCCCTATGGGCGCCGGGTCCTGGCGGCCGATGCGGTACAGGCCCTCGACGACGACCTCGCCGGCCGCCTCCGGGTCGCCGTGCCGGAGCGGGATGTGCCGGATCAGGTTGCCGTCGGGGTGCAGGGGCTCGGCCTCGAAGGCCTGCTCCGGGTCGGTGACCGGGTCGAGCACCTCGTACTCGACGATGACGGCGGCCGCGGCCATCCGCGCGGTGTCCGGGTGGTCGGCGGCGACCGCGGCGATGGGCTCGCCGTGGTGGCGTACGACCTCGGAGGCGAACACCGGGCGGTCGGCCCGGGAGCCGCGTCCGTGCAGCGGGTCGCCGGGCACGTCCTCGTGCGTGACGACCGCCCGTACGCCGGGCATCTCGCGCGCGTGGGTGGTGTCGATGGACACGATGCGCGCGTGCGCGTGCGGGGAGCGCAGCACGGCCGCCCACAGCAGGCCCTCGGCCCACAGGTCGGCGGCGTACGGGAAGGTGCCCTCCGTCTTGGCGCGGGCGTCGGCGGGCGGCAGGGAGGCGCCGATGCCGTGCGGAATCGGCTCGGGGGCGGGGGCCGTCTCCGTGCTTCCCGCGGCCTCCGCAGTCGCGGCGTCGTTGCTCACGCGTGGCCTCCGTCCTGGCCGTGGGGCTGGTCACCGTAGGGCTGGTCGTGCGGCTCGAAGGCCGACGGGTTGACGCCGCCCGCTCCCGGACCCGCCTGGTGCGGGATGCGGGGCTCCTCGGCGTCCGTCTCGGGCGCCTCGGCGGCGGTGTGCGCCTCGCGTTCGGCGACGACCTCCCTGACCGCCTCCAGGACACCCCGGTAGCCGGAGCAGCGGCACAGGTTGCCGCAGAGCGCCTGCCGGGCCTCCAGCTCGGTCGGCGCCGGGTTGCCCTCCAGGAGGTTGTGCACGGTCATCGCCATGCCGGGCACGCAGAAGCCGCACTGCACGGCACCGCGGCGGGCGAGCGCCCGCTGCACGTCGGAGGGCCGGCCGTCGGCGGCCAGGCCCTCGACCGTGCGCACCTCGCTGCCGGCCGCGGTCACGGCCGGTACCAGGCAGGAGGCGACCAGCCGTCCGTCGACCTGCACGTTGCAGGCGCCGCACTCGCCCTGCGAGCAGCCGTCCTTGGCGCCCGCGAGACCGAGCCGCTCGCGCAGCACGTACAGCAGCGACTCGCCGATCCAGGCGTCGGTGACGGGCCGGTCGGCGCCGTTGACACGCAGGACGTAGGAGGCGAGGGGGTGTTCCTCGTTCGGGCCGGAAGAGCCTGACGGGCCCGGCTCATGCGGCTGACCGCCGGGACCCTGCCCGGCCGCGTCGGCCACGACCGTCGCGTCGGCCGGAGCGGTCGGGGCCGCGTCCGCGTCGGTCGGGTCGGACCGGTCGTCGTCGCCGGGGCGCGCCTCCGGTGCCGCGTCGGGCACGGCCGTGTGACCGGGCCGGCGGGCGTCCGCCGATTCCCGCGCGGATTCCTGTGTCTCGACGGTTTCCTGTGCCTCACCGGTTTCCTGCGCCCCAGCCGCTTCGGGCGCACCAGCGACCTCCGGCGCCCGAGCGAGTTCGGGTGCCGGGGCGGGTTCGGGTGCCGGGGCGGGACCGGCCCCCCGCCCTGCTTCCGCACCGCCGTCCCCGAGGCGGCGGTCCCGCTCCGGCCCGGAGACCGGCGACCGCTCCTCCTCGGGGGCGCCGGGCGCGGGGGCCGTCGCGGGCTCCGCGGGCTCCTCAGCGGGTTCACGCACCCGTTCCGGGCCTGGACCTCCGGCAGCCTCCGCCGGGTCCCCTGCGGGCCGCTCAGAGGCCTCGTCGGCCTCCCGGGGTCCGTCGGGCCGCTGGTACTCGCCGTGTTCCCGGAAGCCGTCGTGCTCCTGCGCGTCGGGGCCCCGGAAGTCGTGCGACGGGTACTCGCCGGCGGGCGCTCCCGCGTACGGGTCGTCGCCTGGCGCAACCGCCTCGCCCGGACGCTCCCCGGTGCCCGGCGGGGGCGTGACCGCGCGGTCTCCCCACGGGTGCCCGGCCGACTGGGTCGCCCAGGGCGCGGGAGCACCGCCGGGCAGGGTGGCGGGTGCGGTGCCGCCCCACTGCTCGGCGAGGGACGACTGGGTGAACTCGCCCGATTCGTCGGGCAGGTCGCCGCCGGCGACGGGGATGGACCACTGGCCGGTCACGTCCTGGCCGGGCGCGGTACCGGGCTGGGGCGCCGCGCTCTCCGCCGCCCCGGCTCCGGTGCCGGCCGCGGCCTGCGAGAAGTCCCACTGGCCGGTGGTCTGGGGCCGGTAGGCGAACCGGTCGCCCTGCCCGGCGCCGGCGTCGTACGGTGCCGCCCCGCCGTAGGGGTCCTGCTGCGCGTACTCGCCGTACCCCTGCCCGTGCGGATCCGCGGGCTCCTGACCGGCGTCCGGGGCGTGCCACTGGGTGCCGTCCACGGGCGCGGCCGGCATCGCCCAGGTGCCGGTGGCCGCCGGGTCGGTGCCGGCGGTGGTGGCGGGCGCCACCGTGATCTGCGGCGGCACGTAGCCGTGCCCGGGCGCGGCGAGCGGGCTGTCGGTGGAGGCCAGGAGCGCGTCCACGCCGCCCTCGGGGAGCTTCACGAAGGCGGTCGCGCCGTCGTCGTAGTCGCCCTGGGGCAGCGGGTCCCAGCGGCCGCCGCTCGGCGGCGTGCCCCCTCCGTGCTGATCGCCGTGCTGGTCGTCGGTCACGACAGCGCCCTCCCCAGTGCTCGTCGGGCCAGCGCGGCGACGGTGCGCCGCAGGTGCAGTACGGCGGGCGGCAGCTGCGGTACGGAACCGTCCTCCGCCGGGGCCGCGTCGGGGATGCAGGCGGCGGCGACGTACTCGCCGAAGGCGTGCAGCGCCTCCGGGACGATCGCGCGGCCGTTGTCCCAGTCGATGAGCGAGGCCACCCACTGCTCGGCCTCCAGGGGCCGCAGCGGCATCGGCGCGATGGCGCCGACGGCGCACCGCACCCCGCGCCGGGCGGGGTCGAGGACCAGCGCGACGGAGGCCGTCGCGCGGCCCGGGCCGGTGCGGCCGGTCGCCTTCAGGAAGACCTGCGGGGCGTGCAGCAGCGGCACGCGCACGTAGCCGATCAGCTCGCCCGCGCGGAGCATCTCCATGCCGGCCAGCAGGTGGGAGACCGGCATCTCCCGGCGGGCGCCGTCCGGGCCGGCGATGATCAGCGTCGCCTCCAGGGCGGCCAGCACCGGCAGCGCGTCCCCGGTGGGGGCGGCGGAGGCGATGTTGCCGCCGAGGGTGCCGGCGTTGCGGATCTGCGGCGGCCCGGCGGCGCGCGCGGCGGCGGCGAGCGCCGGGATGAGCGCGGCGAAGTCGGGGCGGCCCATGCGGGCGTGGGTGAGTCCCGTGCCGAGCAGGGCGTGGCCGTCCTGGTACTGCCAGCCGCGGATCTCGCTGATCCGGCCGAGGCCCACCAGCGCGGCGGGCCTGAGCTGGCCGGAGTTGACGGCGGTCATCAGGTCGGTGCCGCCCGCGACCGGCACGGCGGCGGGTATGGCGGCCAGAGCCGCCACGGCCTCGTCCAGTGTCGTGGGCAGCGTGACGGCCTGCGCCGCCTGCGGTGCGTGCGTGGTCAAACCGACTGCCCCTTCCCGCTGTCCCACCTGGTCCCGCCCATGTGGCCGTACCGTACGGCCTCACAGGGCGGACGTGGCAACTCTGGCACATCTTCGCAGGGCACGAACGCGGGGGCCCGCTAGGAGGCATTCGCCCGTCTCAGCGGCGAGATGACCCGTTTTAGCACCGCTTCTACGGACATCGGGAAAGTAACGGAGGTGAACGGGAAGGGGCGGGAAGGAGCACGAAAAGGCGGGTAAGTCCTACTTGTTCGGCGGCGGTCCGTCGATCGGCCGGCCCAGGACGCCGGGCCGCCGCTGCCAGGGCAGCGGGCCGCCGGGCGGCCGGTAGGCGACGCCGAGGGCGTCAAGTCGCCGGTAGTGGGCGGCCATCCGCCGCTCGAAGGCGGTGAAGTCCCGCTCGGCCGGGGCGGGCAGGGCGCTCCAGGACACCTCGGCGAAGGCGGCGAGCCGGGGGAACACCTGGTAGTCCACCCGCTGCTGGTTCTCCATCGCCTCGGTCCACACGTTCGCCTGGGTGCCGATCACATGTTTGCCCTCGTCCGGTGTCAGCTCCGGCGGAACCGGCTCGAACCGGTAGACGTCCTCCAGGGTGCGCACGAAACCGATCGGCACGGGCTCGTCCTCACCGGCGTGCTGCCGGTGGTCGAGGTACACCTGCTGCTCGGGGCACATCACCACGTCGTGTCCCGCGCGCGCGGCGGCGATCCCGCCCGCGTACCCGCGCCAGGACGACACGGCGGCGCCCTTGGCCAGCCCGCCCTCCAGGATCTCGTCCCAGCCGATGAGCCGGCGTCCGCGTTCGGCGAGCCAGGTGTCGAAGTGCTGGATGAACCAGGCCTGCAGTTCGTCCTCGCCGGCGAGCGCGAGTTCCCGGATGCGGGCCTGCGCGGTGGCCGAACGGCGCCATTGGTCCTTGGGGCATTCGTCGCCGCCGATGTGGACGAACTCCGAGGGGAAAAGCTCCAGGAGTTCCTCGAGGACGCCCTCGTAGAAGCGCAGGGTGTCCTCGGTCGGGGCGAGTACGTTCGGGGAGACCCCCCAGGTGTCCCAGACGGAGAGGGCGGTGGTGTCGACGACGTCCGTGTTGCCGAGTTCCGGATACGCGGCGATGGCGGCCTGCGAGTGCCCCGGTACGTCGATCTCGGGCACGACGGTGATGTGGCGCTCGGCGGCGTACGCGACGATCTCCCTGATGTCGTCCTGGGTGTAGTGACCGCCGTGGGGTTTGTCCTCCCACAAGGGTGACGCGCGGTGACCGAATTTGGTGCGCGAACGCCAGGAGCCGACCTCGGTCAGCCTGGGGTGCCGTTTGATCTCGACCCGCCAGCCCTGGTCGTCCGTCAGATGCAAGTGCAGCACGTTGAGTTTGTGGGCCGCCATCAGGTCCAGATAGCGCAGGACGCCGTCCTTGGGCATGAAGTGCCGGGCGACGTCCAGCATCAGGCCGCGCCAGCCGAAGCGGGGGGCGTCCTCGATCCGGACCGCCGGCAGCCGCCACCGTCGGCCGGGCAGCGGGGCACGCCGGAACGCGTCCGGGCCGAGCAGCTGGCGCAGTGTCTGGGCGCCCCAGAAGAGACCGGCAGGATCCCCGCCCGTGAGCCGCACACCCGCCGGCTCGACGTCGAGGCGGTAGCCCTCCGGCCCGAGTACGCCGTCGAGGGCGAGGCCGATGGCGCCGCTGCCCCGGCCCCCCGCCCCGGGCGCGAGCGGGAGGCCGGTGGCCGCACCCACCTCGGCGCGCAGCCAGCGCGTGGTCCGTTCCGTGTCGTCGCCCGCCACCACCTCGGTGTCCGGCCCCAGTTCGAAGAAGCCGCCGGCAGAGGAGGTCTGCCGGGGCTGGGGAATCACGTCAGTCACGTCAGTCACGTCAGTCCTTCACCGCTCCGCCGAGGCCGGAGACGAGTCGTCGTTGCACGAGTACGAAGAAGACCAGTACCGGAATCGTCATCACCGTGGAGGCCGCCATCACTCCGCCCCAGTCGGGATCGTCCGGCTTGTAGAAGACCAGCAGCGCCATCGGCAGCGTCGACTGGGAGGTGTCGCTGATGATGAACGACTTGGCGAAGAGGAAGTCGTTCCAGGTCGAGATGAACGAGAAGACACTGGTGGCCACCAGCCCCGGGAAAACCAGCGGGAAAAGGATCTGCCACAGGAATCTCGCCCGGCTCGCCCCGTCGATGTAGGCGGCCTCCTCCAGGGCCTGAGGCACGGCTCTCACGAAACCGCGCAGCATCCAGATCGCGAAGGGCAGCGAGAAGGCGATGTGGGGCAGGATCAGCGAACCCAGCGTGTTCAGCTGCCCGAAGTCCCGCATGAGGAAGAACAGCGGGATGGTGAGCGCCTCCACGGGCACCATCTGGGCCACCAGGAACATGATCAGCAGGGTGGTCCGGAAACGGAACCGGAAACGCGTCACCGCGGTCGCCGCGAGAAACGCGATCAGCGCCGAGACGACCACGACGGTGCCGGCCACGAGCAGGCTGTTGAGAAAGTAACGGCCAAATTCCTGCTGCCCGAAGACCCGCCGGAAGGAATCCAGCGTGGGCGTCAGCGTCCACGGCCGCGGCTCGCTCGACTCGATCTCCCCGGCCGGTTTGAAGGCGCTCAGCACCATCCAGTACAGCGGGAAGGCCACCACGACGGCGATGACGAGCGCCGACGCCTCGGCCGCCAGCCGCCACGGACGGCGCACCCGCACGCGCGGAAGACGCAGCGGAAGATTCACAGTTCCTCCCCCTGGCGGCGCAGCAGCCGCAGGTAGACCAGCGTCACGGCGAGCAGGATCAGCAGCATCACGACGCCGATCGCCGAGCCGAGGCTGTACTGCGAGGACGCGAACGCCTTCTGGTAGGCGTAGACGTTCAGGACGAGGTTCTGGCCGGCGATGCCGCCGCCGTTCGTCATGACGTAGATCTGGGTGAAGACCTTGAAGTCCCAGATCACCGACTGGATGGTGACGACGACCAGGATGGGCCGCAGCATGGGCGCCAGCACCGACCGCCAGATCCGCCACTGCGAGGCGCCGTCGAGCGCGGCGGCCTCCAGCACCTCGCCCGGCACCGCGCGGATACCGGCGTAGACGGTCACCATGACGAACGGGAACGAGCACCACACCACTTCGAGCAGAACGAGGGCGAAGGCGCTGTAGCGCCCGTACGTCCAGGAGTGGTCGCCGAGCCCGAGCAGCCGGTTGACCGGCCCGAAGTCCGGGTCGAACAGCAGCAGCCACACCGTCGACCCGGTGACCGCCGGGGTCGCCCAGGCGCCCAGCGCGGCGAGCATCAGCACCAGCCGCGGGACGGCCCGCACCCGCGTGAGCAGCACGGCGAGCGCACACCCGACGGCCAGCGTCGACACCACACAGGCCGCCGCGAACACGACGGTGGCCACCAGCACCCGCCAGAACTGCGCGTCCCCGAACAGCTCGGCATAGTTCCCGAACCCCCGGAAGGCGGTCGGCTCCCCACCGCTGACCTGCGCCTGCGTGTACTCCAGGAACGAGATGAGCCCGAGCTGGTAGACGGGGTAGACGAGCAACCCGCCGAGGACGACGAGAGCAGGGGCGAGGTAGATCCAAGGGGTACGGGAAGCGCCCCCCGAGGGGCGCGGGGAACTGCGCGAGAAACCACGACGCTCCCGCACCCGCGGACCCACCGCACCCCCCGAGCCGGAGGGCGCCCCCGTCATCCGGCGGAGCCAAACGCGTCGTCCATCTTCCGAGCCGCATCCCCCGCGGCAGCGCCGACGTCCTTCTTGCCGCTCACCACCTCCTGGAACATCGTGGGCAGCACCTGCGACGAGTCGATCGTCGCCCACGCCGCCGAGGCCGGCACGAACCTCGTGCCCGCGGCGAGCGTGTCGACGAACGGCTGCACGAACGGCTCCTCGGCCGCCACCCGCTCCCGTACGTCCGTGAAGGTGGGCAGGAAGCCCATCGCGTCGAACAGCTCGCCCTGCGCCTGCTTCGACGCGAGCCGCTTCATCAGGTCCACGGCGAGGGTGCGGTGCGAGGTGCTCTTGAGCACGCCGATGTTGTTGCCGCCCGCGAAGGCCGGGGCGATCGAGCCGGACTTCACGCCCGGCAGCGGCACGACCGCGTACTCGCCCTTGACCTCGCCGGCCTCCACGGCCTGGCGGCTGAAGTCGCCGACGATCGCCATGGCCGCCTTGCCGGAGGCGAACGCCGTGACGGTGTCGTTGCCGCCCATGCCGGCGCACTTGGCGGCGGGGCAGTTGTCGTCGCCGAACAGGGACGCGTACGCCTCGATGCCCTCGCGGGCGGCGGCGCTGTCGATGGCGGAGGCGTACGAGCCGCCCTTGCCGGTGGCGAGTTCGCCGCCGTGGGCCCAGATGAAGGGCATCGCGCCGTAGGTGTATGCGCCGCCGACGGCGATGCCGTAGAGGCCGGGCTTCTCCGCCCGGACCTTCTTCGCGGTGGCCGCCAGCTCGTCCATCGACTCGGGGGCCTCCAGGCCGAGTTCGTCGAAGACGTCGGTGCGGTAGTACAGGGCGCGTACGCCGACGAAGTAGGGGGCTCCGTAGACCTTGCCGTCCACGGTGACCGACTGGCGGGCGGTGGGGTCGGCGTCCTTCGCCTCGTCCCACGCCTCGAACTCCTCGGTGACGTCGAGGAGTCCGCCGTCCTTCACGTACCCGGCGGTGTCGGTGTTGCCGTACTCGATGACGTCGGGGGCGCTGTCGGGGTCGTTGAAGGCGGCCTTGATGCGCTGGGCGCGCGTCTCGACCGGTATGTACTCGACGGTGACCTCGGTGTCCTCGTGGGCCTTCTCGAAGCCGGCGAGGACCGCGTCGACGACCTGCTCCTTCGGCTTGTTGTTGACCTCCTGGAAGAGCCAGACCCTCAGCGTGCCGCTCTTCTCGTCCTTGCCGGAGGCGGAGTTGTCGGAGGTCTGGGGGGCGCAGGCGGTCGCGGTGACGACGGCGGCGGCCAGCAGTACGGCAAGGCGTGGGGCGAGCTTCATGGAGTGATCCTCCGGACGTGCGTTGCAACATATGCAATGACGGTTTCGCTCTGCACAACATCCAGGAGGTTATGGAGTACATGAACATGTCCACAAGAGGTCTCAACCACTTCGTGACAACGCGAAGGCCCCCGGAGTGCGCGCGGGCACACTCCGGGGGCCTTCGGGAAGTTCAGAGGGTCTTCACGGGCAGGGCGGCTACTTCTTGCCGCCGTCCTTGCCCTCGTCCCCGCCACCGCTCATGGACTCGTAGATCTCCTTGCACATGGGGCAGACCGGGTACTTCTTCGGGTCGCGGCCCGGTACCCAGACCTTGCCGCACAGCGCCACGACGGGGGTGCCGTCGAGGGCGCTCGCCATGATCTTGTCCTTCTGGACGTAATGGGCGAAGCGCTCGTGGTCACCGTCACCGTGGGAGGTCTGCGGCGTCGGCTCTACGAGGGTCCCCGTACCAGTCCCGCGCTCGGGCTCGAGAGTGCTCATAACCGCCAAGGGTACTGAAGCTCACACGCTTCAGTTGAGCGACGGGTCGTCCGGGTACGTCGCCACCATGGCCAGGTCGCCGCGCTGGCGGCGCAGCACCTCGCGCCAGAGCTTCTCCGGGATCGGGCAGGACACGTCGCCGGGCTCGGACTCGACCACGTACCAGGCCCCCTCCCCCAGCTCGTCCTCCAGCTGGCCGGGGCCCCAGCCCGCGTATCCGGCGAAGATCCGCAGGGCGCCCACGGCCGACGCCAGCAGCTCCGGCGGTGCCTCCAGGTCGACCAGGCCGATCGCGCCGTGCACCCGGCGCCAGCCCAGCGGCGCCCGCTCGCCGGACGCCCCGCCGGGGACCACGGCGACGCCGAGCGCCGAGTCGAGGGAGACCGGGCCGCCCTGGAAGACGACGCCGGGCTCGCCGGCCAGATCCGCCCAGCCCTCCAGGATGTCGCCCACGTCGACCGGTGTGGGACGGTTGAGGACGACACCGAGGGAGCCCTCCTCGTCGTGGTCGAGGAGGAGCACCACCGCACGCTCGAAATTCGGGTCCGCCAGGGCGGGCGTTGCCACGAGCAGCCGCCCCGTGAGCGAGGACACCTCGGTCATGCCTGACATGATCCCGCATGTTCCCCCGTCGTGGGGAGGCAATCGGGGGCACGGGGGTGAACACGCACCCCGCGCACGCTCCACGGCCGTGACCCCCCGTGCGCGCCGGTGAACGCCACGTGTTGTGACAAATCTATGACATCGTCCGACCCTGCGCGGACTTACTGGGCTGGGGTACAAGGCGATTACCCTTTCCCTTCTGGCCCCTGCCCGAACCCCACGGAACGCGAGATTCATGACCGTCAACGGCGCTGATGACGTACTGCTTGTCCACGGCGGGACCCCGCTGGAGGGCGAGATCCGGGTCCGCGGTGCGAAGAACCTCGTGCCGAAGGCGATGGTGGCCGCCCTGCTGGGCAGTGCGCCGAGCCGGCTGCGCAACGTGCCGGACATCCGCGACGTGCGGGTCGTACGCGGGCTGCTGCAGCTGCACGGGGTGACCGTCCGCCCGGGTGAGGAGCCCGGCGAGCTGGTGCTCGACCCCTCGCACGTGGAGAGCGCGAACGTCGCCGACATCGACGCCCACGCGGGTTCGTCGCGCATCCCGATCCTGTTCTGCGGCCCGCTGCTGCACCGCCTCGGGCACGCCTTCATCCCGGGCCTGGGCGGCTGCGACATCGGCGGCCGGCCCATCGACTTCCACTTCGAGGTGCTGCGGCAGTTCGGCGCCAAGATCGAGAAGCGTGCGGACGGCCAGTACCTGGAGGCCCCGCAGCGGCTGCGCGGCACCAAGATCCGGCTGCCGTACCCGTCCGTCGGCGCCACCGAGCAGGTGCTGCTGACGGCGGTGCTCGCGGAGGGCGTCACCGAGCTGTCCAACGCGGCCGTGGAGCCGGAGATCGAGGACCTGATCTGCGTCCTGCAGAAAATGGGCGCGATCATCGCGATGGACACCGACCGCACCATCCGCATCACCGGTGTGGACGAGCTCGGCGGCTACAACCACCGCGCCCTCTCGGACCGCCTGGAGGCCGCCTCCTGGGCCTCGGCGGCGCTGGCGACCGAGGGCAACGTCTATGTCCGCGGAGCCCAGCAGCGGTCGATGATGACCTTCCTGAACACCTTCCGGAAGGTGGGCGGCGCCTTCGAGATCGAGGACGAGGGCATCCGCTTCTGGCACCCGGGCGGGCAGCTCAAGTCCATCGCCCTGGAGACGGACGTGCACCCCGGCTTCCAGACGGACTGGCAGCAGCCCCTGGTGGTCGCCCTGACGCAGGCCACGGGCCTGTCCATCGTCCACGAGACGGTCTACGAGTCCCGCCTCGGCTTCACCTCCGCGCTCAACCAGATGGGCGCCCACATCCAGCTCTACCGCGAGTGCCTGGGCGGCTCCGACTGCCGCTTCGGCCAGCGCAACTTCCTGCACTCGGCCGTCGTCTCCGGGCCGACCAAACTGGAGGGCGCCGACCTGGTCATCCCCGACCTGCGCGGCGGCTTCTCGTACCTGATCGCCGCCCTCGCGGCCCAGGGCACCTCCCGGGTCCACGGCATCGACCTGATCAACCGCGGCTACGAGAACTTCATGGAGAAGCTCGTGGAGCTGGGCGCGAAGGTGGAACTGCCGGGCAAGGCCCTGGGCTGACCTCCCCCGGACACGCCGATGGGGCGGTCACCCGGACTCGGGTGACCGCCCCATCGGCGTTGCGCTGTGCGCCCCCACAGGGGCGCGGGGAACTGCGCGACCAGCCACGACGAACCCGCAGCCGCGCACGGCCGCAGCCCGAACGAACGGCCCGCACAGTCCCCGGCACTCCAAGCGGAGCGCTTACTTGCCCTTGGCGGCTTCCTTGAGCTTCGAGCCCGCCGAGACCTTGACGCTGTAGCCGGCCGGGATCTGGATCGGCTCGCCGGTCTGCGGGTTGCGGGCGGTGCGAGCGGCACGGTGGGTGCGCTCGAAGGTCAGGAAGCCGGGGATGGTGACCTTCTCGTCGCCCTTGGAGACGATGTCGCCGACGACGTCGGCGAACGCGGCCAGCACGGCGTCGGCGTCCTTGCGGGTCACCTCGGCGCGGTCGGCCAGCGCGGCCACCAGCTCACTGCGGTTCATGTTGTTACTCCCGTGTTCTTCTTGCCGTTGAGGCGTGCCACGCGGCGGAGCCGCATGATGGGCACAGCGATGCCGATGCTGCCAGGGGCCTCGGACACTCCCCGGACCCGGGTCGGTCGTCAGACCCTCGCGCCCAGGGAGGCATCCTGCCTCCACCTGCGGCGGTAAAGCCAATCCGGCACCCCCAGGAGTCGTGAGAACACCCTTGGGAGTCACACGATGGAGAGGGCCTGAGCCTTGCGCCACCCTAGAGGGCGATCGGAGGCCCGCCATCCCGCGACGCGCCGACGGGGCGGCCCGCCGAGGTGATCCTCACCACCGCGGCACGGACCGCCCGGCTCCCCCGGAGGAGACCTACGCCACCACTCCGGCCGCCTTGGCCGCCTCGCGGACGGCGCCCGCGACGGCCCCGGCGACCTTGTCGTTGAAGACGCTCGGGATGATGTAGTTCGGGTTCAGCTCGTCCTCGGTCACCACGTCCGCCAGGGCGTGCGCGGCGGCCAGCATCATCTCGGTGTTGACCGTGCGGGACTGGGCGTCCAGCAGGCCGCGGAAGACGCCCGGGAAGACCAGCACGTTGTTGATCTGGTTCGGGAAGTCCGAGCGGCCGGTGGCCACGACCGCCGCGCTCCGGCGGGCGACGGCCGGGTCGACCTCGGGGTCCGGGTTCGCGAGCGCGAACACGATCGCGCCGTCCGCCATGGCGGCCACGTCGTCCCCGTCCAGGACGTTGGGGGCGGAGACGCCGATGAAGACGTCCGCGCCGTGCACGGCCTCCTTGAGGGTGCCGGTGAGGCCCTCGGGGTTGGTGTTGTCGGCGATCCAGCGCAGCGCCGACTCCGGTGCGGCGTCGACCAGGTCGGCGCGGCCCGCGTGCACGACACCGTGGATGTCGGCGACGACGGCGTTTTTGACGCCCGCGGCCAGCAGCAGCTTGAGGATGGCCGTACCGGCGGCGCCGGCCCCGGACATGACGACCCGCACGTTCTCGATGGGCTTGTCGACCACGCGCAGCGCGTTGGTCAGGGCGGCGAGGACGACGATGGCGGTGCCGTGCTGGTCGTCGTGGAAGACGGGGATGTCGAGGGCCTCGCGCAGGCGGGCCTCGATCTCGAAGCAGCGCGGCGCGGAGATGTCCTCCAGATTGATGCCGGCGAAGCCCGGGGCGATGGCCTTGACGATCTCGACGATCGCGTCGGTGTCCTGGGTGTCCAGGCAGATCGGCCAGGCGTCGATGCCGGCGAACCGCTTGAACAGGGCCGCCTTGCCCTCCATCACCGGCAGCGCGGCCTTCGGGCCGATGTTGCCGAGGCCGAGGACCGCGGAGCCGTCCGTCACGACCGCAACGGAGTTGCGCTTGATGGTGAGGCGGCGGGCGTCCTCGGGGTTCTCGGCGATCGCCATGCAGACGCGGGCCACGCCCGGCGTGTAGACCATGGAGAGGTCGTCACGGTTGCGGATGGGGTGCTTGGACGCCATCTCGATCTTGCCGCCGAGGTGCATGAGGAAGGTACGGTCGGAGACCTTGCCCAGGCTGACGCCCTCGATACCGCGCAGCTGCTCCACGATCTCGTCGGCGTGCGCGGTCGAGCCGGCGGCGATGGTGACGTCGATCCTGAGCTTGTCGTGGCCGGACGCCGTGACGTCGAGGCCGGTGACGGAGCCGCCGGAGGACTCGACCGCCGTGGTGAGCTGTGAGACCGCTGTTCCGCCGGCGGGCACCTCCAGCCTGACCGTCATCGAGTAGGAGACGCTGGGCGCCGTTGCCATGGCCGACTTCCTCTGCTTTCACCGTGTAACTGGGTTGTGCCGTCCGATCGTCGCACCTACCACCGAGTACGTGGTAGCCGCCCCGGATTGCGAACTTTATGTTCGCGCGCCGTGCACACCGAAGACCGTCGGTTTCGGAAAACGACTTCCACCATACGAGAAGTAGGGCGTCGAGGGAAGAGGCCACCGGAACCGGCGGAGAGGTCCGCGAAGGAACCGGCGGGACGGGAATTGCCTTGCGGGGATCGTTTGTTACCTTGGACGTGGCACCGGCTCGATCCAAGCCCCCGGGCCCAACCATCGTCGCTACGAGCGACCACTTGCCGCGAGGCGAGCATGGCGGGTCGGTGCCACCTAAACGAAGACGAGAGGCCCGCGCCGTCCGACGGCGCGGGCCTCTCGCATCTCCAGGGCCTGTCCCCAGAGCCTGTCCTCAGTCCCGCAGCAGGTCCGGCACCCCCGCCGCGTCCGGCTCGTCCCGCTCACTGGAGACGACCGTCAGCTGCTGGGTGGCCCGGGTGAGCGCGACGTACAGCACGCGCAGCCCGGCGGGCGACTCGTCGGCGATCTCGGCCGGGGAGACGACGACCGTGGCGTCGTACTCCAGGCCCTTGGCCTCCAGGCTGCCGAGCGCCACCACGCGGTCGCCGAGCCCGGCCAGCCAGCGCCGGGCCTCCTCGCGGCGGTTCATGGCGACCACGACGCCGACGGTGCCGTCGACGAGGTCCAGCAGCCGGGCCGCCTCCGCCCGGACCGTCTCCTCCAGGGCGTCCCGTACGACCGCGAAGCGCGGTTCCACGCCCGTCGAGCGGACGGCCGCCGGGGAGGCCGAGCCCGGCATGGCGAGGGCCAGCACCTTCGCCGCCAGCTCGGCGATCTCGGCCGGGTTGCGGTAGTTCACGGTCAGCTCGAAGCGGCGCCGCGGGCGGGTGCCCAGGGCCTCGTCGCGGGCCTGCGCGGCCTCGTCGGGGTCGGACCAGGACGACTGGGCCGGGTCACCGACGACCGTCCAGGTGGCGTGCCGGCCGCGGCGGCCGACCATGCGCCACTGCATGGGCGTGAGGTCCTGGGCCTCGTCCACGATGACGTGCGCGTACTCGGTGCGCTCCTGCGCGAGGCGCTCGGCGCGCTCCCGCTGGGTCTCCTCGCGCTGCGGCATCAGCTCCTCCAGGCCGGTGAGCTGGTCCAGCGGGTCCAGCTCGCGCCGCTTGCGGGGGCGGGCCGGGGCGCCGAGGACCGCCTGGAGCTCGTCGAGCAGGGCGATGTCGTGCACGGAGTACCCCTCGCGCCGCAGCGACCGGGCCACCTTGCGGACCTCGCCCGGGTTCAGCACGCGCCGCGACCAGCGGCCCAGCTGCCGCTCGTCCGCCATCGCCGTCAGCACGGCGGCCGGGGTCAGCTCGGGCCACCAGGCGTCGAGGAAGGCGAGGAAGGAGTCCTCGGAGCTGACGTCCTCGTCGAAGGAGGACCGCAGCTCGGCGGCGAGCTCCGGGTCGGTGTGCCGGGCAGCGGCGCCGGACTTGGCCCACAGCGCGTCCAGCAGCAGCCTGCGGGCGCGGGGACGCAGCAGGTTGACGGGCGCGGTGCCGCCCAGCACGGTGCGGCGGATGCCGGCCAGCTCCTCGGCCTCCAGTTCGAGGCGGCGGCCGAAGGCGACGACCCGCAGCAGCGTCGGCGACCCCTCCGGCTCCAGCGCGCCGCGCGCGGCCCGGCGCAGCACCTTCAGCATGCGCGAGGAGCCCTTGGCGCGGGCGGTGGCCGGCGAGTCGTACAGGGTGGCCTCGGCGCCGTCGACCAGGGAGCCGATGGCGCGGATGGCGACCTGGCCCTCCTCGCCGAGGGAGGGCAGGACGCCCTCGGTGTACGCCACCAGCAGCGGGGTCGGCGAGACGATGAGGATGCCGCCGGCGTAGCGGCGCCGGTCCTGGTAGAGCAGGTAGGCGGCGCGGTGCAGGGCGACGGCGGTCTTGCCGGTGCCGGGGCCGCCCTCCACGTAGGTCACGGAGGCGGCGGGGGCGCGGATGACCAGGTCCTGCTCGGCCTGGATCGAGGCGACGATGTCCCGCATGGAGTGGGTGCGGGCCTGGCCGAGGGCGGCCATCAGGGCACCGTCGCCGACGACGGCAAGCTCCTCTCCGTCCAGGCTGGCCCGGACCTCGGGCCGCATGAGGTCGTCCTCGACGCCGAGGACGCGCCGGCCCTTGGAGCGGATCACCCGGCGCCGCACGACCCGGCCCGGGTCGACCGGCGTGGACCGGTAGAAGGGGGCCGCGGCGGGCGCCCGCCAGTCGATGACCAGCGGGGCGTAGTCCTCGTCCAGGACGCCGATGCGGCCGATGTGCAGGGTCTCGGCGATGTCGGCGGTGCTGTCGGGTCGCAGCGCTCCCTCGGCGGGCTCGACGGCGGTGTAGGCGCCGTCGGGGCCCTTCTTGCCGTCCTTGCCGAGGAGCAGGTCGATGCGGCCGAAGAGGAAGTCCTCGAACTCGTTGTTCAGGCGGCTGAGGTGGACGCCGGCCCGGAAGACCTGCGCGTCGCGCTCGGCCAGCGCGCCGGGCGTGCCTACCTGGCCGCGCTGCGCGGCGTCGTTCATGAGGAACTCGGCCTCGTGGATCTTCTCCTCGAGGCGGCGGTACACCCGGTCCAGGTGTGCTTGTTCCACGCTGATCTCTCGGTCCCGTACGGAGTCCTCCCGTACGGAGTCGTGCACCGAGTCGACCGCTGAGTCCTGTTGCGCCTGTGCGGCCACCGGGCCCCCTTCTGACGTGCTGGGCAGCCGTCAAAGGTACGCGAAGGGGGCGCCGGAAGCCACGGCGCGGGGGCGACGGGGCCTCGGCCACGTCACCGCCCACGCCCCGACGGCCGGTCCGGCGCGTGACGCCGTCCGAGCCGCCGGCCAGGTTTACGCGTCCACCTCCACCAGCCGCTCGCCGTCGAAGGTCATGACCTCGAAGTGGTCGATCTGGTTGGGTGCGAAGGCGGCGCCGCCGTGTACGTAGAGCGGCTTCTTCGCCTTGTCGGTGGTGGCGTCCGGGATTCCGTAGCCCCAGTCCGGGACCGTCCAGGAGCTGAGCGTCTCGCGCTCGCCGTTCTTGCCGACGGCGATCAGGGAGCACTTCTGGGGGCCCTTGACGTTCTTCAGCTCCAGGACCGCCTCGGTGCCCCAGGCCTTCTTCTCCAGGGCGACGGTCGCGCTGACCCGGGTGGCGGGGTCGGTGGCGGTGACCCGGTCGGGCATCTCGGCGAAGGCCGACTCGGCGGGGCTGCCGGCCTGCCGCGTCGCCTCGGTCTTCTTCCCGCCGCCGTCGTCACCGCCGTCGCCGCCCGTGGTCGCCACGGCGGCGAACGGGCCGCCGATGATCAGCGCGGCGGCGGTGCCCACCAGGTAGAAGTTGCGGCGCCGCCTGCCCGCCCGGCGCTCGGCGACCTCGTCGACGAGCTTCTCCGCGAGCCGCGGGCTCGGCTTCGCCGTCAGCGACTCGGCGATCGCGGGCGTGCCGGTGCCCGGGAGGTCGGCGAGGGCGGCCATCATGGGCTCCATGCCGGCCAGCTCGTCGAGCTGCTGGGCGCACCACTCGCAGCCGGCGAGGTGTGCCTCGAAGGCGGTGGCCTCCGCGTCGTCGAGGATGCCGAGGGCGTAGGCGCCGACGGTCTCGTGCTCGTTCGGCGCCGGTGATCCCTGCATGGGGACAGAATTACCCGTATCGCCCGGGCCGAATCCCCCGCCGAATCCCTGAACTCCCCCGTACCCGCTCATCACGCCGTCACCCCCCGCTCCTCCAGAGCCAGCTTCATCGAACGCAGGGCGTAGAACACCCGGGAGCGAACGGTGCCGCTGGGTATGCCCAGTGTCTGCGCCGCCTCATTGACGGTACGCCCCTTGAAGTACGTCTCGACGAGGACCTCCCGGTGAGCCGGGGTCAGGTCGTCGAGCGCGTCCGACAGCGTCATCAGCCACAGCGCCTTGTCGATCTCGTCCTCCGCGGGGATGACCTCCAGCGGCGACGGATCGACCTCCTGCGGCCGGGCCTGCCGGCTGCGGTGGCCGTCGATGACGATGCGCCGGGCGACCGTCACCAGCCAGGGGCGTACCGATCCGGTCGCACGGTTGAGCTGACCGGCGTTCTTCCAGGCACGGATGAGCGTCTCCTGGACGACGTCCTCGGCGCGCTGCCGGTCCCCCGCGACCAGCCGCAGCACGTACGCCAGCAAGGGGCCCGCGTGCTCCCGGTACAGGGCGCGCATCAGCTCCTCGTCGGGTTCCGAGGACGACTGGGACATGCGATGTCGGGCCCTCGCACCTCGATCATTGGCCACGACGGAATCCTTGCGCACGCCCACCTCCGATGTCCGGGGGTTCCCCCAGTCGGTCGCTCGCCCATCCGGTACGGACGCGGGGTGCGGGGTGTTCAAAGCGGGCCGACAGTTTTCCCGGGAGGGCCGTACCGAACGGGACGCAGCCGGACTTACCGGGCGAGGGCGGCGCGCCTGCGGTGCCGGGCGACGCGTTCGCGGTTGCCGCAGACCTCGCTGGAGCACCAGCGCCGGCGGCGACCGCGGGAGGTGTCGACGTACACGATGGGGCAGTTGTCGCCCTCGCACTGCCTGAGGCTCGCCCGCGCGACGGGGTCGGTGAGCAGCTCCACGGCGTCCCGGGCGAGGGCGCCGAGCAGTGCCGCGCACTCCGGCGGCCCGGTCAGCACCCGTACCAGCGCCCCGTCTTCACCGTGCACCGCGCGCGGGGCGGGGGGCGCGGCGACGGCGAGGGCGTTGACGCGGGCCAGCGCGTGGTCGTACGGGGGTACGCCGGGGCCCGGCCGGGCGCGGACCAACCGAGCGGTCTGGCAGCGCAGTTCGCGGAAGCCTGTGAGCCAGGAGGCGTCGGCGTGGCTCAGCGGTGTGCCGGGCGGGACGAGTCCGGACCCGGTGATCCAGGCGCCGAGCGCCGCGACGGAGACGAGGCGTTCGGCGGGGTGGGTGGTGGCGACGAGGTCCAGGCAGATCCGCCCGGTGTCGAACCGCAGCTCGTACGGGCCGGTGGCCGTACCCAGTGCCATGTTCCTGTCACCGCCTAGGTTGCCCGGTGGGGCGGGCCGGAGAGGGGAGCAGGGAAACCGCTCCCTCTACAGTGCCTGCCCGTTCCCGCGCCCGGAACCCCTCCTGCCGCCCTCGGCCGGCCGCCCGCTCCTCAGGACCGGATCAGGCACCTCACCCGTCCGAGTACTTGGCGTCGGCCGCCGGGTCCAGCGCGAGGCGGTAGCCGCGTTTCACCACCGTCTGGATCAGTTCGGGGGTGCCGAGGGACGTGCGCAGGCGGGCCATCGCCGTCTCGACGGCGTGTTCGTCGCGGCCGGTGCCCGGCAGGGCGCGCAGGAGTTCCGCGCGGGGGACGACCCAGCCGGGCTTGCGGGACAGGGCCCGCAGCAGGGACATCCCGGCGGGCGGCACGGCCCTCAACTCGTCGTCGACCAGCACCGCGTGGCCCCGGATCTCCAGCCGGTGACCGGCGGCCGGCAGCACGCGGGCGCGGGCCGGCAGTTCCCGGCAGAGGAGCTGGACGAGGGGGCCGAGGCGGAAGCGTTCGGGCTGGACCGTGTCGACACCGTGCGCCTGGAGGGGCACGGCGGTGACCGGGCCGACGCAGGCCGGCAGCACGTCGCGGCCGAGCGCGGCGAGCAGCCCGGACAGCAGCCCCCGCTCCTCGGCGCGGGCCAGGAGCGACGCGGCGGCGGGCGCGCTGGTGAAGGTCACGGCGTCCACGCCCCGCGCGAGGGCGGCGTCCAGCAGCCGGTCCACGGGGCCGAGGTCCTCCGGCGGCAGCCACCGGTAGACGGGCACGCCCACCACCTCGGCGCCGCCCGCCCGCAGCGCCTCCACGAACCCGGGCAGCGGCTCGCCGTGCAGCTGTACGGCGATCCGGCGGCCGTCGACGCCCTGCTCCAGGAGCCGGTCCAGCACCTCGGCCATGGACTCGGAGGCCGGTGACCACTCCTCCGTCAGGCCCGCGGCCCGGACCGCGCCCTTGACCTTGGGGCCGCGCGCGAGCAGCTCCACGGTGCGCAGCCGTTCCAGCAGCGCGTCACCGAGCCCCCACCCGTCGGCGGCCTCGACCCATCCCCGGAAGCCGATGGCGGTGGTGGCCACGACGACGTCCGGGGCCCGGTCGACGATCTGCTCCGTCGCGGCCAGCAGCTCGCTGTCGTCGGCCAGCGGCACGATCCGGAGCGCCGGTGCGTGCAGGACGGCGGCACCGCGCCGCTCCAGCAGCGCGCCCAGTTCGTCGGCCCGCCGGGCGGCGGTCACGCCCACCGTGAATCCGGCCAGGGGGCCGTGGTCAGGCCGCTGCTGTTCGTCGTCCATGGCTCGCCGCGCTCCGATCGTTCACCACCACGCTCACACCCACGTGCGTGCGTACTCACGTGCCGACCGAGCCTGTCAACGTCGCGTGACGGGCTCGGTTCGGCCTCATGTCACCAGTGTTACGTCACACCCGGGCGTAACCGAGCCGGTCCGCCGTCTCCTGCGGGCCACCGGGGCCGTCCGGCGTCCGTGCGGCGGGGCGGCGGAGGTATACCGCCCACGTGACGGCGAAGCAGACGGCGTAGTAGGCGAGGAAGGCGACGAAGGCGCCGGTGCCCGAGCCGACGGAGAGGAAGGACTGCCGGAAGGCGAGGTTGATGGCGACTCCGCCGAGGGCCCCGACCGCGCCGATCAGCCCCATGGAGGCGCCGGACAGCCGCCGCCCGTACGCCACGGCTTCCTCGCCGGTCAGCCCCTTGGCGAGCGCCTGGTTCTGGAAGATCCCCGGAATCATCTTGAACGTCGACCCGTTGCCGAGCCCGCTGAGCACGAACAGCACCACGAACACGGGGACGAACAGCACGAGCGACTCCGCCACGGCCGCCGCCACGAGTACGGCGGTGGCGGCGGCCATGGCGACGAAGTTCCACAGCGTGATCCGCGCGCCGCCGTACCGGTCGGCGAGCCTGCCGCCCAGCGGGCGGATCAGGGAGCCGAGCAGCGGACCGATGAAGGTGAGGTAGGCGGCCTGCAGCGGGGTCCGCCCGAACTGGGTCGTCAGCACCTGCCCGAAGGCGAAGCTGTAGCCGATGAACGAACCGAACGTGCCGACGTACAGCACGGCCATGATCCAGGTGTGGCGGTCCCGGGCGGCGCCCTTGGCGGCCCCGGTGTCGTTCTTCACGGAGGCGAGGTTGTCCATGAAGCAGGCGGCGAGGACGGCGGCCACGAGGACCAGCGGGATGTAGGCCCCGAGCAGCACCCGCGGCCCGCCGCCCGCCCCAATGATCGCGAGGGCGGCCAGCTGGATGACCGGCACGCCGATGTTGCCGCCGCCGGCGTTGAGGCCGAGCGCCCAGCCCTTCCTCCTGAGCGGGAAGAAGGCGTTGATGTTGGTCATGGAGGAGGCGAAGTTGCCCCCGCCGATGCCGGCCAGCAGGCCGACCAGGAGGAAGGTCGAGAAGGACGTCCCCGGCTCCATCACCACGAAGGCGGCGACGGTCGGCACGAGCAGCAGCCCGGCGGACACGACCGTCCAGTTCCGCCCGCCGAAGACCGCGACCGCGAAGGTGTACGGCACCCGCACCACCGCGCCCACCAGCGTCACCACGGACGTCAGCAGGAACTTGTCGGCCGGTGTCAGCCCGTACTCCGGGCCCATGAAGAGCACCAGCACCGACCACAGCGTCCAGACCGAGAACCCGATGTGCTCGGAGAGGACGGAGAAGAACAGGTTCCGCCGGGCGACCCGCTCCCCCGTCTGCTTCCAGAAGGTCTCGTCCTCCGGATCCCAGTGCTGGATCCAGCGGCCGCCAGGGACTGTCATGACGCCTCCACGGTGCTCCACGGCTCGATCACACCGAAGGTAGGGAGGACGCGTTTCGGGCCTGTGGGGCTGCGGGTGACCGGAAGGGAACGTCGGTCTCACTCGGCGCGAGTGCGGGGTGAGAGCTTCGCGGCCGGCCCCGCGCGGCGGCCCTCGGCCCCCGCGCGGGTGCGCGCCGTCGTGAGACCGCCGACGCCCTTCGGCGTGCCGCGCGTGCCGCGCGGGCCGGGCTCTCCCGCCGGCGGGGCGTCGGGGTCCACCCCGGCCTCCGTCACCGGCGCCGGGCGGTCCCGGCGTCGGTGGCGCGCTTCGCGCCGTTCGGCCACAGCCGGGGCTTCCGCTTCGCCGCCAGGTCCTCGACCCAGCCGACCGCCAGGACCATCAGGCCGATGAGCGGCCAGACCAGGGCGAACATCCAGATCGTGTACGCCCCGTCGAGGGCGCCGACCGCGCGCTCGCTCTGCATGAAGGGGAGCCGGTAGGCGAGGTCGATGATCGGGACGGTCGCCATGATCAGCAGGTTGTGCCACAGGTAGATGGTGACCGCGCGGTTGTTGGACAGGGTCACCAGCTTGTCCCACCTGGCCAGCCGGCCGGGCAGTTCCCGCCAGGACGGCGAGTACTGGAGCAGGATCACCACGAAGCCGAACGACCAGGTCGCCTGGGCCAGCGGGATGTCGTTGAGGTCCCAGCCGTCGGGACCGAGGTGGTTCGAGGCCCACCACAGGCCGAAGGCCATCACCAGGGCGGCGCAGGACACCGACACGTACCGCGGGATCTGCTTCAGCAGACCCTCGTGGTGGGCGAAGCCCAGGACCCAGCAGCCGCCGTAGACGGCGAAGTCGGTGACCGCGTTGCCGGTCTCGCCGGGGATCTTCACCAGGCCGGTGCCGACGATCGCGGTCAGGCCCAGCGGCGCGAGCAGGGTCGGCCACGGCGCCTTGCGGAACAGCCACAGCAGCAGCGGCGAGGCGATGACGAACCAGAGGTAGGCGCGCAGGTACCACAGCGGACCCGCGGCCTGCACCGCCCACGTGTCCTCCAGCAGGCCGGACTGGGAGCCGACGTGCCAGGGGTAGGGCGGGGCGCCGATCGGGACGATGTAGTTGAACAGCGAGACAAGGCCCCAGGTGTCGCCGTGGTCCGGGTCCTTCGCCGGGTTCCAGCCGTTGAGGAACAGCATCGCCAGCACGACCGCGGCGAAGGCCCACATCGGCGGCAGCAGCCGGCGCACCCGCCCGCGGATCACGCTCAGCGCCGGACGCTTCAGCGACCGGGCCATCAACGAGCCCGCCAGCGCGAACATCACGCCCATCGACGGGAAGACCACCGACAGCCAGGCCCAGCCGAACAGGTGGTAGACGACGACGCGGACCAGCGCGATGGAACGCAGCAGGTCGAGGTACCGGTCGCGGCCCGGCTTCCCGGTGGCGGGGGCGGGCGGGGGCGCGGCGTCCGGTGCGGGCTCCGTCGTGCGCTGCCGCGGGACGGCGTACGGCGTCGCCGCGGCCATGGCCGTGTCCGGCTCCGGGGCGTGGGGCGGGCCGTACGGCTCCGGGCCCGTGCCGGTCGGGCCGGCCGTGTATCCGTGGGTCATGCCACGGGCCTCCGATCGTCGCCGCTCTGCGAGCGCTGCCGCGGCACGGAGCCGCCGGGCGCGCCGACGACGCCGGTGCGCCGGAGCTTCTGCCAGCGCAGGCGGCCGCCGGTGAGCGCGGTGATCCAGGACTGGAGCAGCACGACGTACATGAGCTGGCGGTAGAGGATCTGCTGCAGCGGCAGCGAGATCAGATGGGTCATGCGTTCGCGGTCGAGCCGGAAGGCGTACGCCGCGCAGACGGCCTGGATGGCCAGGACGCCCAGCCACGCCACGATCGTCTTCTCGGTCGGGCCGAAGACGATGCCGTAGAGCAGGAAGACGTCGATCAGCGGCGCGAGCAGCGGCGCCAGGACCATGAACAGGGAGACGAAGGGCAGGCCGACGCGGCCGAAGCGGCCCGAGGGGCCCTTCTCGATCACCGCGCGGCGGTGCTTCCAGATCGCCTGCATGGTGCCGTACGACCAGCGGTAGCGCTGGGACCACAGCTGCTGCACGGTCTCCGGGGCCTCGGTCCAGGCGCGGGCGTTCTCGGCGTAGACCACGCGCCAGCCGGCGCGGTGCAGCGCCATGGTGACGTCGGTGTCCTCGGCGAGGGTGTCGTCGCTCATGCCGCCGATGGGTTCGAGGGCGGAGCGGCGGAAGGCGCCGACGGCGCCGGGGATGGTCGGCATGCAGCGCAGCACGTCGTACATGCGGCGGTCGAGGTTGAAGCCCATCACGTACTCGATGTGCTGCCAGGCGCCGATGAGGCTGTCCTTGTTGCCGACCTTCGCGTTGCCGGCCACGGCGCCGACCTTCGGGTCGCCGAAGGGCTGGACGAGTTCGCGGACCGTGGACGGTTCGAAGACCGTGTCGCCGTCCATCATGACGACGATGTCGTACCGGGCGTTGGCCAGACCCCGGTTGAGGGCGGCCGGCTTGCCCGCGTTGAGCTGGCGGATCACCCGCACGTTGGGCAGGCCCATCGCCTCGACGATGCGGGCCGTGCCGTCGCTGGAGCCGTCGTCGATGACGATGACCTCGACCGGGTGGTCGCTGGACATCAGGGAGTTGACGGTGTTCTCGATGCACTTGGCCTCGTTGTACGCCGGGACCAGCACCGTCACCGGTTCGGTCACCGGCGGGCCCCAGCGGAAGCCCTTGCGGCGCACCCGGCGGGCGTGGATGCCGGAGAGCACCAGCATCAGCACGAACCGGCCGATGACCAGGGTGCCGATGACCGCCAGGCCCGCCACCAGGCCGTCGGTGATCTTCTCCGACGCCTGGACCAGGAAGACCCAGGCCTTGCCCTTCCACAGCTCGGCGCCGGTCACCGGGGTCATGGCGCTGGGCGCGTCCAGGGCCTCGGTGAGGTTGTCGAACTCGTAGCCCTTCTTCTGCAGGTCGGGCAGGAACCTGTCGAGCGCGGCGACGGTCTGGCTGCGGTCGCCGCCGGAGTCGTGCATGAGGACGATGGCGCCCTCGCCGTTCTTCGGCGTGGCGCGGCGGATGATCTCGTCGACGCCGGGCCGCTGCCAGTCCTCGCTGTCGGTGTTGTTGACGACGGTGATGTAGCCGCGGCTGCCGATGTACTCGGTGACCGGCCAGGACTTGTTGTCCATGGCGTCGGCGAAGGAGGAGTACGGCGGGCGGAAGAGCGAGGTGCGGACGCCGGCCGCGCCGGTGATCGCCAGCTGGTTCTGCGACAGCTCCCAGTCGATGCGCTTCTTGGACTGGAAGGAGAGGTCCGGGTGGTTGAAGGTGTGCAGGCCCACCTCGTGGCCCTCGTCGACCATCCGCTGGACCAGGTCCGGGTAGCGGGAGGCCATGGTGCCGGTGACGAAGAAGACGGCGTGCGCGTCGTGCTTCTTCAGCACGTCCAGCACCTTCGGAGTCCAGGTGGGGTCCGGGCCGTCGTCGAAGGTGAGGACCAGACGGTGGTCCGGCACGCTCAGGCTCTCGGTGCGGCCGCCGCGGGCGTCGATGACCGGGCCGCCCTCGAGGATCTTCTCCGGCACCTGGTCGGTGGCGGCGGGCGGCTGGACGCGGTGGTCGGCGAGGATCTCGCTGTGCACGTATCCGCGCAGCATGAGCATCGCCGACAGGGCGACCAGGACGAGCAGCGGAAGCAGCAGGCGCAGGGGCAGGCGGCGGCGCCGGGTGCCCTCACGGGCGCTGCGCGCGGCCCCGTGACGGCGGTTGCGGGATGCCATCAGAGGGTGTTCTCCGGGGACAGGGAAGAGGACGTGCGGGTGATGTCCGGACCGGCCGGTCCGGCGGCGGAGAGGGGATCGCTCGCGCCGTTGGCGGTGGTGTCGCCGTCGCCGCCCGGGTCGGTGCCCGTGGTGGGGTCGGTGGTGGGGTCAGTCGGGTCGCCCGTGGGCTCGCCGCCGCCCGCCGGGGTCGACGGGCCGGTGGAGGCGGGGGGCGGTTCCTGACTCGACTGCGACGGGTCCGGACGGGTCGCGCCGTCGTCGCCGCCCGGTTCGGTGCCGGTCGAGGTCTGGGAGGGGTCGGGGTCGGCGCTGGTGCCGGGCTGCCGCGCGCTGCCGGACATGCCCGGCACGGGCGCGTCGGCGCCCGGTGCGGTGGTCACGCCGGTACCGGCCGAGGGGCTGGTCTGCGGGCCGGTACCGGCGGTGGCGGAGGGCCGCGCCGACTGGGAGGGCAGCGGGGTGGTGTCGACCTGACCGGCCGGCTTGCCCTCCTGCTGGCCGTCCACGGGGAGCCAGGGCGCGTTGGAGTTGCCGGACAGCAGCGTGGAGACGATGACGACGGCGTAGACCGCGCAGGCCACGCCGACGGCGATGCCGAGCCGGCGATAGAGGCGGCTGCGGCGGCCGGACGCGTCGACGAAGACCGGCCCGTCGGAGCCCTCGGCGCCGCTCTTGCCGCGCTGCGGGCCGTCGGCCCGGCGCAGCACGCCGTCACCGAGCTGTACGGCGTCGAGCTGGACCGTCACCTCGTGCGGGTCGTGGGTGTGGTCGGCGCCCGCATCGACGTCCGGGGAGTCCTGCCACGGATCGCGGAGGGCGGCCGCGGGGAACGCTCGGGTCGGGGACGCCGGGGCGACCGGGGGCAGGACGTCGGTCCTGGCGTCGTCCGGATTGACGGCGCCCCGGGTCGGCTCGGCACGCTCCGGGGCGCCGCCGCCCGGAACCCAGCGGTTCGGGTTCGCACTGTCGAGGTCCGCGCCGACCGGGTACGCGCGGCCGGGGTGCGCACCACCGACCGGGTCCGCGCCGTCGGAGTCCGCCCCGGCGCGGTTCACGCCGTCCGGCCGCTTCACGGCCGCGGTCGCCCCACCAGGGGCCGTCCGGACCGCACCGGCACCACCCGGGTGCGCGACGGTCGGGTCGGCCTCGTCCGGGTTCGTCCGGGGCGGGTTCGCGCGGTCCGGTTTCGCCGGGTCCGGTGCGGAACCGGTCTGGTTCGCGCCCCAGGTGATCCGTCCCCGGACCAACGGGTCGCGCCCCCGGGCCGCGCCGTCTCGGTCCGTTCGGCCCCTGCCTATTCGGTCCGTGCCCGGGTCCTGGCCTATTCGGGCACCGAGGATCTCCGTCGGGTCCGCGTCGGTACTCCCGTGGGGGGCGAGGGGGCGAGTGCCGGCGGTACGCGGCGCGTCCGCCCACGTGGGCCCCGTACCCGGGCGACGGGTTTCCGCTCCCGCAGTACCCGCGCCGCGGCGCGCGGCGTCGTCGGCGCTCCCGCCGAACCACCCCGCGCCGGACCCGGCGGAGGCCGTTCCGGTCGTCGGGGTCTCGTCCGTCACCTGGAAGGGGCGGTCCGCCGGAAGCACCTCGGTGGCGTCGGCGTCCTGTCCCGCCTCCGGGAAATCACGCATCCCGGACACAGTCTCGGTCCCCTCCGGTTGGGCGTCTTTCTGCCAATTCTTCACGCGCACGCACTTCCCCCACGGGACGGTTCCGGGTGCGCATACGACCCCGAGCACCCGTCGGTCGAACCGGCCCCCACCAGGTTCGAGCGCCCCCTGTACCACACCGTGCTCAGGCCAAGAATGTAGCGCACGCGGAGGATGTGTGGTTGCCGCGTGTCAGTTACGGACGCACATCACAGCGGCGTCGGCGGCCGGAATCCACCCTCCGGCGGGCCGGCGGAGCCACCCGTTTTCGGCCGCGACCTGGGACGCCGCCCGGCGCAGCGCGTCCAACGCGGGGTGCACCAGCCCCTTTCGCCAGACGAGCGAGACCGGCGACAGCGGCACCGGACCGACGAGCGGGCGCACCACGGTCGCGGCCATGGCCGGAA
The DNA here is from genome assembly GCF_042745235.1 of Streptomyces sp. NPDC058796. Classification (NCBI taxonomy): domain Bacteria; kingdom Bacillati; phylum Actinomycetota; class Actinomycetes; order Kitasatosporales; family Streptomycetaceae; genus Streptomyces; species Streptomyces sp. NPDC058796. Next base: position 1,092,277 of record NZ_JBHYOP010000001.1, read on the forward strand.
AGCTCACCACGGCGAGTACCGGATTGCCCGCCTTGTCCATGATCCGCTGGAACTCCTCCTCCCCGACGGCCAGCGGAACGGGTGCGGCCACTTCAATGCCCCGTCCCTCGAACAGGTGGTGCGCGAGATCGGTCCACTCCGGCGTCCGCGGGTTCCCGGCCCCGGCGTACACGGTCTCGCCGGCGAGCGCGGCCAGCGGCACCTCCGGCAACGCGGCCAGCGGGTGGCCCTCCGGCAGGACGACCGCCATCGGCTCGCAGCGGACGGGCTGGTGGGCGAGTCCGGTCCGCAGCGCCGGGGCGAGGCCCGCGAAGCGGCCGAAGGAGGCGTCGAGGCGGCCGGCGAGCAGTTCCCCGGCGGCGTACGTCAGTCCGCTCTCGTAACGCGCCATCAGCTCCTGACCGGGCGCCAGTTCCCGGGCGCGCTCCAGGACCACGCGGCCGGTGACCAGACCTGGGGAGTTGAGGTCCACCAGCAGCGGGCGGGCCTGCCCGAAGGCGGCCAGGAGATCGTCCTGCGCCTGGAGGACGCGGCGGGCGTACGGCAGCAGCCGCTCGCCGTCGGCCGTCGGGGTCACCTGCCGGGTGGTGCGGACGAACAGCTCGGTGCCCAGCTCCCGCTCCAGGCGCCGCACGTCCCTGCTGAGCGCCTGCTGGGCGATGTACAGGCGCGCGGCGGCACGGGTGAAGTGGAGCTCCTCCGCGACGGTGACGAACGCGCGCAGGAGGCGGGGATCGAGGTGGGCCGGTGCGGGCATCCGGCGAATTTACAACGGGAGTGCGTCAATGGGTACGGAGAAGGTGTTGGACCCCGTGATCGTCACGGGGCGACGGTGAGTCCATGCCGCAATCGAACACCGCGCACCCGTCCCCGCAGTCCCCCCTCCTCGTCGTCACCGGTGACGCCCTGGTCGCCGCCGACTTCCGCCCCCGCACCCGGGACCGGCCGCCCGGCCCGTACCGGCGGCTCCTGTCCACACCCGGCGCCCGAGCGTTCACGATCGGGAATCTCATGGCCCGGACACCCATGGGCATGTTCAGCGTGAGCGCGGTCGTGATGATCGCCGGTACGCGCGGTTCGTACGCTCTCGCCGGCGCCGTCACCGCGACGGGACTGGCGGCGACGGCGCTCGTCGCCCCGTGGATCGCCCGGCTCGTGGACCGGCACGGCCAGGCGAGGGTGGCGGTGCCCGCCACGCTGCTCGCGGCCCTGGGCTCGCTCGCCCTGGTGCTGTGCGTCCGCCACGGCGCCCCCGCGTGGACCCTGTTCGCCGCGTACGCGGCCACCGCGACGACGCCCAACACCGGCGGCATGGCCCGTGCCCGCTGGGCGCACCTGCTGCCGGGCGACTCCGACGCCCTGCACACAGCGAACTCCTTCGAGCAGGCCGCCGACGAGCTGTGCTTCATGCTCGGGCCGGTACTGGCGGCGTTCCTGTGCACGGCGTGGTTCCCGGAGGCGGGCACCCTGGTGGGCGTGGTGCTGCTGGTGAGCGGCATGCTGCTGTTCGCCGCCCAGCGCTCGACCGAGCCGCCGGCCCGGCCGCGCCCGACGGCGAAGGCACCCCTCCGCGTGCCGGGCATCCCTCCGCTGCTGGCCGTCTGCCTGGCGACGGGCGGGGTGTTCGGGGCGATGGAGGTGGTCACGATCGCGTTCGCGGACGCACAGGGACACCGCGCGGCGGCCGGCGTGGTCCTGGCCCTGCAGGCCGCCGGTTCCTGCGCGGCCGGCCTGCTGTACGGCGCGCTGAAGCCGGCCGGGTCCGCCGAGCACCGCCTGCCGTGGTGCGTGGCCGCGATGACGGTCCTGCTGACCCTGCCGCTGCTCGCGGCGTCCCTCACCGGCTCCCTGCCGCTGCTGGCGCTCACGCTGCTGGTCGCCGGGACGGCGACGGCCCCGACCATGGTCACCACCATGACGCTGCTCCAGCACCGCACCCCGCGGGGCCGGCTGAACGAGGGCATGACCCTCGCGGTGACCGGTCTGCTCGGTGGCATCGCCTGCGGCAGCGCGATGGGCGGCTGGCTGGTCGAGCACGCCTCCCCCGCCACCGCGTACGGCATCCCGGTCACGGCGGCAGCGACGGCCCTGCTGCTCACCCTCCTGCCGACGCCCCGGCGGACGGCGCAAAAGTAGAAACGACGAGGGCGACGTGTGCTCGCGCTTTCACGCGAGCACACGTCGCCCTCGGTCTCGTGGAGATGGCGGGAATCGAACCCGCGTCCAACGGTGCGGAATCAGGGCTTCTCCGTGTGCAGTCCGCTTCGATTTTCTCGGCCCCGGAGATCACGCGGACAAGTCTCCGACGGGCTCAGTCACTGTTTGGTTTCCCTCTTCACCCCGTGACCGGGATCAAGGTTTAGTCCCCTAGCTGATGCCAGGATCCGGGTCGGGAACAGCCCCGGGCTGACACTCCCTTTAGTAGGAGGCTCGCTCTGCTACCTGAGATCAGGCAGCGAGGGCGAAGGCCTGCTGGGAGGAATCGCGCTTGGTGTTGGCGATTATTTTTTTCGGCCTGTGGTTTACGAGATCATGGCCGCTTCCTCGACACGCTTCCCCTGCTTCGACAGCCGCTGTCGAAACCGATCATCCCCATGTTGCGCTATTCAATTTTCAACACTTCAATCCACCGCACCCGCGTGGGGTGCGAGCACCATCGTACGTGACCAACGCGTACGGGTGCCAGCCTATTCCCGAGGGGCTCAGGCCCGCTGCTTGCGCCGGATCGCCGAGATCGTCCGTTCGGCCTCGCGCCGGTCCTGCTTCTCCCGCAGGGCCTGCCGCTTGTCGTACTCCTTCTTGCCGCGCGCCAGGGCGATCTCGACCTTGGCCCGGCCGTCCTTGAAGTACAGCGCGAGCGGCACGATCGTGTGACCGGTCTCCTGGGACTTGGCCTCCAGCTTGTCGATCTCCACGCGGTGCAGCAGCAGCTTCCGCTTGCGGCGGGCGCTGTGGTTGGTCCAGGTGCCCTGGCTGTACTCGGGTACGTGCACGTTGTGCAGCCACGCTTCGTGTCCGTCCAGCTGCACGAAGCCGTCGGCCAGTGAGGCCCGCCCCTGGCGCAGTGACTTCACCTCGGTCCCGGACAGCACCAGGCCGGCCTCGTAGGTGTCGAGGATCTGGTAGTCGTGCCGCGCCTTCTTGTTCTGCGCGATCAGCTTGCGCCCTTTTTCCTTAGCCATAGTGCGATCCATTTTGGCACTACGGAGGGGGGCCGGGGAAAGCCGATTACGCGGTCGGCCCGAGACCGCTCAGCACCGTCCGCGCCCGCTCCAGGGCGGCCGGGTCCGCCGGGTCGACCTCCAGGTCGGGCGTGATGCCCGTGCCGTCGACGCCGCGGCCCAGGGGGGTGCGGTAGTGCCCGACCGTCAGCTCGGCCACCGAGCCGCCGGGCAGCCGGCTCGGCATCTGCACCGAGCCCTTGCCGAAGGTGCGCGAGCCCAGGACAACCGCCCGTCCGCGGTCCTGGAGGGCCCCGGTGAGGAGTTCGGCCGCGCTCATCGTGCCGCCGTCGACGAGCGCGACCAGGGGTCTGGCGGTGTCACCGCCGGGCTCGGCGTGCAGCGCCCGCTGGTCGCCGTCGACGTCGTACGTGGCGACCAGGCCGCCGTCGAGGAAGGCGGAGGCGGCGGTGACGGCCTCGCTGACCAGCCCGCCGGAGTTGCCGCGCAGGTCGAGGACGACACCGGAGCCGGACGGCAGCCGCTCCACCTCGGAGCGCACCTTCTCGCCGACCCCCTTGGTGAAGGAGGTGACCCGGACGACGGCGGGACCGTCGGCGAGCCTGCGCACCGTCACGGGGTCGGTCGACAGCCGGGCCCGCCGCACCGTCTCGGTCCACGCGCGCGTGCCGCGTTCCAGGCCGAGGCGCACGGCGGTGCCGGCGGGGTCGTCCTCGGCGTCGCCGCGCAGTATGGAGACGACCTCGGTGACGGGACGCCCGTCGACCCGCTCGCCGTCCACGCTGCGCAGCCGGTCGCCCTCGCGGATGCCGGCCTCGGCGGCCGGCGAGTCGGCGCGCACCTCGGTGACCTCGATGCGGCCGTCGCGCTCGCGGCGCGCGGAGAGCCCGACGCCGGTGTACCGGCCGTCCAGGGCGTCCTCCAACTCCTCGTACTCGCCGCTGGAGTAGACGGCGCCCCAGCGGTCCCCGCTGCGGCTGACGGCGCGTTCGGCGGCCTCCACGGGGGACTTGCCGTCGGCCATCGCCTCGGCCGCCGCGCGGGCGACCTCCTCGTGCCGTTCGGCGGGAACGGCCGGGCGGGGCGTGCCGGAGGTGGTCTTCCGGTCGGACCCGGGGAGCGACCCGGTCGCCGCGCCCGCGACGAGCACGCCCGTGAACACCAAGGCCAGGGCGGCCCCGCGGCGTGGGCGGCGGGGCTGACAGAACAGGTCACGACCTGACATGCCGGTGAGTCTAGGACAACGCGAGAGGGCCGCACGGTCGCTTGCCCGTGCGGCCCTCTTGGTATGTGTCACACCTTCAGGTACTTGCGCAGCGCGAAGAACGCGGCCAGCGCCGGCATCAGCAGGCTCGTCGCCAGGATGAGCGGCAGCTTCGTCAGTACGGCGTCCCAGCCGATGAAGTTGATCAGGTTCAGCTTCTCGGACAGGGCCAGTCCGTGGTCGATGATGAAGTACCTGGCGGTCACCAGGAAGGCGCAGGCGACACCGCCGCCGATGAGCCCGGCGACGGCGGCCTCCATGATGAACGGCGCCTGGATGTAGAAGCCGGAGGCGCCGACCAGGCGCATGATGCCGGTCTCGCGGCGCCGGCTGAACGCCGAGACGCGCACCGTGTTGACGATCAGCATCAGCGCGACGACGAGCATCAGGGCCATCACCGCGCGGGCGGCCCAGTTCATGCCGTTGAGGAGCTCGAAGAGGTTGTCCAGGAGGCCCTTCTGGTCCTGCACGGACTGAACGCCGTCCCGGCCGTCGAAGGCGGTCGCGATGACCTGGTACTTCTCCGGGTCCTTGAGCTTGATGCGGTACGACTCCTGCATCTGGTCCGGCGTGAGCGAGCTGGCCAGCGGCGAGTCGCCGAACTGCTCCTTGTAGTGCTTGTACGCCTCGTCCTGCGACTCGTACGTCACCGTGTCGACCACGGCCATCTCGTCGAGGTCGGACTTGATCTGCTTCTTCTGGTCCTCGGTCACCGCGCCCTTGGCGCAGTTGGGGTCGGACTCGGCGTCGCTCTTGTTGCAGAGGAAGACCGAGACGTTGACCTTGTCGTACCAGTAGCCCTTCATGGTGTTGACCTGGTCGCTCATCAGCAGCGAACCGCCGAACAGGGCCAGGGACAGGGCGACGGAGACGATGACGGCGAAGGTCATCGTCAGATTGCGGCGAAGACCGACACCGATCTCCGAGAGCACGAACTGGGCGCGCATGGCGTCTCGTTAAGCCTTTCCGTTCCTCGTCGTCAGTGCTGGTAGCCGTAGACGCCGCGTGCCTGGTCGCGGACGAGGCGGCCCTTCTCCAGCTCGATGACGCGCTTGCGCATCTGGTCCACGATGTTCTGGTCGTGGGTGGCCATGATCACGGTGGTGCCCGTCCGGTTGATGCGGTCGAGCAGCTTCATGATGCCGACGGAGGTCTGCGGGTCGAGGTTGCCGGTGGGCTCGTCCGCGATCAGCAGCTTGGGCCGGTTGACGAAGGCGCGCGCGATGGCGACGCGCTGCTGCTCACCGCCGGACAGCTCGCCGGGCCTGCGGTCCTCCTTGCCGCCCAGACCGACGAGGTCGAGCACCTGCGGCACGGACTTGCGGATCTCGCCGCGGGACTTGCCGATGACCTCCTGCGCGAAGGCGACGTTCTCGCCGACCGTCTTGTTCGGCAGCAGGCGGAAGTCCTGGAACACCGTTCCCAGCTGGCGCCGCATCTGCGGCACCTTCCAGTTGGACAGGCGGGCGAGGTCCTTGCCCAGGACGTGCACCTGGCCGTGGCTGCACCGCTCCTCGCGGAGGATCAGCCGCAGGAAGGTGGACTTTCCGGAGCCGGAGGACCCCACGAGGAAGACGAACTCGCCCTTCTCGACCTCCAGGGAGACGTCCCTGAGGGCTGGGTGGCTCTGTTTGGGGTAGACCTTGGAGACGTTGTCGAATCGGATCACGGATGCACCACGGGTAGCCGGGGGTAGATGTGCGTGACCATACGCGAAGCGGGGAGCGGACCGCAGTCACCGGTCGGGGTTGCGCATCAGTTGCGCGTTTTGTCCTCGCCCGCCTCTGAACGGAGGGCGCGCGGGGCCCCTCGGAACCTGGCACAGTGGAAGGGGAACGTTCACGGCGGTGTGGGCGTTGTTCCGACGAAGCCGGTGGCAAGGAGGGCGAGCGCATGACGTACGACCGGTTGGTGTGCGCGAACTGCGCGGCGCCCGTGAGTGAGGGCCGGTGCCCGGTGTGCCGGGCGAACCGCGAGCGGCTGCAGCAGGGGAATCCCTTCGCGGGCCTGAATCCGACGACGTTGATCGCGCTGCTGGCGGTGCTGATCGCGGCGGTGGCCCTGCTGGCCCACCAGACCGTCTGACGCCCCCGGAGGGCGGCCAGGAGACAGGGAAGGGCCCGGAGCGCTCAGCGCTCCGGGCCCTTCGTGTGCGTGCGCGACGCGTACGCGGGTGACTACCGTCAGGCAGCCGCGCCGCGGCCGTTCATCAGACGCGGCAGCATGCGGAAGCCGATGCCACCGGCGATCATCGTCGCGGCGCCGACCAGCAGGAACGTGGTCTCCGCGGCGCCGGTCTCGGCGAGCTCCTCACCGCTGCCCTGGGCGGCGGTGTCGGAGGAGGCCGGGGCCTCCTCGCCGGTGTCGGTCAGGGCCGAGGAACCCTCGTCCTGGGTGACGTTGTCGTTGCCGCCGCCGTCGGGGGTGGTGCCGCCGGTGGTGTCGCCACCGTTGCCCCCGATGGAGCCGCCGTTACCTCCGGTGGAGCCGCCGGTGTTGCCACCGGTGGTGTCCGAGCCGCCGTTGCCGCCGGTGTTGCCGTTACCGCCGTTGTTGCCGTTGTTGCCGTTGCCGCCGCCGGTCTCGTTGCCACCGTCAGCGTTGCCGCCGTCGCCACCACCGTCGGTGTTGCCACCGTCGCCGCCACCGATCAGGCCGCCATCGGTGTTGCCGCCGTCGCCGCCACCGTCAGTGTTACCGCCGTCGCCGCCACCGATCAGGCCGCCATCGGTGTTGCCGCCGTCAGTGTTGCCACCGTCGCCGCCACCGATCAGGCCGCCATCGGTGTTGCCACCGTCGCCGCCACCGTTCTCGCCGGCGCCACCGTTCTCGCCAGTGCCACCGTTCTCGCCAGTGCCACCGTTCTCGCCACCCTCACCCGGGCACTCGGGGCCAGCGCCGATCTCGCAGCCCGGGTCCGGCTCTTCGCCCGCGGTGATGCCGATGTTGAACTCGAGCGCCGACGCGGCGCCCGCTGCGGTCAGCGAAGCGCCAGCGGCGATCACAGCACCAGCTGCAACGCGCGCGACACGAATCCGCGTCTTCTTCGTCATGTAGTTGCTACCCCCAGTAGCCGATTAGTCAGTGAGGCCGCACTCGGGGGCCGTGATCGACGGGGGTAGCTGCCTGCTGAAGTCCCCCGGTTCACATGCGCCCCAGAAATACGCATGCCGCGCCTCACCCTTACGAATGTTCAAAGCAACGTCAAGGCCGTTGCGTACGCGATGTCCAGGTAAGAGGCGTATGCCGGACACAAAGGGTGTGAGTGTGACGTAAAAGCCGGACAACACCGTCAAAGAAAAGGCAACCGCCCCCTAGATGGGGGCAGTTGCCTTGTCGACAAAGCGCCGTACGCGCTCCGCCCTACTTCTCCCGCTGCTTGCGCCAGCGAATACCGGCCTCCAGGAACCCGTCGATCTCACCGTTGAACACGGCCTCCGGGTTGCCCACTTCGTGCTCGGTGCGCAGGTCCTTGACCATCTGGTACGGGTGCAGGACGTACGAACGCATCTGGTTGCCCCAGGAGTTGCCGCCGTCGCCCTTGAGGGCGTCCATCTTGGCCTGTTCCTCCTGGCGGCGCCGCTCCAGCAGCTTGGCCTGGAGGACGTTCATGGCGGTGGCCTTGTTCTGGATCTGGGAGCGCTCGTTCTGGCAGGAGACGACGATGCCGGTGGGGATGTGGGTGAGGCGCACCGCCGAGTCGGTGGTGTTCACGCCCTGGCCGCCGGGGCCGGAGGACCGGTACACGTCCACCCGCAGCTCGGACTCGTCGATCTCGATGTGGTCGGTCTGCTCGACCACGGGGAGGATCTCGACGCCCGCGAAGGAGGTCTGGCGGCGCCCCTGGTTGTCGAACGGGGAGATGCGCACCAGGCGGTGCGTGCCCTGCTCGACGGAGAGGGTGCCGTAGGCGTACGGCGACTGCACGGCGAAGGTGGTCGACTTGATGCCGGCCTCCTCCGCGTACGACGTCTCGTAGACCTCGGTCTTGTAGCCGTGCTGCTCGGCCCAGCGCAGGTACATGCGCTGGAGCTTCTCGGCGAAGTCGGCGGCGTCCACGCCACCGGCCTCCGCGCGGATGTTGACCAGCGCCTCACGGGAGTCGTACTCGCCCGAGAGGAGGGTGCGCACCTCCATCTCGTCCAGCGCCTTCCGGACGGCCGTGAGCTCGGACTCGGCCTCCGCGCGGGTGTCCGGGTCGTCCTCCTCCTCGGCCATCTCGAAGAGCACGGCGAGATCGTCGATCCGGCCGCGCAGGGCCTCGGCCTTGCGCACCTCCGCCTGGAGGTGCGAGAGCCTGCTGGTGATCTTCTGCGCCTCGTCCGGGTTGTCCCACAGGGACGGCGCGGCCGCCTGCTCCTCGAGCACGGCGATGTCTGCCCTCATCCTGTCGAGGTCCAGGACGGCCTCGATCGACTCCATGGTCGAGGAGAGGGACTTCAGCTCTTCGGATACATCGACGACTGCCACGCATCCAGCGTAACGGTTCCGTCCACCGCTCTTCGCCGGGTCGTCACGGTGAGGGCGGCCCGCCCGGTCTCAGGGCGAGGCCGGTGCCGAGTTCCGCGTGTCCTGGGGGCCGGTGTCGCCCTCGTCGCCGTCCGTGGTCAGCCAGGTGCCGACCCCGACCGCCGCCACCAGGGCGGCCGCGCCGACGCCCAGGGCCAGCCGGCGGCGCCGCGCGGTGGCGCGATTGCGGGCCGAGCCGGGTCGCGGGGCGCCGGACGCGCGCGGGGCGCGGGCGGTGCCGCGGGCGCCGCCCGCCAGTTCGTCGGGGGCCGGTACGCGCATGGAGGTGTGCGTGTCGCGGTTGGAGTCGGCCGGTTTCGCGCCCGGGACCAGCGGCACCGCTCCCCGGCGCCGTACCGGCTCCCCGGCGGGCGCGGCGGGCCCCGGGGACACCGTGGCCTCCTCGGACGCCTCCGGCTCCTGCTCGGCGTCGGGCTCGTCCACGTCCAGCGGCCCCATGCCGGCCAGCAGGGGCAGCAGCTCGCGCAGCCGGGCGCCCAGCTCGGAGGCGCGCAGCCGGGAGGCCGGCGCCTTGGCGAGGCACTGCATGAGCAGCTGCCACAGCTCGTCCGGGATGCCGGGCAGGGGGACGACCGTCTCGGTGACGTGGCGGCGCAGTACGGCGCCGGGGTGGCCGCCGCCGAACGGGGTGAAGCCCGCGAGCAGCTCGTAGAGCACCGTGGCGAGGGCGTAGATGTCGACCGACGCGCGCGGGGGCAGGCCCTCGACGATCTCCGGGGCCAGGTAGTCCGGCGTGCCGATGATCTTCGTGGCGCGGGTGCGGCGCGGGGTGTCGATGAGCTTGGCCACGCCGAAGTCGGTCAGCAGGGCCGGGTGCGAGCCGCCGGGGCCGAGCGGGCCCTGCATGTCGAGCAGCACGTTCTCGGGCTTGACGTCGCGGTGCACGACCCCGGCGGCGTGCGCGGCGGCCAGGCCGTCGGCGACGTCGGCGACGACGGCCACCGCGGCCTCGGGCGCCAGGCGCCGCTCCCGGTCCAGGCGGGTGCGCAGGTCGGTGCCGCGGACCAGGTCCATGACCAGCGCGAGGTCGTTGCCGTCGACCACCAGGTCGCGCACGGAGACGACGTGCGGGTGCTCCAGGCCGAGCAGGGCGGTGCGCTCCTGCACGAAGCGGGAGACCAGCTCCTGGTCGGACGCGAGGTCCTCGCGCAGCAGCTTGATCGCGACGGGCCCCTCGGGTCCCTCGCCCAGCCACACCGTGCCGGCGCTGCCCCGCCCGAGGATCTGGTGGGCGGTGTACCGGCTGCCGATCTTCCGTGCCAAGACTGCTCCTACCGACGCGTGTTGCGTTTAAAAGTACGCGTCCGTGGAGCCGGCCTTCACCGGGGAGGCCGAAATCACCCGTGGGATGTCGACAAATCTCCAGACTCGCCGCCGGGGGCGTCGCCGGATCAGCCGCCGGTCGACGTCCCGCCGCCCGAGCCGCTGCCGCCGCCGAGCTCGCCGAACCAGTCGGTCACGGTGGTGAACCAGTCGCTGAGCTGCTCCCAGTAGCCCTTGCCCGTACCGATCCATTCCTGGAGCGGACTCAGCTCCCAGATCAGCCAGCCGGCCACGAAGAGGATGACGAGCGTGAACAGGCACCCCTTGAGGCAGCCGAGGCCGGGGATGCGCATCGGGTTGGCGCTGCGCTGCCGGGGCGGCCGGGGCTCGCGCCGGGGCGGCTGCGGCTCGGGCGTGGGCGGCGGGGCGTAGCGCTGCGGCTGGGGCCGGGGCGCCTGCTGGGGCTGCTGCGGCTGCGGCTGCGGGGTGGCGTACCGCTGCGGCTGCTGCTGCTGTGGGTAGCCGTAGCCGGGCGGCGGTCCCTGCGGGGCCTGGCGGGGCGGCTGCTGCGGCCGGGAGACCTGCCGCTGGGGGCGGCGGCGCAGCGGGTCCTGGTCCGGGTCGAGGTACTGGACCTGGGTCTGCTCGTTGCGGTCGCGGGCGGCGCGGAGCTGGTTCTGCCAGGGGTGCGGATCCTCGGGCCCGCCGCCCTGCCCCTGCCCGGGGCCGTCCGGCTGTCCCGGCGGCACGGGCGGCATGACGGCGGTCGGGTCGGCCGCGCCGCGGTTGGGGAGTACGGCGGTGGGGTCGGCGGCGCCCGCGGGGTCGCCGGTGTGCGGCAGGACGCTGGTGGCGCCGTTCGGGTCGTAGGCGCCGTTCGGGTCCTGGGCGCCGGGCGCGTTGTGCGGGAGCACCTGCGTGGGGTCGGCGGCGCCGGGGGCGCCCGGGACCTGCGCGGGCGCCGGGTCGGGGGCGAGGAGCGCGCCGACGTTCTCGGCGGCGCCGATCTGCGCGCTGGTCGCGTGCACGCCGATGCCCTCGGCGACGACGCGCAGGCCGCGGGCGAGGTTCTCGGCGCTGGGGCGTTCGTCGGGGTTCTTGCGCAGGCAGCGCTCGATGACCGTCCACAGCGGGTCGGGGACGGTGGAGGGGCGGCGCGGCTCGGCGCTCAGGTGCTGGTGCAGCACCTCCAGGGCGGAGCCGCCGCCGAACGGGGGCCGGCCGGTGACCAGCTCGTACATCAGGATGCCGGCGCCGTAGATGTCGACGGCGGAGGTCTGCGGGCGGCCCTCGGCGGACTCCGGCGCGACGTAGGCGGGGGTGCCGACGAACTCGTGGGTGCGGGTGAGGCCGGGTGAGTCGGCGAGGCGCGCGATGCCGAAGTCGGTGAGCATCGGGTGCATCTCGCCGCCGTCCTGCTTGAGCAGCACGTTGGCCGGCTTCAGGTCGCGGTGCACGACGCCGTCGGCGTGACTGGCGGCGAGGGCGTCGGCGACCTGGGCGGTGAGCAGGGCGGCGGCGACCGGGGTGAAGGGCCCGTTCTCGCGCAGGTAGCGGTGCAGGTCGGGGCCCTCGACGAGGTCCATGACGAGCGCCAGCAGCTCTCCCTCGACGACCAGGTCGCGGACCCGGACGATGTTGGGGTGGGTCAGCCGCAGCAGGACGGAGCGCTCCCGCAGGAAGCGCATCACGATGTCGGGGTCGCTCGCGAGCTCCTCCTTGAGGACCTTGATCGCGACGGTCTCGCCGGGCTGTCCGGCCACGGCGGCCTCGGCGCCCGCGGTCTCGCGCTGGCGGGCACGCCAGACGGTGCCCGTGGCACCGCGGCCGAGGGGCTCCTCGAGGAGGTACTTGCTGCCTACCGGCCGCACGTCATGCGCTCCCTGTTGCTTGCTGGCTGTTCGGACCCACTGTAGTGCCGTGGTCCCGGCACCGGGCTGTCGTCGTTCTGTGGGTTCCCATTGGTCCGCAGGTACGTCTTACGTTCCGCATCCGGCACCTGCTCAGGTGCGTGTGCGAGGGAAAGACGCGCGACCCGGTCTCTTGGTTGCCGAGCCCGGACGTGACCGATCTCAAGCGGACGCCGTTCGATCACCGGGACGGCACCTGTCAGGCACTTTTGCGGGCAGAGCCGACCAATCAAGATCATTTGGCGGCGGGCGGCGGGCGCGTTGTCAGTGGCAGGTGCGAGGATGCGTGCAGTACTGGCCGACGTGCTCGTGTGGCGGTGGGGGAAGTCCGCGGTGGGGGACCGTGGTGAACGGCTTCTGTCCCCGGCGCGCGGGCGCCCGCGCGAAGGGACCGCTGACGGCGATGCAGATCCGGCTGACCGTCGTAGACCCGCTGGGCCCGCCTGCTCCGGAGGGGGACCGCGCCGCGAGCTGCGACGTGCTGGTCACCGCACCGGCCGGCACCGCCCTGGCCGCGGTCGCCTCCGCCCTGGCCGCGGTGCTCCCGGGCGGTGAGGGCCCGGGCACCGGCCAGGTGGTGCTCTACGCGGGTGCGCAGCGGCTCGACGCCCAGCGCAGCCTCCTGGGCGAGCCCCCGCTGATCGACGGTGCCGTGCTCTGTCTGGGCGGCCCCGGCGAGCCCGACCCGCACACCGACCCGGCCGGCGCCCCGGCCCAGCTCCACGTGGTGGCCGGTCCCGACGCGGGCGGCGTCCACCTGCTGCACGGCGGGCAGATCCGGCTCGGCCGCTCCGCCGACGCCGACGTGGCGCTCGACGACCCGGACGTCTCCCGGATGCACTGCGCCGTGACCGTCGCCGCCGACGGCCGCGTCTCGGTCGCCGACCTCGGCTCGACCAACGGCACCACCCTGGACGGCGCCCGCGTGGGCGACCGCCCGGTGCGCCTCATCCCGGGGGCGCTGCTGCGGATCGGCGAGTCGGCGCTGCGCCTGGTGCCGGCCCGCCCGGCGGCGGAGGTGCGGCTGGCCACGACCGCGGACGGCGAGGGGCACGTACGAGTGCCGGCCTTGGCCTCGTCCTCGTACGACGCCGGGGACCGGGTGGCTCACGCCCGCGTGGCGGACGGGGCGGGGGCGCCGGGCGCGGCAGGTGACGGCGCCCCTGAGGGCAGCACCCCCGGCGCCGCGGGGAACCGCGCGACCGGCCACGACGGCGCCGCACCCGGCGGGACGCACGGTCTCCCCCACCCGCCCGGCGCGGCGGACGCCCCGACGGCGCACCGGCCGCGCCCCACCGGGCCGACCCACCACGCCGACGGCACGGCGGGCCCCGGGCCCGGCGCGGCCCCCGACGGCTCCGCCCAGGTGCCCGGCCAGGGCGGCGCACCGCGCATCGAGAGCCACGGCACCGGCCCGGTGGCGGGCGGACCCCGCCCGGCCCCACCGGCCGACGAGACACATGGCGGCGGGTTCGGGCCGGGCGCGGGCACGTCCGGGGCGCCGACGTACGGCACGGGCACGTACGGCACGGGCACGTACGACGCGGAGCCGCACGGTACGGCCGCGTCCGCCGCCGCGCGGCGCCCGAGCGTCCCCGGCCCGGGCGCTCCCGACGCGGGCTCCCTCGCCCCGGACGGCGGTACGCGGCGCAAGGGCACGCCCCTGCGCGGCACGGACGTCCCCCAGGGCGTGCGCAGGCGCGGCGGGCTCGGGGCCTGGGCGCGGCGCCTGGCCGGAGGACGCGGCGGTGCCCAGGACGAGGCCGGGCCCGGTCCGCACCCTTATGAGGCCGAGGCGCCCACCGCCGCGCCGACGGCCCCGGCCACCGGAGTCTCCAGCGCGCCGGAGACCTGGCCCGACCCCGCCTCGCTGCTGCTGACCGCGCTCGGACCGGGCCCCCGGCTGTGGGAGCGCGGCCCGGGCCACCCCGAGGCGCTCACCGTGCGGCTGGGTACGGCCGACCGGGTGGCGCCCGGCGGTGACGCGCCGCTGCCCGCGGTGCCGGTGACCGCCGGCCTGCGCGAGGTCGGGGCCCTCGGGCTGGCCGGTCCGCGCGGGCGGCTCGCCGGGCTGGCCCGCGCGGTGCTGGCCCAGCTCGCCGCGCTGCACTCCGCCGACGTGCTGGAGATCGTGCTGATCAGCGCCGACCGTTCCCGTCCGCTCGCGGACCGGTCGGCCGAGTGGTCATGGCTGGGCTGGCTGCCGCAGCTGCGCCCGGGACACGGCCAGGACTGCCGCCTGCTGCTCGCCTACGACCGGGAACAGGCCATGGCCCGCTCCCACGAGCTGCTGCGCCGCCTGGAGGACCACCTGGCGGACGCCCGGAACGGCGGCGCGCGCCCACCCGCCCCGGCGGCCCCCGCGACCGCGATTCCCGCCCAGCCCACGGCTCCCGAGCACGACACGCGGCACCCCGGTCCCCTGCCGCGGACGGACCCGCACACGGACACCGGCAGCTCCCGGCGGCCCTCCTGGGCGCGGCCGGACGACGGGTCCGACCCGGCATCCCGTTTCCCAGGCCCGTACACGGTTGTCGTCGTGGACGGCGACCCCGGCGGCGCCGACGTGCGGGAGGCGGTGGCGAGGCTGGCCGTGGAGGGACCGCGGGCCGGCGTCCACGTCGTGTGCCTCGCCGAGACGGCCGCCGCCTCCCCGACGTCCCCGGTGGCGGAGACGTACGAGGCGGCCTGCGCGGTGTCCCCCGTGTTCCGGGAGTGCGGCGCCGTGGCACTGCTCAGCGGCGACGTGGCGACGGCCCTGCGGCTGCTGCGCGTGGCCCGCACCGAGGCGTCCCCGAACGGCCGGGGCGGCCCGGTCGGCCACGGCACCCTCGGCACGGTGGACGCGGTCTCCCTCGCCTGGGCCGAGCGGTTCGCGCGGGCCCTGGCACCGCTGCGCACCGACCAGCCCGGCGGCGAGCGGCACGCGCGCGTGTCCGCACCGCTGCCGCAGGCCGCCCGCCTCCTCGACGAACTGGGACTCGCCCGGGCCACTCCGGCCTCCCTGATGGCACGGTGGGCGGACGCGGCCGACGACGCCCAGGCCCTGGGCGGACGCGCGCACGCCGTCCTGGGCGCCGGGCCGCGCGGTCCGGTCACCGTCGACCTCGCCGCCGAGGGGCCGCACCTGCTGGTCGAGGGCCCGCCCGGCAGCGGCCGCACCGAGCTGCTGCGGGCGCTCGTCGCCTCCCTCGCCTCCGCCGAACGCCCCGACCGGCTCGGGATCGTCCTGATGGACGGCCGGGACAACGTGGGCGCGGGCGGCGGGCACGGCGAGGGCCTGCGCGTCTGCACGGACGTGCCGCACGTCACGACGCACCTCACCGCCAACGACCCGGTCCGCATGCGGGAGTTCGCACAGTCCCTGAGCGCGGAGCTGAAACGGCGCGCCGAGCTGCTGGGCCGTTCGCACTTCGCCGAGTGGCACACCGGACGCGAGGTGTCGGGCCGGCTGATCGCCCAGCGCACCCACGCGGGCGGCGCCGCGGCCGGCGCGACGGCGGAGACCGGCGACGTCGACTCCCCGCCCAGCTCCACCCTGCGCCTGCGGCCGGGCGCCGCCCGGCGCCGCACCGCCGCCGTGCCGCCGCTCCCCCGCCTCGTCGTGGTCGTGGACGACCTGGACGCACTGGTCACTCCCCCGCTCGGTTCCCCCGGGCGGCCCGCCGCCGGGTCGGTGATGCGGGCGCTGGAGGCCGTCGCGCGGGAAGGGGAGCGCCTCGGTGTGCACCTGGTGGCCGCCACCGCCCCCGGGGGCCGCACGGCCCAGACGGAGCCTTCCCTGCGCGCCACCCTGCGGGTCACCCTCGACGCACCGGTGCCGGGCCCGGACGAACCGGCGCCGGGCCGCGGCCGGCTGGCCCGCCCCGACACCCCGACCACGGCGTTCCAGGGCGGCCGGGTCACCGGCCGCATCCCGCGGACGGCGACCCTGCGCCCCACGGTGGTCCCGCTGGAGTGGCACCGCATGGGTGACCCTCCCACCCGGCGGCCGGTGCGCGAGCTGGGCAACGGGCCGACGGATCTGGCGCTGCTGGCCAGTGCGTTGGAGCGGGCGGCGCGGGAGGTGTCGGCGGCGGAAGTGCCGTCACTCCTGTGACGCCGGTGATTCTCAGCCCGTCCCGGGGGTGCCCCTCCGCGGGAGTTCGAGGACGAGGCCGTCCAGGCCGGAGCGGGGGCCCGGGGCGGCAGCCCCCGGCAAGGCCCGCACCGGAGCCGGTTGCCCGGTCACGACGCGGTCACGAATCCCCGCTCGACAGCGGAGGCGCTCTTGCCGCCCTCACCCCCCTGGCGTACACCAGAGCGCACGGGACAGCGCCGAACGTTCGACGAGGAACGAAGAACGGGGCAGTGATGCGCACGAGCAGCACCATCCGGACACGCAGAACCGTCAACAAGGCCGGGAACGGCACCGCGAGGAAGACCACCAGGGCCGCCGCGTTCCTCGCCGCCGGAGCCCTCGCCCTCTCGCTCACCGCGTGCGGCGGAGACGACGATGGCGGCGGCGGCGACAAGAACGGTCAGGGAGACGGCGGCAAGGACCCGGCCGCCACCGTCTCCCTCCCCAAGCTGGACGGCGAGAGCCTGGAGGTCGCCGCCGTCTGGACCGGCGCCGAGCAGGAGAACTTCACGAAGGTCCTTGACGAGTTCGAGAAGCGCACCGGCGCCGAGGTGACCTTCGTGCCCGCACAGGACCCGATCGTCAACTTCCTCGGTTCGAAGGTGGCCGGCGGCGCCCCGCCGGACGTGGCGATGCTCCCCCAGCCCGGCGCCGTCAAGCAGGCCGTCGAGAAGGGCTGGGCCAAGCCGCTGGGCGCCGAGGCCACCAAGGAGCTGGCGGAGAACTACTCGCAGGGCTGGCAGGACATCGGAAAGGTCGACGGCAAGCAGTACGGCGTCTACTACAAGGCCGCCAACAAGTCCCTGATCTGGTACAACGCGCAGGTCTTCGAGAACGCGGGCGCGGCCGAGCCCAAGACCTGGGACGAGCTGCTGACCGCCGCCCAGACGGTCTACGACTCGGGTGTCACGCCGTTCTCCGTGGGCGGCGCCGAGGGCTGGACCCTCACCGACTGGTTCGAGAACGTCTACCTCTCCCAGGCAGGCCCGGAGAAGTACGACCAGCTCGCCAAGCACGAGATCAAGTGGACGGACCCGTCGGTGAAGGAGGCCCTGACCACCCTCGCCGAGATCTGGGGCAAGAAGGACTACGTGGCGGGCGGCGCGACCGGCGCGCTGCAGACCGACTTCCCGGCCTCGGTGACGCAGACCTTCACCGGCGGCGACCAGCCCAAGGCCGCCATGGTCTACGAGGGCGACTTCGTGCAGGTCAACATCGGCGAGACCGAGGCGGAGGTCGGCACCGACGCGAAGGTCTTCCCGTTCCCGGCGGTCGGCGACACCGCGCCGGTGGTCTCCGGCGGCGACGCGGCGGTGATCCTCCAGGACTCGAAGGCGGCGCAGGCGCTGGCCACCTGGCTGGCCTCCCCGGACGCGGCGGCGATCCACGCGGGGCTCGGCGGCTACCTCTCGCCGAACAAGAACCTGGACACGTCGGCGTACCCGAACGAGGTGCAGAAGAAGATCGCCGAAGCGCTGGTCTCGGCCGGTGACGACTTCCGCTTCGACATGTCGGACCAGGCCCCGCAGGCCTTCGGCGGCACGCCCGGCAAGGGCGAGTGGAAGGCGCTCCAGGACTTCCTGAAAAACCCGTCCGACGTCGAGGGCGCGCAGCGCCAGTTGGAGGCGGACGCGGCCGCCGCCTACGGAGGCTGACGCGATGGCGTCGGCCACGGCGGCAGGGGCCTCCCGGGGCCCTGCCGCCCCCAAGTCGCGCAAGAGCGTGACCGGCACCCGCAAGGCCGTGGCGGCCCTGTTCCTGCTCCCCGCCCTGGTGCTGCTCGGCGCGCTCGTGGTGTACCCGATCGGGTACTCGCTGATCCGCAGCTTCTACGACCAGTCCGGCGACTCCTTCGCCGGGCTCGACAACTACCAGGCGCTCTTCACCGACGACGGCATCCGCACCGCGCTGAAGAACAACGTCATCTGGGTGGTGTTCGCGCCGACGGTCGCCACCGCCCTCGGCCTGATCTTCGCGGTGCTGACCGAACGGGTGCGCTGGGGCACGGCGTTCAAGCTGGTCGTCTTCATGCCGATGGCGATCTCGATGCTGGCGGCCGGGATCATCTTCCGCCTGGTGTACGACCAGGATCCCGACAAGGGCGTCGCGAACGCGGTGTGGGTCGGGGTGCACGACACGTTCGCCGAGTCGTCGGCGTTCCCGAAGGCGCACCCGGGCCGCGAGTCGCCGCTGGAACCGGCCGGCGGCGGCGCGTTCATCACCAAGGAGCCGGTGAGCACGGGTCGGACCGTCGTCCTGCCCCTCGTCGGCGTCGCACCCGACCAGATGCCGGACGGCGCGGAGAAGGCCGTACCCCCGGAGCCCGAGGACGGGAAGGTCACCGGTACCACCTGGCAGGACTTCACCCGCGGCAAGGGCGTCGGGCAGCTCAACGGCGTCGACGCCGCCGAACTCGGCTACGCCGGGATGAAGATCGAGGCGGTGAAGGACGGCGAGGTCGTCGCCTCCACCACGGCGGCCGGCGACGGCACCTTCACCCTCCCCGCGGCGGCCGACGGGGCGCAGCTCCGGCTCCCCGCCGACAACTTCAAGGAGCCCTACAACGGCCTGAGCTGGCTCGGCCCGTCCCTCGTCACCCCCGCCATCATCGGGTCGTACGTGTGGATGTGGGCGGGCTTCGCGATGGTGCTGATCGCGGCGGGGCTCGCCGGCGTCCCCCGGGAGCTCCTGGAGGCCGCCCGGGTCGACGGTGCCAACGAGTGGCAGGTCTTCAGACGGGTGACGGTGCCGCTGCTGGCGCCGGTCCTCGCGGTCGTCGTCGTCACCCTGATGATCAACGTGCTGAAGGTCTTCGACCTGGTCTTCATCATCGCCCCGGGCTCCTCCCAGGACGACGCGAACGTCCTCGCCCTGGAGCTGTACCGCAAGGGCTTCGCCTCGGACCAGCCTGGCGTCGCCAGCGCCATCGCGGTGTTCCTGCTGCTCCTGGTCATCCCGGTCATGTGGTTCAACGTACGGCGGCTGCGGCGGGAGGTGCGGCGATGACCGCTCAGGCGGGTTCCCTCACCGAGGCGGCACCGGCGCCCGACGGCGGCGCCGCCGTCAGGGCGAGGCGGTCACTGGGCTCGCGACTCGCCGAGGGCGTCAGCGGCGGGCTGGTCCGAGTGTTCCTGATCGTCGTCGGCCTGTTCTGGCTGGTCCCGACGATCGGCCTGCTGCTCTCCTCGCTGCGCACGCCCCGGGACATGGCGGGGAGCGGCTGGTGGGAGGTCTTCACCAAGCCGTCCCAGCTCACCTTCCAGAGCTACGAGGAGCTGCTGAAGAACGGCGACATCACCTCCTCCCTCCTCAACACCGCGCTGATCACGGTCCCGGCGACGGTCCTGGTCGTGGTCATCGGATCGCTCGCGGGGTACGCCTTCGCGTGGATGGACTTCCCGGGCCGCGACTGGTGGTTCCTGGCCGTGGTCGGACTGCTCGTCGTCCCCGTCCAGGTGGCCCTGATCCCGATCGCGGAACTCTTCGGCGAGATCGGACTGTTCGGGTCGGTCGTCGGCGTGGTCCTCTTCCACGTCGGCTTCGGTCTGCCCTTCGCGATCTTCCTGCTGCGCAACTTCTTCGCGGAGATCCCCAGGGAGCTGCTGGAGGCGGCCCGGCTGGACGGCGCGGGCGAACTGCGGCTGTTCGTGCGGGTCGTGATGCCGCTCGGCGGGCCCGCGATCGCGAGCCTCGGCATCTTCCAGTTCCTGTGGGTGTGGAACGACATGCTGGTCGCGCTGATCTTCTCGGACGCCGGGAGCCAGCCGATCACGGTCGCCCTGCAGACGCAGGTACGGCAGTTCGGCAACAACATCGACATCCTGGCGCCGGGCGCCTTCATCTCCATGGTGATCCCGCTGGCCGTGTTCTTCGCGTTCCAGCGGCAGTTCGTCTCCGGCGTGATGGCGGGCGCGGTCAAGTAAGCGGAGGAAAACCACCCTTGAGGGGGCGGGCCGGTCACCGGCTCGCCCCCTCTCCGGCCTGCGGGTGGTCCCCCGAATGCCGCAGGGACCGTAACCAAGTCACTCCACTGGCCGTTCCCGGGCCGAACGCCCGCGCCGATCCCGCCGACCCATGGATGTCCCCGTGCCCAGGTTCAGTGTCATCGTCCCCGCGCACCAGGTGCAGGCGTATCTGCCCGCATGCCTGGAATCGGTGCTGTCCCAGTCGTACCCGGACTTCGAGCTGATCGTGGTCGACGACTGCTCTCCGGACGCCTGCGGCGAGATCGCCGACGAGTTCGCGGCCCGCGACGCCCGGGTGCGCGTCCTGCACCTGCCGCGCAACGGTGGGCTCGGCCCCGCCCGCAACGCGGGCATGGAGCGGGCCGGCGGCGACTACCTGGTCTTCCTCGACGGCGACGACACCCTCACCGCCCACGCGCTGCGCGCGATCGCCGACCGGATCAAGGAGACCGGGGAGCCGGACGTCCTGGTCTACGACTACGCGCGGACCTACTGGCCGGGCGAGGCGGTCCGCAACCAGGCCGCCGCCCACCTCACGGAGCGGGGCCCGGCGCCCTTCCGGCTCACCGACCGGCCGGAGCTGCTGAAGCTGCTGATGGTGGCCTGGAACAAGACGGTGCGGCGCGAGTTCGCCGAGCGCGAGGGCTTCACCTTCCCGCCGGGCTACTACGAGGACACCCCGTGGACCTACCCGGTCCTGATGACGGCGGAGTCCATCGCCACCCTGGACCGGGTCTGCGTCCACTACCGGCAGCGCCGCCACGGCAGCATCCTGGGCACACCGAGCGAGCGTCACCTGGACGTCTTCGCCCAGTACGACCGGGTCTTCGCGTTCCTGGAGTCGGACCCGGAGCTGGCCCGCTGGCGGCCCGTGCTCTACCGCCGCATGGCCGACCACCTGACGACGGTGTTCACCCGCCCCGACCGCGTCCCGCGCCGGCTGCGCGCCGAGTTCCTGCGCCGGGCCCGCGTCCACTGCCGCCGCTACCGGGTCCCCGGCGCCCCCGCCCCGCGGCCCGTGCGGCTGCGCCACGCC
Organism: Streptomyces sp. NPDC058796; assembly: GCF_042745235.1. NCBI lineage: Bacteria > Bacillati > Actinomycetota > Actinomycetes > Kitasatosporales > Streptomycetaceae > Streptomyces > Streptomyces sp. NPDC058796. Next base: position 1,113,547 of record NZ_JBHYOP010000001.1, read on the forward strand.
CTGCTCCGGCTGGGCCTCGGCCGCACCTGGCGGACCCTGCGGCTGGCCTCGTCCCTGCGCCGCCGGACGGTGAAGGCCACCGCCCGGCTGCTGCGCGCCGCGCGAGCGCTCACCCTGCGCGCCCACTACCGCGTCCAGCGCTGCCTGCCCCTGCGCGACCGTGCCGTCTTCGCCGCCGGCGGCGACAGGGGCCACGGCTGCAACCCGGGCGCGCTGGAGGAGGCGTTCCGCGACCTCGCGCCGCACATCCGCACGGCGTGGGCCGCCGCCCCCGCGCACCACCACACCATCCCGACCGGCACCCGCCGCCTGACCCCCGGCACGGCCGCGTACTGGACGGCGCTGGCCCGCTCCCGCTACCTGGTGCACAACGCCGCCTTCGACGCGGGCCTGGTCCGGCGCGAGGGCCAGGTCCTGATCCAGACGCAGGCCGGGACGCCGCTCAAGCACATGGGCCTGGACCTCCGGGAACGCCCGGCCGCCGCGGGCCGTACCGACTTCGCGCGGCTGCTGCGCGAGGCCGGCTCCTGGGACTACGTCGTCTCCGCCAACCGCCACTCCACCCTGACCTGGGAACGCGTCCACCCCGGCCGCTACACCACACTGGAGTACGGCCAGCCCCGCACCGACGTGTTCCAGCGGGCGAGGCCCGCGGACGTGGCCCGGCTGCGCGAGGCCCTGGGCATCCCGCAGGACACGGTCGCGATCCTGTACGCGCCCACCCACCGCGACTACCGGCGCACCCAGCGCGCCGCCCTGGACCTGGAGCGCGTCGTCACCCGCCTCGGCCCGCGCTTCATGGTGCTGGCCCGCGCCCATCCCCGCCACGGCGGCCCGCTCGCCGAGTCCGCCGGCCGGGTCCTCGACGTCAGCGGCCACCCGAGCGTGGAGTCCCTGTGCCTGGCGTCGGACGTCCTCGTCACCGACTACTCGGCACTGATGTTCGACTACGCGGGTCTGGACCGGCCGATCGTGATCCACGCCGACGAGCCGGAGGCGTACGAGGCGGCTCGCGGCACCTGCTTCGACCTCGGCGGCTTCCCGCCGGGCGCGATCGTCCGGGACGAGGACGAGCTGATCGGGGTCTTCGCCGGCGGGCACTGGCGCGGCGCCCGGTCCGCGCAGCTCAGGGCCGCTTTCCGGGAGCGGTTCTGCCCGCACGACGACGGGCGCGCCGCCGAACGCGTCGTACGCCGCGTGGTGCTCGGGCAGACGGACCTCCCCCCGGTCGTGCCGCTCGCCGAGCGCCGTCCCGCGCCCTCCGCGGCGGCCGGCCTCGCCCGCGCCCCGCTGGCCACCGTGCCGCAACCGGCGGGGCCCCGCACCGTCACCGACAGCCTCTGACCGCCGTTTGTCCACTGGGAGTCCACATGCCCCGCGGCTCGTCGCGGCCCGCTCCGTCCCGGCCGCCCGTCCGGCGGCCCTCGGGACGACCGGGCCGGCCGGCCCTGCGGGACGGCTCCCGACGGACCAGGACAACGAGAGAAAGAGCAGCATGCCCCGCTTCAGCATCATCGTCCCGTCCCATGGGGTCGCGGGGCGGCTCTCCCAGGCGCTGGATTCGGTACTCGCCCAGGCCTTCGGCGACTTCGAGCTGATCCCGGTGACCGACACCGCGGACCGGGCCGTGGCGGACGTCGTCGGGGAGCGCGCCGAGCGGGACTCCCGGGTGGCGCCGGTGCACTCGCCGCCGTCGGCCGGCCTGGCCGGGGCGCGCAACACCGGGATGCGGGCGGCGACCGGCGCGTACCTGCTGTTCCTCGACGGCGACGACGTCCTCGTCCCGGGCGCGCTGGCGGCACTGGACGGGCGGCTGGCGGACACCGGCGGCGTGGACGTGCTGTACTTCGAGCACGAGCGGATGCCCTGGTGGGAGGGCGAACCGGCCAATCCGGCGGCCCCGCTGCTGGCCAAGGCCCCGGAGGGCGCCTTCGCCCCGGAGGACGCCCCGCACCTGACCGGCGTGCACCTGCCCGCGTGGAGCGCGGTCTACCGCCGCACCTTCCTGACCGAGCGGCGACTGGCCTTCCCCGACGGGCACTTCACCGACGTCGGCTTCGGTGCCCTGGTCGCGGCGCGCGCCGAGCGGGTGACGGTGCTGCGCTCCGTCGTCGTACGCCACCGGGTCCGGCGGCAGGGCAACCGGCTGAACCTGCCCGGGGAGCACCACGCGGAACTCCTGGACCAGGCCGAGCTGGCGCTCGCGCACGCGGCCGAGCGGGGGCTGCCGGACGAGCGGCGCGGACCGCTGTTCGAGCAGCTCTTCGCCGCGATCCTGAAGACGGCCACCCATCCGCGGCGCCTGACCCGCCGGGAGCGCCGGACCTTCTTCCGCCGGGCGAGCCGCCTCTACCGCCGCCACCGCCCCGCCGGTTTCCGCACACCGGGCGGCCGGCTCGGCGTGCAGCACCGGCTGCTGGCGTCCGGGTCCTACGCCGGCTTCCGCGCCCTGCGCGCCGCCAACCGGGCGGCCGGGGGCGTCCTAGGGCTCCTGCCGCGCCCGCACGGGCTGCGCACCCGCCTGCGCTACCGCCGCCACCTGCGCCGTCCGCTGGACCCGAACCTCGTCGTGTACTGCGCGTACTGGGGCCGTGGCTACGCCTGCAACCCGGCCGCGATCCACGCCAAGGCCCGCGAACTCGCCCCGCACCTGCGCTCGGTGTTCCTGGTCGAGCCGGACCAGGCGCACACCCTGCCGAAGGACGTCGACCACGCCGTCATCGGCAGCCGCCGCTACTGGGAGGTGCTGGCCCGCGCCAAGTACCTGGTCAACAACGCCAACTTCGCCGAGGGCGTCGTCAAGCGCCCCGGCACCGTGCACGTGCAGACCCAGCACGGCACCCCGCTGAAGACCATGGGCGTCGACCAGTCCACGTATCCGGTGGTGGCGGCCGCGAGCGGCAGCTTCACCAAGCTGCTGGGCCGCGTGGACCGCTGGGACTACAACCTCTCCGCCAACCGCCACTCCACCCGGATGTGGGAGCGCGCCTACCCCGGCTCCTACGAGCAGCTGGAGTACGGCTACCCGCGCAACGACGTCTACTGCACGGCGACCGCCGAGGACGTCGCCCGCGTCCGGCGCGGACTCGGCGTCCCGGAGGGCAAGACGGCGGTCCTCTACGCGCCCACGCACCGCGACTGGACGGCCGGGTTCGGAGCGGGCGCCCTGGACCTGGAGGCCTTCTGCGAGGCGGCGGGCGAGGACGTGGTCGTACTGCTGCGTGCCCACTACTTCTACGACCGGGGCGGCAGGCGCGCCCGCACCGGCCGGATCATCGACGTGACCGCGCACCGCTCGGCCGAGGACGTGTGCCTGGCCGCCGACGCGCTGGTCACCGACTACTCGTCGATCATGTTCGACTACGCCAACCTGGACCGGCCGATCGTCGTGTACGCCGACGACTGGGAGGTCTACCGGGAGACCCGCGGCGTCTACTTCGACCTGATGGCGGCCCCGCCCGGACCGGTGGCGCGCACCCCGGAGGAGCTGGCCCGCGTCTTCCGCGACGGCACCTGGGCGGACCGTGGGTCGGCGGCGCTGCGGGCCGCCTTCCGGGAGCGGTTCTGCGAGTTCGACGACGGCCGGGCCGCCGAGCGCGTCGTACGCCGGGTGCTGCTGGGCGAGCCGCCCGAGTCGCTGCCGCCCGTGGTCCCGCTCGCCGAGCGTGTCCCGGCCCCCGCCGCCACCCTCGTGAGGAGCTGATCCCGCCGTGCCCCGTTTCAGCGTCATCGTCCCCTGCTACAAGGTGCAGGGCTTCCTGCGCGAGTGTCTGGACTCCGTGCTGGACCAGTCCTACCGGGACATCGAGGTCGTCGCCGTGGACGACTGCTCCCCGGACGACTGCGGCGCCATCCTCGACGAGTACGCCGCCGCCGACGAGCGGGTGCGCGTACTGCACCTGGAGGACAACGTCGGCCTCGGCCGGGCCCGCAACGCCGCTCTGCCGCACGCCACCGGCGACTACCTCTTCTTCCTCGACAGCGACGACACCCTCACCCCGGGCGCCCTGCGCGCGGTGGCCGACCGGCTGGCGGAGGCGGACGACCCCGACGTCCTGGTCTTCGACTACGCCCGCACCTACTGGTGGGGCGGCACCCGGCGCAACGTCCTCGCCCACGTGCTCGGCGAAACCGACGAGACCTTCACCGCCGCCGAGCGCCCCGAGATCCTCGACCTGCTGATGGTGGTGTGGAACAAGGCCTACCGGCGCGACTTCGTCGAACGGGAGGGCTTCACCTTCCCGCCGGGCTACTACGAGGACACGCCCTGGACCTTCCCGGTCATGTTCGCGGCCGGGCGGATCGCCACCCTGGACCGCGTCTGCCTGAACTACCGGCAGCGCCGCCAGGGCAACATCCTGTCCACCACCAGCCGCAAGCACTTCGACGTGCACGCGCAGTACGAGCGGGTCTTCGCGTTCCTCGACGACCGCCCGGAGCTGGCCCGCTGGCGGCCGTTCCTGCACGTCAAGATGGGCGAACACTGCCTGGACGTCCTGTCCAAGCCGGACCGGCTGCCGGCGTCGGACAAGGCGGAGTTCTTCCGCCGCACCGCCCGGATGTTCCGGGAGTACCGGCCCGAGGGCGCCGAGATCCCGGCCGAACTGCGCGTGCTGGAGCACGGGTACGCCGCCTACCGGCTGCGCCGCGAGTCCGGCCGGGCGGGCCGGGAGCTGGGACGCCGGGCGCGGCAGGCGCGCGGTGCGGCCGCCGGGCGCCTGGGGCGGGTGCGGACGGCGGTGAACACGCGCCGCCCGCTCGACGCGGACCTCGTCGTGTATTCGGCCTTCTCCCACCGGGGCGTGCTGGGCGACCCGGCGGCGATCCACCGCAAGGCCCGCGAGATCGCCCCGCACCTGCGCGGGGTGTGGGTGGTGCGCGGTGAGGAGGAGGCGGCGGCGCTGCCGCCGGACACCGAGCACGTGCTCCTCGGCAGCGCGGGCTACCACCGGGCGGTCGAGCGGGCCGCGTTCCTCGTCAACAACGTCAACTGGCCCTGGGCCGTGCCCAAGCGGCCGGACAGCGTCCACATCCACACCCACCAGGGCACCCCGCTCAAGTACATGGGCGCCGACCTGCTGGGCCGGCCCGGCGCCCGGCACGGCCTGGACGTGCCGCAGATGCTGCGGCGGGCCGACCGCTGGGACCACAGCCTGGTCGCGGGCCGGTACGCGGAACGGATGTGGGAGCGGGCGTACCCCTGCCACTTCGCGTCCGCGCGCACCGGCAGCCCGCGCAACGACGTGCTGGTGAACGCCGGTCCGCAGGCGGGCCGCCGGACGCGCGAGCGGCTCGGCGTCCCCGAGGGGCACACCGTGGTGCTGTACGCGCCGACCCGGCGCGAGTACCGGCGGGGCGGGTACGTGGAGCGGTTCGACCCGGCCCGGCTCGCCGCCGACCTCGGCGAGGGCCACACCCTGGTGGTGCGGCTGCACCCGTCGCTGGCCACCGGCCCGGCGCGCGGCATGGGCCTGGCGGAGCTGCACCGGCGGGGCGTGCTGATCGACGCGACCGACGAGCCGCACGTCGAGGACCTGATGCTCGCTTCCGACCTGCTGATCACCGACTACTCGGCCCTGATGTTCGACTACGTCCTCCTGGACCGGCCTGTGCTGATCCACGCGGACGACTGGGCCGCCTACACGGCGAGCCGCGGTGCCTACTTCGACATCACCGCCGAGGCACCGGGCCACGTGTCGCGCTCGTACCGGGAGCTGGCGTGGCTGCTGGCCTCCGGAGCCTGGCGGGACGAGGAGGCGGCGCGGCTCAGGTCCGCCTTCCGGGCCCGGTTCTGCGAGTACGAGGACGGCCGGGCCGCCGAGCGGGTGGTGCGGACGCTGCTGCTGGGCGAACCGATGCCGGAGCCCGCCGGTGTGCCCGGCGCCCGGTCCGTCCCGGCCACTCCCGGCCACGACCTGCTGGCCTCGTCATGAGGCCGCGCACCTGGGTGCTGGTCCTGGCCGCGGTCTTCGCCGTGCTCCAGCTCGCGAACGTCACCGGCCGGGACACCCCCGACACCAAGAACTACCTGTCGTACGCCCTGAGTCTGGCCGGTGGGAGCAAGCGCGGGGTGGCCGCGGACACCATCGACTACGTGTGCGCGAGCAAGGCGTCGACGGCCCGCCGCGACCAGAGCGTGCACGTGGTCCGCTTCCACCGGCCCGACCCCACCGACCGGGTGACGGCCGACTGCCGGGAGCGGGAGTGGCGGCAGGTGGAGCCGAGGCTGGCGGCCGGGCAGACCGGCGGGCACACCGTGCCGTACATGACGGAGCGCTTCATGCGGATCTTCGAGGCGCGGCCCGGCTACCCGCTGTTCCTGGTTCCCTTCGTCGTGCTCCTCGGGGCGACGTGGGGGCTGTGGGCGGCGGGCGTGGTCATCGCCTGTGCGGGCGGTGTCCTGGTCTTCCTGATCCTGCGCACCCTGTCCGTGCCGGTGCCGCTCGCGCTGACCGGGCAGGCGCTGTACTACGTGCTGCCGTGCGGGACGACGGCCATGCGGCCGATGACCGAGGGGCTGCTGATGGCGCTGACACTGGCGGCGGTGTGGGGGTGCGCGCTGGTGCTGCGGGCGGGGCGGGCGCGGGCCGGGTACGCGCTGGTCGGCGGGTCGCTGCTCGCGCTGTTCACCGTGAAGCACTCGCAGGCGCTGTTCCTCGGGGTGTGCCTGGCGGCGGCGGGCGCGCTGCTCGCGCTGCGGCGACGGCGGCGGGGACGGCCGCCGGGCCGGGAGGTGCTCGTGCTCGCGGCCCTCGGCCTGGCGGGCGCGGCCGGCACCATGGTGCTGTCGCGGCTGCTGCACTACCCGTCGGTCTCCGACAGCCTCCAGGACCTGCTGACCGGGCACTTCGCCCGGCCGGACCGCGAGGACCCGTGGCCGGAGTTCTGGCAGTTGCAGGGCAACTTCTGGGTGGAGTGGGTGCGGCGGCAGGCATGGGAGCCGCTGTTCGTGGCGGCGCTGGGCGCCGGGGCGTGGGGGGCGCTGCGCCGCGGCGGCGCGGTCGGGGTCTTCCTGGTCGCGGCGGCGTTCACCGGCGTCCTGACGCAGGCGGGACATCCGGACATCAACATCTGGGGCGAGCGGCTGATCGTGCTGGCCTGGCTGCTGCCGGTGGTGGGGATCCCGCTGCTGCTGGAGCCGGTGGTGCGGGCCGGCCGGGTGGCGCTGCCCGCACAGGGACAGGCCGAACGGGCGCGCGTGGCCGACTGAACGGACGCTCGCCGCCGCCTGACGGTCACTCGATGCGGTGACGTGTGGTCGTGTCGTTGACCTGGGCGCGGCCGCCGGGAACATACGGCAAATGCCCCGAATGTCCCACCCTTCGTCCGTCCCGTGAGCGCCGGTGCCCTCGTCCGGCGGCCCGTGCGCGGTGCCACGGCGCTGCGCGGCGGCCGTTCCTGGCGTCCCACCCCGTACCAGGCCGTCGGTTTCCTGTTCTTCCTGGTGATGACGCTGGCGTACTGGGCCGTGCCGCTGTGCTGCGACGCCGGCCAGCACGCGGCCGTCGTCGAGCGCCTGAAGGCGAACCTCCTCAGTCCCCGCCACCCGATGGCCGACCTGCCGGGCGCGGGCAGCGCCTACTACTCGCCGTACGCGGTCGCGCAGGGCCTGTTCGCCCGGCTGACCGGGCTGGGGGGCTGGGAGGTGGTGCGGCTCGCCGGGCCACTGAACCTGCTGGTGCTGCTGACCGGCCTCGGCCGCTTCGCGCGGGTGCTGAGTCCGCGGCCGTGGGCGCCGGTGCTGGCGCTGGGCGCGATGACGCTGCTGTGGGGCACCGAGCGGGCCTGGTGGAGCGGCTACCTCGGGCTGATGTCGATGACGGGCAACCTCGGCTACCCGTCGGCGTTCGCGATCGGGCTCACCTTCTGGGCGTGGGCGCTGACGGGCGCGCGGGCCCGTGACGAGCGCGGGGTGCGGTACGTCGGCCCGAGCGGCCTGCGGGGCCTGCCCGGGTATGCCGGGCTCGGCATCCTCTACGGCCTGGTCCTCCTCGTCCACCCGATCACGGCGGTGGCGGCGGCGCTGGGCGCGGTGGCGCTGGTGGCCGGATGGCAGCGCGGCTGGCGAGGGCCGGTCGTCGGGCGGTGGGCGCTGACGGGTGCGGTGGCGGTGGCGTCGGCGGCGCTGTGGCCGTACTTCGACGTGTTCGCGCTGGCCGGGGACGAGAGCGTGGACGGGATGCACCGCGTGCTCTACCTGGAGCTGCCCGGGGAGTTCTGGCTGGCGCTGCTCGGACTGCCGGCGCTGTGGCGGCGCGGCCGGGCGTCGGCGCGCGATCCGCTGCTGCTGCTCTTCGTGCTGGACTGCGCGGTGGTGGCGTACGGCTGGTTCAGCAGCCATTACACCTACGGCCGGATCCTCGGACTGACGCTGGTGCCGTTGCAGTTCGCGCTGGCGGTGGAGCTGGCGGCGCCCCGGCCGTGGGGGTGGTGGCGCAGGGCGCTGGGCTCGGCGGCGGCCGCGGGCGCACTGCTGGGCTTCCTCACGGTCCAGGCGGGGGCGGTGGTGCCGCGGGCGCTGGACCCGGTCGGCTTCGAGCAGCCGCCCAGCTGGCCGACGTACGAATGGGCGGCGCGGCACATCGGCCCCGGCGAGGTCGTGATCACCGACGGCTACTACGCCGGGCACGCCATCGCCGGGTACGGGCCGAACCTCGCGGCGCCTGCCTGGCCGGACCCGTCACTGGACGAGCGGGAGCGCGGGCGGCGGGTGGCCGACGTGGAGGCGTACCTCGCCCCCGGCTCGACCCGCGCCGAGCGCGCCGCGGTCGTCCGCCGCTACGACGTCCGCTGGCTTCTGCTCACGCGCTGGCAGCCGGTGCCCGAGGAGGCGGTGGTGGTGGCGTGGAGCGAGCGGACCGGCGAGGTGCTGGCGCGGGTCGGGGGCGGGGGCGGGGACTGACCGGCGTGTCCCGAAACTACTCGATGACGAGCTCGACCGGGATGTTGCCCCGGGTGGCGTTGGAGTAGGGGCAGACCTGGTGGGCCTGCTCGACCAGCTTGCGGCCGGTCTCCTCGTCCAGGCCCTCGGGCAGCTCGACCCGCAGCGTGACGGCGAGCGCGAAGCCCTCGCCCTGCTTGCCGATGCCGACCTCGGCGGTCACCGCGGCGTCGCTGACGTCGACCTTGGCCTGCCGGCCGACCAGACCGAGGGCGCTGCCGAAGCAGGCGGCGTACCCGGCGGCGAACAGCTGCTCGGGGTTGGTGCCCTGCCCGTCGCCGCCCATCTCGACGGGGACGCCGAGCGCGAGGTCGAGCTTGCCGTCGGAGCTGACGGTGCGGCCGTCGCGGCCGTGGGTGGCGGTGGCGGCGGCGGTGTAGATGGCGTCCATGGGAGAACCGTCCCTCTCGGTGCGGGAGAAGCGTCGCGACGACGCCTGACGACGACAAGTAGAGCACGCTATTCAGTTGAGCACAACTAAATGGTGGATAACTAAATAGTGCACAAGACCCCGTCGGCTACCCTGGAGTGCATGACCACGCCCGCAACGGACTGGCTCCGCCTGGACCAGCAGATCTGCTTCTCCCTGAACGCGGCCTCGCGCGCCTTCAACGGCGTCTACCGCGTGGTCCTCAAGGACCTCGGACTCACCTACCCGCAGTACCTGGTGATGCTGGTGCTGTGGGAGCACGGCGAGCTGCCGGTGAAGAAGCTCGGCGAGCACCTGCGCCTCGACTCGGGCACACTGTCCCCGCTGCTCAAGCGGCTGGAGGCGGCCGGCCTGGTCCGCCGGGAGCGCAGCGCGCGCGACGAGCGCTCCGTGGAGGTCCGGCTCACCGGTGAGGGCGTGGCACTGCGCGAGCGGGCGACCGGGGTACCGCGCCGGATCGCGGCGGCCACCGGACTCGACCTGGCGGAGGTCCAGGACCTGCGCACCCGCCTCGACCGCCTCACGGCGGCCCTGGACACGTACGGCACCGAAGCGGCCCCCACCGCGTCCTGACGTGTGCGGGGCCCGTCGGGCGCCGGGATGACGGATCATGACCACCGAGGACCACTGACGAGGGGACGGCCGCACATGACCTGGCTGATCACCGGCGGAGCCGGCTACATCGGGGCGCACGTCGTGAGGACGATGACCGAGGCCGGCGAGCGGACGGTCGTGTACGACGACCTGTCCACCGGCATCGCCGACCGCGTACCCGACGGCGTCCCGCTGGTGGTGGGCTCGGTCCTGGACGGCGAACGGGTCGCCCGCGCACTCACCGACCACTCCGTCACCGGAGTCGTCCACCTGGCCGCCAAGAAGCAGGTGGGCGAGTCGGTCGAGCTGCCGCTGCGGTACTACCGGGAGAATGTCGAGGGCCTGCGCGTCCTGCTGGACGCGGTCACCGCGGCCGGCGTCCCGTCCTTCGTCTTCTCCTCCTCCGCCGCCGTGTACGGCATGCCCGACGTGGACCTGGTGACGGAGGAGACACCGTGCCTGCCCATGTCGCCGTACGGCGAGACCAAGCTGGCCGGCGAGTGGCTGGTGCGGGCGACCGGCCGGGCGACCGGCCTGTCGACGGCCTCCCTGCGCTACTTCAACGTGGCCGGCGCCGCGAGCCCGGAACTCGCCGACACCGGCGTCCACAACCTCGTCCCGATGGTCTTCGAGAAGCTGACCGAGTCAGCGGCCCCCCGCATCTTCGGCGACGACTACGCGACGCCGGACGGCACCTGCGTCCGCGACTACATCCACGTGATCGACCTGGCCGAGGCCCACGTCGCCGCCGCCCGCGCCCTCCGGTCCTCCCCGGGCCGCTCCCTCACCCTCAACATCGGCCGGGGCGAGGGCGTCTCCGTCCGCGAGATGATCGACCGCATCAACGCCCTCACCGGCCACGACCACCCCCCGACGGTCACCCCGCGCCGCCCCGGCGACCCGGCCCGCGTGGTCGCCTCGGCCGACCGCGCCGCCGCCGAACTGGGCTGGAAGGCCAAGTACGACGTCGAGGACATGATCACGTCGGCGTGGGCGGGCTGGGTGCGACTGCATCCGGGGGCGGCGCGGGACTGAGCCCCGCGCCACCGACGGCCACTCCTCCCGCCCGCCTCGCTCCCGTACGTCCGGGGCGCCTGACCGGTCGCCCGGGCCTCAGAGCGCCTTCAGCCCCTCCGCCGTGGCCCGTGCCAGCGCCCCCAGGTAGCCCTTCGGCAGCTTCGGGCTGCGGATGACCACCGAGCGCCAGTACAGCGGGCCCGAGATCAGGTCGAGGGCGAGGTCGGGGTCGACGGCCGGGCTCAGCTCGCCGCGCTCCGTCGCCGCCGCGAGGATCTTGCTGGCGACGCCGTCCTGCCCTTCCCGCAGGGTCTTCCGCATGGCCTCCGCGATGTCGGGATTGCGGGCCGCCTCCGCCTGGAGGTCGGGAATCACCTGCGAGGCCACGGGGTGGCGCAGGGCCCGGGACGTCACCTCGTACAGCAGCCGCAGGTCGCCCTCCAGGGAACCGGTGTCCGGCACGGGCAGACCCTGCACGGCGAGCGCGGAGACGATGTCGAGGACCAGGTGCAGCTTGGAGCGCCAGCGCCGGTAGACGGCCGTCTTGCCGACGCCCGCGCGGCGCGCGATGCCCTCGATGGACATCCGCGCGTAGCCGACCGCCGCCAGTTCCTCGAAGACCGCCGCCCGGATGGCCTCCGTCACGTCCTCGCGGAGCACCGCCGCCCCGGCGGGTGCCCGGCGGCGCGGGCGCGGCTGCGGCTGCGGCTGCGGCTCGTCGGCGTTGGTCGTCATGCGGGCCAAGCATAGGGCGTTACGACGAAACGGTTGCGTTCCGACGTCGCCACGCCCTACGCTCACGTCAGGACGATACGGTCCCGTCCCGACGTAAATGAACCCGCTCCGACACACGGGTGAACGCCGGGCGCCGCCACCCCCCTCCCCCCGAGCGAAAGCAGCGGATGTGAGCCAGGTCCTCCACACACCGCCTCCGACACCGGCCCCGGCCGCCGCCGAGGAGCACGACCTCGCGGCCCTCGCCGCCCGCCACGGCCTGACGGTCAGCGGTGCCCGCCCCTCCCTGCCCGAGTACGTCCGCCAGCTGTGGGCGCGCCGGCACTTCATCGGCGCCTTCTCCACCGCCAAGCTCACCGCCCAGTACAGCCAGGCCAAGCTGGGCCAGGTCTGGCAGGTGATGACGCCCCTGCTCAACGCGGCGGTGTACTACTTCATCTTCGGCGTGCTGATGAACACCAGCCGCGGCGTGGAGGACTTCGTCCCGTTCCTGGTCACCGGCGTGTTCGTGTGGACGTTCACACAGAGTTCGATCATGGCGGGCACCCGGGCCGTCTCCGGCAACCTCGGCCTGGTGCGCGCCCTGCACTTCCCGCGGGCCGCGCTGCCGGTCTCGTTCTGCCTCCAGCAGCTCCAGCAGCTGCTGTTCTCGATGGCCGCCCTCGTCGTCATCCTGCTCGCCTTCGGCGTGCCCCCCGCTCCGTCCTGGGTGCTGGCGGTGCCGGCGCTGGTGCTGCAGTTCCTGTTCAACGCGGGCGTGTCGCTGTTCATGGCCCGGGTGGGGTCCAAGATCCCCGACGCGGCCCAGCTGATGCCGTTCGTGCTGCGCACCTGGATGTACGCCTCCGGCGTCATGTTCAGCATCGACCACATGACCGGCCCGGACAGCGGACTGCCGTCCTGGGTGGGCACCGTGCTCCAGCTCAACCCCGCCGTCGTCTACATCGACCTCATGCGCTTCGCCCTGATCGACACCTTCGACGCCAGCCACCTGCCGCCCCACGTGTGGGCGCTCGCGCTGGGCTGGGCACTGGTCGCCGGCATCGGCGGTTTCATCTACTTCTGGAAGGCCGAGGAGACGTACGGTCGTGGCTGACACCCCCGCTGACAACACCCCCGCCGAGCGCGTCCCGACCGTCGTCGCCGACGGCGTCGACATCGTCTACCGGGTCAACGGCACCGGCGCGGGCCGGGGCTCGGCGACCGCCGCCCTCAACCGCATCGTGCGCCGCAGGAAGACCGAGAAGGCGGCGGGCGTACGCCGGGTGCACGCCGTCAAGAACGTGTCCTTCGTGGCGTACCGGGGCGAGGCCATCGGCCTGATCGGCACCAACGGCTCCGGCAAGTCGACCCTGCTGAAGGCGGTCGCCGGCCTGCTCCCGGTGGAGCGGGGCCGCATCTACACCGACGGCCAGCCCTCCCTCCTCGGCGTCAACGCGGCCCTGATGAACGACCTCACCGGCGAGCGCAACGTGCACCTCGGCGGCCTGGCGATGGGCATGTCCCGCGCGCAGATCAGGGAGCGGTACCAGGAGATCGTCGACTTCTCCGGGATCAACGACAAGGGCGACTTCATCACGCTGCCCATGCGCACGTACTCCTCCGGCATGGCGGCCCGGCTGCGCTTCTCCATCGCCGCCGCCAAGGACCACGACGTCCTCCTCGTCGACGAGGCGCTGGCCACCGGCGACCGCTCCTTCCAGAAGCGCTCCGAGGCACGCATCCGGGAGCTGCGCAAGCACGCCGGCACGGTGTTCCTGGTGAGCCACAGCAACAAGTCCATCCGCGACACCTGCGACCGGGTGCTGTGGCTGGAGCGGGGCGAGCTGCGCATGGACGGGCCGACGGAGGAGGTCCTGCGGGAGTACGAGAAGTTCACCGGCGGTCCGGACCGGTCGGCCAAGCCCGCGCCGAAGGCCAAGGCGGCCGCCTGACCTCCTGCCGAGCGCCCGCCTCCCCCGGGAGGCCTATGCACGGTTAACCCTTTTGCCCGATTAGTGCCACTATGGCCGAACGAACGAACAGGAGCGTGCCGGGAGCGACGACGGCGAAGGAGTCCCCGCGATGTCCGAGATACCGGAGATGCCCGAGATCCCCGACCTCAGCGTCATCGTCCACGGCCCCAACGTCCAGGACCACCTGCCCGCCCTCCTCGACACCCTCGACGCCCACCCCCTCACCGGCGTCGAGGTGATCGTCGTCGCCGTCGGGGACTGGGCGCGGGAGGCGGCCGAACGGCACACCCCCGCGTTCACCGTCCTGCCGCTGCCGGACGGGGCGGGGGACGCCGCGGCCCGCGCGGCCGGGGCGGCGCGCGCCTCGGGCCGGTGGCTGCACTTCGTCCACGCCAAGGACGGCGTACCCGCCGGCGCCCCGCGCACGGTCGCCGAGCACACCGCGGACCTCCCCGGCACGGTGGACGTCCTGCTCCTCGACCACGTCCGCGGCACCTGGCGCACCTCCGGCCTGCCCTCCCCCGACGGCCCCCGCCTCGCCCGCGCGGCCGGCTCCGCCCTCGCCCTCGACGACCACACGGCGCTGCTCGCGACGGCCCCGCTGCTCGGCAACCGCGCCGTGCGCGCCGCGTTCTGGCGGGCGCACGAACGGCTGCTCACCACCGACGACGAGCCGTTCGCCGCGTACACCGCCCTGCTGCTCGCCAACCGCGTCGCCTGCCTGCCCCACCCCGCGTACGAGGACCGGCGGCTGCGCCCCGAGAGCCTGCCGCCGGTCCCGCCCGAGGCGCACTACGCCCTGGTCGAGCGCTACGAGCGGCTCCTCGACCTGTCCGCCGGCCGCCCGGCCGTCCACGCGGCCCTGTACGACCTGATGGTCCGCGACTGCCTGCGCACCCACGCCCGCGCCGGGATGCCGGACGGCGTCGCGCGGGAGTTCTTCCACCGCGCCTCCCTGGCCGCCCGGCACCACCGCCCCGAGGGCCACCGGCCCCGCACCGGCCTCGAAGGCGTACGCCGGTCGCTGCTGGAGCGGGACGCGCACGCCGAGTACCGAGCGCTCCAGGCCGCCAACCGCACGCGCCGCCGGGTGCGGTCGGCGGCCCGCACCGCCAGGCACCACGCCGGGACACGGCTGCGCACCCTCCAGTACCGCCGGGCGCTCGCCGAGCCGGTCGACCAGCACCTGGCCGTCTTCTCGGCGTACTGGGCGCGCGGCGTGGCCTGCAACCCGGCCGCGATAGCCGCCAAGCTCGCCGAGCTCGCCCCGAGCGTGCGTCCGGTGTGGGTGGTCACCGCGGCGAACGCGGCCCTGCTGCCGCCCGGCACCGACCACGTCGTCCCCGGCACCCGCCGCTACTGGGAGGTGCTGGCCCGCGCCAAGTACCTCGTCAACAACGTCAACTTCCCGGACGCGGTGGTCAAACGCCCCGGCACCGTCCACCTCCAGACCCACCACGGCACTCCGCTCAAGCGCATGGGCCTGGACCAGATGCCCTACCCGGCCGCCGCCCGCGGCCTCGACTTCCAGGCGCTGCTGGAGCGGGTGGACCGGTGGGACTTCAGCGTCAGCGCCAACAGCCACTCCACGCGCATGTGGCAGCGGGCGTACCCGTCCCGCCACGTCTCCCTCGATCACGGCTATCCGCGCAACGACGTCTTCTACACGGCCGGCGCCGCCGAGGTCCGCGCGGTCCGCGACCGCCTCGGCATCGCGCCCGGCCGCCGGGCGATCCTGTACGCGCCCACCCACCGCGACTACGAGGCCGGCTGGACGCCCCGGCTGGACCTGGCCGCCCTCGCCGACCGGCTCGGCGAGGACACGGTCCTGCTGGTGCGCGCCCACTACTTCTACGAGACCGCCGCCTCACCCCTGGCGGGCCTGCGGCGCACCGGCCGGATCATCGACGTCTCCTCCTACGACCCGGTCGAGGAGCTGTGCCTGGCCGCCGACGCGCTGGTCACCGACTACTCGTCGATCATGTTCGACTACGCCAACCTGGACCGCCCGATCGTCATCCACGCCGACGACTGGGAGACGTACCGCACCACCCGCGGCGTCTACTTCGACCTGACGGCCGAGGCCCCGGGCCCGGTCGCCCGCGACCAGGCGGAACTGACGGAGATCCTCACGGCCGGCGCCTGGCGCGACGAGCGCGCGGCGAAGGCACGGGCCGCCTTCCGCCGCCGGTTCTGCGAGTACGACGACGGCCGCGCCGCGGAACGCGTCGTACGCCGGGTCTTCCTCGGCGAGGACGAGCGGACCCTGCCTCCCGTCCTGCCCGTCGAGGAACGCACCCCGGCCCCCAGCCCCGAGGAGGCGACCACGTCATGAGCACCGACCGGGCGACGTACCCGAGCCCCGACGTGACCGTCACGGTCATCGTCTACAACGACGCCGAACGCCTCCCGCGCGCGGTGGCGTCCGTGCTGCGCCAGACCCACCCGAACCTCGAGGTCGTCATCAGCGACGACCACTCGACGGACGCGACCGAGGAGGTGGCCCGCGAGCTGGCGGCCCGCGACCCCCGCGTGGTGTACCTGCGGCTGCCCGAGAACAGCGGCGGGTGCAGTGCCCCGCGCAACCGCGCCCTGGAAATCGCCCGTGCCCCGTACCTGATGTTCCTGGACAGCGACGACGAACTGCCCGAGCGCGCCGTCGAGGTGCTGCTCGCCGCCCACCGCGAGCGCGACCTCGACTTCGCGATGGGCGCGGTGCACCGCATACGCGTGGACGGCGGACGCCGCACGACGTGGATGCCGCACCTGGTCGCCGAGCGCCGCACACTCGACGGCATCGAGGCCGACCCGCGCCTGTTCTTCGAACACCTGTCGACCAGCAAGATGTACGCCCGCTCCTTCCTAGACCGCCACGACCTGCGCTTCCCCGAGGGCATCCACTACGAGGACCAGCTCTTCTCGGCGCAGGCCTACTGCCTGGCCAAGACGTTCACCGTCGTGCCCGAGCCGGTCTACCGCTGGTACATCGCCCCGTACGCCGCCACCGAGACGGCCTCCATCTCCAACCAGCGGCACAAGCTGACCAACGTCCGCGACCGCGTCCACGTGCAGCGGCTCATCGACGGGTTCCTGGCCGAGAGCGGGCACGAGTCGCTGCGGGAGGACAAGGACTTCAAGTTCCTCAAGCACGACTTCCGGATGTACGCCGGTGACCTGCCGTACCGGGACGACACGTGGCTCGCGTCCTTCGCGGACATCATGGTCCCGTACCTCGACACGCTCGCCCCGGGCGCGTACGCGCGCCTGCCCCGCGACGAACGGGTGGTGCTCCAGCTGGTCCGCGACCACCGCCTGCCCGACGTACGGACCGCGGCCCGGGGACTCGGCCACGGCGTGGCCCCGCGCCGCATCACACCGGACGCATCGGCCGGCCGCGTCTACTGGGGCGAGGAGGTCCCGCGCTCCCAGCGGGCCCGCCGCGAGCTGGACCTGACGGAGCTGGAGCCGGACACCCGCCCCTTCTTCGGCGCCCTGCTGCGGCATGAGATCACGGACGTCTCGCGCGGTCCCGGCGCCTCGGTCCGCCTGACCGTCCGCACCTACGACCCGGCCTTCCGGCTCCCGGTCGGCCCCCAACGCGCCGTCCTCCACCTGTCCCCCGGCCGCCGTCGCCTCACGGTCCCCTTCCGCCTCTCACCCGTGCGCCCCGGCGTCTTCGAGGGCCGCGTGCGCCTGGACCTGGCTGCGGCCCGTCTCCCCCTCCAGGGCTTCGAGGGCGTCCGCCATCCCGTACTCCGGCTCCGCCACCAGGGCCGGACCCACACGGGGATCCTCCTGGCCCCGCTCGGCTTCACACCCCTCACCGCCCGGGTCCCCTACCGCTCGGGCGCCCTGCCCCACCGGGTCACGGTGGAACCGGAGGGCCACAACCCGGGGCGGCTCCAGATCCGCTGGCAGCCGGTCGGCGCCACGGCGGCCGTCATCCGCCCGGCCCTGCACCGCCTGGCCACACCCCGCGTGCGGCGCGCGGCCCGCCTGGCGGCGAGCATCCTGCCGTAGCTGCGGGCAGTCGTGCCTCCCCCAGTGCCTGAACGGCCCGGGAGGTACCCCCAGGGCGGCACGGGCGGGCGGTGGGGGCGCCTCCCGCCCGAGCGAAGCCGAGAGTGGGGGAGGCACCCCGCAACGCCGGGCCGCGCACCCGCCCGACGGCCACACCAACCCCGCTCACCCCACCACCGCGTACAGCACCTCCCCGTCCGGCCCCCGCGCCACCCGCCGCAACCCCTCAGCCCCCCGCAGCCCGTCCCCCCGGTCCACCACCCACCGCACCCCGTACTCCCGCACGATCCCCCGCCGCACACCACCCGCCGCCCCCTGCGAGAAGTACGCCCGCACCGCCCCCGCCCGCTCCCCCTCGTCCCGCAGGAAGAAGTCGGGGTACCCGGGAGCCACGGTGTACGCCCCGTACGCCGGAATCTGCCGCGAGGGAAACTTCCGCGCCATGACCACGTCGCCGTACCCCACCCACGGCGTGATCCAGTGGTACCCCGTCCAGGGCTCCCGGTACTTCGCCTCGACCACCCCCGGCAGCAGCCCCCGGTCCGCCACGTACCCCAGCGTCCCCGCCTGTGCCCACGCCCCCACCACCAGCGCCGCGCCCAGCACGCACGCCCACACCGTCCGCGCCGCCCGCCGCCCCGGCCCGACCACCTCCAGCGCCACCGCGAGCTGCGCCGGGATCAGCGCGGCGGGCAGCGCCCTGCCCCAGGACCAGTGCCCGCTCACCCCGCCCGCCACGAAGACCACGGCGCCCAGCGCGAAGAACAGCACCAGTACGTCACGCCGGTCCCGCCACCACCGCACCCCCAGCGCCGCCACCCCCGCCAGCACCAGCCAGTACCGCCCGGGCAGATCCCGGTACAGCGACCGGTGCACCGCGTTCATCCCGTCGCCCGCGCCGAGCAGGGCGAAGAAGTCGTAGTACGGCCAGGCCCACAGCACCACCACCCCCAGCACCAGGCCCCCGCCCAGCCGGCCCCAGACCCGCCACCCCGCCCGAGAGCCGGACACCACGGCGAGCACGCCCAACGTGGCGACGACCCCGGAGAACTGATGGACGAGCAGGATCACCGCCCACAGCACCCCGCACCCGGCCCAGACCCACCGGCCGGCCGGCCGACGCGCCGGCCACGCCCACAGGTGGAACGCGAGGCCGAGCGCGAGCACGCTCGGATAGGCCACCGTCAGGGCCAGGGAGTGGAGGCCGAGGAAGCCGCTCCAGCTGAACTCCTCCGTGCCCCACAGCAGCACCAGGGACAGCAACGCGAGCGGCGGCGCCGCCGGGTGCCCGCTCAGCGTGCGGACGTACCGCCACACCCCCGTCACCAGCACCCCGAGCGCCACCAGCGCCCCGATCCGCAGCACGACGAAGACCGAGAACCCGGTCAGCTTGGCCAGGGCACCGAGCAGCACCGTCCACGGCGAGTAGTACGGGCTCGGCGTGTCCGCGTCGACCAGGGGGTTGCCGGGGTCGGTCAGGCTGTGACGCAGTCGTTCGACGGTGGCCGCGTGGATGCCGAGGTCGCCGGCCCAGGGCAGCCGGACGACGGCCAGGAGCAGGAGCAGCAGGAGGACGAGCGCGGCGACGCGTGCGGTCCAGAGACGCCCAGTCACCCCGTCACCTTATGCGGAGATTCCGAAGAGAACGGGCGTACCGGACATGAAGGCGCCCCGGGTCACTCGACCCGGGGCGCCTCGCACAGCCGTGCGGCTACGGCATCACGCCGTCACGAGTGCGTGCGCAACAGCGTCCGCATCGTCCGCATGGCCACGGACAGGTTGGACAGGTCGAACGCCTCCGAGTTGTGGATCTCCTCCAGCGTGGTGCGGGCCCGGCCGAGGATCGCCGCGTTCTTCTCCTCCCACGCCTTGAACCGCTGCTCCGGCGTCGACGTGCCGTTGCCGGCCGCCAGCACGTCGGCGGTGAGCGCCGCGTGCGCCGCGTAGAGGTCCTCGCGGATCGCCGCGCGGGCCATGGACTGCCAGCGGTCGTTACGGGGCAGGTCGCTGATGCGGTCCATCAGCTGGGTGACGCTCAGCCGGTCGGCGAGGTCGTAGTACACCTCGGCGACGTCCAGCGGCTCCTTGCCCATGCGGTCGGCCACCGACACGATGTCCAGCGTCGGGAAGGCCGAGGAGAAACCGGCGACCCGCGTGGCCGGCTCGTCCGGCACTCCGGCGGCGGTCAGCTCGTCGTAGATGTGCTGGTACCACTCCGCGTCCGCGCCGCGCAGCAGCTTCGGCAGCTCCGCCCAGACCTGCTCGACACGCTCGGCGAAGAAGTCCACCGTCTCGGCCAGCTCCAGCGGCTGCGGCCGGTTGTTGAGCAGCCACCGCGTGCCGCGCTCGACCAGGCGCCGCGAGTGCAGCCGGATGCGGGTCTGGACGGCGGCCTCGACCTTGGTGTCCAGCGCCTCCACCGCGTCCCACACCGGGGAGGAGCGGAAGATCGCCCGGGCCGCGGTCTGCGCCCGCACGATCTCCTCCAGCGACGCGCCCGTCTCCTCGCGCATCCGGTGCAGGTACGTCGTACCGCCCGTGTTGACCGTGTCGTTGACCAGGACGGTCGTGGTGATCTCGCGGCGCAGCGGGTGGCCGTCGATCTGGTCCAGGAACTGTTCGCGCAGCGCCGTCGGGAAGTAGGCGTGCAGCAGGCCCTTGAGGTACGGGTCGTCGGGCAGCGAGGTGTGCAGCAGCTCCTCGGCGACCGTGATCTTCGTGTACGCCAGCAGCACGGCCGTCTCCGGGCCGGTCAGGCCCTGTCCGGCGCCGAGGCGTTCACGGATCTGGCGGTCGGTGGGCAGGAACTCCAGGGCCCGGTCGAGGCTGCCTTCGCGCACCAGGTGGCGCATGAAGCGCTGCTGGGCGTGGAGCATGTCGTTGGACTGGGCGAGCGCGTTGGCGATCGCCGTGTTCTGCGCGTAGTTGTTGCGCAGGACCAGCGCGCCGACCTCGTCGGTCATCTGGGCCAGCAGCTTGTTGCGCTGCTTGACGGTCATGTCGCCGTCCTTGACCAGACCGTTGAGCAGGATCTTGATGTTCACCTCGTGGTCGGAGGTGTCCACGCCCGCGCTGTTGTCGATGGCGTCCGTGTTGATCTTTCCGCCGGTGCGGGCGAACTCGATCCGGCCCAGCTGGGTCAGGCCCAGGTTGCCGCCCTCGCCCACGACCCGGACGCGCAGGTCCTTGCCGTCGACGCGGATGGCGTCGTTGCCCTTGTCGCCGACGTCGCCGTTGGTCTCGGTGGACGCCTTGACGTACGTGCCGATGCCGCCGTTCCACAGCAGGTCCACCGGGGAGCTGAGGATCGCCTTCATCAGCTCGGCCGGAGTCATCTTGGTGACGCCGGACTCGATCCCGAGGGCCTCGCGCATGTGGGCGTTGACCGGGATCGACTTGGCCGAGCGCGGGAAGACGCCGCCGCCCGCCGAGATCAGCGCGGTGTCGTAGTCCTCCCACGAGGAGCGCGGCAGCTCGAACAGACGGCGCCGCTCGGCGTACGAGGTGGCCGAGTCCGGGTTCGGGTCGACGAAGATGTGCCGGTGGTCGAATGCGGCGACCAGACGGATGTGCTCGGACAGCAGCATGCCGTTGCCGAACACGTCGCCGGACATGTCGCCGATGCCGACGACGGTGAAGTCCTGGGTCTGGGTGTCCACGCCCAGCTCCCGGAAGTGCCGCTTGACGGACTCCCACGCGCCGCGGGCGGTGATGCCCATGCCCTTGTGGTCGTAGCCCGCGCTGCCGCCGGAGGCGAAGGCGTCGCCCAGCCAGAAGTTGTAGGACTCGGCGACCTCGTTGGCGATGTCCGAGAACTTCGCCGTGCCCTTGTCGGCGGCGACGACGAGGTACGTGTCGTCCTCGTCGTGCCGGACGACGTCGGCCGGGGGCACGACCTCTCCGGCCACCATGTTGTCGGTGATGTCGAGCAGCGCCGAGATGAAGGTCTTGTAGCTGGCGATGCCCTCGGCCATCCAGGCGTCGCGGTCGACGCTCGGGTCCGGGAGCTGCTTGGCGACGAAGCCGCCCTTGGCGCCGACCGGCACGATGACGGTGTTCTTCACCATCTGCGCCTTGACCAGGCCGAGGATCTCGGTACGGAAGTCCTCCCGGCGGTCCGACCAGCGCAGACCGCCGCGCGCGACCTTGCCGAAGCGCAGGTGCACGCCCTCGACGCGCGGCGAGTACACCCAGATCTCGAACGCCGGACGCGGCGCGGGCAGGTCGGGGATGGCCTGCGGGTCGAACTTCATGGAGACGTAGTCGTGCGGCCTGCCGTCGCTCGTCTTCTGGAAGAAGTTCGTCCGCAGCGTCGCCTTGATCACGGTGAGGAAGGAGCGCAGGATGCGGTCCTCGTCGAGGCTGGCGACCTGGTCGAGGGCCGCGTCGACCTCTTCGAGCAGGGCGTCGACGATCTCCCGCCCGGCGCGCTGGCGCTCCGGGGCCATCCGCGCCTCGAAGAGGGAGACCAGCAGGCGCGTGGTGTGGACGTTGTTGCGGAGGGTGTCCTCCATGTAGTCCTGGCTGAAGGTCGACCCGGCCTGCCGCAGGTACTTGGCGTACGCGCGCAGCACCATGGCCTGCCGCCAGGTAAGCCCGGCGCTGAGCACCAGGGCGTTGAAGCCGTCGTTCTCCGCCTGCCCGTTCCAGGTCGCGGCGAAGGCCTCCTGGAAGCGCTGGCGGGCGTCGTCGCCCAGGTATTCGGCGCCGCCGGCCACCGACTTCGGCATGCGCAGGCCGAAGTCGTAGATCCAGGCCGTGGTGCGGTCCGCGCAGCGCAGGTCGTACGGCCGCTCGTCGGTGACCTCGACGCCGAGCCGGCTGAGCACCGGCAGCACCGCGGACAGGGAGACCGTGCCGCCCTTCTGGTAGATCTTGAACCGGCGCTCCTCGGGCGCGGCGCCGACCGGCTCGTACAGGCTCAGCGCGAACGTCCGGTCCTCGTCGAGCCGCTCCAGGTGACCGAGGTCGGCGACCGCGGAGCGCGGGCCGTGGTCGGCCTTGTAGCCCTCCGGGAAGGCGCTGCCGTAGCGGCGCAGCAGCTCCGCCGCGTGCTCCTCTCCGAACTCGGCGGTCAGCGCCTCGGCGAACCCGTCGGCCCAGGAGCGGGCGGCCTCGACCAGGCGGGCCTCGACGCGCTCCTTGTCGGCGTCGGACAGGTGCGGCAGCTCGGTGCCCTGCGGGACGCGGACCACGAAGTGCAGCCGGGACAGGATCGACTCGGTGTTCCAGGCCGTGAAGTCGACGCTGGTGCCGCCGAGCTCCTCCTTGAGGATGTCGATGATCCGCAGCCGGACGCCGGTGGTGTAGCGGTCGCGGGGGAGGTAGACGAGGGCCGAGTAGTAGCGCCCGTACTCGTCCTGCCGCAGGTAGAGCCGCAGCCGGCGCCGCTCCTGGAGGTAGAGCACGGAGGTGACGATGGACTGGAGCTCGTCGGGCGGCGTCTGGAACAGCTCGTCGCGCGGGTAGGTCTCCAGGATCTGCAGCAGGTCCCGGCCGTCGTGGCTGTTGGGCGAGAACCCGGCCCGCTCCAGCACCTCCTCCACCTTGCGCCGGATGACCGGCACCCGGCGGACGGACTCGGTGTAGGCGGCGGAGGAGAAGAGCCCGAGGAAGCGGCGCTCGCCGACGACGTTGCCGTTCTCGTCGAACTTCTTGACGCCGATGTAGTCCAGGTACGACGGCCGGTGCACGGTCGCCCGGCTGTTGGCCTTGGTCAGCACCAGCAGCCGGTGCTCGCGGGCCTTGGCCCGGGCGTCGGCCGGGAGCCGCTCGAAGGAGGGGCTGACCGGGTGGCTCTCGTCACTCGCGTGGTGCGGGTCGGAGCGCAGGATGCCGAGGCCGGTGCCGGGGACGGCGGCCAGGGAGTCGTCGCCGCGCAGCTCGTACTCGCGGTAGCCGAGGAAGGTGAAGTGGTCGTCGGCCAGCCAGCGCAGCAGCTCGCGGGCCTCCTCCAGCTCCCGCGGCGGCAGGTCGGCGGGGGTCGGCTCGTCCGGCAGCCGCTCGGCGATGCGGACGGCCGCGTCGCGCATCTTGCCCCAGTCCTCGACGGTCTCGCGGACGTCGTTGAGGACGCGCAGCAGGTCGGCGGTGATCTGCTTCAGGTCGCCGCGGTCGGTCTCGCGGTCGATCTCGACGTGGATCCAGGACTCGACGTGCGCGTCGTGCGGCAGGTCGGAGGAGGGGCCGCCGGTGAGCACCTCGACGAGCTTGCCGGTGACGTCGCGCCGCACCACGATCTGCGGGTGGACCACGACGTGGATGCCGCGGCCCTGCCGGGTCAGTTCGTTGGTCACGGAGTCGACGAGGAAGGGCATGTCGTCGGTGACCACCTCGACCACGGAGTGGCTGCACGTCCAGCCGTTCTCCTCGACGGTCGGGGTGTGCACCCGCACGTTCGCGGTGCCCTGCGGGCGGTTCTCGGCCAGCCGGTAGTGCGAGACGGCGGCTCCGAAGACGTCGACCGGGTCGCGGTCGGTCAGGTCCTCCGGGGCGGTGTGCCGGTAGTAGCGCCTCAGGAACGCGAACACGGATGCCTGGTCCGGGGTGCCCGGCGTGCCCTCGTCCGTCGTCCCAGTCGGTAGGTGCCCCCCGACCGGGCTGTTCTCAGCTACCCGCGCGGCCCTTTCGAGCAGCTCGGCCTTGGCTTCGTCCAGCTTGGTCTGCATTGTCCTCTGGCTCCTGTCGCGCGCCGTTGCGTGACGTTGAAGGAAGTACGGTCTCCTGCCTTCCGGCACGTCCTCGGGACACGGGGTGTCCGGTCCGTTCAGACGCTATGCCGCAAGGTGAGAGGAGCGGGGGCATATCAGCCAATGTCGCCACGTTCACCAGGTGTGACGTCGCTCTCGTCGTCACCGTCCGGGGAGTGCGCGACGTCGTACCGGGGGCCTTCGATGCCCCGTCCCGCCCGCGAAGACCAGCGACCGCCGCCCGGACACGGATGTCGTCCGTGCTCACCGGGCGCAGGGCGGAGGCAACGGTGCCCCCGCGAGCTATCGCGCTGATCACGCCACAAGGCTATCGCCCCCCGCCGGGCTCCCGTCACGACCCGTATGTGTACAAAACCAGGACCCAGACTTTGACGTTCTGCACAGAGACACCGCCCCGGCGCAACTGCGGACAGCGGCCGTGCCCGCCTGGCTGCGGGCAGTCGCGCTCCCCCGGTGCCTGAACGGCCTCGGGAGGCACCCCAGGGGCGGCACGGGCGGGCGGTGGGGGCACCTCCCGCTCTGGGGCCCCTCCCGCGCGAGAAGCCGAGCGTGGGGGAGAAGCCGAGAGTGGGGGAGGCACCCCGTCAGCGCCGGGCTGCGCACCGCCCCCGCGCCCACACGGACGCCGGTCACCGCTCAGCCAACGACACGCACCGGCACCCGCACCCGGCGCATCCCGGACGTCACGCCGCCAACCGCGCCGCCTCCACGACCGCCTCCGCCAACGTGTCCACGACCGGCACCCCGGCCCCCTCAAGACTCGCCCGGCTGTGCGAACCCCCGGTGTAGAGCACCGCCCGCGCCCCCACCCGCCCCGCGGCCACCGCGTCGTCCGCGGCGTCCCCGATCACCACCGTGCGGGCGGGATCGACGCCCGCCGAACCGGACAGCTCCGCGATGTGCCGCACCATGTGCTCCGCCTTGCTGCCTCCGGACGGGCCGGTCCGCCCGTCGACGCGTATGAAGTGCGACTCGATCCCGAAGCCCTTGACCAGCGGCACCAGCTCGTCGTGCCCGTACATGCTGAGAATCGACTGGCTGCGTCCCGCCGAGCCCCAGTCCGCGAGCAGCTGCGCCACGCCCTCCGTGAGCCCGCACCGCACCCGGTGCTCGGTGTAGTGGCGCTGGAAGGTCGAGTCCATGAGCTGCCACTCGGCGTCGGTGGGCAGCCGCCCCATCAGCCGCTCGTAGAACTTCGGCACCGGCACGCAGTACAGCGCCCGGTACTGCTCCAGCGTGATCGGCGACAGCCCCAGCTCGGCGAAGGCCGCGTTCGTCGCACCGATGATCGCGTCGTTGTCGTGGAACAGCGTCCCGTTCCAGTCCCAGACGATGTGCGCCCCTGTCTGCATCCCCATGCCGGAAAACGTACCCGCCGCCACTGACAATCAAGGCGGGCCGCCTCGGACACGGACGTCAGCCCAGGGAGGTCGGCGCAGCGACGTCGGTCGCCGCGGCGTCAGTCGCCCGCGCCCTCGACCAGGCTCGCGATCTCCTGCGTCGCGTACCAGAGCAGCTCGTGGTCCTCCGCCCCGTCCACCACGAACTGGGCGTCGCCGTCCCCGCCGTCCGCCGCCGCGAGGGCCCCGGCCGCGGCGGCCACGTCCGCCCCGGCGTCGGCGGAGTCGACGTGCACCGAGGCCGCCTTGGCCAGCGGCAGGGGCCCGGCCACCCGCACCTCGCCCAGCGCGGCGGGGTCGGGCCCGCGGTCCGGGTCGGCGGTGACCGCCCCGTCGGGCACGTCGGCGGCGACCACGACCCGGCGCCGCGGCGCCCCGGCGTCGGCCGCCAGCAGCCGCAGCGAGGCCAGCGCGGCCCGGTTGAGCGCGGCGTACTCCAGCTCCTCGATGTCGTCCGAGAGGTACCACTCGCGCAGCGCCGGTGTAACGGCGTGGGCGACGAGCGGCCCGGTTCCCAGCTGTCCCGTCCTGTGCGCCTCGGCGAGACCGGAGAGGGTCAGGGGAACGTAGACGCGCATGAGGCTGCCGCTTTCGTGGTCGGGGACTCCGCCGGGGTGCCCGGGAAGTGTCCGGAAGGGCCTGGGAGGGCCTTCAGGATACGTGCGGGTGTCCCCTTTCGAGTCCCCACCCGTGACGTCTGACGCGTCCACTTCCGTCCCGGAACTCACCCGGTGGCCCCGCACCACGCCGGGCCCTGCCAGGCCTCGACCACCCGGATAGGTGAACCCGCCGGGCCGCCGACCGGGTCACGCTCCTCCTTGCCGCACCGTTCCGCCGCGCCGTACAAGATCCTCGACCGCAAGTTACTGCCCGGTACCAGCCGGGCCGTCAAACCGGGGAGCCCCCATGCGCAAGGTCATGACCAGGACGCAGTCCCGCCCGCTCGGCCTCGCACCGGCCACCGCCGTGGCGCCGACCGCCACGGCACTCGCCCCCACGGAGTCCGCGTCGCGCCTCCCCGGCGCCGCCCCGCCCCGCAGGCCCGGCGGCGGCGCCGTACGGTCCACGGCAGCCGGTGGCCGTCCGCCGGGCTCCCCGGCCAGGTCCCCCCGGGCCCGGACGCGGCCGGCGGACACCCGCCCGCCCTCGACGGGGCCGGGCCGCGCCTCCAGGACGGGTGCGCGCACGGCTGCCGGCGCCGCTCTGCCGGGCTCGGCCGCCCCGGCCGTACGACGGGAGGCTCCGCCCGCGGCAGGGCCGGTCGTGCCCGCCCAGACCCCTCGCCGCCCCGTACCGCAGCTCCGCCCGACCGACCGCTTCGCCGAGCTGCTGCTCAACGTGCTCAGCGGCCGGCGCCCCGTCCACTCGATGCTCCGCCACACCGCCGGACGTGCCTACGACGAACTGGCCCACCTCGCCGAACGCGGCCCCCTGCGCACGCGCGGCACCCTCCCCGTCGTCCGTGACATCGGCTACTTCGAGCCGCGGCCGGGCGCCCTGGAGGTATTCGCCCGCATCGGCGCGGGCGACCAGCTGCGCGCGATGGCCTTCCGCCTGGAGCAGGGCCGGGACCTGCGCTGGCGCTGCACGGCGGTGGAACTGGGCGGTCCCCGCAGGCCGCGCACGGACGACGACTGAGCCCTGCGCGACGGCTGAGCCCCTCACCGGGAAAGGCCGAAGGGCCGGACGCACGGAGGCGTCCGGCCCTTCGGCGGCCACGGTGCCCGCAGGCACCGCACGGTCACTTCTTGCGGCGGCGTCCGCCCTTGGCCTGCTTGCGGCGCTCCGCGCGGGTGAGGCCGTCGGACGAGGAGCGCGCGGGCTCCTCGTCGGTGGTGAAGTCGCCCTCGACGACGCCGCCCTCGCCGTCCACGGTCGGCGCGGAGAAGTGCATGTTCCGGCGCTGCGGGGCGTCGAGGCCCTTGGCGCGGATCTCCGGGCGCGCGCCCGCCTGGGCCGGGACGGCGTCCTGCGCGCCCTTCTCCAGCGACGGCGCCGCGTCCTCGACCGGGACCTCCTCGACCTGCTGCTCGACCTGGACCTCCAGGTTGAACAGGTAGCCGACGGACTCCTCCTTGATGCCCTCCATCATGGCCTGGAACATGTCGAAGCCCTCGCGCTGGTACTCGACCAGCGGGTCCTTCTGCGCCATCGCGCGCAGGCCGATGCCCTCCTGGAGGTAGTCCATCTCGTAGAGGTGCTCGCGCCACTTGCGGTCCAGGACCGAGAGCACGACCCGGCGCTCCAGCTCACGCATGATCTCGGAGCCGAGCTGCTTCTCGCGTGCCTCGTACTGCTCGAGGATGTCGTCCTTGATGGACTCCTCGATGTAGTCGGCGGTCAGTCCGGCCCGGTCACCGGCCGCCTCCTCCAGCTCCTCGACGGTGATCTTCACCGGGTAGAGCTGCTTGAAGGCGCCCCACAGCCGGTCGAGGTCCCAGTCCTCCGGGAAGCCCTCGGCGGTCTCCGCGCGGACGTACGCCTCGATCGTGTCGTTCATGAAGTGCTGGATCTGCTCCTGCAGGTCCTCGCCCTCCAGGACGCGGCGCCGCTCGCCGTAGATGACCTCGCGCTGCCGGTTGAGGACCTCGTCGTACTTCAGGACGTTCTTGCGGGTCTCGAAGTTCTGGGTCTCGACCTGGGACTGCGCGGACGCGATCGCGCGCGTGACCATCTTGTTCTCGATCGGCACGTCGTCCGGGACGTTCGCCATCGACATCACGCGCTCGACCATCTGGGCCTTGAACAGACGCATCAGGTCGTCGCCCAGGGAGAGGTAGAAGCGGGACTCGCCGGGGTCGCCCTGACGGCCACTGCGACCGCGCAGCTGGTTGTCGATACGGCGTGACTCGTGCCGCTCGGTACCCAGCACGTAGAGGCCGCCGAGCTTCTCGACCTCTTCCTTCTCGGCCTTGACCGCCTGCTCGGCCCGCTCCAGGGCGGCGGGCAGCGCCGCGGCCCACTCCTCGATGTGCTCCTCGGGGTCGAGGCCGCGCTGGCGCAGCTCCGCCTCGGCGAGGTCCTCGGGGTTGCCGCCGAGCTTGATGTCCGTACCGCGGCCGGCCATGTTGGTGGCCACCGTCACGGAGCCCTTGCGGCCCGCCTGGGCGACGATCGTCGCCTCCCGGTCGTGCTGCTTGGCGTTGAGCACCTCGTGCTGGACGCCGCGCTTGCTCAGCTGCTGCGAGAGGTACTCGGACTTCTCGACCGAGGTGGTGCCGACGAGGATCGGCTGGCCCTTGCGGTGCTTCTCCTCGATGTCGTCGACGACCGCCTCGAACTTCGCGACCTCGGTGCGGTAGATCAGGTCGGACTGGTCCTTGCGGATCATCGGCCGGTTGGTCGGGATGGGCACCACGCCGAGCTTGTAGATCTGGTGGAACTCGGCGGCCTCGGTCATCGCCGTACCGGTCATGCCGGACAGGCCGGGCAGTTCCTTGCCGTTGTGGTCGTGACGCTTGTAGAGGCGGAAGAAGTTCTGGAGGGTGATCGTGGCGAGCGTCTGGTTCTCGTCCTTGATGTCCACCCCTTCCTTCGCCTCGATCGCCTGGTGCATGCCCTCGTTGTAGCGGCGGCCGGCGAGGATACGGCCGGTGTGCTCGTCGACGATCATGACCTCGCCGTCGATGACGACGTAGTCCTTGTCCTTCTTGAAGAGTTCCTTGGCCTTGATGGCGTTGTTCAGGTAGCCGACCAGCGGGGTGTTCACCGACTCGTAGAGATTGTCGATGCCCAGCCAGTCCTCGACCTTGGCGACGCCGGACTCGTGGATGGCGACGGTGCGCTTCTTCTCGTCGACCTCGTAGTCGCCGGTCTCCTCGATGCCCTTGAGGGTGTTGCCGGCCTCGCCCTTCTTCAGGCGGGTGACCAGCTTGGCGAAGTCGCCGTACCACTTGGTGGCCTGGTCGGCCGGGCCGGAGATGATCAGCGGCGTACGGGCCTCGTCCACCAGGATGGAGTCGACCTCGTCGACGATGGCGAAATTGTGGCCGCGCTGGACGAGCTCGTCCTTGGACCAGGCCATGTTGTCGCGCAGGTAGTCGAAGCCGAACTCGTTGTTCGTGCCGTAGGTGATGTCGCAGCCGTACATCTCGCGGCGCTGGGCCGGCGTCTGGTTGGCCAGGATGCAGCCGACGTTCAACCCGAGGAACTTGTGGACACGGCCCATCATCTCGGAGTCGCGCTCGGCCAGGTAGTCGTTGACCGTGACGATGTGCACGCCCTCGCCGGACAGGGCGTTGAGGTAGGCGGGCAGGGTGCCGACGAGGGTCTTGCCCTCACCGGTCTTCATCTCGGCGACGTATCCCATGTGCAGGGCCGCGCCGCCCATGATCTGCACGTCGTAGTGGCGCTGGCCCAGGACGCGCTTGGCGGCCTCGCGGACGGTGGCGAAGGCTTCGGGCAACAGGTCGTCCAGGCTCTCACCGTCGGCGTAGCGCTGCTTGTACTCATCGGTGAGGGCCCGCAGCTCGGCGTCGGAGAGGTCGACGAAGTCCTCTTCGATGGAGTTGACCTGGTCCGCGATGCGGTGCAGCTTGCGCAGGATCTTGCCTTCGCCTGCACGCATGATCTTCGAGAGGACGGACACGGGGGTTGGTCTCCTTGCCGGTCGGGCCTGGGACGGTCGATTTCCTGTGACGTACTGAGCAACGGCCATCGTATGCGAGGACCCCGCCGGCCCGGGAGCCCGCTGTAACGGGGACCGTGTGCTCCTTCATCCAGCTTCCGGTCTGCTGTCATCGGGTTCAACGTCCGGGCACCGCGGATGGTGCCGCACCCGTCGGCGAATCGCGCGAAAAGTGACCGTCTGTTCACGCACGGCAAAAAGTTGGCGCCCACCGCGGACCGCCGCGCAGAATCGGCCGATGGAACCTGTCACGCTCACCACCGGCCGCCTCGTCCTGCGCACGGTGGGCCCCCAGGACACCGAGGCCGTGTACGCCGCCGCGCAGGATCCCGACATCCAGCGCTGGACCACGATCCCCTCGCCCTACCTCCACGAGCACGCACGGAGCTTCACGGAGCAGATGGTCCCCGACGGCTGGGCGAACGCCTCGATGTTCACCTTCGGCCTCTTCCTCCCCGCCGGGGACCTGGTGGGAATGCTCGGCGTCACGATGATCTCCCTGGGCGTCGGCGAGATCGGGTTCTGGGGTGCCAAGGAACACCGCGGCCACGGCTACGTCACGGAGGCCGCCGTCCGCGTCTCCCGCTGGGCCTTCACCGAGCGCGCGATCGACCGCCTGGAGTGGCGTGCCGAGGTCGGCAACACGGCATCCCGCGCGGTGGCCCAGCGCGCGGGCTACACCATGGAGGGCACGCTGCGCTCCGCGATCAACAACAAGGGCACCCGCCGCGACGCCTGGATCGGCTCCCTCCTCCCCTCGGACCTCTCCCTCCCGTCGACGGCCCCGTACCTGCCCGCACGAACCTGACCGGCGCCTGCCGCGGCGCCGCCCACTGTCAGACCCACCCCCTATCGTGCCGACGTATGACGACCCTCCCGCCCCCCAGCACGGAACTCTCCGCCGACGAGGCCCGCCGCATCGCCCTCCGCGCACAGGGCTTCCTCGGCGCCCCCGACCGCCGCGCGGGCGTCCGCGGCGTCCTCCGTCATCTGGGCGCGGTGCAGCTCGACACCATCTCCGTCCTCGCCCGCTCCCACGAACTCATCCCGTACGCCCGCCTGGGCGCGGTGGGCCGCAAGACCGTCGAGGACGCCTACTGGAGAGACGCCCACGCCTTCGAGTACTGGTCCCACGCCGCCTGCATCCTCCCCATCGAGGAGTGGCCCCACTTCGCCTTCCGCCGCCGCGCCTACCGCAGCCGCCCGCACTGGAACCACCACCTCCCCGACGGGGTCTACGACCAGGTCGTCAAGCAGCTCCGCGCCGAGGGCCCCCTCACAGCGACGGACCTGGGCGGCGCGAAGAAGACCAGCGAGTGGTGGGACTGGTCGGGCACGAAGGTCGCCGTCGAGCGCGCGCTCATGTACGGCGAGGTGGTCTGCGTCGAGCGCCGCGGCTGGAAGCGGGTGTACGACCTGGCCGAGCGCGCCGTCCCCGCCGCGCTGCTGCACGACGACCTGGACGACACCGAGTGCCTGCGCCGCCTGGTCCGGCTGGCCGGTCGGTCCCTCGGCGTCGGCACGCGCGCGGACATCGCGGACTACCACCGCCTCAAGGCCGAGCAGGTCGACGCGGTGATCGCCGACTCGGGCCTGGTCCCGGTCGCGGTGGAGGGCTGGGGCCGACCGGCCTGGGCGGACCCGGAGGCCCTGCTGACACCCCCGCGCGGCCGTCACCGCACGACGCTGCTCTCGCCCTTCGACTCCTTGATCTGGGAGCGTGCCCGCACCGAGCGGATCTTCGGCTTCACCCACCGCCTGGAGGCCTACGTGCCCAGGCAGAAGCGGGTGCACGGCTACTTCGCGATGCCTGTCCTGGCCGGTGGCCGGCTCGTCGGCCGAGTGGACCCGGCGCGCGAGGGACGCACCCTGGTCGCCAAGCAGGTCACACTGGACGGCCCCAAGGCCGCGGCGCCGGTGGCGCAGGCCCTGGTCGAGGCGGCGGGCTGGGTGGACTGCACGGACGTACGGGTGGACCGGGTCGACGCTCCGGAGCTGCGCGAGGCACTCACGACAGAACTGGCCCGCCTGCTCGCCTGACCGCGCCGACCGCTGCGGCCTCGGCCTTCAGCGGATCTCGAGGATCTTCTCCCGCATCGCGTAGACCACCGCCTCCATCCTGGAGTGCAGCTGCAGTTTCTCCAGGATGTTGCGCACGTGGTTCTTCACGGTGTTCTCCGAGATGAACAGTTCCTTGGCGATGTCCCGGTTGTTCATTCCCGTGGCGACGAGCTTGAGGACTTCGATCTCGCGGTCCGTGAGCCGCGGCGCGGGCACCAGCCGGCGTTCGTCGGTCCGCTGGATCATCGACTTGAACTCGGTGAGGAGTTTCGACGCCATGGAAGGGCTGATCTGCGACTGCCCGTCGGCCACCGCGCGAATGGCGGTGGCCACCTCGTCCGTCGAGATCTCCTTGAGCAGGTAACCCGTCGCCCCTGCCTTGATCGCGTCGTAGAGGTCGGCCTCCTCGTCGCTGATCGTCAGCATGATGATCTTCGCGCTGGGGGCCACCTCCTTGATGGAGGTGCAGGCCTCGATCCCGCCGCGCTTGGGCATCCGCACGTCCATGAGGACGATGTCCGGCAGCAGGTCGGCGGCCTTCTCCACCGCCTCGGCGCCGTCACCGGCCTCCCCGACGACCTGGATGTCCTCCTCGGCCGCCAGGACGATCTCCAGACCGCGGCGGAACAGGGCGTGGTCGTCCACGACCAGGACCCTGATCGGCTCCTTGCGCACGGAGGCCGCGTCCGGGCCCGTGCCGGCCGCCCGGTCGTCGATCCCGTCGTCGACGCCCTCGCCCCGCATCGGTCCGAAAGTCTCCGCCATGGTTCCTCCCCCTGAAGGCTGCGGCCCGTGGTCCTGAGCCATCGCCAACCCAGAGCAACGCCCCACCGGTTGGGCCGTTGCCGCCATGATTCCATGCCCGGCCGACACCGGGGTGACCAGCGGGCCACGAAGGGGTCGCACATCCTCGCGCACCGTCGCACACCGGTGCCCCTGGGGGCGCACACACGCTCCAGGGGCACCGGTTCCGCTGTCGTCCGGCGTCGTCAGCCGCCCAGCGCGTCGCCCGCCTCGGGAGCGTGCGCCTGGGTGACCATCGTGTCCGTGGTGAGGTGGATCACGCCGTAGTCGTAGGCGTGCCGCCGGTAGACGACGCTGGGTTCCTTCGTCTCGGAGTCGACGAACAGGTAGAAGTCGTGCCCGACCAGCTCCATCTCGTAGAGCGCCTGGTCCAGGCTCATCGGCGCGGCCACATGGGTCTTCTCGCGGACGACGAGCGGGCCGTCGCCCTGGACCTCGAGCGAGCCGATCTTCTTGGTGGGTACCGCGTCCTGCTGCTCCTCTGCGACGACCTCGCCGTTCCCGTTGAGCGTCGCAGCGCCGGGGACGTGGTCGGCGACCTCGGCCGCCGAGATCCGGCGTGCGCCGCGGCGCGAGAAGCGCTTGTCGTGCTGCTTGCGCAGCCGGGCACCGAGCTTCTCCGCCGCCAGGTCGAGCGCCGCGTACGGGTCGCTCGCCGCCGCCTCCGCCCGGATGACCGGACCGCGGGAGCGGAGCGTGATCTCCACTCGGTCACAACGATCGGCCTGCCGGGGGTTCGGCTCCTTGGACACCTCGACGTCGAGGCTGATCACCTTGCCATCGAGCTTCTGGATCTTCTCCAGCTTCAGCTTCTCGGCCACGTGCTTCCGGAACCGCTCGGGCACCTCGGTCTTGCGGCCCTTGACGACGATGTCCACGCAGAACTCCGTTCCCGGATCACTCCGCTTCGACGGCGGAGCATCTCCCTTTTGCACCAGGCCCCGGTCTATCCCGGGACCTCGGACTCGGTGACGTCCACCTCCTCCCCCGTGGGCGGGATCTCCACTCCACCAGTGCGGGTGATGACGGTGAAAACCCGCAGCACGGCATTCGGATTCAAGAGGTGTGGCCTGCTGCTTTGCCTCACAACCGAACATATCTCGCCCGGACGGATGTCGTCACCCTCTACCGCGGGGTACCTCCGTTCCGGTGAATTGATCCTCTCATCACCTGCAACGACATAAGTTCTCAGTCAGTTCCGGTTTATTTCGAAAGAATCTGGCGAAGCCGCGACCACCGCCGCGCAGATCACTTCACCGATCACGCCACCGCCTCCGTTCGGACCCGCCATTCGGGGCCCGGCCTTCCGTTCCTCTCTGCCTTCCCCTGCCGCCGGGGGATACACAGCCGATTTCGCCGTCCAGTACGTTCCCGGACCCGTCGTCCGCTCAGACAGGCGGGGCCCTTTTCCGGCCGTCGCCGCGCGCAGGGCCCGCGCCGCCTCCGTCAGCGACGCCCCGGTCGTCATCAGGTCGTCGACGAGGACGACCGGCCCGCCGCACAGCGGCAGGCCACCGCCGGGGACCACCGCGAGCGCGCCGGCCAGGTTCTCCATGCGCTGCCGGGCGTCGAGATCCGACTGGTCGGCCACGGGGCGGCGCTGCCGCAGCACGGGCACCACCCGGGCCGGGGTCCCGGTCCGCCGCAGCTCCCCCGCGGCCGCCAGAGCGATGCGCCGCGCCGGATCGTGTCCCCGCCTCCGCACCGACCGGCGGGGCGACGGCACGGGCACGAGCAGCACCGGGCACCGCGCGCGTACGGCCGCCTCCTCCGCACGGGCACCGGTCCGAGCCCCCCGGCCACGCGTCCACACCTCCGCGAGCCCCGCCCGCACCGCCCCGGCCAGGGCCACGCCGAGCGGTGCCGTGAGCGCCAGCACGCCCCGCTCCTTGTGGGCCAGCAGAGCGGCCCGCACCTCGTCCGCGTACCGCGCGGCCGCGTGCACCACCGGCAGCCCGGGCGGCTCCGGCACCGGCCGCACCCGGCTCGGCGCGGCCCCGCTCAGTGCCGTACGGCAGCGGGGGCACAGCACCGACCGGGCCCTGCCGCAGCCTCCGCACTCGGCCGGCAGCACCAGGTCCGTGAGGTCCCGCCACCATTCCCGCACGGCCCCACTGTGCCAACGCCCGCACGCCTCCACCAGGCCTGTGGAAAACGGCCTGTGGAAAACGGGGGATTGACCCGCGGGGACCGTCACCCCGGATAGACCGGCGCCGTTCCCTCCGTCACCTTCTGCCACTGCAGCCCGGACGGCAGCCGCACGATCAGGTCCTCCGAGTACGCCACCAACGGCAGCGTCTCGTCCTCGGTCGCGGCGATCTCCTTCACCCCGGTCAGCGCGGCGGGCACCGAGACCTCCGGGGTGGATCCGTCGACCTGGACGTACCCGATCTGCTGAACGCCCCCGCGCTCGCGTCCGACCACCACGAGCCGGCTGTCACCGGCCCAGGACATGGCCGTGACCTCCTCCAGCTCGGGAGTCGCGGAGCGCAGCTCGAGGACGGTGACCGCGGACTGACCGCCCGTCTTCCCGTCCCGTTCGATCCGCCCGATGAGCAGCGAGCGCTTGCCGTCCTTCTCCACGATCAGCGCGATCCGCACACCGTCGGCCGCCACCCGCACGGCCTGGATCCGCCCGTCCAGGCCCGGGGTCCGCACCTCCAGCGGCTCGCCCGCGCCCTCCTTCAGCAGCAGCAACCGGGGGTCGGCCGGGTCGCGGTCGGCGATCCACAGGTCGCCCTGGGCGTCCCAGCTCGGCGGTGTGAGCCGGTCCTGCTCCGCCTTGCCCTTGCTGACGAGCACGGGCTCACCGAGCGAGCCGCCCGACACCAGGGAGCCGACGTACAGCGACTTGTTGTCGAGGCCGACGGCGGCCGCGCTGTGCTCGTTGCGCGAGACCGCGACCGACCGCAGGCCCACCACGCCCTCGCCCAGCGCCCCGGGGACGGGCTCGGCCCGCGTCCCCTTGCTGCCGGCGGCGATGCGTACCAGGCGGTCCCGGTCGTCGACGAAGTACAGGTAGTCGGGCCGGTGGGCCGAGCCGCGCATCGCGACCGTCTCGGCCCGGTCCTCGGTGAGCGAGCACAGCTGCTCGCCACCCGCGCGCAGCTCGACCTCGTCCACCACCGGAGTGAGGCTCTGCACGGTGAACAGGAGCTGCGCCGCCATCTCGTCGCACTTGTCCCTGCCGACGCCTGCCGCCTTGTCGTTCAGCGGCACCGTCAGCTTGTTGTGGTCGTCGGGCGTCAGCGGGTCGGCGGTCTTCGCAAGCGCCGTACCCGTCGGGAAGCTCGACCTGACCACGGGCCCCAGCAGCCGCGTCGGCCCGCTGAACAGGGACTCCACCACCTGGGTCATCGGGTCCACGAGTCGGCGCACGTACACGGGGTCGGCGACGGCCGCCGGCTGCCGGCTGGTGCCGGCCCGCGTGGTGGGAGAGGTGTTCGAGGCGAAGAAGTACTTGTTGAGGGACATGTAGGTGCGCTGGAAGTCCGACTTGCCCATGATGACGCCCTGCGGCAGCACGTCGATGCGCCACTGCCGGTTCTTGCCCGCCCGGGTGAGGTGGACCGACTCCCGGTACTCCCCCTCCGCCGGCGTGTACGACTGCTGCGCGTCCACCGTGGCGACCCGCGTGCCGGTCAGGGTGACCGAGTAGTCGTTGGCCTCCTCCCGGTTCCCCGAGTGGTCGGTCTCCGTTCCCGGCCCGCCCGCCAGCACCGTCGTCGACCGCTGGGGCCGCCAGGTCTTGGCCGCCTCACCCGTCAGGTACTTGCGCGCCGTCTCGTACTGCGGATCGTTGCTGGTCAGCGCCTCCAGGAAGCCCTGGACGATCTCCGTGGGCGGGGCGTCCTCCCGCGGCGGCATCGCGAACACCCGCACCTGGGGGTCCTGCCGCGGCGTGGAGTCCACCCCGCGCAGGTCCCCGCTGTCGGGCATGGACGCACACCCCGCCAGCAGTACGACGCCGCAGACCGCGTACGTCACCGCGCGTGCCGGCCGCCGGCCGCTTTCCCCGCGGTCAGCGCCCACGAGTTGCCTCCCCTTGCCTGCTCGGTTCCTCCGGCCCGGCGTCCGGGCGGCTCGCCGCCTCCGGCGCGGGCCCGTCGTCCTGCCTCCGGGCGCCCGCCTGGGGCCGGGGCACCACGCGTGCGCCGTTGCCGGGCAGCGCCGTCGGGTCCGCGGTGGCTGCCGCCGTCGCCGGCCGCGAGGGAATCGGGCCCCGCGCGGACGCCGGGGTCGCCTGACCGGCCGACGTCTGTGCCGGAACGGTGGCCGCCTTCTCCGCGTCCCGCGGCGCGGCGGCCTCACCGAGACCGGCGTCCCCCAGCCCGCGGTTGCGCCGCGAGTCCGTCGGCTCCAGCGGTATCGGCGAGCCCCGCAGCGGTTCGTCGGCGGTCCTGGGCAGCGTCAGCCGGAACTGCGAGCCACCGCCCGGCTCGCCCCAGGCCTGCAGCCAGCCGCCGTGCAGGCGCGCGTCCTCCAGGGCGATCGACAGGCCGAGCCCCGTGCCGCCGGTGGTACGCGCGCGTGCCGGGTCGGCCCGCCAGAAGCGGCTGAAGACCCGGGTGGCCTCGCCCGGCTTGAGTCCGACGCCGTAGTCGCGCACCGCCACGGCGACGGCACCGCCGGCCGCGGCGAGCTTGACGACCACGTCGTTGCCCTCGCCGTGCTCGACGGCGTTGACGACGAGGTTGCGCAGGACGCGCTCCACGCGCCGGGCGTCCGCCTCGGCGACGACGGGCTGCTGGTCGCCGACCACGCGTATCCGCGTGCCCTTGCGCTCCGCGAGCGGCTCGGCCCCGCTGACGACCCGCCGTACGACCTCCCGGAGGTCTGTCGCGTCGGCCTCCAGCGCCGCCGCGCCCGCGTCGAAGCGGCTGATCTCCAGCAGGTCCGCGAGCAGCGTCTCGAACCGGTCCAGCTGGTCGGCGAGGAGTTCCGCCGACCGCGCGGTCACCGGATCGAAGTCCACGCGCGCGTCATGGATGACGTCGGCCGCCATCCGCACGGTCGTCAGCGGCGTCCGCAGCTCGTGCGACACGTCCGAGACGAACCGCCGCTGCATCCGTGACAGGTCCTCAAGCTGGCTGATCTTCAACTGCAGGTTCTGCGCCATCTTGTTGAAGGCCTCGCCGAGCCGCGCGATGTCGTCCTCGCCGGTGACCTTCATCCGTTCCTGCAGCCGCCCGGCGGACAGCCGCTCGGCGACGCCGGCCGCCATCCGTACGGGCGTGACGACCTGGCGCACCACGAGCCAGGCGATGGCCCCGAGCAGGACGACGACGAAGAGCCCGGCCGTCGCCAGGGTGCCCCTGACCAGGCTGAGGGACTTCTCCTCCTGCGTGAGCGGGAACAGGTAGTACAGCTGGTACGGCTCACCGTTCGGGTCGTTGACCTGCTTGCCGATGACCAGGCCGGGCTGGGAGGGCTGGCCGTAGTCGTAGACGATCCGGGTGTAGCTCTGTGCCGCCGCCGTGCTGCTGTCGATCCGCTCCCGGAGCTCCTCCGGCACACTGGCCGACCAGTTGACCACACCGGAGGCGCGCGGGCCGCGTCCGCTGCCTCCTTCCCCGCCCATGGGCAGGGTGACCACGTCGAAGGCGCCCTGGCCGCCGCTGGAGAGCGACTTCACCAGCTCACTCATCCACTGGATGACGTTCTGCGAGGGACGGCCGTCCCCGACGGGCGCGCCGTCGTCACCCGTGACGCCCGCATCTTCCTCGGCCCGCTGCTTGGCCACCGCGAATCCGCCGGTGGCCTGGCTCTGGGACGCCTTCACCTTAGCGTCCAGCAGGCCGTTGCGGACCTGCCCGATCACGACGAAGCCGAGCAGCAGCACCACGCCCAGCGACATCAGCAGTGTGGTGACGACGACCTTGAGCTGGATATTGCGCCGCCACAGCCGCATGACGGGCAGCAGCGGCCGGCGCACCCAGCGCATGAACAGCCGGAGCACCGGGCTGCCCTGGACCCCGCCGTTCAGCAGCCCGCCCTCCAGCAGACGGCTCCAGCGGGAACCTGCGGGCGGGGGGCCGACAGGCCGTCCGGCGCGGGCCCCGGACCGGCCGGGCGCCGAAGCGGCACTGTCCCTGCTCATGTCAGCTCGGCCCGGCCTTGTAACCGACGCCACGGACGGTCACCACGATCTCCGGCTTCTCCGGGTCCTTCTCGACCTTGGAACGCAGCCGCTGCACGTGCACGTTGACCAGTCGGGTGTCGGCCGCGTGCCGGTAGCCCCAGACCTGCTCGAGGAGCACCTCCCGCGTGAACACCTGCCACGGCTTGCGGGCCAGCGCCACCAGCAGGTCGAACTCCAGCGGCGTCAGCGCGATCGACTGGCCGTCCCGCTTCACGGAGTGACCGGCCACGTCGATGACCAGGTCGCCTATCGCAAGCTGCTCCGGTGCCGGCTCCTCGGACCTCCGCAGGCGCGCCCGGATACGGGCGACCAGCTCCTTCGGCTTGAACGGCTTCACGATGTAGTCGTCGGCGCCCGACTCCAGCCCCACCACGACGTCGACGGTGTCACTCTTCGCCGTCAGCATCACGATCGGCACACCCGACTCCGCCCTGATCAGGCGGCACACCTCGATGCCGTCCCGGCCGGGCAGCATCAGGTCGAGCAGCACCAGGTCGGGCTTGGTCTCCCGGAAGGCGGCCAGCGCCTTGTCGCCGTCGGCTACGAACGATGGCTCAAAACCCTCACCACGCAGCACAATGCCGAGCATCTCGGCCAGTGCGGTGTCGTCGTCGACGACAAGGACTCGTCCCTTCATAAACGCCATCATCCCATTAGCTAATCGTGACCTGGCGTGACCTGGCACACAGCTCGGCGAGGGCCCCGGCGGTCACGGGCGAGACCGCGCCCTCCTCGGTGACGATGGCCGTCACCAGCTCGGGCGGAGTAACGTCGAACGCCGGGTTGTACGCCTGGGTCCCCAGGGGTGCCACCGGAATCCCGCCTCCCGCTCCCGTCACCGGCACCTGCGGTGCTGTGACCTCGGTCACTTCGTATCCGGGGCGCTGTTCGACCTCGACGGACGCCCCGTCCGCCGTGTCCGGGTCCACCGTCGTGACCGGTGCCACCACGATGAACGGCACATGGTGGTACCGCGCGAGCACGGCGAGCGGGTAGCTGCCCACCTTGTTCGCGACCGAACCGTCGGCCGCGATGCGGTCCGCACCGATCAGCACCGCGTCCACCTCACCCGCCGCGAACAGCGAACCGGCCGCGTTGTCGGTGAGCAAGGTGTACGGCATGTCGTTGCGCGCCGCCTCGTAAGCCGTCAGGCGAGCACCTTGCAGCAACGGACGCGTTTCGTCCACCCACAGGCGCCGAAGCCGTCCCGCCCGGTGCGCGGCGAGCGCCACCGCGAAGGCCGTACCCTCGCCTCCCGACACCAGCGAACCGGTGTTGCAGTGCGTGAGGACCCGGTGCCCGCCCGCGGGCAGCAGCTCGTCCAGCAGCGCCAGCCCGTGCGCGGCCATCCGGGCGCTGGCCTCGGCGTCCTCCCGGTGCAGTGCCCGCGCGGCGGCCAGCGCCGCCGCGGCGGCCCGACCGGCGTCACCGGTCCTGGCGAGCGCCTCCTGGTGGGCGGCCCGGGCCCGGCGTACGCCGGCGGCGAGGTTCACCGCCGTCGGGCGGGTCCCCGCGAGCGCGTCCGCGGCCTCGGCCACGTCGAAGCCCCGGACGGCGGCGAGCGCGACGCCGTAGGCTCCCGCGATGCCGAGCAGCGGAGCCCCGCGCACGGCGAGCGAACGGATCGCCTCCACGAGCGCGGGAGCATCCGTGCAGACCAGCTCCACCTCCTCGGCCGGCAGCCTGGTCTGGTCCAGCAGGACCAGCACCGGGCCCTCGGGAGGTTCCTCCCAGCGCAGTGCCGGGATCCCGGTCGGCCGTTTGTCCTCGCCGCTTCGCGCGTCCTGATCAGCCATGCGGTCAGTCTGCCCCCTGTCCGGCGGACAATTGAAGGTGCGCACCCCATACCGCGCCCGGTCCGCACCGGAGCACCCCATGGCACGATGGCTGCCAACCTGCCGCCGCGACCGCGGACGGGCACCGTGAAGGAGCGACGATGAACGACACTCCGGGCTGGGCCTCGCCCGGATCCGCCCCGTCCGACGGGCGGGAGCCCGGCGCGTCCGGCCCCGCCGACCGCCCCGACCAGCCCGCGCAGCCCGCGGACCAGCCGGGCACGGAGGCGACGGGCCCCGGCACGAAGTGGTCCAAGGAGCAGCCGCCCCCCGGCCAGTGGTCCGCCCCCTCGGGCCCCGGACAGGCTCCGCCTCCGCCCCCGCCCAACGCGGGCTGGGGCACCCCGCCTCCCGGAGGTCCCGGCGGCGGCTACGGCGGCGGCTACGGCGGTTACGTTCCCCCCGGTGGCCACGGCGGCTGGGGAGGCGGCTGGGGCGGTCCCCCGCCCGCGGCCAAGCCCGGCGTGATCCCGCTCCGCCCGCTGGGCGTCGGCGAGATCCTCGACGGCGCCGTCTCCACCATGCGCACCTACTGGCGCACGGTTCTCGGCATCTCGCTGACCGTCGCGGTCTTCACGGAGATCATCGTCGTGCTGCTCCAGGGCCTCGTCCTGGACGACGTCGGCTCGGAGGCCCTCAACGACCCCGACGCCACGCTGAGCGAACTCGGCGACGCCATGGCCGACACCACGGTCAACTCGGGTGTCATCTTCCTGATCTCCCTGATCGGCACCGTCCTGGCCACCGCCCTGCTGACGACCGTCACCAGCCGCGCCGTACTCGGCAGGAAGGTGACCATGGGCGAGGCCTGGCGGGACGCCCGCCCGCAGGTGCTCAGGCTGTTCGGCCTGATCGTCCTGCTCCTGCTGATCGTCGCCGGTATCGTCACGGCCGGCATGGCCCCGGGCCTCGTGGTCGCGGCCACGGGCGCCGGCGGGGCCGGCCTGGCCCTGACCATCCTGGGCTTCCTCGCGAGCGGCGTCGTCGCGGTGTGGCTCATGGTCCGCTTCTCGCTGGCTTCCCCGGCGCTGATGCTGGAGAAGCAGGGCATCAAGAAGGCGATGAGCCGTTCCACGAAGCTGGTGCGCGGCTCCTGGTGGCGGGTCTTCGGCATCCAGCTGCTCGCGACGATCATCGCGAACGTCGTCGCGTCGATCATCGTGATCCCCTTCGCCTTCCTGGCCGCGGCCCTCAGCGGCGACGGCGTCGGCGGCTTCATCGAAGGCACCGGGAACCTCGGCTGGACCTTCCTCATCGTCAGCGGGATCGGTTCCGTGATCGGCTCGATGATCACGTTCCCGATCACGGCGGGCGTCACCGTGCTGCTCTACATCGACCAGCGCATCCGCCGCGAGGCCCTCGACCTGGAGCTGGCCCGCGCCGCCGGAGCCCAGGGAAACGGCGCTCCCGGCGCCATCCCGGGGAGCTGATGCGGTGAGCCGGGCGGGGGGAATCATCACGGAGGTGCTGTCCCGCACCGCCGCACGGACGGTGCCGCACACCGGCGGCCGCCCCGTGCTGTCGCTGCCGCACTCCGGCGACGAACCGCCGGTGACCGTCCCGCGCGACCCGGCGCGAGAGGCCGCGCGGCGAGAGCTGTCCAAGCGGATGTACCACGAGAACGACCCCAGCTGGTTCCAACGGGCCCTGAACGCCTTCTGGGACTGGATCGGCGAGCTGTTCAACCGCGCGTCCACCGCGACACCCGGTGGAACACTCGGGCTGATCGTCATCATCGTGGCCGTCCTGGCCGTGCTGGGTGCCCTCTGGTGGCGCCTGGGCACTCCCCGCCGCACGCCGGTCTCCGCCCCCGCCCTGTTCGACGACCGCCCCCGCAGCGCCGCCGACCACCGGGCCGCGGCCGACGCGCACGCCGCCCAGAGCCACTGGAACCAGGCCGTCCAGGAACGCATGCGGGCCATCGTCCGCGCCCTGGAGGAACGCGCCCTCCTCGACGTCCGTCCCGGCCGTACCGCCGACGAGGCCGCCCGCGAGGCGGGCCGCGCCCTGCCAGACCACGGCGGGCGGCTGCGCGCCGCCGCCCGGGACTTCGACGACGTCACGTACGGCGGACGTCCCGGCACCGAGCAGTCGTACCGGCGACTCACCGAACTCGACCGCGACCTGGAACGCAGCAAGCCGCAACTGGCGACCAGCGCGGCCGGCGGGACGGCCGACGCCCCGGACCGCGACACCCGCCCGGGAGCCGCCGAATGACCACCGAGGCCACGCTTCCCACCACCTCGGCCTCGCCCAGCGCCCGCCAGGTGTGGACCCGCGCCCGGGGCATCGCCCTCGCGCTCGTCGTCCTGCTCGCCGGCGCCGTCGCGATCGCCGTCGTCCGCTCCGACGCCCGGCACGGCGAACTCGACCCGCGCTCCGCCGACCCCTACGGCAGCCGGGCCGTCGCCGAACTCCTCGCCGACCGGGGCGTGTCCACCCGCGTGGTCACCACCCTCGACGACGCCCGCGCCGCCGCCGGCCCCGACACCACCCTGCTGGTCGCCGTCCCCGACCTCCTGACCGAACGCCAGCAGACACAGCTGCACTCCGCCACCGAAGGCTCCGGCGGCCGCACCCTCCTCGTGGCCCCGGGCGGCCCCGCCGTCGAACGCCTCGCCCCCGGCGTCACCGCCGACCCCGCCCTCAGCCTCGACTCGACACTGGCCCCCGCCTGCGACCTGCCCGCCGCCCGCCGCGCCGGCACCGCCGACACGGGCGGCATCCGCTACAGCAGCAGCCACATCGAGGCCGACGCCTGCTACCCCAGCCGACGCCTGGCCACCCTGCTCCGCGTCCCCGACCCGTCGGGAGAGGCGGCCGGGGAGGGCGCCCCGGGCGACACCGTCGTCCTCGGCGCCCCCGACATCCTCTACAACAACCACCTCGACGAGCACGGCAACGCCTCGCTCGCCCTGCAACTCCTCGGCTCCCGCGACCACCTGGTCTGGTACCTCCCCTCGGTCTCCGACACCACGGCCCCGGACGACGAACGCAGCTTCTTCGACCTGCTCCCCTCCGGCTGGCTCTGGGGCACCCTGCAACTCTTCATCGCCGCGGCCCTCGCGGCCCTGTGGCGGGCACGCCGGCTCGGCCCCCTGGTGCCCGAAAAACTCCCCGTCGCGATCCGCGCCTCCGAAACCGCCGAAGGCCGCGCCCGTCTCTACCGCAAGGCCAACGCCCGCGACCGTGCGGCCACCGCTCTTCGCTCCGCTACCCGCACCCGTCTCGCCCCCCTCGTAGGCACCCCCGTCGCCCAGGCGCACACGCCCGAGGCCCTGCTCCCCGCCCTGTCCGCCCACCTCCACGGCGAACACGGCGACGGACAGTCCCTGCACACCCTCCTCTTCGGCCCGCCGCCCGGCGACGACGCGGCCCTCATCGTCCTCGCCGACCAACTCGACGCCCTCGAAAGGCAGGT
Source organism: Streptomyces sp. NPDC058796 (assembly GCF_042745235.1). NCBI lineage: Bacteria > Bacillati > Actinomycetota > Actinomycetes > Kitasatosporales > Streptomycetaceae > Streptomyces > Streptomyces sp. NPDC058796. The sequence goes on from NZ_JBHYOP010000001.1 coordinate 1,158,239, forward strand.
ACGTCGTCCATGATGGACCCGACCACTGACAACGCCGGGCAGACCGGGGACCCGGGCAACGCCCGCGCCGCCCTTGAAGCCCTGCGCGCCGAGATCGCCAAGGCCGTGGTCGGCCAGGACGCCGCCGTCACCGGCCTCGTCGTAGCGCTCCTGTGCCGCGGCCACGTCCTGCTCGAAGGCGTCCCCGGAGTCGCCAAGACCCTCCTCGTCCGCGCCCTGGCCGCCGCGACGGAACTCGACACCAAGCGCGTCCAGTTCACCCCGGACCTCATGCCGAGCGACGTGACCGGCTCCCTGGTCTACGACGCCCGCACCGCCGAGTTCTCCTTCCAGCCCGGCCCGGTCTTCACCAACCTCCTCCTCGCCGACGAGATCAACCGCACGCCGCCCAAGACCCAGTCGTCCCTCCTCGAAGCCATGGAGGAACGCCAGGTCACCGTCGACGGCACCCCCCGCCTCCTCCCGGAACCCTTCCTGGTCGCGGCGACCCAGAACCCGGTCGAATACGAGGGCACCTACCCCCTCCCGGAAGCCCAGCTGGACCGCTTCCTCCTCAAGCTCACCATCCCCCTCCCCTCCCGCCAGGACGAGATCGACGTCCTCACCCGCCACGCCTCCGGCTTCAACCCGCGCGACCTGCGCGCCGCCGGCGTACGCCCCGTCGCGAGCGCCGCCGACCTGGAGGCCGCCCGTGCGGAGGTCGCCAAGACGTCCGTCTCCCCGGAGATCACGGCCTACGTCGTCGACATCTGCCGCGCCACCCGCGAGTCGCCGTCCCTCACCCTCGGCGTCTCCCCGCGCGGAGCCACGGCGCTGCTCTCGACGGCCCGCGCGTGGGCATGGCTGACGGGCCGCGACTACGTCACCCCCGACGACGTGAAGGCCCTCGCCCTCCCCACCCTCCGCCACCGCGTCCAGCTCCGCCCGGAGGCCGAGATGGAAGGCGTGACCACGGACTCCGTGATCAACGCGATCCTCGCCCACGTCCCCGTCCCCCGCTGATGGCAGTCACCGGACGCGCCGCGCTCCTCGCGGCCCTGGGCTCCCTCCCGGTCGGCATCTGGGACCCGAGCTGGACCGGCATCCTCGCCGTCAACGGTCCGCTCGCCGTCGCCTGCGCCTGCGACTTCGCTCTGGCCGCCCCCGTACGACGCCTGCGCCTGACCCGCTCCGGCGACACCTCGACGCGCCTGGGCGACACCGCCGACGTCACCCTGACGGTCACCAACCCGTCCAGCCGCCCGCTCCGGGCCCACCTGCGAGACGCCTGGCCCCCCAGCAGCTGGCAGCGGGGCACGGAGACGGCGGCCTCCCGCCACCGAGTGACGGTGCCCGCCGGTGAACGCCGACGCGTCACCACCCGCCTGCGCCCGACCCGCCGGGGCGACCGGCAGGCCGACCGGGTCACCATCCGCTCCTTCGGCCCCCTGGGCCTCTTCACCCGCCAGGGCACTCACCGCGTCCCCTGGACGGTGCGTGTCCTTCCTCCCTTCACCAGCCGCAAGCACCTCCCCTCCAAGCTCTCCCGCCTTCGTGAACTCGACGGCCGCACCAGCGTGCTCACCCGTGGGCAGGGAACGGAGTTCGACAGCCTGCGCGAGTACGTCCCCGGGGACGACACCCGTTCCATCGACTGGCGCGCCACGGCCCGCCAGTCCGCCGTCGCCGTACGCACCTGGCGCCCCGAACGTGACCGGCACATCCTGCTCGTCCTCGACACCGGCCGCACCTCCGCCGGTCGCGTCGGCGACGCCCCGCGCCTCGACGCGTCCATGGACGCCGCCCTGCTCCTGGCCGCACTGGCCTCCCGCGCCGGCGACCGCGTCGACCTTCTCGCATACGACCGTCGCGTACGCGCCCTCGTCCAGGGGCGCACGGCGGGCGACGTACTCCCTTCCCTGGTCAACACGATGGCGACCCTGGAACCGGAGCTCGTGGAGACCGACGCACGCGGTCTCACCGCCACCGCGCTCCGGTCCGCCCCCCGACGCTCCCTGATCGTCCTCCTGACCACACTCGACGCGGCCCCGATCGAAGAGGGCCTCCTGCCCGTCCTGCCGCAACTCACCCAGCGCCACACCGTCCTCGTGGCGTCGGTGGCCGATCCGCACATCTCCCGGATGGCCAAGGCCCGTGGGGACACGGACGCCGTCTATGGAGCCGCGGCGGCGGCGCAGGCACAGGCAGAGCGGTACCGCACCGCGGAGCAACTCCGCCGGCACGGGGTCTCGGTCGTCGACGCGACCCCTGACGAACTGGCCCCGGCCCTGGCCGACGCCTATCTGGAGCTCAAGGCGACAGGACGCCTGTGAACGGCGAAACGGCGGGCCCCTCCCGCCCCGCCACCCCAGCGGTTCTTACCCCTGAAATGCAGAAAGCCCCGCACCGTTCCCGGTGCGGGGCTCTCTCGCAATAATTGTTCGGCGGCGTCCTACTCTCCCACAGGGTCCCCCCTGCAGTACCATCGGCGCTGTAAGGCTTAGCTTCCGGGTTCGGAATGTAACCGGGCGTTTCCCCTACGCTATGACCACCGAAACACTATGAAACTCTCAACCGCACCGTCCGTGACCATGGACGGGGTTGTTCGTGGTTTCAGAACCAACACAGTGGACGCGAGCAACTGAGGACAAGCCCTCGGCCTATTAGTACCAGTCAACTCCACACCTTACGGCGCTTCCATATCTGGCCTATCAAC